>NZ_JBQQCK010000001.1:0-754333 GCF_052246695.1 Gracilibacillus sp. D59 | reverse complement strand
AGAATCTAATAAAATTAGGGATGGATAAATACAACGCATATAAGAATAGTCACACTAGCAAAGGAGTAACCCGTATTGCCTACTCATGGATACTGACCACTACAATAACTAACCAGAGATTAACCAACTTCGGATTAATCTCTAGTCTACAGCACTATAGAAAGGTGCATGCCTAAATAAGTTGGAACCGCCGTATACGGATCCGTACGTACGGTGGTGTGAGAGGTCGGATAATCAATTAATGATTATCCTCCTACTCGATCATCTAAGAGTCTATCCAATTTTTCCTCGATCCGCTCTAGTTGTTTCCTATTTTGTTTAGGGCGGAAAATTAGTGAGGTTATCAGTATAATAATAGTAAGAAAGAAGATAAACGAGATAAGAGCAATGATAATACCGATAGCGTTAAATTCGCCTATACTAGCATAAACCATACAAAACACATCCTTTCATATCGATAGTATATCAACAAAAGGATAAAAATAGAAAATGAAGGACACATGAATAAAAATCAGTGAGAGTGTCCTTCATCCAAAATTAGTCAACTAAACGCTTACCACCAACACCATAATTTCGTTTGTCAATATCCTCGACAAACACGACAACCTTTTCGCGAGATGCCCCTGTTGTCTCGACAATTGCATCTGTTACTTTTTCAATTAACGCTTTGCGCTGTTCATCTGTTCGTCCTTCCAGCATTTGAACTGTTACGTATGGCATATGTATTCTCTCCTTTATATTGAAACTTTTCAATATAATTGTATCGTAAAAGTAAAAAGAGGGAAACAAAGAAGATGAAAACTCACTTTTAAACATGCTACAATGAAAAGTAAAATGAGTAGGAGGATTGTCATGAGTGAAGAGAAGAAGAAGAAATCCAATGCATTTACAATCATGAAGGACGATTCCACGGATGGTCATGGAGGATATGGTGTTGGTTCTGTCAGTTTAGAAAATATCTCCCCGGTGATTGTTGATCCGAATGAAGATCGTGCCTTTGTTGATATGGGAGCGATGCATGCGAGAAGTGAAGTGGAACGTCGTGTGAAGTTTCTCCCGAATAAGGAAGATGTACCAAACGGTAAACTGTACTGGATTGTCTGGGTCACGGTTGAACGTGGAGAAAATGGCCCGTACTTTCATGGTGTGACTGGATGTGAAATCCGTGTCGACCGTTCGATCAAACGTGCTTACAAATCAATGCCGGAGCACGTAAACCATATGGATAAATCGATGAAAGGGCATGTGATTGTTGATCATATGGATGAGAAATCACAAAAGTTACTCGCTGATTTCTTGCGAGAATTTGATTCTGAAATGTGGAAAAATTCGTCCGATGAACTAAAACAAGCATTACCAGAATAATGAACATTTTGTGAACTTTATCTGAAAATGAACAATTATACTTGTCCTATGAGAACAATTTTTTATAAAATATACACACATGGTAACTCTTAGTTACTAGGACCGGAAAAGGCTGGGCATTTGCCCAGCCTTTTTCCGTTCTATCTTCCGTCTTCTCCTTTCCACATCCATTCCCACCAGTTTTCGAGCAAGCGATCTTCCGGAATCATCTCATCTAATTCTCCAGGATGATCATGTTCATATTCTTCTAAATGGACTGTACAATATTTCGTCGGCTGTGTTCCTCGCACAAATAACATCTTATGAGTCTGGCCACATTCATCTGTTGCCAGAAAACCCGTATTTAAATCAATCGATACTTCTACTACATTCTCCGGTTTCACAATATGTTCTTCAGGTAAGTCTTTATGGGCTGACTCCATAAAACTTGCCCATACTTCCTTGGCATATCTTTTATCACTGGTTTTTACTATTTCTCGATTATCGTCATAACCGACCCAAACGCCAGCAGTAAGTGATGGGGTAAAGCCGATCATCCAATTATCTACATTAGTTGTTCCTGATTTTCCAGCATAATCTCGAGTTAGTTTGTCAGCGATAGAGGCACCGGTTACACTCATATAACCGTTTAATTCTTCCTGGAACATACCCTTCATCATATCAGTCAGGATATAAGCATACTCTTTTTTCAATACTTGTTTATCCTCAGACTTGGAAAAAAGACTCCATCCTTTATCTTCTGTTTGTTCTTTCTCCCGATCATATAACACTTCACCATAAGGATCTGTTACTTTTGTGATCGTATGGGCATCCACATCTAATCCGCCATTTGCAAGCATACTGTATCCTGTCACCATTTCCCGCACCGTTACCACTTCGGTTCCTAATGCTAACGATGCGACTGGATCTAATTCACTTTTAAATTGAAATTTGTTTTCGACTACTCGTGCAAATCGCTTTGGTGTCACATACAAATTAGTTTTGACAGCGTAAATATTGTCAGATAGTGCCAGTGCTTGTGCCATTGTGATTGGTTGGTTCGCATAATAATCATTATAGTTACTAGGCTGATAAACCTTACCATCTGCTAACTCAAACGTGGTTGGTTTACTCATAAGTGTTGTAGCTGGCGTCATACCATTTTCTAAAGCAGTATAATATAGAAAAGGTTTAAAAGCAGATCCTGGCATTCTTTTTGCTTGTGTTACTCGGTTAAAAGAAGAAGCTTTATAATCCTGTCCACCGATCAGAGCAGTGACAGCTCCTGAATCTGGCTCCATCGCCATAGCACCAATTTGGATTTCCGTGTTTTTTAATATTTTGTCCGATGCTTGTTGCATTGCCTGTTGTTGCTTCAAGTCTAATGTTGTATAAACTTTGTAGCCACCAGAACGAATTTCTTCGATGTCTACATCAAGTAATGATTGCAACTCCTTGACGACAACATCCTGAAAATAAGGAGCAACGCCTTTTGTAGTAATGGTACGTTTTTCGGAAAAGGCTAACTCTTCATTTAAAGCTGTTTCGTATGTTTCTTTATCGATTACATTTTTTTCGTAGAGGTTAGTTAAGATAAATTCCTGCCTGTCCTTTGCCTTATCAAGGTCATGAAAAGGTGAATAGTGGGATGGTCCTTTCGGGATTCCCGCCAGCATCGCTGCTTCTGCCCAACTTAATTCAGTTGCCGATTTATCAAAGAAAAACTTGCTCGCAGCTTCGATACCGTACGCGCCATGCCCAAAATATATCGTGTTTAAATATCCCTCTAACAGTTCATCTTTATCATAAAACATTTCTAATCGAATGGTATAAAAAGCTTCATATAATTTTCGTTTCCATGTTTTCTCATGTGTAAGATAAAGGTTACGAGCATACTGTTGTGTAATCGTGCTTGCCCCTTCTTTTAATGACATGGTCCGAATATCCTTCCAGATTGCTCCGGCTAATCGTTTAAAATCAAACCCGAAGTGATCATAAAAATGTTGATCCTCTGTCCAAATTGTTGCTTGTTCCAAGTGGTCATCTATTTCATCAAGGGATACCCAATATCTTTTCTCTGAACCGAATTCTTCACCGATCACTTCTTCCGTATTACTGTAATAAATAGTATTCTGAGACCGGTCTAATGAAGGCGGGCCAAGTAAAAAGCTAGCAATCAACAGCACTGCAATACAAGAACCCATCATCAATATTAAGAAAAAAATAGACTTCAATAACCGTCTCCTTCTCCTCCTACGTCTACGCTTCACCAGACCACACCTCCATTTCAACATCTATGAGAAAATTTTAAACTATTTCAACTCTGAACAGTTCTTCTGCATTTTGTTCCGTTTTACCCATCATTAGCATTATGGATAAAACAAGCAGGGTATAAACATGTAAGATGAAAGAATCACTTGATTTTTTACGGAAAAACTCTAGAATAGTATTGTTTACTACAAAAATAATTACTTGATATAGATAAAGGAGCGATCCAGATGGGATTATGGTTTACCGAGAAACAAACTGAGAACTTTGGCATTACCGCAAAAATTAATAAAACATTTCATACAGAACAAACCGATTTTCAAAAGCTAGACATGGTTGAAACAGCAGAGTGGGGTAATATGTTGTTGCTTGATGACATGGTCATGACGACAGAGAAAGATGAATTTGTCTATCACGAAATGGTCGCACACGTTCCATTGTTTACACACCCAAACCCTAAGGAAGTTTTGGTCGTAGGCGGTGGTGACGGAGGAGTTATTCGTGAAATCTTAAAGCACCCTTCAGTTAGAAAAGCAGTACTTGTCGATATCGACGGAAAGGTCATTGAATACTCCAAAAAATATTTACCGTCCATCGCTGGCAAATTAGATGATTCACGTGTAGAAGTGCGGGTTGCTGATGGATTTATGCATATAGCGGAAAGTGAAAAGGCGTACGATGTTATCATGGTCGATTCTACCGAACCAGTTGGACCAGCTGTTAATCTTTTTACCAAAGGATTTTACGCGGATATATCAAAGGCGTTAAAAGACGACGGTATCTTTGTAGCACAAACTGATAACCCTTGGTTTAAAGCAGATTTAATTCGCCAAGTATATGCGGATGTAAAAGAAATCTTTCCTGTAACTCGGCTTTATACGGCGAATATTCCCACTTATCCAAGCGGCTTATGGACATTTACAATTGGCAGTAAGATTCATGACCCGTTAAAAGTAAAAGAGGAACGTTTTTTTGAAATAGAAACGAAGTATTATACAAAACAGCTGCATCATGCTTGTTTTGTTTTACCAAAATTTGTTGAGGATTTAACTGTTTAGAGGAGGAAGTTACATGCGATTTGACGAAGCATACTCTGGAAAAGTATTTATCATGTCACGACCAGATGTTGAAGAAGCGGATGCGATACTTTATGGTATGCCTATGGATTGGACGGTGAGCTTCCGTCCTGGATCACGTTTTGGGCCGAATCGGATTCGTGAGGCATCGATTGGCCTTGAGGAATATAGTCCATATTTAGATCGTCATTTAGAAGAAGTGACCTATTTTGATGCAGGTGATATTCCGCTTCCATTTGGTAATCCACAGAGAAGCCTGGAAATGATTCGTGATTATATTGATCAAATTTTAGCTAAAGGAAAGTTTCCGTTAGGCTTAGGCGGTGAACATCTTGTTAGCTGGCCGATTATCGAAGCAATGTATGAAAAGTATCCAGATTTGGCGGTAATCCACATTGATGCTCATGCAGATTTACGAGAGGAATATGAGGGTGAGCCGTTATCTCATTCGACACCGATTCGGAAAGTTTGTGAAAGAATTGGTCCTGAAAATGTTTTTTCCTTTGGTATTCGATCCGGTGATCGTGAGGAATTCCGTTATGCCGAAGAAAGCGGTATGTACATGGCGAAGTTTGATGTGGCTGAGCCATTACAGGAAATGCTACCAAAATTAGCGGGACGTCCCGTTTATGTCACAATTGATATTGATGTATTAGACCCCGCTTTTGCCCCAGGTACAGGAACCGCGGAAGCAGGAGGCATTTCATCTAAGGAATTATTATCAGCTATTCATTTGATTGCACAATCACAAGTGCACGTAGTCGGGGCCGATCTTGTCGAAGTAGCACCAAATTATGATCCAACCGAACAGACAGTGATTGCTGCCAGTAAGTTTGTGCGGGAAATGTTATTAGGCTGGGTGAAATAAGTCACACGATATGTAAACTATGACGTAAATATGATAAAATATGTTACAGTTTATTTAGGAGTAGGAGATATTACATGAAAAGGAATCAAATCGTGAGTGAATTTTTGTTGAATGATACAGAAATGCCTCTACACGTTGTTTATCAGCAGTTGAAGGGTCAGCCAAACGAATTAAATGATATGAGTGAAATTTGCTTAGCAAGTAAAAATGAAGTAAATCAATGTACGGCAATGGAATATTTGTATGCCAATGGTTTATTTGAAGAGTTAAAGCTTTTGATTGATCAGACACAATACGCTACAAACAAGTTGGTCCGAAAAACATCACGAATTTATCAAATCATGTATGACCGTAAAACATTGAGAGCAAAACAATTGAAGCCTGCTGCTCCTGCAAAGTATATACAATCAGTAAATCGCTTGAAGATAAATGATGAAGAGTATACATTAAAAATTCTTCGTAATCTAGTTCATATATACAGTTATTTTGATATGCATCAGTATGGCAAAATTGGGACTTTTAATGATTCGATTAAACAAGATCTCCTCTATGTAAAAGATCCATTATTATATGATTTATTTAATTCGAGATTAAATGAGGCATTATTTAATTATCATTGGAAACGAAATGAACTGATTTTATCACGTAAGTATGGTTATCAATTATTAAAGGAAACAAATAATCAACTGAAAGAAATTGATATTCATAATATTTTGGCGCAAGGTTACTTATTCGAAAGCTATGATCAGGCGATGCACCATGTCTCTGTCGCCATGGAAATGGCAAGGCAATTACAATATGAGCGAGCATTGTACGGTTTAAAAAACTTTACTCTTCCTTTTATCGCAGCATATTATAAGAGAACAGAAGGTATTACAAGTGAAGATAAGGCAGAGCAGGCCCATATTGCATTGGCAGAAAATGACTTGGACAAATGTATTCGTATATTAGAAAGCTTCGATCAACTTACCCCATTTCAACAATATTATTTAGGACGAGCTAAGCAAGATAAATATTTATTACGAACATCTTACCAACGTTTTATTGAAGAACGTGATGATTATTTTTATGCAAGATTACCACTTGAGGCGTTAAACGCCCTTGATCAATAGAAGGATGAATGATAACGTGAATAAATCTCCCGTATCCATTAAGATGACAATGGAAATTATCGACCTAGGAAACAAAGACGTTACGGTCGTCGAAGAAAAAGGTCAGTTATTGGAAAAAGATGAGACTACTGTTTTGAAATTTAGTGAAACAAACGAAAATAACGAACAAACAGATTCCCTGATTACCATTCAACCTGACAAAGTTACTGTCAAAAGGTCTGGAGCAGTATCGATGCTGCAAAAGTTTCAAAAAAAGCAAATAACGGAAAATGTCTATCGCCATGCATTTGGGACCATGCACATGGAAACTGAAACAGATCAAATTTTATATCGATCACCTGTTGCTAATAAAAATGGCAAATTATTTATCAGTTATCAAACCAGCTTAAATGGGGAATCACCAAGACGTCACCGCTTAACGATTATGGTAAAAAAAGAAAACTAATGGAGGTTATTGTATGAACGTGATGCAAAAGATGCAGGAAAATTTAAAGGCGGAAATTAAACGTGCTGTACTGGCAGCAGAGTTGGCAACGGAAGAAGAAATTCCTGCTGTTGTACTCGAACAACCGAAAGATAAAGCTCACGGTGATTATGCAACAAACATCGCTATGCAGCTTGCTAAAATCGCCAAAAAAGCACCGCGTCAAATTGCTGAAGATATAGTTGCCCAATTGGATCATTCGAAAGCATCGATTAAAAGTGTTGATATTGCAGGACCAGGTTTTATCAATTTCTTCATCGACAACCAATACTTAACGAATTTAATCCCAACTATTTTAGAACAAGGGGAAGCATATGGATCTTCAAACACGGGTAAGGCTGAAAAAGTTCAAGTCGAGTTCGTCTCAGCTAATCCAACAGGGGACTTGCACTTAGGGCATGCTCGTGGTGCTTCAGTTGGTGATGCATTATGCAATATTTTAGATAAAGCAGGTTATGAAGTGCAGCGAGAGTATTACATTAATGATGCCGGAAATCAAATAAACAATCTTGCTTTATCGGTACAAGCCCGTTTTATGCAAGCTTTAGGGAAAGACTATCCCATGCCTGAAGACGGTTATCATGGCGCTGATATCATTGGCATCGGAGAATCTTTGGCAAAGGAACATGGGGAAGCATTGCTGGAGAAATCAGAAGAGGAGCAGCAATCCTTTTTCCGAGAATATGGCTTGAAATTCGAATTAGATAAATTGGCAAAAGATTTAGGACAATTCCGTGTAACGTTTGATAATTGGTTCTCAGAAACGTCATTATACGAAGAAAATAAAATTGTTCCGGCAATTGAATTATTAAAAGAAAAAGGATATATCTATGAACAAGATGGAGCTACATGGTTCCGTACAACTGATTTCGGGGATGATAAGGATCGTGTGTTAATCAAACAAGACGGTTCCTATACGTACCTATCACCAGATATTGCCTATCACAAAAATAAGCTAGATCGTGGCTTTGATAAGTTGATAAATATTTGGGGAGCAGACCATCACGGCTATATTCCAAGAATGCGCGCAGCTATTCAAGCTTTAGGCTATGATACTGATACGTTGGAAGTCGAAATTATTCAAATGGTGAATCTTTTTGAAAATGGTGAAAAGGTGAAGATGAGTAAGCGTACTGGTAAAGCAGTGACCTTACGTGAATTAATGGAGGAAGTCGGCATTGATGCTATGCGTTATTTCTTTGTGATGCGCTCAGCAGATTCACATTTAGACTTTGATATGGACTTAGCTAAATCACAGTCTAACGATAATCCTGTTTACTATGTACAGTATGCACATGCACGTATTTGTACAATGCTGAAACAAGCAGGAGAAAAAGGAATTGATTTTGCAGATTATGATGCAACTGGTTTGCAGTCCGAAAAAGCCGAGGACTTATTGAAAAAGCTAGGTGAGTTTACCCAAGTGGTTGCCGATGCAGCGGAAAATCGCACACCACATCGTATCACACAATACATTTTCGACTTAGCAGCAAACTTACACAGCTTCTACAACGCTGAAAAAGTAATCAGCGAAGACGACATTGATGGGACAAAAGCAAGACTAGCACTAATGGAAGCAGTTCGCATCACACTAGCAAACGGAATGAAACTAATCGGTGTCCACGCACCAGAAAGTATGTAAAAGCTACGATTATCGTAGCTTTTTTGCTTGTAAGGTAGGTAAACCGTTGGTATCACAGCATTTAGGTATCCTATTCACATCTGAAATGAGCAATATATAAAAAGAGATGACTAGTCTTATTGTTTATCACTTTTATGATGAAAGTTATCGTGTGCAAGGAAATCGCTTCGGCTGCCTCCGCTATAGCTTTTTCTACAACGAATATCAGAAAACGCATATAGTATGTACACAATGGTGGACATAAAACATAAACTACGCAGCAACTTTTATGTTCCTTCCTCCCATCGTTTAGGAGATGAGTGCAAGTCCAACGCTGCGGAAAAACACTCCCTTTCCGTGGGGAACGCTTCAGCCTCCTCGCGAGCAAAGAACGCTCACTGCGGGGTCTTCAGACTGTTCCTCTCCCACAGGAGTGTCGCATTTTTCCGCAGCTTAGAGTAGTTTCCTGGATAAGTATGAGGGAATCCATAGAATATACTCCATTAGTTCTATTCCTCCAAAAATAAAAGAATTACTACTAGCGCAGGCAGAATACGTAGACTCCAGTGGGAACAGCGCGAGCTGAAGATCCACTTGGTAAAGTGATTTTCTTTACCAAGTTAGCTGAAGCCGTGCCCACGGAAAGCGAAGTATTCTGCCGGAGCGGTATTTCAGCACTTCCTATGGATTGAATGGAGCAGAGAAATTTGATTTTCACTATTTCGCAGTTTGTATCTAAAACGAATTAAAATCCCCTTCTGCATCATAAAAAAATACGGAAGGGGATGCTGATCCATGACAGGATTTTGAGGTATAGGGGTTGGTGGTTAAGCCAGGTGTCTGTCATTCTTTTGCTTGTGCTTATATCAAAGTCAAACGTTTTGCGCATTACATGGTAGATAGGATGTTCATGGCCAACGATCAGGTTTAATTCCTGATTCAATTGAAGGCTTCTGCGGTCGAAATTGGCTGTACCTGCATCACAGATTTTTCGATCAAAAAATAATACCTTTCCGTGAAAAAAGCCATCGACATATAAATAAATAGTTGCGCCATGCTCCTTCATTTTTCTGAAGTAAGGTAATGCCGCTGCTTTAGCGATAATATGATCAGCTTTTTCCGGAACCAAAATCGTCACGTCGACGCCTCTTGCCAAGGCATCCATTAGTGCCTGTGCGAGTTTTCGGGTTGGTATAAAATAAGGGGAGCCAATTTCAATCGTTTCTTTTGCGTTCTCGATATAATCAAGCAACTCTTTTTCCAATACTTCCCCCTCTGTTGATAATACCTCTATATCACCGGTTTGAGGGATTTGTCCTTTATTCGTGAATCCCCAATCATTAGTAAAGCTTTCCTGCATCACTTCTCCAATCTTTCCAATCATCCGCAAATGATAATCACGCCATTTTCCTAGCTTAACATCCTTACCAACATATTCATCCCCTAAATTAAAGCCACCAAAATAACTGATCCTCTGATCAATCACAAGCACTTTGCGATGATTTCGCTGCTGTAGATGGTAGAAGAAAGGAAAACGAGGTGGATTCGTTTTACGTACAAAAAACTTTTGATTAAGCCATTTTTTGCGAAATTTAAAACTACCCACCCAATCGGTCAATAACCTAACTCGTACTCCTTCTGCATGCTTACGGGCGAGCAACGTATAAAATTGATTACTTATGCGATCGTTACGAATAATAAAAAATTGAATATCAATTGATTCTGTAGCTTTCTCTATATCGGCAATCATTGCCTCAAACAGGGAATTCCCCTCAGCGAACAATTCTACTTCTTCAGTAGTTGTCTGCCAACTTTGACTATTATTTCGCTTTGAAACAAGAAAACGACCAACTTGAAAATCTATCATTAATAAAAGAATTAATAAGATGATGATCCATAGCATATGTTTTTCCCTCATTTCCCTCTTGTTACTATACCCAAAAAAGGTTAAAATCATAAGCAACATAATGGATGCGTTTTTTGAAATAATAAGTTAACATAAAGAAGGAACAGATTAATAAAAGAGGTGTAAATCATGCAGAAATTAGTGTTTTTTGTAGGTGTGGCAGGAACAGGTAAAACAACAGTAGCAGAGAAAATTTCAGAACATATTCCATGCGCATTTCTTGATCGTGATACAGTTGGGGGACGTTTTGTGGAACGTTTTCTTGAAATGAATGATCTAGATCCAAAAGATCGTGATTCCAAATTTTATAAAGAAAACCTTCGTGATTTAGAGTACGATACTACGAAAGATATATGTATTGAAAACTTACGTGTTGGACAAAATGTATTTATGATTTCCCCATTTACTGCCGAATTAAAAAATAAAGAATGGATTGAAGAAGTGGTTACGGCTAGCGGTAAAACGAAAGAAGAAGTTGATGTGAAGGTAGTAGTAGTAACACTTCAGGATATTGAGCAACAACGAAAACGAATTGAAGAACGTGGTACAGAACGCGACACATGGAAGCTGGAAAATTGGGATTCGTATGAAACAAGAGTAGATTTCGTTCCTACTATCAACTGGGATATCCCGAAAGGAAACATCGAAATCTTTGACAACTCCGGTGATCTGACAGAAGAAAAAGTTGAAAAGCTGGTATCTTTTCTTGAAAACTAGCTTCCTTAAAGATTGTTGCATTTCAATTAACAAAGCCATATAATATGATGGTAGAACTTAACTAATCAGTGATTTTGTTTACATATAGATTAGAAAAAAAGGAGTGCTAAAGCGTGAGTTTAAAAGACATAACAAAAGAAAGTATAGATGAAATGGCAATGATTGATATTGCAACGTTAATTTTAGAAGAAGAAAATAAAGCAATTAATTTCCGTGATATATATGAACGTGTGGCTAAATTAAAGAATTTATCCGAAGCGGAAAAAGATATATGGATCTCGCAATTTTATACTGACTTAAATATAGATGGCCGTTTTATGACAAAAGGTTCGAACATGTGGGGATTAAAAAGGTGGTATCCAGTAGAAGAGATTGATGAAGATATTACACCTGTACCGAAAAAGAAGAAAAAGAAAAAAGCTAAAAAGAAAAAAGCTCCAGTGGAACCATTGGAGGAAACGGAAGATCTCGATGAAACAATTATTAGTAAAGAGGATTTAGCTGGTTTCGATGACGAGGAACTGGATTCAGATCTCGCTGATGATGACTTTGACTTCGATGATGACGATCTCGAAGACGAAGTGGATGATGATTTCGATGTAGAAGAAAAGGAAAAGTAAATTTCTAATTTGATTTTTAGGACAAAAACGCAAAAGTGTTTTTGTAATCATGACCTTTCTACATGCTGCTGTCTGTACTAAATCGGTTGGAAGACCTTAGGTTCACATAAACCAAGGGTCTTTAACCGTTTTTAGTGATGAGTTTAGCCGTTAGTTTCTTTTATGTGGGCCAATACAAATGAATTTGTCAAAGTAATCTCTGATTTGATTGTATTCAGTTTTTTTGCCGTTCCTTGATATCAAATAAGGTATTGAGCAGCAATAAGTTGACATACCACGGTAACTTTTGCTTTATGCAATAATTGTTTTTTAAGATGGTGTTCAACTCCTGAAGCTTGGTGTGATCGACTGAGTAAAATAGACTTGACTAGTAACGCCATAAGAATGCTAATTATAGTCTAACCAGCATCTGATCATTTGATTTACTTCTGCCCCTCGCTACTTCATACATGTTTTTAAATCCATATGTTGGTATTGTAATGTTTAATAGTCAATCAATTCATAAAAACTTGGTTATTAATCATTTTCTTTTCGATTTCAATAGGATAATGTCGATTTCCACAATCACTATTGTGCCTTAGTTGATTATATTCTTGGATTAAATCCATTTAACTATCTCTCGTTTTCAATTTCCCTCGTGTAAAATTAATAATTGAAGAAACAATATATTTAGGCTCGATTTTTTAGGTAAATGATCCAACCTCCACCACATTACCAAATAAGTTGTCCAAAATCCCCATATGAATATCTGACTCCACAAGTTTATCCCTGAAAATTTATGTAGCGTTCAGGAGCAATACTTCCTCCTTAAAGCATGTTCTCTCATGAAATATAATGATTTCTCAATAATGTTTTCAGTCTTTGGCCAGTAGTGGCTTCATAGCAGCACATCTTTCAGATTTAAGGAAAGTTTATCTGCATTTGTAACGATAATTCTATCGCGTTTGTAACTGCTTTATACAATATCCAAATCTTCATAGGCAAAAGTATCAAGCAATATAAAGAAATAAGTCTTCTTTGTCAGGAGCTGTTACAGGTGACTGGTTGATATCTTTCAAACTTCACTACCTCAAACTTAAATTCTCGCATATGGATAATGGTTTTTGAATTCCTAAGTAATAGAGGAGGTTAATACGATTTGTTTTTCCTGTAGCTTTATCAATTAGTTCAATATATATCTATAATTAGGATTTCTAATCCTTTTAATAAAGTGCTGCCCCTCCTTTACATTTATTAGTGATTATGATTATAATGGCAACATAAACAATGCGAAACAATAACAAACAAAAGAATAACTCGAAAATAATTGATTAAAACCAGTTGATTTACTTTAATATAAAAAGGAGTGAAAACATGTTAGCACCTAGCCGAAGGAAAAAAATTATTCAAATTTTAAACGAAAAGAAACAATTATTAGTAAAAGATACATCCAGGGAGTTTGGTGTATCAGAAGGAACATTACGAAATGACCTGAAAATCTTAGAAGAGGAAGGGTTTTTAGTAAAAACCCATGGTGGGGCAATGTTACCGGAGCAATATGACCCGAATTTAGCATTTAGATCTAGGGTGGAGCAAAATCAATCAGAGAAAAAATTGCTTAGTGATAAAGCGATGGAACAGATTGAGGGGAAGTATTGCATAACCATTGATGCAAGTTCTACTTGCTTAGAGTTAGCAAAGCAATTAGTTGTATATAAAAAGAATTTAACTGTAATTACAAATGGTCTTGTAACTGCCCAGATTCTTGCCGAGAATACAAGCTTGAATGTCATTATGATCGGAGGGTTAGTCAGGCCAGGAAGTACAGAAATAGAAGGCTCACTTGGAAAAACAATTTTATCAGAAATTAATTCTGATATTTTTTTTACATCACCACACGGTTTTACTGTGGAAAGTGGACTAAATGATTTCAGTGTTCACGAAGCTCAATTGAAAAAATATATGGCTGAGAGAGCTGAGAAATGTGTCGCGGTAGTAGATCATACAAAGATAAACCGAAAATCAGTAGTTACGTCACTCGAAACAAATGAAATCGATGTATTAATCACAAGTGAACAAGCCCCTAAAGAGTTTTTTGAGAAACTAAAAAATCAGTATTCAACCATACAGCTGGTTACGGTGAAATAAAGAAAACATAAAGTATTTTCACTTTAAAAACATAAAATGAAAATAAACGAAACGTATTGACAACAAAAAATAATAATGTAAAATAAAACGCAAGAAAGAAAAAACGTTAGGAGGTGAAAATAAATAGAGACAAACATAAAACATTTTGCTAAAAAAATTAGGGAGGAAAACGAATTGAAAAGAATAATATTTGGCTTCATAAGTGTTCTTGCATTCATGTTTACAATTGCCTGTTCTAATGAAAGCGCTACAGAAAATAAGGGGGATAGCTCCTCAACAGATACGGTTGATTTAGAAGAACTTGACGGGTTTGATTGGAAGCGCTTTGATGGAGAAGAGATTGAGGTGATGCTTAATCAACATCCATATGCGGAAGCTATTATCGAAAGAATACCGGAATTTGAGGAGAAAACTGGAATTAAGGTAAATCACTCACTTACACCAGAAGAAAACTATTTTGATAAATTAACAACTTCATTAAATGCAGAAAATGGTAATCCAGACGTTTTTATGACTGGTGCTTATCAGGTATGGGAATATGCAACTGCTGATTATATGCAGGAATTAGACACCTTTATTGAAGATGAGAACAGAACATCTCCGGATTATGATGTGGATGATTTTTATGAAGGTATTTTAGGTGCAGGTCGTTGGGATGGTGTTCCGGGACATGCAGTAGGTGAAGGAAACTTATATACAGTACCATTAGCTTACGAGTTTAATTTATTACACTATAACAAACGTGCGTTGGAATCTCTTGGTTTAGAAGAACCACCGGAAACGATGGAAGAATTAATAGAAGTTGGTGCCCAATTGGATGGGTGGAATGGTGAAGGTAGTTATGGTGTAGGTACTCGGGGTACTAGGTCATGGGCAACTATTCATCCAGGATATATGACTTCGTTTGATAACCATGGAGCAGTAGATTTTACGGTAGAAGATGGTTCGCTAGTACCCCATCTTAATAGCCCGGAATCGATTGAAATTACAGAAAAGTTTGCCGAACTAGTAAATAAAGCAGGTCCTTCTGATTGGTCAAGTTATACGTGGTATCAAGTTTCAAACGATTTGGCACAAGGTAAAGCAGCATTTGCTTACGACGCTAGTAACTGGGCAATATTTCATAATGTGCCAGGGGAAGCTCTGGAAGCTGGGAACATTGGGGTCACCACGCCACCTCGTACAAAGGATGGTGAGCTTGGAACAAACATGTGGGTATGGTCTATCGCTATGAATAAATCATCCGAGAAAAAAGATGCTGCTTGGTTGTTTATGCAGTACTTTACTAGTAAAGAGCATATGCAATGGGGCGCAACAGAAGCGAATGTAGTAGATCCGGTTAGAAAATCTGTATTTGAAAGTGATGAATATCAGGAAAGAATCGGAGACATTGAAGGTTATGTAGAAACGTTTAATGAGTTAATTGATGGATCAACCATTAAATTTACACCACAACCAGAATTTTTTAATACTACTACTGAATGGGCAGCAGCATTGCAAGATATTGTGAATGGTGCTGATGCAGAGGAAAGAATGAATCAATTAAATGCAGATATTCAGGAGAGAGTTTCCAGAGTAAGAGCAGAATAAATACTTAAAATGTTAAGGGTGGAGCTTCCTCCACCCTGTTATCCAAGGGGGAAATTCAAATGGCAACAGAAGCGTATGAAGAACTAGAAGAAGAACATTTGACAAATAAAGTGCCTTTAAAGATTAAAATGAGACCGTTTATCATTTTAGGTCCTGCTTTTTTACTTACCATCGGAATTTTAATCCCGTTTGGCATGGCAATTTATTTTTCATTAACCAATTATTCTTTTAAATATCCAGACTATGTATTTGTTGGATTAGAAAATTGGATAGCGATGCTTACCTCTGCAGATTTCTGGCATAGTGTTGGTGTTACCTTATTATATGCTGGTTTAGCGACATTAATCGAAACATTACTGGGAATCGGGATTGCGCTATTGTTAAATCGCGAGAATATTCTATCAAGAGCACTTCGTATCATTTTAATTTTTCCTCTAGTTATTGCTCCGGTTATCGCGACAATTATATGGCAATTAATGACGAATAATTCAGTTGGGATATACAGTGACTGGTTAAGACAGCTCGGAATTTCAAACTTTAATTGGGGAGCGGACCCTTCAACAGCATTATTTACGGTATTAATCATTGATGCATGGGTTTTTACGCCATTTGTAACCATCCTAGTATTAGCCGGTTTACGTTCATTGCCGAAAGCACCGTTCGAATCGGCTATGATTGATGGTGGTTCAGCATGGTTTACTTTCAAAAATTTAACTTTGCCAATGATCATGCCAATGTTAATTATTGCAGTATTGTTCCGATTGATGTTGTCCTTGCAAATGTTTGATATTATTTTTGCTTTAACTCGTGGGGGGCCAGGGGACACTTTAATGACATTACCTTTAACAGCTTATACCGAAGCATTTACGTACAAGGAATTAGGTGTATCATTACCATTTATGCTAATCCTGTGGGTGTTTGTATACTTCTTAAGTCATTATATTGTTAAATATTGGACACACACGCAAAATAAAGCTTCAGGAAAGTAGGGAAAATATGAAAAAGAAAATTATAACGACTTTGCAAAATGTAGCACTTCTTTTATATGCTTTCTATGCGATATTTCCACTGCTGTGGCTGGTAATACTTTCTTTCAAGCATGATAGAGAAATGTTTAATACGACCTTTATATTCACGCCAACATTAGAAAACTACCGCGCTCTATTTTCCGATGGTGAATATATAGGTTACTTTTTAGATAATATTATTGTCAGTTTTGGAGCCATTACTCTATCGATAATTGTAGGAGTACCAGCAGCGTATGCGCTTGCCCGGTTTGATTTTAAAGGGAGAGAAGGAATTGCATTTACATTCTTATCATTCCGATTTGCTCCAGAAATATTAGTTGTTTTACCTTTGTTCCTTCTTTACCAGGAATTAGGGCTTTATGATACTTATGTAGGTTTAATTTGGGTGTTCCAAGTATTGTCGCTCCCTTTATTGATTTGGATTTTAAGAGGTTACTTCGAGGATATTTCAGTGGAGGTAGAAAATGCTGCCAGACTTGATGGTTATTCATGGTGGCAAGTATTTATGAAAATAGTTATGCCGTTAATACGTCCAGGATTAGTTGCTTCAGCATTGTTATCCCTTATATTTGTATGGAACAATTTCACATTTTCGTTATTGTTAGCAGGACAAGATGTAACAACGACAACAGTAGCAATGCTTCAATATGTCGCATCTGATACTGTGCATTATGGCCAAATGGCAGGTGCAGTCTTAATATCATCATTGCCGATTATTATATTAGCTTTATCTATCCAGAAGCACCTTGTTCGTGGTTTGAGTATGGGATCTGTAAAAGGATAATTGAAAGGAGGAAAAAAGGTGGCAGATATTACATTGAAATCAATTTCTAAAAAATTCAAAAAAGATGTAGCCTTGGACCATATAAATTTAACGGTAAAAGATAAAGAATTTTTCGTTATTTTTGGTCCGGCTGGGGCTGGCAAAACAACTTTGTTAAATGTTATAGCAGGATTATATTTACCGGATTACGGAAATGTCTATTTGAATGGTGAATACTTTAATCACGTGGAACCAGAAGACCGAAACATTGCAATGGTCTTTGAAAATTATGCATTATATCCGCACTTTACCGTTTTTGAAAATATTGCTTCACCGCTTAAAAGTCCAAAATACAGAGAGCCAAAAGAAGTCATAGAAAAAGAAGTGAAAAGGGTTGCCAGTATATTAAAAATTGATCATTTGTTAGAAAGAAATATTTCAGAATTATCAAACGGACAACGGCAACGTGTTGGCTTAGGAAGGGCCCTAGTTAGAACTCCCCATGTGTTTCTTATGGATGAACCAATAACACACCTGGATGCTAAACTTCGCCACCAGATGAGAGCAGAACTTAAAGAAATGCAAAAAAATCTAGATACAACAACTATATATGTCACACATGATTATTTAGAAGCATTAAGTTTAGGTGATAAAATAGCAATTCTCAATGAAGGGAAAGTAGAACAGATCGGAACCCCTGATGATATCTATTATTATCCGCATAATGAATTTGTTGCAGGTTCCTTTGGAGAACCGGAAATTAATTTTTTCGATGCGATTGTCACAGAAGATGAGCAACTATCTATTTTCGAGGAAGCTAAAAAACAAGACATACCAGAGCAAGTAAAAAGGAAATTGGATAAAAATACAAAAGATGTTCGGGTAGGTATACGACCTAAAGATATTAAATATAGCTTTTCGAAGGAAAGTGAACATAGTGTAGAATGTTCCGTTTACAGCTTTGAGCCTTTAGGGGCAAAAGCCGTTTTGACTATCGAAAAGAATGGTAACCAGATAAGGTTAGTTGTACCATCTGTTTTACAAATTGATATGAATCAGCCTATATATATTAAATTAGATATCAGTAAAGCAATGTTCTTTGGATCCGACAAAATTAACCTTCTTTCAAAATTTATCAAAGATGCTAAGGGAGAGGTAGTATGGCAAAGCTAAAATTAGGTAATTTATATAAAACTTATTACAAAAATAAAGAGCCAATACATGCCGTTAGTGATTTAAATATTGAAACAACTGATGGGGAATTTGTTGCACTTCTAGGACCGTCCGGATGCGGTAAATCAACAACTTTAAGAATGATTGCTGGTTTAGAGGATATTACTTCTGGTGATATATGGATTGGTAGCCGTAAAATAAATGATTTACATCCAAAGGATCGCAATATTGGGCTGGCGTTTGAAAATTATGCAATGTATCCACCGTTGTCAGTTTATGAAAATATTAGTTTTAACATGAGAGCTAAAAGTGTACCAAAACAAAAAATTAAGGAAGAAGTAGAAAAAATATCGGAATTACTAGACATAAAAGACCTGCTGCACGTGAGTCCAAGTGCGTTATCTGGCGGACAGAAGCAAAGAGTAAATATTGCAAGGGCGTTAATTAGAAGGCCAGAAGTACTTTTGCTAGATGAACCACTTTCACACCTTGATGGAAAAGTCCGCCAAAAGATGAGAACCGAAATTAAACATCTCCACAATGAAATAGAGTGTACGACTATTATTGTAACGCACGATCAATTGGAAGCGATGGCTTTGGCAGATCGGATTGCCATTATTAAAGATGGTGTACTGCAACAATTTGGTACACCGCTTGAGGTTTTTAATAATCCAGCAAATGAGTTTGTTGCTGGTTTTATCGGAGAACCACCTATGAATATATTTAGTGTTTATACTAAAATGGAAGATGGAAAAATGTACTTCACGTCCAAAAATGAAAAGTTACAGTTTAAAGTGCCTGACAAATATGTGGAATTTGTTCAAGAAGGTAGAGAATATCATTTTGGGATTCGACCCACCGATATAGCTGTAATAGTGGATGAACTCCCTTGCTCGATTGATACTAATGTGACAGTTTTTGAGAATCTAGGTGAGGAATGCAGAATTCATATTAAAATCGAAGAAGATAACATTTTAAGTATAGTTTCTGAAGAAATTTATTCCTTTGATACTGGTGATCCTATAAAAATAAAATTTGATACAGATCGAATTCATATCTTTGATGTTGAAACAGGTGAACGTATAGAAAATAAAAAGGTAACTGCAACATTACCTTAAGGAGAGGGAGATAGATATGACAAATAATCAAACAATACCAGAGAAAATGAAAGCGGTTGTGGCGTATGGACCTGGGGATTACCGCTTGGAAGAAGTGGATACTCCAAAGCTTGAAAATGACCAAGAAATTATTATAGAAGTAGAAGCATGCGGGATTTGTGCTGGTGATGCAAAAGCTCATGCTGGTGCTGTTTCATTTTGGGGGGACGACTATCAACCGGCTTATATAAAAGCACCTGTAATACCGGGTCATGAATTCATTGGTCGAGTAGTAGCACTTGGGGATGCTGTAACAGGTTTTAAAATGGGAGATCGTATTATATCGGAGCAGATAGTACCGTGTTGGGGCTGTCGTTTTTGTAATCGAGGCCAGTATTGGATGTGTGAAAAGCATGACTTATATGGATTTCAGTATAATGTCCACGGTGGTATGGCGAAATATATGAAATTTACAAAAGAAGCAATCAATTATAAAGTCCCAGAGGATCTACCAATTGATAAAGCCATATTAATAGAACCCTATGCTTGTTCATTACATGCTGTTCAAAGGGCACAGATTCAAATAGGAGATACCGTTGTAATTGCAGGTGCAGGTACATTGGGGCTAGGCATGGTTGGTGCAGCTAAAAAAGCAGGAGCAGGAAAGTTAGTAGTATTAGACTTAATTGATGATAGATTGGAACTTGCTAAGAAGTTCGGCGCTGATCTAACTATTAACCCTGCTAAGGATGATGCAGTGCAAATTATAAAAGACATGACAGATGGATATGGATGTGATATTTACATCGAAGCTACAGGACATCCGAAATCAGTAGAACAAGGTTTATCTGCAATTAGAAAATTAGGTAGATTTGTAGAATTCAGTGTTTTTAAGGACCCAGTAACAATTGACTGGAGTATTATTGGGGATCGCAAAGAACTTGACGTGCTAGGTTCACATCTAGGGCCGTATTGCTATCCTATAGTTATTGATGGAATTGCGAACGGGGATTTTCCTACAGAAGGTGTTGTTACACATCAATTAAAACTAGAAGATTTTGAAGAAGGCTTTCAAATGGTTAAGAATGGGAGAGATTCACTCAAGGTAGTCCTAGTACCTTAAGTTATTTGCAGATCTGCAAATATTTCTTAATCAATATTTTGGGGGAGAGATGTATGAATGAAAAAATTAATAAATAATCCAAATGATGTAGTTGATGAAATGATTGATGGGTATGTGAAGGCGCATCCGCAAGTAAGACAGTTAGAAGAAAATAAACGTTCAATAGTTATTGCAAGTGAAACTCGTGAAAATAAGGTCGGTATCCTGATAGGAGGAGGATCAGGTCATGAACCTGCTTTTATGGGGTATGTCGGAAAAGGTATGGCAGATGGCGTAGCAGTAGGGAATATTTTTGCCTCCCCACCTCCAGATCCAATTGTAGAAGCAACCAAAGCAATTGACAAAGGGAATGGTGTCGTATATATATATGGAAACTATGCTGGTGATATTATGAATTTTGGAATGGCGGCGGAACTAGTTGAATTAGAGGAGGATATTGATGTAGAACTCGTCGTAGTAAATGATGACGTAGCCTCTGCTCCCCATAATGAAATAGAAAAACGAAGAGGTATTGCAGGAGAATTCTTTGTTACAAAAGCTGCTGGTGCTGCAGCTGAAAAAGGGTACAGCCTAAAAGAGGTAGCAGAAGTAGCAAAAAAAACCAACGATGTTACTCGAACAATGGGAGTAGGTTTGAGCCCATGTTACTTACCTCAAACAAATGAACCTAGTTTTACTCTAGAAGATAATGAAATGGAAATTGGCTTGGGCCATCATGGGGAGCCAGGTGTGGAAAAGGGCGAATTACAGAAAGCTGATAAAGTGGCTGACCGATTAGTTTACGATATATTAAATGATATTACAATTTCAAAAGGTGATAAAGTTGCTGTCCTTATAAACGGGTTAGGCTCAACCACGAAAATGGAGCTCTACATAGTATTTAGAAGAGTGGAACAAATACTTAAAGAAGAAGGTATTGAAATTCACCGATCTTATGTAGGGAATTACAGTACATCGTTAGAAATGGGGGGGTGTTCTGTTACCCTCACTAAGTTAGATGATGAATTAGTGGAATTGATTGATTTAGTGGCCGATTGCCCGATGTATGCACAATTATAAGGAACGGGGGAAGATGTTATGATCTATACAACAGATCAGTATAAACAATACTTATATAATGTTATTGAGATGATCGAACAAGAAAAAGGTTATCTGTCTGATTTAGATCGAAAACTAGGGGATGGTGATCATGGTGTTACTATGTCAATTGGCTGGCAAGCTGTAAAGGAAAAGTTGGATGATGAATTAAAGGAAGAAGCAGATGGGGGAGAGATCAGTAAAATAGTAGCTAAAACCTTTCTGAATGCTGTTGGTTCCTCTGTTGGTCCGCTGTATGCCACTGGCTTTTTGAGGGGGAGTAAAGTTTTTAAAGGTAAATCAGAATTTGAAGATCAAGATTTATTTGATTTTTGGATTGCCTTTGGAGAAGGCATTAAAGAACGCGGACAAGCGGAGATTGGTGATAAGACTATGATAGATACTATTGACCCGTTTGTCCAATCCTTGAAGTTACAGAGGGATGGTCAATCTTTTGTGCATGCGATGGATAAGGCATTAAAGGATGCTGAACTGGGAATGCTATCTACTAAAGATATGGTATCCAAAAAAGGGAGATCGAGCAGATTAGGGGATCGATCAAAAGGATTTCAAGATCCAGGAGCTACTTCTGCCTTTCTGATAATGGAATGCTTTCAAAAAAATCTATCAAGTATTAAATAATAATAAACAGAAGGGGCTTATTACTCTCCCCTTCTGTTTTTAGATTAAATAAAAGTATAAACTCCTATGGAAAAAGGAAGTTCACTATCTGTTTATTTATATTATAAGATAAATTCGACGTTGTTATTTTGGAAAGCTTCTTTCAGTTTATCGTCAATATCTTGATCAGAAATAAAAACATCGATGTCTTCAATACTGGCAAAGGATGCGATGGAGTTATCCCCTATTTTCGTATGGTCTATAATAGCGACAACTTTTTCAATTTTGCTAATTAAGGCCTTTTTTAACTCTACTTCGTATACGCTGAAATCCGTTAATCCTTCATCTGGAGTGAAGCCTCTTGCAGAAGTAAACATGGTGTCGACGTGAATCTGATTTAAGATACTAGTGCCAAAAGGTCCTTCTAATGCCATGGATCCATTTCTAAGCATACCGCCCAATAGAATAACTGTGATGGCAGGATTATCACGTAGCTCGATAGCCGCAGAAATACCGTTTGTCAGTACTGTCAGACGAATATTCTGATCCTTTAATAATCGGGCAATTTCTAATGCAGTTGTGCTGGCGTCCAGAAGGATGCAGTCCTTATCATGGATGAAGGTCATAGCTTTCTTTGCTATCGCAATTTTACTTTCTTTATTTTTCTTTTCTCGAGCAGAAAAGGTATTTTCAGCATTTATAGGAGAATCAAGAACAGCGCCACCATGTGTTCTTGTTAGTAAACCTTTCTTTTCCATATTGGATAAGTCACTTCTCAAGGTGGCTTCTGAAACATTTAATATTTTAGAAAGGTCTTTTACAGTGACTCTTTTTTTATCTTGCAAAATCTCTAAGATAGCATTTCTTCGCTCGGTTGCAAACATTTTACTCATATTATCACCCTTTAATACTAAAGTTATGCATTCTCCCATAATTGTATCACATAATGAAAATAAACGAAATTAATAACAAGTTTCGTTAATTATTTATTTGCAGAGAAAAAAGTAAATTTATTTTCGAATTATACTGATTGATTTCTAATTATTTAAATAATTCCCATATAAACGAAAATAAATAAAAAATAACATTGAAAAACAATAAGTATTATTTTAAAATAAAACTGTAAACAATTAAAAACGAAAGGAGAAGAAAAAAAATGAAAATAGCAATAGGTAGTGATCATAATGGATTTGAATTGAAGGAAGAGATTAAAAAGTATTTAGATAATGAAAAATATGAATTTATAGACTATGGATGTTACTCGTGTGATGCGGTAGATTATCCTGATGTAGCTTTTCGAGTTGCAAAAGATATAAGTGAAAATAAGGTGGAACGAGGTATTCTAATTTGTGGAACAGGAATTGGTGTTGCGATTGCTGCTTGTAAATACCCTGGTATTCGTGCAGCACTTTGCCATGATACTTACTCTGCAGAAAGAGCTCAACTAAGTAATAACGCACAAATTCTGACGATGGGTGCGCAAATCATTGGTCCTGAAGTTGGTAAAAAAGTTGTGGAGGCTTATCTCAATTCGTTTTGGTCTGGAGGATCTGAAAGAAAAGTGAAGAAAATTACAGAAAAAGAAAATGAATTTACTACAAAATCTTCAAAATAACTTTCTGTAGTTTGTACAGGAAAGGGAGGTTAACGCCTTGCAAAATTTAGCATTTGATTTTCTTAAGGTAACGGAACAAGCAGCCATAGCTTCATTTCCTTGGGTAGGAAGCGGAAAGAAGCTAAAAGCTGATGGAGATGCAACAAATGCAATGCGTAATACACTCAATCAAATTAATATAAATGGGAGAATTGTTATAGGCGAAGGAGAATTAGATGATGCTCCAATGTTGTATATCGGAGAACAAGTAGGTACTGGTTTCGGAACCAAAGTGGATATTGCTGTTGATCCAATTGAGGGTACGAATTCAACTGTAAATGGTCAGGATAATGCGTTTACTGTAATTGCCGCAGCGCCGAGCGGAGCACTATTGCATGCGCCGGATATGTATATGGAAAAGTTAGTAGTCGGGGCAAAAGCAAAAGGTAAAATAGATATTAATACCCCCTTAACAGAAAATGTTCAAGTGGTAGCTGAAGCAAATAATAAAGATATAAAGGATGTTAAAGTATTAATTCAAAAAAGAGAGCGACATAGTAAATGGATTGAAGAAATAAGAAAGATGGGTGCCAAGGTATATTTGTTTGATGAAGGAGATATCACGTATGCTGTTGCTACTTGTATAGATGATCAAGAAATAGATTTATTCTATGGAATTGGTGGGGCTCCAGAAGGTGTAGTAGCAGCTGTAGCGGTAAATTGTTTAAATGGAGATATGCAGGCTAGATTATTACCACAATCAAGAAAAGAATACGATAGGTGTGTTGAAATGGGGATTAATAATCCTGGAAATGCTTTAAGACATTCTGATTTAATAAAATCAGACGAATGTTTATTTACTGCAACAGGTATTACGGAAAATATTTTATTGGATGGTATTAAAACAGATGCCGAATCAAACTATACGACGCACTCGTTAATACTAAATGGTGAAAGTAAACAGTTAAGATATGTGAAATGCAAACATCCTAATCCACACATAGCTTAAGTCTTTAACTTCAACAAAATGTTAAGCCTTTGCGAAAAAGGTTAGAATGATAGCTTTAGATTCGAGGAGGAGAACAATGAAATTTTTTCTTGATACTGCAAATATAGCAGAAATAGAAAGAGTAAATGAGTTGGGGCTTGTGGATGGTATCACTACTAATCCATCTATTATTGCTAAAGAAGGAAGAGGTTTTGAAGAAGTGATAAAAGAAATATGTAGATTAGTAGACGGACCGGTCAGTGCGGAAGTTATTGGATTAGAAACCGAAGATATGTTGAAAGAAGCTAGGGAAATTGCAAGATGGGCGCCAAATGTAGTTGTGAAAATTCCGATGACGGAAGCAGGGTTGCGAGCAGTGAATAAGTTGTCTGATGAAGGAATCAAATCAAATGTTACTTTAGTATTTTCTGCAGCTCAAGGTTTAATGGCAGCAAAAGCCGGTGCGACATATATAAGTCCGTTTGTTGGAAGAATTGATGATATCGGAACAGAGGGGATTGCCATAGTGAAAGATTTAAAAACAATACTAACAGAATACAAATATGAAACAGAAATTATTACTGCTAGTGTACGTAATATCAATCATTTACAAGATGCTGCTGTAGCTGGTGCAGATATTGCAACAATACCAGGTTCTTTATTCCCTAAGCTTTGGACCCATCCATTAACAGATATAGGTATTGAAAAATTCTTAGCAGATTGGGAAAAGGTTCCGAAATAAGGAGTGAAAACAATGGAGTCTACTATTAATATCGATCAACTAACGATTAATACTATGAGAATGCTGTCGATAGATATGATAGAAAAAGCTAATTCTGGTCACCCTGGTTTGCCGATGGGTGCAGCGCCAACAGCACATGTTTTATGGTCCATGCACTTAAAACATAATCCAGAAAATCCAAATTGGTTCAATCGAGATCGATTTGTTTTATCTGCGGGTCATGGATCTGCTCTACTCTATAGCTTGTTACATCTTTATGGTTATGGTCTTTCTTTGGCTGAACTTAAGAGATTCAGGCAATGGGGAAGCAAAACGCCAGGTCATCCTGAATATGGTCATACCATAGGTGTTGAAGCTACAACAGGTCCCCTTGGTCAAGGAATATCTATGGCAACTGGTATGGCAATGGCTGAACGATTTCTTGCTGCTAAATATAACAAACAAAGCTACCCGGTCATTGACCATTTTACGTACTGTCTATGTAGTGATGGAGACTTGATGGAAGGTGTTTCACAGGAATCCGCTTCGTTAGCAGGACACTTAAAACTAGGAAAATTAATTGTATTTTATGATTCAAATGATATTTCGTTAGATGGAGATTTAGACCGTTCTTTCTCAGAAGACATACGAGCCAGGTATAAAGCATATGGTTGGCAAGTAATAAAAGTGGAAGATGGCAATGATATAGAAGAGATAAATGAAGCAATATTATTAGCTAAACAAAATAGAAAAAAACCAACACTAATAGAAGTCAAAACAACAATAGGCTTTGGTTCTCCAAATAAAGGTGGCACTCCACAAGCACATGGTGTCCCGTTAGGAAAAGAGGAAATGAAATTAGTTAAAGAAAACTATCGTTGGAAATATGATGAGCCTTTTACAATACCAAATGAAGTAAAGGAATTCTGCCAATTACAGAAAGAAGAAGCGTGGAAAAAAGAAAAGAAGTGGAACAAGTTGCGGCAAGACTACCAAACTGCTTATCCGGTATTAGCTAATGAATTGAATACTGCAATAAAAGGACATTTCCCAGAAAAATGGAACAAGTCCATGCCTGTGTTTTCATCTTCTGATAGTATTTCAACTAGAGATGCATCTGGCAAAGTACTAAATGAAATCGCTCAACAAATACCATATTTTATTGGGGGTTCTGCGGATTTATCCGGATCAAATAAAACTAAAATAAATAATGAACAAGATTTTTCAGCAAATAATTATACTGGTCGCAACATTTGGTTTGGTGTTAGAGAGTTTGCTATGGGTGCTGCATTAAATGGGATGGCTTTGCATGGTGGAGTAAATGTGTATGGTGGTACATTCTTTATATTCTCGGACTATTTTCGTTCAGCAATAAGAACATCTGCCTTAATGAAAGTGCCTGTTACTTATGTATTAACCCATGATAGTATTGCGGTAGGTGAAGATGGACCGACACATGAGCCTGTAGAACACTTAGCTTCTTTCAGAGCTATGCCAAATCTATCGGTTATCCGCCCTGCAGATGGAAATGAAGTGAGAGCAGCATGGAAATTAGCAATAGAAAGTACTGATAGACCACATGCATTAGTATTAACTAGACAAAAGCTACCAACTTTAACGAAATCATGGGAACAAGCGGAGGAAGGAGTATGTAAAGGGGCATATATAATTTCTGAACAGGAATCACCTGATGGGATATTGTTAGCAACAGGTTCAGAAGTTTCTTTAGCAATCAAGGCGCAAAAAGCTCTTGCCAAAGATAATATTTACGCTACCGTCCTCAGCATGCCTTCTTGGGATCGATTCGAACAACAACCTGACGAGTATAAGAATGAAGTTTTGCCTGATCATTTAAGGGTACGATTAGCAATTGAAATGGGCTCTTCTTTAGGTTGGCATAAATATGTTGGAGATAACGGAGATGTGGTAAGTGTTGAAGAATTTGGTGCATCAGGAGAAAGTGAAATAGTAGTTAAAGAGTACGGATTTACTGTAGAAAATATAGTCGATCGATTTAAGGCAATTATGAAATAGAAAATAACTATTAAAGTATACTTGACTTTCGATAAGCTTCTGAGTAAAATTTTTATTGGGCTCCATAATTTAATGGAAAATACATAGCGTTCCCCTGCTTAAGGGGAGCGCTTTTTATTTTTTGGAAAGCAATTATAATTAAATGATATTCTGTACTAATTGGGGAATATACGGATAGAGAGTATATATCCCTGAAACACTTTTTATTGGAGTGAACCAATTTTACATGAAGCTTAGTATAAAAACAGAATACTAAGCCAAAAGATAGAACAATTATAAAAGAAAGAGGGATACAGTGTGACGAAATATATCTTTGTAACTGGCGGTGTTGTTTCTTCCATCGGAAAAGGGATTACAGCAGCATCTCTAGGTCGCCTTTTAAAAAACAGAGGACTAAAAGTAACTATTCAGAAGTTCGACCCTTATATCAATGTCGATCCAGGAACGATGAGTCCTTACCAGCATGGTGAAGTATTCGTAACAGACGATGGTGCTGAAACAGACTTGGACTTAGGTCACTATGAGCGATTTATCGACATTAACCTAAACCAATACAGTAACATCACAACAGGTAAAATCTATTCGACCGTAATCAAAAAAGAGCGTCGTGGAGATTATTTAGGTGGAACCGTCCAAGTTATTCCACATATCACGAATGAAATTAAAGACAAAGTATTCCAAGCAGGGAAACAAACAAATGCAGATATCGTCATTACCGAAATCGGTGGTACTGTCGGAGACATTGAATCTTTACCTTTTATTGAGGCAATCCGTCAAATAAAAAGTGACATAGGTAAAGAAAATGTCATGTATATCCACTGTACGTTAGTACCTTATATTAAAGCAGCAGGTGAACTAAAGACAAAACCAACTCAACATAGTGTAAAAGAATTGCGTTCATTAGGTATACAGCCAGACGTTATTGTCTTACGTACAGAGCATGAAATAAGCCAGGAAATGAAAGAGAAGATCGCTTTATTCTGTGATATTAATGAAAAGGCAGTTGTCGAATCAGGTGATGCTGATACCTTGTATCATATCCCGTTAGCTATGCAAGATCAAAAACTCGATCAATTAACATGTGACCATTTTGGTTTAGATTGTGGACAGGCAGATATGACAGAATGGAATCAACTAGTAGAACGAGTATTGAATCTTTCGAAAAAAATAACAATTGGACTTGTTGGTAAATACGTAGAATTACCTGATGCATATATCTCTGTTGTAGAAGCATTAAAACATGCAGGGTTTGCACATGATGCAGATATCGATGTGAAATGGATTAATGCAGAAGAAGTTTGTGCTGAGAATGTGGCAAATGAATTAGCAGATGTTGATGGATTATTAGTACCAGGTGGCTTTGGTGATCGTGGTATTGAAGGTAAGATTGAATCAATCCGTTTTGCACGTGAAAACAAATTACCTTTCTTAGGTATTTGCTTAGGTATGCAGCTTGCAACGGTTGAATTCGCACGTAATGTATTAGGCTTAGAAGGTGCAAATTCAGCTGAAATTGATCCGAATACGCCATATCCAATTATAGATCTTTTACCAGAGCAAAAAGATGTTTCTGACCTTGGTGGAACGTTACGCTTAGGCTTGTATCCGTGCCGCTTAAAAGAAGGGACGAAAACAAGAGAAGCCTATAATAATGAGGACATTGTATACGAACGTCACCGTCACCGTTTTGAATTTAATAATCAATATCGTGATCAGATGGAACAAAACGGATTTGTATTCTCAGGGACAAGCCCAGATGAAAAACTAGTGGAAACCATCGAACTTAATGATCACCCTTGGTTCGTTGCATCGCAATTTCACCCAGAATTCAAATCAAGACCAACACGACCACAACAGCTATTCAATGGCTTCATCAATGCAGCTGTTAACAAATAAAATCGGGATACGCTCCGTTTTACCAATCGTCATAGTTCCTTGCTATGGCGATTTCTTTTTCAAAATAAACTAGTTAATTTTGCTGTTTTTCATCCATAAGAAAGAACAAATTTTATAAAATACTACGAATATTGCAGGATTTTCGCCTATCATATCGAATTATAAGAAAAAGGGCTTATTACAAAATAAACGCCAATTCGCAATTTATGGACATTATTAATCAAGCAACTATATATATATTTAGAAAAACATAAAGGAGCTGGCAAGCATGGACAAAACAGTATTAGTAGTAGATGATCAAATAGGTATTCGCCTGTTACTAGAAGAAGTGATTCAACAAGAGGGATATAAAGTAGAGTTGGCTGTGAATGGTAAAGAAGCATTAGATAAAGTTACGACTAATAAGCCTGATCTAATCATGTTAGATTATAAGTTACCTATTATCGATGGTCCTACTTTAGTTAAAAAACTGGAAGAGGATAATATTGTAATTCCAACTATTATGATGAGTGGTTTGCCAGAAAAAGCAGAAGATGATGTGCAAAATTTAAAATCTGTAAAGAAGACAATCGGGAAACCATTTCAATTAAATGACATTCGCCTATTGTTGAAGAATATTTTGGAATAGATGATTAAATTTTCATCCGTTTTTGAGCGATTATTAGAAATTTGACGAGGTAAGCGTTTTCTGTCGATTGTTTTGTTGCACCTTTTTGTCGGAATTGGTATTCTATTAATGGGTGCAATCTTTCGAAAGAGGATCGATTGTTAAATCAATTGTATATACATACCTTAAAGGAGGAGCAATTATGCCATTAGTTTCAATGAAAGAAATGCTTGAAACAGCTAATAAAAATCGTTATGCTGTAGGTCAGTTTAATCTTAATAACCTAGAGTATGTACAAGCTATTCTTCAAGCAGCTGAAGAAGAAAAATCACCGGTAATCCTTGGTGTATCTGAAGGTGCTGGAAAATACATGGGTGGTTTCAATGTAGTAGTTGCGATGGTAAAAGCTACTATGGAAGCACAAGGTACAACCGTTCCTGTAGCAATCCACTTAGATCATGGTTCAAGCTTTGAATCTTGTGCAAAAGCAATCCATGCAGGTTTCACTTCTGTAATGATTGACGCGTCACACGATCCGTTTGAAGAAAATATTGCTGTAACTTCTAAAGTAGTTGAACTTGCACACTTCCACGGAGTATCTGTTGAAGCAGAACTTGGTACAGTTGGTGGTAATGAAGATGGTGTACAAGGTGGCATCATGTATGCTGATACGAACGAATGTAAAGAGCTAGTTCAACGTACTGGAGTTGACTGTCTTGCACCAGCATTAGGTTCAGTTCACGGTCCTTACCAAGGTGAACCAAACTTAGGCTTCAAAGAAATGGAAGAAATCAACACAGTAGCTGGAGTACCATTAGTACTTCACGGTGGAACTGGTATCCCAGTTGCGGATATCCAAAAAGCAATTTCTTACGGTACTTCTAAAATTAATGTAAATACAGAAAACCAAATCCAACAAACTAAAGTAGTTCGTGAAGTATTAGAAGCGAACCCAGAAATGATCGACCCACGTAAATACTTAGGACCTGGTCGTGACGCGATTAAAGATACAGTTATCGGAAAAATGCGCGAATTCGGTTCTTCAAGTAAAGCATAAATTAATTCAAAAACCATACTCTTAAGTGAGTATGGTTTTTTTATGCAGTCAAAACTGAAGTTGAAAATAAATTCCGGAAAGTTGATAGTAAAGAGCCCGAAGTTGATAATAAATCTAAATAGTAAATAAATAAACCACCAAAACAAAAGTGACCCATCTGTACCCTTGTACTATTCTTCTGTTTGAAATCACTCGAAAATGAGATATAATGATTTTAAGTTTGATTTTGATTACATAATTTTGGTAGGTATTGCGCAAACTATAATTATGATATTGATGTTGACAGTGGTTAAAGGAATCCTTGAAAGTGAGGGAATAATGTATGCAGAAGTTGCTTGTAGAGGGCGGTCATTTATTAAATGGAAAAGTACGTATTAGCGGCGCGAAAAATAGTGCGGTAGCGTTGTTGCCAGCAGCTATATTGGCAGATACAAAAGTGATTATTGAAGGTTTACCAGATATCTCGGATGTAGAAACTTTAAGTTGTTTATTGGAAGAAATTGGTGGAGAGGTAGAGCGTAAAGGACATACGGTGCATATTGATCCTGCAGAGATGACCGCTATGCCTTTGCCAAATGGACGTGTTAAAAAATTGCGAGCGTCTTATTATTTTATGGGCGCCATGCTTGGGCGTTTTAAAGAAGCAGTGATCGGTTTACCTGGCGGTTGTTATCTGGGGCCGAGACCAATCGATCAGCATATTAAAGGCTTTGAGGCTCTTGGTGCAACTGTAACAAATGAACAAGGTGCTATTTATTTGCGAGCAAAAGAACTGAAAGGTGCGCGAATTTACCTTGATGTTGTCAGTGTCGGTGCAACAATCAATATTATGCTTGCAGCGGTGAAAGCAAAAGGACGTACGGTTATTGAAAACGCGGCAAGAGAACCGGAAATTATTGATGTGGCGACATTACTAACCAGTATGGGTGCGAAAATTAAAGGTGCAGGAACGGACGTAATTCGAATTGACGGTGTAGAGCAGTTAACGGGATGCATGCATACGATTATTCCTGATCGAATTGAGGCAGGTACCTATACGATAATGGCTGCAGCTCAAGGTGAAAGAGTATTGATTGATAACGTAATCCCACAACACCTTGAACCACTGTTAGCGAAGTTACGAGAAATGGGTGTACATATTGAGGAAGGGGAAGAGCAACTGCTCATCCACAGAGGAGAAGGACTAAAAAGTGTTGATATCAAAACCCTTGTACATCCTGGATTTCCAACGGATTTGCAGCAACCTTTTACAGCATTATTGACGAAAGCTGATGGTACAGGGGTTGTTACAGATACCATTTATCAAGCACGGTTTAAACATATCGATGAACTCCGCAGAATGAATGCTCAAATTAAGGTAGAAGGAAGTTCTGCCATTATCCAAGGCCCTTCGAAATTAGAAGGTGCCAAAGTAAAAGCAAGTGATCTACGAGCGGGTGCTTCCCTTATCGTTGCTGGACTGATGGCAAATGGTATAACAGAAATTACCGGATTAGAACATATCGATAGAGGTTACGCCAACCTAACAGAGAAATTAGAAGAGCTCGGCGCACGAGTTTGGAGGGAAGAAATGACGGAAAAAGAGATACAACAATTTCAAAATTCCTAAAGAGAGAGGCCTCGGGGTCTCTCTTTGCTTTTGCATATAAGGGATGCTTCCTTCCATTCTTATTAGAGATGAGTGCTGCCATTCGCTCCGGCAGAATACTTCGCTTTCCGTGGGCACGGCTTCAGCTAACTTGGTAAAGAAGTTCGCTTTACCAAGTGGATCTTCAGCTCGCGCTGTTCCCACAGGAGTCTCCGTATTCTGCCTACGTTAATAACATGACTCAATCTTTTTAAAGTGGAAATACTCGGAAACCAATTCCCGTGTATTCGCTTGTTCAAAAATCAGTACACTATACAGAGCGGAGGCAAGATACGCAGACTCCTACGGGACCAGCACGTGTCCGAAGACCCCGCAAGAAAACGTCTTTTGTTTCTGTGGAGGCTGAGGCCGTGCCCGTGGAAAGCGAAGTATCTTGCCGTAGCGTATGCCAGCACGCATCAAAAACTAGGATGAAGGGAATCAATTTTAAGTTTGCAGTTCTTATCGACTATTAATTATGTGTGAACAAGATAGTAAAATGAGTTTTTCTTGCCCATTCTTAAAATTTCACAATAAATTTACGAAAAAATCACTTTTTCATAAAAATTAGTTGAATATATAGTTGTAACCATGTACTATATAGAAAGAATATAATTGACTCATTTATTCCAAGTAATTGAGTTCTTCCAATATCATCCTGTAAACGCTTTGGATGAAGGTGCTTCCATCTCATACTCTTCTTGAGATTTCAAGCGATCTCGGTGCTCCCATTGAGTTTCCATATACTGATTGACCATTGATAGATAGAACAAATGTATAATAAAAATCGAAATATCAATTCGTCACATTGATTAGATTCCCCACGTTTAAAAATCTACAAACAGTTAATCTCGAAAATTAAATGAAGATGGAATATATAATAAAAAATAGGTGTGGTGATTTTGTGAGTGAAGTAACAATTTCTGAACTAGAACAAATGACATTAAAAGATCTTTATGCAAAAGCCAAAGAATTTAAAGTATCTTATTATGCGAAATTAACAAAAAAAGAACTAATATTTTCCATATTAAAAGCACAAGCTGAAAAAAGCGGTTATTTATTTATGGATGGTATTTTAGAAATCATTCCGACAGAAGGCTTTGGTTTCCTACGTCCGATCAACTACTCGCCAAGTGCAGAGGATATTTATATTTCTGCATCACAAATCCGTCGTTTTGATTTACGTAATGGTGATAAAGTATCTGGTAAAGTACGTCCACCAAAAGAAAATGAGCGTTATTATGGACTGTTACATGTTGACGCGGTAAATGGTGAGGATCCGGAAGCAGCGAAAGAGCGTGTTCACTTTCCAGCTTTAACCCCATTATATCCAGATCGTCTAATGAATCTAGAAACAGATACAAAACTGATATCGACAAGAATAATGGATTTGTTAACTCCTGTTGGTTATGGCCAGCGTGGCTTGATTGTTGCACCGCCTAAAGCAGGTAAAACGATGCTTCTTAAGCAAATCGCAAATAGTATTACCAAAAATCATCCAAACACAAAATTGATCATTCTCTTAGTCGATGAACGTCCTGAGGAAGTAACAGATATTGAACGTTCTGTTGGTGAGAATGTTGATGTTGTCAGCTCAACATTTGATGAAGTACCGGAAAATCATATTAAGGTAGCAGAATTAGTGTTAGAACGCGCGATGCGACTTGTCGAGCACAAAAAAGATGTAGTAGTCCTTATGGATAGTATTACACGCCTGGCACGTGCCTATAACCTTGTAATCCCGCCGAGTGGGAGAACGTTATCCGGTGGTATCGATCCGGCTGCCTTCCACAGACCAAAACGATTCTTCGGTGCTGCTAGAAATATCGAAGATGGTGGAAGCTTCACCATTCTAGCAACTGCTTTAGTAGAGACAGGTTCGCGTATGGATGACGTCATCTATGAAGAATTTAAAGGTACAGGTAATATGGAACTACACTTGGATCGTAATTTAGCACAACGTCGTATTTTCCCTGCGATTGATATTTTACGTTCAAGTACTAGAAAAGAAGAATTGCTTGTTACGAAAACCCATCTAGAAAAAATGTGGGCGATTCGAAAAAGTATGCAAGATGCACCAGATTTCTTAGAGCGCTTCTTACGTAAATTACGCTCAACGAAAAATAATGAGGAATTCTTATCCGTTCTAGAAGAAGAAATGAAGCGTAAAGGTACGAAGAAAACAAGTTAATGATGGAAATTACAAAATTCTCTTGCAAACAGTGGATCAGGTTGTTATAATTCTTCTGTATGGCAAAAATGCTCGCGAAGCATGAATCTAACTCTGTTTCCTAAGGATTCAGGGCAAAAGGAGTGGACAGACATGAAAAAAGGAATTCATCCAGAATACCAAAAAGTTGTATTTCTTGATACAAGCTCTGATTACAAATTTCTAGGCGGATCTACTACATCATCTGAAGAGACGATTGAATGGGAAGATGGCAATACTTACCCATTAATCCGTGTAGAAATCAGCTCAGCTTCTCACCCGTTCTATACTGGTAAGCAAAAAGCTGACAAAGTCGGCGGTCGTGTTGACCGATTCAAGAAAAAATACAACCTTAGCTAATTGGTATTTTTTCAATGTACGAAGATATAATAGGATAAAAATCCTTGAAACAGGCAAATGCACCAAAAATTTGCCTGTTTTTTATTTGATGTTTCAAGAATAGATGCTGTAATCAGCTACATATTATCACGAAAAACATGATAAAATGTTTAAATATAGAGAAACAATAACTGTTGGAAGGGGCAACATTATCATGCACATTATGAAGCATGCCGGTTGGATTGAGCTAATATGCGGAAGCATGTTTTCAGGCAAATCAGAAGAATTAATTCGTAGAGTACGACGCGCAACATATGGTAACCTCTCTGTTGCTGTTTATAAACCACAAATAGACAATCGCTATAAAGATGAAAGTGTCGTTTCTCATAATGGATCAGAACTGGTAGCGAAACCCGTCGAGCGAGCAGTTGACATATTAGAAGATGTCACAGACGATATTGATTTAATCGGAATTGATGAAGTGCAATTTTATGATGATGATATCATCCACGTCGTTTCAGAACTAGCTGATAGAGGCTATCGTGTTGTGCTTGCGGGATTGGACACAGATTTCCGTGGCGAACCGTTTGGACCGATGCCACAACTTTTGGCAATTAGTGAATTTGTCACAAAATTAAATGCAGTATGCCCTGTTTGTGGTTCACCTGCAAGCAGAACGCAACGTTTAATTAATGGTAGTCCTGCTTCCTATGATGATCCAGTTATTTTAGTTGGTGCCAAAGAAGCATATGAACCAAGATGCCGACATCATCACCATGTACCAAATCATCCGAAAAGTAAACTAAAAGCTCATAATTAGTGGACTTTGACGGTCTTCGTTGTTTTGTAATATACTGTATCATAGTGAAGTTTTGCTAATCGGAGAAAGAGGTGAAGAACGTGTTAGATCGTTTAGAATCGTTAGAAGCACGTTATGATAAATTAAATGAATTATTAAGTGACCCGGAAGTCATTAATGATTCGAAAAAATTAAGAGAATATTCGAAAGAACAATCAGATCTGCAGGACGTTATTACGGCCTATCGTGAATATAAAGATGTCACTGCACAGTTAGATGATGCAAAAGAAATGCTGGAAGACGATCTCGATGATGAAATGCGCGAGATGGCAAAGATGGAAATCTCAGAACTGTCCGAACAAAAAGAAGAGCTAGAAGAACGGTTGAAAATTTTATTATTGCCAAAAGATCCGAACGATGACAAAAACGTTATCATGGAAGTCCGAGGTGCAGCTGGTGGGGACGAAGCAGCCCTTTTTGCCGGGGATTTATTCAGAATGTATTCCCGTTATGCTGAATCACAAGGCTGGAAAATTGACATAATGGATTCCAATACAACAGGAGTTGGCGGTTTTAAAGAAGTGGTCTTTATGATTAATGGTACTGGCGCCTATTCCAAATTAAAGTTTGAAAATGGTGCCCACCGTGTCCAACGTGTGCCGGAAACAGAATCAGGAGGACGAATTCATACTTCAACAGCAACTGTGGTCGTTATGCCGGAAGCAGAAGAAGTAGAAGTGGATATTCATGAGAAGGACATTCGTGTTGACACTTTTGCATCAAGTGGCCCTGGTGGTCAATCGGTAAACACAACCATGTCTGCTGTCCGTTTAACGCACGAACCAACAGGAACTGTCGTATCGATTCAGGACGAAAAATCACAAATCAAAAACAAAGAAAAAGCAATGAAAGTTTTACGTGCACGTATTTATGATAAATTCCAACAGGAAGCACAAGCGGAATATGACCAAACACGTAAATCTGCGGTTGGTTCTGGAGACCGTTCTGAACGTATTAGAACGTATAATTTCCCACAAAACCGCGTCACAGACCACCGTATCGGTCTGACCATCCAGAAGCTTGATCAAATCTTAGAAGGTAAGCTAGAAGAAGTAATTGATGCACTTATCATCGAAGAACAAGCTCAGAAAATGGAAGAAATCGGTGAGTAACATGCAAATAACGACTGTTCATGAGGCCCTGAAATGGGCTTCTTCTTTTTTAGAAAAACATAACTGTGAATCAAAAGTGGCAGAAATTCTCCTTTTACACGTATTAGACTGGACAAAGACAGACTTAATTATTAACTTACGCGAGCCGATTGATGCAGAAACGTTGGATCATTTTCAGCTGCAGGTCAAACAACATGCCGAAACAAAAGTTCCTGTCCAACATTTAACCGGTGTCGAGCAATTTTATGGACGTAGCTTCGATGTTAATCAGCATGTCCTGATTCCGAGACCGGAGACCGAAGAGCTCATCCAATGTGTAACAGAAGCTGTGGATAAATTCGATTTTACTTGTGTCGATATCGGGACGGGTAGTGGTATAATAGCGGTCACTTTGGTAAAAGAGTGGGAAAATAGACAGGTTGAAATGCTTGCAACTGATCTTTCCGAAGATGCATTAATAATCGCCGAAAAAAATGCGGACAAACATACAGCGAAGGTTAAATTTTATCAGGGGAGCTTCTTAGATCCATTAATCGAACAAGGAAAAAAAGTCGATATTATTGTCTCTAATCCGCCATATATTGCTTATGAGGAAGCGGAAAACTTGTCGGAAACCGTAAGAAATTTTGATCCGGAAATGGCGTTGTTTGCAGATCAAAATGGCTTAGCCGCTTATCAACAAATTATCCACCAGGCAGGACAGGTATTAAACAAACAAGGCATGATCTTTTTCGAAATCGGCCATACACAAGCAAAAGCTATTACCAAATTGATCAAGCAGCAATTTCCTAAAAGTGAAGTAACCACCTTTCAAGATATGAATGGAAAGGACCGTATTGTTCGCGCAATAACGTAATACATGAGCGTGAACATATATCTTGGTCCGCGAGAACATATCTCACGGACACATTTAAAGGAAAATCCACTTTTGTGTCCATAAGAACGATTCTCATGGACACATTTAAAGGAAAATCCACTTTTGTGTCCATAAGAACGGCTCTTACGGACACATTTAAAGGAAAATCCACTTTTGTGTCCATAAGAACGACTCTCACGGACACATTTAAGGAAAAATCCTCTTTTTTGTCCATAAGAACGTCTCTTACGGACACATTTAAAGGAAAATATTTTTTTTGTCCATAAGAACGTCTCTTATGGACACTTTACAAGGAAATTGCATTCTTTTGTCCACGAGAATACATCTCCCATATACTTTTCAGGTTAATGTTTATTGGTCTACTCGCTTAATTACAAAGCCACGGAACACTCAGCGTTTTGGGTAGGTATATCTATCCCCAACAGAAAAAATAATAGATTAAAAGTTTAAAAGTTTTCGTAGTTGTCCACACTGTGACTAGCAAACGCTAATTACAGGGGGATTTAAAAATGCGAAAGCTTATTCTATTTAGTGTACTTATCTTTTTAATTATAGGTTTTTTTCCACAAAAAGTGACAAGTCATGAACAATCCTATCAAGTTATTCCAGATGAAGCGATCCGATTAAGGATTTTAGCAAACAGTGATAACGAGAAAGATCAGGAGATGAAACACGCAGTAAGGGATGCAGTCAATCAAGAAGTAACGAAATGGGTAGAGGAAATGGATGATATAGATGAAGCGAGGCAGCTTATTTCCTCTCGCATTGACGATATCGATCAAATCGTGAAAGATACCGTGGCAAAAGATCCAATTAAATATACCGTGGAATACCGCAAAGATGTTGAATTTCCGACGAAACTATATGATAACTATCTCTACCCAGCAGGTGAATATGAAGCGATCCTAATTACATTAGGGGAAGCAGAAGGGTCCAATTGGTGGTGTGTCGTTTTTCCACCGTTATGTTTTTTAGATTTCTCATTTGGTACAACAGTACAAGCGGCTGAAGATGGAGAAGAAGAAAAGCAAGAAAAACAAGAAGATAAGAAAAAAGAAGATGAAAAGGAAAAGAAGGAAGATGAAGTAGAATACACATTTTTCTTCTTAAAATGGTTTAATTAATCATAAATCTATCATTTTGTCATAGATTAATAGTAAGACAAAATGATAGAGGTGAGAGGATGGAATTAATACCAACAAAAGAGTTGGAGCAAAAGGAATTTGATGCTTTCTTTGATGAAAAGGTGCCTCATTTTGAAGAAGTAGATATGAAAAAATACGGATATTTCCTCTATAAACAAGGAAAACCGGCCGCTTTTTTTTCACTTATTCCTGTTGATCGGTATACTTATTGGTTGCGGAGTTTAATCATGAAACGAAATGCACCTGTTCTACTGCCAGTCACTATTATTCAAACAGCGGAAAAGTTAACACAAAGTTACGGGGCTACATCCCTAATTATCCACAGCAAAACAGCTGTTCTTGAGCAGTTATTAACACAACTGGGTTATAACCTGACAGATCAGGTTTTAGAAGAATCTTTACAAGCCTCATGGTGGATAACTAGACTGGAAGATGTGGATAAAACCGACACTTATACACAAAGACTCATATAAATGTGCAAAAACATGTGCATAACTAATTTAAAATAGGCAAAAAAATCATATGTTGTTAATAAAAATGTGTATAAATATCAATTTTGTACACATTTTTTGTGATTTTTGTGGAAAAGCTTGTGGGTAATGAAAGGTGCTTGCACTATTTTCTTGATAACTTCATAATAATGTTAGAATATATCTAGATCGAGGGATAACCATGAAAACAGAACAATTTGATGCAAGCAAACAGTCATTAGTAAAAGCAGCTCAATTATTGAACAATCAAGAAGTAGTGGCATTTCCCACTGAAACAGTTTACGGATTAGGTGCAGATGCAACGAGTGAAGTTGCTGTCTCGAAGATCTTTAAAGCAAAAGGGAGACCAGCTGATAATCCGTTAATTGTCCATGTCCATCATCCAAGTCAAATCAAGCATTATGTAACAGAGATATCCACAATGGCGCAAACATTAATTGATCATTTTATGCCTGGTCCTTTTACGATTATTTTAAAAAGTAATGGGACAGTTGCGGATACGGTAACTGCAGGATTGGATACTGTGGCGATCCGAGTTCCTGATCATAAAATCGGCAGGGCGTTGATACAAGAAGCGAACTTACCCCTTGCCGCACCAAGTGCTAACCTGTCGGGAAAGCCGAGTCCAACGACCGCCGAGCATGTTTATCAAGATTTAAATGGTAGAATCGCCGGTATTATCGATGGTGGTGCTACAGGAGTTGGACTGGAATCAACAGTGGTGGATGCAACAGGTGATATACCAGTTATTCTAAGACCTGGTGGCGTAACAAAACAGGAAATAGAGGACGTGGCTGGTACAGTTGAACTAACAGGATCACTAAAAGAAAAACAGCCGAAATCACCTGGAATGAAATATAACCATTATGAACCCGATGCTCCGCTTGTATTAATAGATGGTGATCAAATTTTTTTTCAAAAGCACATCAATTCTTATCAACAAGAAGGGAAAAAAGTCGGTGTTATCGCCAGTAAACCGTTAGTTAACTTGCTCCAAGCAGACATCAGCTATAGCTGTGGCAATAGAGATGACTTATCAGAAGTAGCCACTAACCTTTACTACGCACTAAGGTACTTCAATGACACTAACGTCGACATTATCCTAGCCGAAACCTATCCACAAGTAGGAATCGGTGACGCGATTATGAATCGTTTAACCAAAGCTGCTACCCATCACCATATCCAAAACAGAAACATATAACCAATCCCCCATGCATATGAATGGGACAAGGGGACACGCGAAATGTCCCACCTGTTTTGTTCACGGGCGAAGGGGGGCTTTTTTGAGTGGTGACATCAATAGTAGAAGTAATATCCATTATATGCATGGCTTTTGCATTAGGAATGGATGCCTTTTCGGTTGGATTAGGAATTGGTATGCAAGAAATACGTCTAAAACGAATATTTTTGATCGGACTTGTAGTTGGTATTTTTCACATGATTATGCCTTTCATTGGATTATTGTTAGGTGCGTTATTATCCCAAAAAATAGAGGGGATTGCTATTCTTACGGCAGGTTTATTACTATGTGCGATAGGTTTTCAAATGATGCTTCAGACCTTCTTGTATAAAGACAAGCAAATATTAGCACCAGTTGGCTTTGGATTAATTATGTTTGCATTTAGTGTAAGTTTAGATAGCTTTTCAATCGGAATATCACTTGGTCTATCCGGCGTGGCAACGATATTTGCGATTGTAATGTTTGGACTTTTTAGCACAATATTAACATGGCTTGCATTACTAATTGGCAGGAGAACACATCATTTATTAGGTACGTACAGTGAACTGTTAGGGGGAGCGATTCTGTTTGGTTTTGGACTGCATGTGCTATTCTGAAAATGTGATATAATAAAGAGTAGTATCATAAAAATGGAGGCAAGCACTACATGAATATTTTGTTTGTTTGTACAGGCAATACATGTCGCAGTCCAATGGCACAAGCGATATTGCAAAACAAGACAGATCATTCCATTCAATCTGCTGGGATATTTGCAGGTGTTGGGATACCAGCTTCACAGGGGACAAGTGAGGTTTTAAAACAACAAGGGATCTCTTGTGAACATAAGTCCCAACCAGTTACAGAAGATTTGATAAAATGGGCAGATGTAGTTCTGACCATGACCCAGAATCACCGTGATTTGTTGAAGCAAAGCTATCAAGAAGACTCAGATAAAATCTTCACATTAAAAGAATATGCTGATCCGCAATGTGAAAAAGCTTGGAATGAGTTAAAAGAATCATATGCCAAGCTAGAGGAAGCGAAATTAGCAGGAAATGAAGTCGATGCAACTTTAATGGATAAAATTAATAAACTGGAACAAATAGTTCAAAATGTTGATATAATCGACCCATTTGGCGGAAATTACATGACTTATCAAAAAACTTATGAAGAATTGGACAATTATCTTGCGCTACTAGTCAAAAAGATAGAGAATATAGATAGATAAAAAGTCATGTTTTTGAGGGGGCGTCAAATGGAAGAACAAACAAAAAGAGGGTTTAGTCTCAGAATTAAGCTAGTCGTTTTTACTACGTTGCTGGCTATTGTTACCTACACCACGAGTGGATTTTTTATTTATTTTTTACAAGAATTGATCAGACCTTACATTCAAATAACAGAACTATGGTATGTACTCGGGACATTATTATTAGGGATTATTTGGTCAGGTATTTTGGCCTTTACCGCTGCAGGCTTTATTACCAGACCACTTAACCGCTTGAAAAATATTGCAACAAAAGTAGCAGAAGGTGACTTAAATCAGGAGATTGAATCACCCAAAACGAAAGACGATGAAATTGGAGGCTTAACGGTTGCATTTCAAAAAATGGTCCACCATTTGAAAACTGTTCTAACCGATATTGAACAGCATGCAACCGAAACATCTCAATCTGTACATAAAATGAAAGATGCGGCATCTGTATCAAAACAACAAACAGATGTATTAGAAGACACTATCAGCCAAATTTCAACAGGGTCCGAGGAGACTTCAGAAGCTATTCAGCAAACAGCGGAAGCAGTGGAGAATTCCACGCGTCTTGCCACCCAAGTAGATCAAAAAGCAGTAGATTCTCAAAATAAATCAAATGAAATGGTAGAGCAGTTAAATGAATCCAAAACGGTTATCAGTCAATTACTGACAGGTATTATGCAGTTGGCAGATAAACAGGATCATGCGCTTAATGACGTGAATCGATTATCCCAAAAAGCAAAAGAAGTCGAAAATGTCATCTCTCTAGTAGGGGATATCAGTGAACAGACGAACCTTTTGGCATTGAATGCATCGATTGAGGCATCTCGTGCAGGAGAAGAAGGAAAAGGCTTTGCGGTTGTTGCCGAAGAAGTAAGAAAATTAGCGGATCAAAGTTCTGACGCCGTGCAAACGATCACTAATTTAATCCAAGGTATGCAAAAAGATGTCGAACTGGTAGTAGGAAATATGCGAACGCAAGTTGATGAAACTCGTGGAGAAGTGAAAAAAGGTGAGCAAACAAACGAAGTGATTGATAGAATGTCAGATTCTGTTCATCAGGTAGCTTCCGCAATTGGTGAAATATCACAACTCGTTAACAACCAGCTACAAGAAATCGAAGCAACACAGGCTAAGTCGCAAAATGTTGCTGCAATTGCCGAAGAAACATCTGCCAGTGCAGAAGAAATGCGGGCAACTGTTGAGCAACAGGCAGATTTTGCCGAAAACTTAGAAGGATTGGCGATTTCGCTCGGACAACAAGCACAAAACTTGAAAATAAAGATCGAGCAATTTAAGCTAAGCTAAACAACACTTTTACTAAAAAAGGAGCATCTATTGTTATGAAGGTCATTTTAGCATCTGATCACGGTGGGATTAATCTGTCAAAGGAAATTATATCTCTTTTAGAAGAATTGAATATAGAATATGAAGATATTGGCTGTAATTGTCCTGATTCTGTTGATTATCCAGATTACGGAATTCCAGCAGCTGAACGTGTAGCAAGTGGAGAATTTGATCGAGGTATTTTAATATGTGGAACAGGGATCGGTATGTCTATCGCAGCGAATAAAGTAAAAGGGATTCGTGCTGCACTTGTACATGATGTATTTAGTGCAAAAGCAACTCGTGAGCATAACGATTCAAACATGATCACAATGGGTGAACGTGTCATTGGAGCTGGCCTGGCAAGAGAAATCGTGAAAGAATGGTTAGGTACAGAGTTCCAAGGTGGTCGTCATGCTAACCGTATTGGTAAAGTAGCAGACTACGAGAATAAATAAAGAAAAAGAGGTGAAAATCCATGAAACTTGATCAATGGGGATTAGATCTAAGAGCAATTGTGGATGAATGGATTTCACTTAATCTCCTTTCAGAAGGCGACCTTTTTGTTGTCGGTTGCTCGACAAGCGAAGTAGCAGGTGAACGTATTGGGACAGCAGGCAGTGAAGAAGTGGCTGCTATGATTTTTCAAGAATTAAGCCGTTTAAAAGAAAAGACCGGTGTGCATTTATGTTTTCAATGCTGTGAACATTTAAACAGAGCGGTCGTAATAGAAAAGCAAATAATGCGAGAACGTAATCTTGATGAGGTATCCGTAAGACCAGTTCGTAAAGCAGGTGGCTCAATGGCTGCATATGCATATGATCATTTAGACAATGCAGTTGTCGTTGAGTCGGTTCAAGCGGATGCCGGCATTGATATAGGTGAAACAATGATTGGTATGCAACTCAAACGTGTAGCAATACCACTTCGAATGGAGAAGCGTTACGTTGGCCATGCCAGAACAACTAATGCACGAACAAGACCAAAGTTAATTGGCGGACCAAGAGCAGTATATCCGGAATAATTAGAAGCGAAATATGCACCTTTTTCTTTTTTCACGAATAAAGGGTGCATATTTTCTTGTTTTTATTCGTAAAAAAGTATAGAATTATATGAAAAATGATGTTATTTTAGAATGAGAACATGTAAATGACGAATAATGTGAAAACACCTACCAAAAAATATTAGGGGGAGCAAAAATGGATCACGTTAAAAATTTTGATGCAGAAATTTTCCAAGCAATGGAAGACGAAAGAAAGCGCCAGAACGATAAGATTGAGCTAATTGCTTCTGAAAACTTTGTCTCAGAAGCGGTAATGGAAGCACAAGGTTCTGTATTAACCAATAAGTATGCAGAAGGCTATCCAGGCCGCCGCTATTATGGAGGTTGTGAGCATGTCGATGTTGCAGAGGATTTAGCTCGCGATCGTGCCAAAGAGTTGTTCGGTGCAGAGCATGTCAATGTTCAGACACACTCTGGAGCACAGGCGAACATGGCCGTTTACTTTACTATTTTAGAGCCAGGTGACAAGGTGCTTGGTATGAACTTAAGCCATGGTGGACACTTAACACACGGAAGCCCGGTTAACTTTAGTGGTAAATTATTCGATTTTGTTGATTATGGTGTTGATCAGGAATCTGAACAAATCGATTATGAGGATGTATTAGCAAAAGCAAAAGAAGTACAACCAAAATTGATCGTTGCTGGTGCGAGTGCATATCCACGTCAGATCGATTTCGCTAAATTCCGTGAAATTGCCGACGAAGTAGGAGCATATTTAATGGTAGATATGGCACACATTGCAGGACTTGTTGCAACAGGTTTACATCCAGATCCAGTACCACACGCCCATTTTGTAACGACAACAACACATAAAACATTACGCGGTCCACGTGGTGGTATGGTGTTATGTAAAGAAGAATTTGCTAAGAAAATTGATAAAACAGTATTCCCAGGTATGCAAGGCGGTCCATTGATGCATGTAATCGCAGCAAAAGCAGTAGCGCTTAAAGAAGCATTGCAACCATCTTTTAAAGAGTACGGACAAAACATTATTAAAAATGCTAAGAAATTCGGTGAAGTGCTTGAATCAGAAGGCGTTCGCACTGTATCTGGCGGAACAGACAATCACCTGTTATTATTAGATGTCCGTGGATTAAACTTAACTGGTAAAGTTGCCGAAGCAGCATTAGATGAAGTGGGAATCACCACAAATAAAAACACCATCCCATTTGATCCGGAAAGCCCGTTTGTAACGAGTGGTATCCGTGTCGGTACTGCAGCAGTAACATCTCGTGGCTTTGGAGAAGCTGAAATGGAAGAAGTAGCAAAAATTATTGCTCTAACATTGAAAAACCCAGAAGACGAAGTAACATTAAAAGAGGCTCGCGAACGCGTTGAAGCTCTAACAGCAAAATTCCCATTATATCAATAATACTAGAAGCTAGACTTAATCATTAGGATTGAGTCTGGCTTTTTTTCGTCTTATGCGAAAGTGCCCGATAAATGGAAAAAAGCGCCCGATATCCAAGGAAAAGTGCCCGATAAATGATAAAAAGCGCCCTATATCCGAGGGAAAATGCCCGATAAATGATAAAAAGTGCCCGATACAAGAAAAAGAACGTTTTCTAAACGGGCGCTCTGCGCTTTTCTTAATTATGCTTGCATGCTTGTTTGTTTTTCTGTACAATTTTAAGGATGAATATTGTGGATTTTTGGGATAATAATTTGTAAAAAAAGGAGTGTTTTCCTGATGAGTAATGTGTTTGTTTTAGATCATCCGTTAATTCAGCACAAATTGACGTACATACGTAATAAAAATACAGGAACGAAGGAATTCCGCGCTTTAGTAGATGAAGTTTCTACATTAATGGCTTTTGAAATTACGAGAGATCTTCCACTCGAAGATAAGACAATTGAGACGCCAGTGATGGAAGCTACAACGAAAGTAATCAGTGGTAAAAAAATCGGGCTTATTCCTATTTTAAGAGCGGGTCTAGGTATGGTTGACGGGATGCTTAAGTTAATTCCCGCAGCAAAAGTAGGGCATGTAGGTCTTTATCGTGATCCAGAGACATTACAACCTGTTGAATATTATATTAAACTTCCATCTGATATCGAAGAGCGTGAATTGATCGTAATTGATCCAATGTTAGCAACTGGTGGTTCTGCCAATGATGCGATCCATTCATTAAAGAAACGTGGTGCGACTAACATTAAATTAATGTGTCTGATCGCAGCACCTGAGGGTGTAGATATGCTTAAAAAAGAACATCCTGACGTGGATATTTATCTTGGAGCTCTTGATGAGAAGCTTAATGAAAAAGGATATATTGTTCCAGGCCTAGGAGACGCTGGAGATCGCCTGTTTGGAACAAAATAAATATTGTACATTTGCATAATTTTGAGGAATGCGGTTTGCATTCCTTTTTTTAAAAGACAAGAAAGTATAAAATTTGCGCGGATGTCTAGCTCCGAGCGCCCAAAAACTAGGCGACTTCACGAATCGCCCTACGATAAGTCATCATCGGTTCGCAAGCTCACCGTGATTCCTTTATCTCAGTTGATTAGCTCCAGTCGCTACGTTTCTAGACGGGCGCTCTGCGCTTTTCTTATAGTCATTATAATTAGTGATAAAATAGATTAATCAAAATAAAGGAGGAATTTAACATGAATGCTTCACTCCATGATGAAGTCAAAAACCTTTATCAAAAACTAATAGATGCGTGGAATAAACGAGATGCTCAAAAAATGTACGAACAATTTGCGGAACATGGAGTCCAAATTGGATTTGATGGAAGTAAGCAGGTTGGAAAAGAGGAGATTTTATCTCATCTCAAGCCCATATTTGAAGACCATCCTACTGCACCATTTGTAACTAAAATTAAATCCATACGTCCTCTGGGAAATGATGTCGCCATTTTACAAGCTATTGCAGGTATGATTCCACCAGGAAAAACAGAAATTGAACCTAATGTAAATGCCCATCAAACTCTAGTTGCAGTGAAAAAGAATGATGATTGGCGGATTGAACTCTTTCAAAATACGCCCGCACAGTTTCATGGGAGACCTGATTTAGTTGAGCAAATGACTGAAGAGCTAATGAAGTTAATTAAGTAATCAACTTTTTCAGTATTGTGAAACAAATAAGAGCGAGATTCGAGGCTTCTTTTTTGTCGGTAAAGTATGGTAGTAATGAATTAATCCATTTTATTTACTTAAACTATTAATTTTTGGTGAGGTGTTTATATGGATGGTAAAAAACTCGCAGGAGAAAAAGCTGTTGAATATGTCAAAGAGGGAATGATCTTGGGACTTGGGACAGGTTCAACAGTTTATTGGTCACTTTTAAAACTAGCTGAGATGGTAAAAAAAGGACTTGATATTAAAGGGGTACCTACTTCTCAAAACACTGAAAAACTTGCAATAGAATTAGGGATTCCATTGGTAAGTCTCTCCTCAATCAATCAAGTAGATTTAACAATAGATGGTGCTGATGAAGTCAATCCAAATTTTGAACTCATAAAGGGCGGTGGGGGAGCTTTATTGCGCGAAAAAATGGTAGCATCGATTTCGCAAAGTTTCATTATAGTTGTTGATGAAACAAAATACGTTACTAATTTAGGCGAATTCCCATTACCCGTTGAAATTGTACCATTTAGTTGGGAACTGACAAGTAAACAGATAGGAGCATTAGGTTGTGAACCAAAATTGCGTTCCAAAAATAATACCCCTTTTATAACAGATAATGGAAATTATATATTAGATTGCTATTTTGAAAAGATACAAGATGCCTCCAAACTGAATGCTACATTAAATATGATTCCTGGAGTAGTGGAAAATGGTTTATTTGTTCATTTGGCTGATACAATCGTAATTGGAAAAAGAAATGGTAGTGTAGACATTTTGTTCAAATAGACTTCAAAAATACTGATACTAATTTGTTTTTTTATACACAAGTCGCTACATAGATTTCGAAGCTTTTAGGGCAATTGAGTTACATGAAAAAACTTTAGATAAAATTGGAGGAACAATTGAATATCCAGAGGTCTTTTTTGAATAGCCTTATTTTCCATTATATTGATGGATTTCATCTACCCCCAACTTTTCCATACATATCTTCCATCACAATCGTAAACAATAACTCCTATCAACAAAAAAGGAGTGCTTCAAGTGTCATTCTTCTTATCCCTTTTCTTATTTACCGCAGCTGCTATTCCAACCGAATACTCCTTAATTATCGAAGTTGAAGGTAATCCACATGAGTTTGCCGAAGAAATCGAAACATATCATCCGAATGTGGAGATCCTTGCTGTCTATGACACGATCTTTAATGGCGTTGCGATCAAAACTGATCAACGTAACCTCGAACAAATTAAACGACGAACCAACTTTCAACAAACATATTCCGTTCAGAAATATCAAACACAAACAACACAGACAAACATCAATGCAAGTATTCCTTTTTTAATACCTGAACCATTGCCTTATACAGGAAAGGGCGTCAAAGTAGGAGTCATTGATACAGGCATAGATTATAACCATTCAGACTTACAGAACAGTTATAAGGGCGGTTATGATCTTGTTGATTTTGACAAAGATCCTATGGAAACAAAACCGGAGCAAGGCATGCCAACTATGCATGGCACCCATGTCGCAGGAGTGATAGCTGCAGACGGAAAGATGAAAGGAGTTGCTCCAGATGCAGAGTTATACTCCTATCGAGCGCTTGGTCCGGGTGGAACTGGAACATCCGTACAAGTGATGGCAGCAATCGAAAAGGCAGTAAAAGATGGAATGGACATTATCAATCTGTCATTAGGAAATTCGATCAATGGCCCGGACTGGCCGACAAGTGTTGCCGTGAATCGGGCAACAGAGCAAGGGGTCACTGTAGTTATCGCCAATGGTAATACAGGTCCTGATTTATGGACAGTCGGATCACCTGCAACAGCAAATCAGGTCATTTCAGTCGGCGCATCCACTCCCAAGTTGGAACGTCCTTTTTTGTTCGATCGCTTTCATGACAAAAAAATAGAGATGATCCCAATGCAAGGCTCACCTAAATGGAGTTTCCCTCGTGATCTTGAAGTAACAAATAAAGAGGGAAAAATCACACATGATACGATCTTGATTATGGATCGGGGAGAAACCCCTTTTGCTCAATTAGCGAAAGAAGCAGAAGAAAAAGGAGCAGCAGCACTACTAATTGCTAACAATGAAAAAGGGGTATTTCAAGGTGCAGTAGATCCAAATATATCGATACCTGTAGCAGCGATTAGTCAGGAAGATGGCAAATGGTTAAAAGAGAATCCTGGTTATTTAACGGTAGATCATGAAAAGATTCAAGATACGGTAACAGATTTCAGCTCGCGTGGACCCGTTACCGTTAATTGGGGAATAAAACCGGAGATAGTCGCTCCGGGTGCCAGTATTTTAAGTACGGTACCGGGTGGATATCAGGCATTAAGCGGAACAAGTATGGCAGCCCCACATGTGGCAGGTGTACTCGCTCTTTTAAAAGAAGCACACCCGGATTGGACACCTGCTCAATTGAAAGCGGCTATTCTCACAACGGCTGACCCCTTTCAAAACTTCCAGCCAACGGAACAAGGAGCAGGTAAAATTGATCCGGCAGCAGCAATTAAAACAGATACAATCATTCATGAATCATTGTTGGAATTTGGTAAAATAACGGACACCAGTGTACAAAAGGTAAGGAAGCTTACCGTAGAAAATATCTCTGATAATCCGAAGCGATATGCTTTTGAATTACCAAAGCAAGACCAGGACATCCGCTTTCAGTTGCCTAAAAGCTTCACCCTACAACCAGGTGAAAAAAAAGAAATCAAGGTGAAAGCGACGATCAGACCTGGTCAAATGGAACAAGGTATTAAACAAGGCTACCTTTTTTTAAACGACATACCGATTCCGTATATGTTTATAACTGAAGCGCATGATATACCTAAAGGGATGGGCTTAGAATTAACAGTAACACCGCTCGAGGATAGCTATCACTATCAATTATACTTGGTGGAAGAAGCTAAAAAACTTACGATAGATTTATACGATGCCAAAACATTCGCATTCGTTACCACTTTAGTTAAACGTACAGAATTAAAACCAGGCGTCATCGAAGGAGAGATCGAACAACAAAAGCAGCTTAATAACCAATACATTGCTAACATAACCATTGAGACAAACGAAAACCAAACCTACCAATACCAAACGATCTGGGAAGGGCAAGGGGAATTACCAAAAGTGCCCTAATCTAGTCCTTCTGATCCACTCTATATCAGTTGTTTCGAAACACGAAGGAATTTTCACAATTTTTTCGAAAATCGACTGATTTTACGCGATGACTAGTAGGGGAAGGGATCTGCCGAACGGTGTTGAAACTTGTCCGTTTAATTTTGTTTTTTGTCTGTTAAATCGATTGACAATAGGGGACCCCTATTGTATGCTAATTTAGTGTGGATGATAAGGGTTACAGTGGTGTGATAAAAATCACTGAAGAAGAAAAAAACATATGTATATGTGAGTTTTCTTTCTACTACATAGGTAATACGTTTTGTATATAGGAGTGAGTACATGTCACCTCCCCAAAAGAGCCCTTACCATGGACTGGCAATTTACTCAGCAATTTTGTCACAAATTGTCGGTGGCCCATTAATTGGCTTGTTTATCGGTAGAACTATCGACAAGTACCTATCCACATCACCACTTTTTCTAATAATCGGATTACTATTAGGTATAGGAGCCGGTTTATACGGAACCATTCATTACGTACGAAATTTATCGGGAGACGAGTAGCCATGGATCAATACAAAACAATGATAACCCGTCAACGTAAATGGATGTTCTACCTTCTTGCACTTTTTGTTCTTGGCTGGGGATTCACACCTTTTCCAAGAATATTCCTCGGGCTCATCCTTGGAACATCATTAAGTTTTTATAACTTATGGGTAATGCAACGAAAAATCGACCGTTTCGGACAAGCTGTCAGCCATGGAGGCAAGGCAGGAGGAATTGGTACATTTACCCGTTTAGCCACAGCTGTATTAGCGGTTATCATCGCAATGCGTTATGAAGAATATTTCCATTTAATGGCTGTTATTTTGGGATTAATGGCAACCTATGTTGTTATTATGATAGATTTTTTAGTATCTAGAAAACAAGAGCAAAAGGAAGTGAGGTGAAGGAATTGGATCACGAATCACCACTGTATCATGATCTGTTTGGTATTCCATGGTTAGATTTTAACTTGTCCACTTTGCTAATGACATTTATTTCTTGTGTAATTGTATTTATTATTTGTACGTTAGCAGCAAGAAATTTGCAAATGAAGCCGACCGGGTTTCAAAACTTTATGGAGTGGATTATCGAATTTGTTAAGGGTATTATTGGGGATACCATGGATTGGAAAACAGGCAAAGTATTTTTGCCACTAGGTCTAACCTTACTAGTGTACATCTTTATCAGTAACATGCTTGGTGTTATTTTCATGGGTGTATGGGGACATACGCTATGGTGGAAATCACCTACCTCTGACCCATCAGTTACATTAACATTATCTGCGTTAGTGGTTATCTTATCACATTACTATGGTGTAAAAGTAAAAGGTTTCAAGGAGTATGCAAGTGACTTTACCAAACCTGTACCATTTTTACTACCGTTCAAAATTATTGAAGAATTTACGAACACATTAACATTAGGTTTACGTCTCTTCGGTAATATTTTTGCAGGTGAAATTTTATTATCACTTATTACAAGTATGGCCATGATAGTCATACCTGTCACAACCGTCGTTTCAATTATTCCGATGGTAGCATGGCAAGGTTTCAGTCTATTCATTGGTGCGATTCAAGCATTTATTTTCACAATGTTAACAATGGTTTATTTATCTCATAAAGTGAGTTCAGACCATTAAAATAAAAAAATCTTAATTATCTATACATTTTAAAGGAGGAAATAATCAATGGGAGCTTTAGCAGCTGCAATTGCAATTGGTTTAGCGGCACTTGGTGCTGGTGTTGGTAACGGTCTAATCGTAAGTCGTACAGTAGAAGGGATTGCACGTCAACCTGAATTGCGTGGTACACTTCAAACTACAATGTTTATCGGGGTAGCTTTAGTAGAGGCGATTCCAATTTTCGCCGTAGTAATTGCCTTCATGGTAATGGGTAGCTAATAGTTTACTTAAGATAGAATGGCGAAGTTCGTCTACGACAACCTTCGCCATTCCTGTATAAAAGAATATTCCATTCTGAATATAGATGACGACTAATCGTAGGAAGGAGTGAACACTGTGCAACTTTTAGCAGGTGGGCTCATTATTCAAGCTGAAGTCGGCGGTTTAAATGGCGGAAATATGCTCTTCTCACTTGTCAGTTTCTTGATTTTACTTGCATTATTGAAAAAATTCGCGTGGGGTCCATTAATGAGCAAAATGGAAGAACGTGAAAATCATATTGCAACTGAAATTGAAACGGCAGAAAAGAACCGTGCAGACGCAGAAAAAGCATCGCGTGAAGCAAATGAACAACTAAAAGCAACACGTCAGGAAGCACAACAAATTATTGAAGATGCGAAAAAAGCTGGTCAGCAGCAAGAACAAGCGATTATCGAAGCAGCAAACGAAGCATCAGCTCGTATTAAGAAGTCTGCAGAAGAAGATATCGCACGCGAGAAAGAAAAAGCAGTTGAAGCACTTCAGGCACAAGTGGCAACATTGTCAGTACAAATTGCTACTAAGGTGATTGAAAAAGAAATTAGTGTAGAGGATCAAGAACAGTTGATCAGTGAGTACATTAAAGAGGTAGGAGAAGAGCGATGAGTAAAACGAATGTAGCAAAGCGTTATGCAGAAGCTCTTTTTCAAATCGGTGTAGAAAAGGAAACAATTGATTTTCTGGAAACAGAACTCGCAACAGTAAAAGAAGTTTTCCAAACAAACGAAGCATTTCTACAATTTTTACAACATCCAAAAGTAGAAGTAGAAAAGAAACAACAACTACTTAACGAAGCGTTCGCGGGCTTTTCGAAGGATGTATTACATACACTTTCGTTACTTGTTGATCGCCATAATGAATCGATTGTTCCAGAGGTGGTTAATCACTTTATCACTTTTGCAAATGAGGCAAAAGGTGTGAAGGAGGCAACTGTCTATTCGGTTCGCGCATTATCAGATGCGGAAAAACAGGAAATAGAGAATGTATTCACAAAGAAATTGAATATAAAGACGTTAAAGATAAATAACGAGATCGATCCATCTGTTATCGGTGGTGTCAGAATCAGAATTGGCAACACGGTATATGACGGCTCGGTAAAAGGTAAATTGGATCGTCTCGAACGACAAATCGCAAGAGCAAATTAAGGACGATAGGGGTGAAATGGCATGAGCATTAAAGCTGAAGAAATCAGTGCGCTGATTAAACAGCAAATCGAAAGCTATGACTCAGACATCGAAGTGAGCGATGTTGGTACAGTTATCGAAATTGGTGACGGTATCGCACGTGCACACGGACTTGATAATGTAATGTCTGGTGAGCTTGTCGAATTTTCAAATGGTGTCATGGGTATGGCACAAAACTTAGAAGAATCAAATGTCGGGATCGTAATCCTTGGACCTTATACGGAAATTCGTGAAGGTGACGAAGTTCGTCGTACAGGTCGTATTATGGAAGTGCCAGTAGGGGAGGAACTTATTGGTCGTGTCGTAAACCCATTAGGACAACCAGTTGATGGAAAAGGTCCAGTGGAAACTTCGAAAGCACGCCCAATCGAATCTCCAGCACCTGGTGTAATGGATCGTAAATCAGTTGATGAGCCATTACAAACTGGTATCAAAGCGATTGATGCATTAGTACCAATCGGACGTGGTCAACGTGAGTTAATCATCGGGGACCGTCAAACAGGTAAAACAACAGTAGCAATCGATACAATCTTGAATCAGAAAAATGAAGATATGATTTGTATCTATGTTGCAATCGGTCAAAAAGACTCTACCGTACGTGGAACAGTTGAAGTACTACGTAAGTACGGAGCTCTTGATTACACTATTGTCGTATCTGCCGGCGCAAGTGAGCCTGCACCACTTCAATATCTTGCACCATATGCAGGGGTATCAATGGGTGAAGAGTTCATGTACAATGGAAAACACGTTTTAGTTGTATATGATGATTTATCAAAACAAGCGAATGCATACCGTGAGCTTTCCTTATTATTACGCCGCCCGCCAGGACGTGAAGCATTCCCAGGGGATGTATTCTATTTACACTCTCGTCTATTAGAGCGTGCTGCAAAATTAAATGATGATAAAGGTGGAGGTTCTTTAACAGCACTTCCATTCGTTGAGACACAAGCAGGGGATATCTCCGCTTATATTCCAACCAACGTAATTTCAATTACCGATGGTCAAATTTTCTTACAGTCTGACTTATTCTTCTCAGGTGTACGTCCAGCGATCAACCCAGGTCTATCAGTATCACGTGTAGGTGGTTCTGCACAGATCAAAGCGATGAAGAAGGTTGCCGGTACATTGCGTCTGGACTTAGCTTCATTCCGTGAGTTGGAATCTTTTGCACAGTTTGGTTCTGACTTAGATAAAGCAACACAAGCAAAATTAAACCGTGGTGCTCGTACAGTAGAAGTATTAAAACAAGGTCTTCACAAGCCACTAGTGGTAGAAAAACAAGTTATGATCATCTATGCGTTAACAAAAGGTTTCCTAGATGACATTCCTGTTGAAGATATCACACGCTTTGAAGCAGAATTCTTAGCATGGTTAGACAACAATAAACCAGAGCTACTTTCTACAATCAAAGAAACAGGAGCACTAGCAGACGAAGGCGACATGAGCGGTGCAGTAGAAGAATTCAAGAAAACATTTGTCGTATCTGAATAATGATAGAAAAGCGAAAGTGTCCGGTAAGAAACGTATGGCTTGGACTGAAGTGTAGGAGATAAAGGAAACACGACGAAGAATGAGTCGATGTTGACTTATCGTACGAAGCTGAGGGAAAGGCACTAGTTTCTGGACACTCCGACCTAGACAGAAAAGCGAAAATGTCCGGTTAATGACATTTCGTAAGTATAGCGTAAACCTTTTAAGAAAGGGCGGTGAAACACGTGGCATCTCTTAGAGATATCAAAACGCGAATTAATTCCACGCAAAAAACGAAACAGATCACAAAAGCAATGCACATGGTATCTGCTTCGAAGTTAAGTAAAGCAGAGGAATTTGCCAAATCTTATGATCCATATAGTAATAAGATCAAAGAAGTGGTCAACAGTATCGCAGGCAGTGGTCAGGATGCAGAACACCCAATGCTTCAAACACGTGAAGTGAAAAAGACAGCCTATTTTGTCATTACTTCTGATCGTGGTCTTGCGGGAGCTTTTAACAGTGGAATTCTTCGTCAAGTTTATCGCACGATTGAAGAGAAACATCAATCAAAAGATGAATATGCTATTATCGCAGTAGGGCGAATGGCTCGTGACTTTTTCACGAAACGTGATATGCCAATTCTTAAGGAGATCACAGGCCTTTCAGATCAACCTAATTTTGCTGATATCAAAGACTTAACGTCTGAAACGGTACAACTTTTTATTGATGAGGAAATAGATGAATTGGTGATTTTCTATAATCACTTCATCAGTGCGATTTCACAACAGGTAACATCGAAAAAATTATTACCACTTACGGATCTACAAGAAGAATCCGGTGGTACAAAGAGCACATATGAATATGAGCCAAATCAACAAGAAATATTAGATGTATTATTGCCACAATATGCGGAGAGCTTGATTTTCGGTGCACTACTAGACAGTAAAGCGAGTGAGCATGCTTCTCGTATGACTGCTATGAAAAGTGCGACTGATAACGCGGATGAACTTATTGATGATTTGTCATTACAGTACAACCGTGCAAGACAAGCAGCGATCACGCAAGAAATCACCGAAATTGTTGGTGGGGCAGCCGCATTAGAATAATACAATCGTACGGTAGTAAATCTTTAGTTAGGAGGGAAATCGATGGCAAAAGGACACGTTATTCAAATTATGGGACCGGTTGTCGACGTTAAATTCGAAGACGGCCATCTCCCTGAAATTTACAATGCGTTAACAATACAGTATGATGCGAACGGTGAAGCACAAGAGCTAACTGTAGAAGTAGCCCTTCACTTAGGCGATGATTCTGTACGTACAATTGCGATGTCATCTACAGAAGGTCTTCAACGTGGTGCAGAAGTAACAGATTTGAATGCACCTATCTCAGTACCAGTAGGTGATATCACACTAGGTCGTGTCTTCAACGTTTTAGGTGACAAAATTGACCTTGACGAAGAAATTGGTGCAGATGTACGTCGTGACCCAATTCACCGTCAATCACCAAAATTTGAAGACTTAGCAACAGAAACAGAAATTCTAGAAACAGGTATCAAAGTTGTAGACTTATTAGCACCTTATATCAAAGGTGGTAAGATCGGTTTATTTGGTGGTGCGGGTGTAGGTAAAACCGTACTTATTCAAGAGCTGATTAATAACATCGCACAAGAGCACGGTGGTATTTCCGTATTCGCAGGTGTAGGAGAACGTACACGTGAAGGGAACGACCTTTACTATGAAATGAAAGATTCAGGTGTAATTTCCAAAACTGCAATGGTATTCGGCCAAATGAACGAGCCACCAGGAGCACGTATGCGTGTAGCACTAACTGGACTTACAATGGCGGAGTACTTCCGTGATGAGCAAGGTCAGGACGTGTTATTATTCATCGACAACATTTTCCGTTTTACACAAGCAGGTTCAGAGGTATCGGCACTTCTTGGTCGTATGCCATCTGCCGTTGGTTATCAGCCGACACTTGCTACGGAAATGGGTCAATTACAAGAGCGTATCACATCAACTAATAAAGGTTCTGTTACATCAATCCAAGCGATCTACGTACCAGCTGATGACTATACTGACCCGGCACCGGCTACAACGTTCGCTCACTTAGATGCAACGACAAACCTTGATCGTAAATTATCTGAGCAAGGTATTTACCCAGCGGTGGATCCACTTGCTTCTACATCTCGTGCCCTTGACCCTGAAGTAGTAGGAGAAGAGCACTACAATGTTGCGCGTGAAGTACAACAAACATTACAAAAATATAAAGAACTACAAGATATTATCGCAATCTTAGGTATGGATGAATTATCTGATGAAGATAAACTTACCGTGTCTCGTGCGCGTCGTATCCAGTTCTTCTTATCACAAAACTTCCACGTAGCAGAGCAATTTACAGATCAACCAGGTTCATATGTACCAGTCAATGAAACAGTCCAAGGATTCCGCGAAATCCTAGATGGTAAATATGATGACCTTCCAGAAGATGCATTCCGTCTAGTCGGGCGCATTGAAGAAGTAGTAGAAAAAGCAAAAGAAATGGCATAATGGTCATGGGGAAAGGGACATGACCCTCTTTCCCATTTCATTTCAGCCTAAGGAGGGGTTCTGTTGAATACACTAATAGTAAGTGTTGTTACTCCGGATGGCCCTGTTCTGGAAGAATCATTTGAAATGGTTAGCTGTAAAGCTGAGAGTGGAGAGCTCGGGATCTTACCAGGTCACATTCCGCTCGTTGCACCACTGTCTATTAGTTCGGTGCGCTTAAAAGGAGAAAATCCACAACGGATTGCTGTAAGTGGAGGATTCCTTGAGGTTCGTCCTGATAAAGTGACAATTCTTGCACAATCAGCAGAGCGACCTGACGATATTGATATCGAGCGCGCTCGAGCAGCAAAAGAACGAGCAGAACGTCGTTTACAAGCTAAACAAGATGAAATAGATTTCAGAAGGGCAGAATTAGCACTTAAACGTGCCTTAAACCGAATTGAAGTCGTAGAAAATAAATAAGTAAGCAAAAGGGGCAGCCTCAACCGTTTAGGATGAGTGCAGCCCCTTTTCAAGTTGCCAGTAAACCGAAATTCGCAACAATTGCAATACAAAATAAAAATCCGATAATAAAAGGAAAACGCTTTCTCTCATTGTCGGATTTTTATTTCTAACTTAAGTAGGGTTAAAAAACTGTTCATTTCCTCTATCTGTTTACTCCTATCCTTACTTACAACACAAACCCATAATGCAATGGAATTAAATGGGTTATTTATCAATCTGCAGCACTAATAAATTAATATTTTATCTAAATTTCCCGGGAAATATCGAAGAATATCCAATAAAGGCGAATCCTTAATAGATATGTTAAAATAGACAAAAAACAAGTAAACGAGGGATATATTATGATGCAAAGTTTGGCGCAAGAAGGCATAATAGGGATGTTGTCGCATCTCATTTTTATCTTTATAACATGGCAAGTCCTTCAATCACTTAATTTCGACGAATTATTTAGAAAACACAAAGTGTACGAAGCTAGAATATTAATTATCTTCATCACTATAGCAATTGGCTCTACCGTGAGTAACTTTTTCTTAGACTTTTTGAAGTGGTCACAACAATTAATTTACCTTTTTTAAGTTCTAGTTCTATCTTTAAACAAAAATAATTAAATAAGAGTATGAATACTTCATTTCCTGCCAATACTTCTAATAAAAAAGGAGTGCGGGAAATGAAGTATTTTTTTATAACATTTGCGGCAGTAGGAATGATGTTTTTTATAGACCAATTATTAATTGAGACGAAATCGAATATTGATAATCAAAATGAAATAGACGATATGATAGAAATAGTGGATCAACAAAACCTTAATCTATCAAACTTGCAAACTACTATTAAAGAAGAACAAGAAATAGCAGATATACAAAGTTTTATTTCTAGAATCAACGGGTATCAACTAAATATCCAGGGGCAAGGTGTAGATAGAAGTCGTCTGAAATTTGTATCAGACCGCCAAGAAAACGATGGTATAAGCGAATCAATCTTATTAGTGCGCACTAATGAACAACAGAATCGATACCAAGTCATATATACTATTACATTGAATAAAACAACACCGGAAGGACTAAAAGAATATAAAGAAAAGATAAAAACAATTACTAATGGCTTATTTACTGAAAATGCACAAAGTTTTTCTTGTGTTGAGGCATGGAAAAGTGGTATTATAGATATTGTTTGTTTGATAGATTTTGTAAAATCTACACTAAATATGACAGTAATCGACGAAACAAAAGAGTCGCATTTTTATACATGGACTGGATTTACACCTAATTGGGAAAATGAATTAAAGCAAAATGATGAAGAAATAAATCTACAAATCGCAGTCAGAGAGCGGATAGGAGATCGGACAACCGTCACTATAGGAACACCTATCCTAATACATGAATACTAATAATAATGAATATGGTCTACAGAGGAGAATGAGCCTTGGAAAATATCATCGTACGTGGTGGTAGGCAGTTACATGGTATTGTAAGAGTTGAAGGAGCAAAAAATGCCGTACTGCCTGTCATCGCCGCAAGCATAATCGCAAGTGAAGGCAAAAGTATTATACACGAAGTACCTGCTTTGGCAGATGTACACACAATAAATCAAGTATTAACGCATATGAATGCAGAAGTTGACTATCAAAAAAATACCGTAACAGTTGATGCAACAAAACCATTATTAACGGAGGCACCTTTTGAATACGTAAGGAAAATGCGTGCATCTGTCCTTGTTTTAGGACCTCTCTTAGCACGATATGGCCATGCGAAAGTAGCGTTACCAGGTGGCTGTGCAATTGGATCACGACCAATTGATCTACATTTAAAAGGATTTGAAGCAATGGGGGCAAACGTCCATGTCGGAAATGGCTTTGTCGAAGTCTCTACCAGAGATAGACTAAAAGGGGCAAAAATTTATTTAGATATGCCTAGTGTTGGTGCAACAGAAAACATTATGATGGCAGCCGCCCTTGCAAAAGGGAAAACTATTATCGAAAATGCGGCTAAAGAACCAGAGATAGTAGACTTAGCCAATTATTTAAACAAAATGGGTGCTAAAATTATAGGTGCAGGCACAGAGACAATTAAAATTGATGGTGTCGATCAGCTTCATGGAGTAGAGCATACGATTATTCCAGACCGTATTGAAGCAGGAACATTTATGATAGCAGCAGCTATTACAGGTGGTAATGTTTTAATAGAAAATGCTGAGATTGAGCATGTTCGTGCCCTCGTTTCGAAAATGGAAGAGATGGGCGTTAAAATTACCGAAGAGAAAAATGGTATCCGTGTTATTGGACCAAAAAAATTACAATCTACTGATATCAAAACATTACCACATCCAGGATTCCCGACAGATATGCAATCACAAATGATGGCATTGATGCTACAGGCATCCGGTACAGGTGTGATTACTGAAACTGTATTTGAAAACCGTTTTATGCATGTCGAGGAATTCCGCAGAATGAATGCTAAATTAAAAATAGAAGGCCGTAGTGTCATCGTAGAAGGCCCTGTCAATCTTCAAGGGGCAGAAGTAGCTGCGACTGATTTACGTGCCGGAGCAGCCTTGATTTTAGCAGGATTAGTAGCGGAAGGATATACTCGTGTAACTTCTCTACATCATATTGACAGAGGATATGTGGACATTACAGAGAAATTTGCAAAATTAGGAGCAGATATTGAACGGGTATATCAAGGAGAAACTACTATTATAACGGAAGTACAACAACAAGTAGAAGTACAATAATAGGAAGAGGACAGCTTTAAATAGAAGCTAGTCCTCTTTTTTCATTCTTCAGGTGAAAATGACACTAGGATCGACTAACTGGAGCTTATCTTATTGATAAAATGGAGGTAACTTTCCTATGGATTTTCACTCTATCAACCTGATCAAAGTAAAGTGTTAGTAGACGTTGGAGAAGGATAGGCAGTTACAAATTATTTAAGGGATTCACAGTGCAAAAAAGAGCGCGAATCCCGATTATATGTTTTTAAAAGGGATTCACACCCCAAAAAAGAGCGCGAGTCCCGATTATATAGTTTTATAAGGGATTCACAGCCCAAAAAAGAGCGCGAATCCCGATTAAACGCTTTTAAAAGGGATTCACACCCCAAAAAAGAGCGTGAATCCCGATTATACGCATTTATAAGGGATTCACACAAAAAAAGAGAGCGCGAATCCCGATTATATGTTTTTATAAGAGATTCACGCTTCTATATTAGATCGACTTTCTAATATATGTTCATTAAAAGTCCAAGCCTATGTGTCAGTACATCGTTTTTGAGCTATTATTTGTTCTAACCTCCTATTCTTGTGAATAAGATAGAGTAGAAACACAAGAAACACAGAGGAGGTTATTCATGGCCAGATGGCAGAACAAACAAACACCAACAAACTGGAAATTACCAACTATTATCATCATCACTACATTACTTACGCTAATGTTTGTCATCCCAACCCTCATTGTCATACCTTTTACAGGGGATGAATCGACACAAGCATCTGTAGAAACAGAATCAAACAGCAATACAGCAACGGAAACGCCCATTTCATTAGAATCTCCTTTTGATGTTCATGTATTACGAACGGAAACAAATGAAGTGGAAAAAATTCCTTTAGAGAAGTATGTAACTCATGTGGTTGCCTCCGAAATGCCTGCAGATTTTGAAATCGAGGCATTAAAGGCACAGGCATTGGCAGCTAGAACCTTTATTGTTCGATATTTGATGCAAGATAATAAGAAAGAAATTGCTGGTGGAGCCGATGTGACGGATACGGTCGAACATCAAGTATACAAAAATGTAGATGAATTAAGGCAAGTTTGGGGTAGTGATTTTCATTGGAAAATTGACAAAATTACAGAAGCAGTTGCGGCTACCCAAGGAGAGATTATTACGTACAGCAATAAGCCAATCACTGCATCCTTTTTTTCGACGAGTAATGGCTATACAGAAAACTCAGAAGATTACTGGCAAGGCGAATTACCATATTTACGATCTGTAAAAAGTCCGTGGGATGAAGAAATATCCCCTAAGTTTTTCGATCAGAAAATATTCACCAAAGCCGACTTGGAAGAAAAATTAGACATTAATCTCTCAAACTCAGCAGGGGATTTTCAGCTAACAAGAACAGAAAGTAAAAGGGTAGAAACAGCAAAAATTGGTGGAGAAACCTTTTCAGGACGGGACATTCGTGATCACCTCCAGCTACCATCAAGTGATTTCACCATTACCAAAAAGGACAATCATTATGTGTTTACAACTAAAGGGTATGGTCATGGCGTCGGAATGAGCCAATACGGGGCAAATGGGATGGCGAAGGAAGGAAAAACATATAAAGAGATCATTGAATATTACTATCGGGGCGTACAAGTGAGTACGCTAGAACAGGCAACTCCAACACTTTTAGCAAAAAAATAATAATTTCATGTATATTTTTTCCTCTATTTGATCACAATGGTTGCTGAGGTGATGCATAATGGAGGAAAACAAGAACGTTTCAAAAAAGAGTTGGAAACGTATCTTCAAGAAAAGATGGTTTTTTCCTGCTGTATATTTAGCGGTAGCTGCTCTACTTTTAACAGGAGTCCTATGGTACCAAAATGCTAGTAATCAAGCACCAGACTTAGCTGAGGACATGGAGAATCAACTAGATGATCTGAGTACAGGTCAAGAAGGCCAAGATAAAGAGGATGCAACTACTGTCATGCAACAACAGGAAGTACTAAAGATGCCAATTTCAGAAGACTTGCAAGTGGAAATCGTGACCAAATTTTATGATTATGGAGCAAATGCAGAAGAACAAGAACAGGCGCTCATTTTACACCAAAACAAATACTATCAAAGTGATGGTATTGCAATCTCGACTTCTGACGATAAGGCATTTGATGTGAAAGCATCATTGTCTGGTACCGTTACAGAAGTGAAAGATGATCCATTACTAGGTAATGTAGTGAAGATGGAGCATGAGCATGGCATTTCCACATACTATGCTAGTTTAGATGAAGTATTTGCAGAACAAGGCAATGAGCTTAAGCAGGGACAGACCATCGGTACAGCTGGACAAAACACACTAGGCCAAGACAATGGTGTACATGTTCATTTCGAAGTTAGAAAAGACGGAACACCAGTCAACCCAGAGGATTTTATTAATCAACCAATTAATAAAATTGTAGCACCTGACAAAGGTGAAGAAGACAAGGAACCAGCTGCAGAAGATGAAGAAAAAGAAGAAGATAGTTCAGAAGAAAGCGAAAACTCAACAGAGAACGAAGGCACAACAGAAGATGAGAGTTCAACGGAAGAAGGAAACTCAACTGAAAGTGATAGTTCAACAACAGAAGAAGAAAGCTCAACAGAAGACAGCTCAGTTGAATCAGAAGACAATGCAAATTCAGAAAGTGAAACTGAATCATCCAGTGCTATGGAGCATGCGTAAAGGAAATCTCCTTACCTGTGAAAACGGTAAGGAGATTTTTCATTTTTCAACGCTATTCTTATATATTCTACTCAAAAGCTATGAAAATTCCTCAAATAGTGTCGATATCGATAACTATTTGACGAACGATTCTATCAAAAAACCTATTGCATAATTTCTTGAATATGAAATAATAAATAACTGTGAAAGGAGATAGATTATGGCACAAACAAAAACAATGATAGGGACAATTCGAGACTGCTTTGAATCAGAAAATCAATTGCAATTTCCTCAATTTTTAACAATGATTAGCCTGGATAGTGATGAAGCTGCCCAACTAGAACTGGCAAAAGAATTCCTGTTTGCAAGTAAATCGGATTCGGATAAAAGGTTAGCTTTAGAGTATTTTTATATCAATCAATGCTATCAAGAATTACAATGTTTTATAGAAATAAATAAAGAAAGTATGAATGAATTAAATCAGGAGTTAGCTATCATTTATCAATTTATGCTTGATATAAGAAATGGTAAACCAGTTCATGAAATACGAACTAATTCGAAATCGGTTTCCGTTAAACATCCTGAATTAAGATGTTTAAAATACTTTTTACATATTGAAGTAGATATAAAAGTATATAATTATGAACGAATAGGTTACTATTTAAATAAGATACAAAAACAACTACGTCATGTAGATAATCCACTATTTATTACATTCTTTCAGATTAGAATGAAAATCTTATTATTTCAATACTATTGGAAGCGAAATGAGTTAATTTTAGCTAGAAAGCACGCATATGAAGCTTTGCAGATGCCTCACCACGTCAAACAAAAAGCAAAACTCCACCTAGATTTAGCACTGAGTTACCTATACGAAGATTTTCAATCTAGTGTCTATCATATCGAAGAAGCAAATTATATAGCTAGTTGCTTAGACGATCAAAAAACATTAGAACATATCGCTAATCATACTTATCCATTTATTTGTGCCCATTTCGGGGAAGTAGATGGCGTTTCCACAACAGACCCCATAGAAAAAGCACACCTAGAGATCGCAAAAGGGAACTATCAATTGGCAAAGACTATGTTAGAGCACCTAGACATTGTAACTCCATTTACACAATATTACTTAGGCTTAGCAACAAGAAAGCAACATTTTTTCATATATTCTTATCAACACTTTATGGAGAAAAGGAGTGATCACTTTTTTGCAAGGTTGCCACTTAAGGCTTCGGAAGGTTTAGGAATATAAAGAGAAGATGGGAGTGGGAGAAATGTCTATGAAGTTCGTAAAAAAATTAGATCCTGACTACGGTGACATTGGCTAAGATTAAAAAAGTGATGACAGAAGAGTCATCACTTTTTTATGCTTTTTGCAAGATAATTGACCAATCTCGTCAAGTAAAATAAAAGACTCTCCGACCTTATCCAGCAAGGACAAATTCCTCACAACTTGTGTACTGACCCAAAATTTACTGTCATATTGGGGTGTGCAGTTTAATAAGATGGTACAAATTATCTTTTATTTGTCTAAGGTGAGGATGCGATTGTTAGGTATTGTGGATAATTTTATATGGTAGTACTTGTCTCTGTTCACACCTTGGACTGACAACTATTGGGAGGCGAGTGATGTGCATGACTACATCAAAGAGAGAACATTAAGGATTGGAAGGTACATTGTCGAAACGAAGAAAACGGTTCGAGTTATCGCCAAGGAATTTGGAGTTTCAAAAAGTACAGTACACAAAGACCTGACAGAGCGCTTACCAGAAATACATCCCGAACTAGCAAACGAAGTCAAAGACATACTAAGCCACCATAAAGCAATCCGTCACCTAAGAGGCGGAGAAGCGACCAAAGTAAAGTATCAACTTAACGGTAAAAAAGTACCACCCGAAACAGAAGAACTATTAACAAAGTAACAAAATGATATCCTCTCTAATTCATACATATACCTTCAGATGGACACCATACTAATAACAGATACTCCTTGCAATAATTATATTTCTCAAATTCCACTAAAAATAATAAAAATTACGACATTTTTTTACGAAAGCTATAACGATATTCTACAATTTATGATATTATATATAATTAGAGGTATTATGTACCATAATAGAGATAAAGACACCTACAAATAGATTACATAAACATCGCTAATTGGTCGACATAAACTATAAGCAAGGTAATGAAATAGGGAGGATAACCGTACATGTTTTCAAGAGATATCGGAATAGATTTAGGAACTGCGAATGTACTTATTCATGTGAAAGGAAAAGGTATTGTACTTGATGAACCTTCCGTTGTTGCGATGGACCGCAATACGGGAAAAGTCTTAGAAGTTGGTGAAGAAGCACGACGCATGGTTGGACGTACACCAGGTAATATCGAAGCGATTCGCCCGCTAAAGGATGGAGTCATCGCAGATTTTGATGTCACAGAATCGATGCTCAAATATTTTATAAATAAAATCAATGTCAAAGGATTTCTTTCAAAGCCGAGAATGCTGATTTGCTGCCCAACTAACATTACGAAGGTAGAACAAAAGGCAATCAAAGAAGCGGCGGAAAAATCTGGCGGTAAAAAAGTATACTTAGAAGAAGAACCAAAAGTAGCGGCAATCGGTGCAGGTATGGATATTTTCCAACCGAGTGGAAATATGGTTGTTGATATCGGTGGTGGAACAACAGATATTGCTGTACTGTCCATGGGAGATATCGTAACGGCGCAATCGATCAAAATGGCCGGGGATAAATTTGATGGTGAAATTCTTCAACATGTAAAACGTAAATATAAATTATTAATCGGTGAAAGAACTGCAGAAGATATAAAAGTTAATGTGGCTACAGTTTTTCAAGGTGCTCGTAACGAAGAAATCGATATTCGTGGACGTGATATGGTAACGGGTTTACCAAGAACAATTACGATCCGTTCTGAGGAAGTGGAAGAAGCCCTAAGAGAATCGATCTCCTTAATTGTACAATCAGCCAAGACCGTTTTAGAAAAAACACCACCAGAATTATCAGCAGATATTATCGACAGAGGTGTTATTTTAACTGGTGGCGGTGCATTGTTAAACGGTTTAGACCAATTATTGGCAGAAGAACTGAAAGTACCAGTTTTATTAGCGGAAGAACCAATGAATTGTGTAGCAAAAGGAACAGGCATTATGTTAGATAACATTGATAAATTAGAACGATCAATTGTTTAATACATAAGAAACGCGCAGAGCGCCCATTAAGCGACAGGTGACTTTACTGTCTATTTTTCAATGGTCGCTGAAGCTAGAGATTATGAAGCTTTGCGTCACTTGGAGAGGAGTTCGACTCATGCTTAGAGGTTTTTACACAGCTACAAATGGTATGATGGCACAGCAACGTAGACAAGAAGTGTTGTCCAACAACATGACAAATGCGCAAACACCTGGATATAAACAAGATCAAACGACACTTAGAGCCTTTCCGGAGTTATTAATTCATCGTATGGAAAACCGTGATATTCCGAATTCACAAGGTACCACCATACCATCAATGACCGAAATCGGCGCCATTAATACAGGGGTATATGTTCAAGAAACAATACCAGATTTCGTGCAAGGAAGCCTTAAAAAAACAGGCATTTCAACAGATATGGCGTTAGTACAAGGTGAAACACCAGATGAAGATGGGTCCATCTTTTTTACGGTGCAAAATGGTGAAGGGGATGTCCGTTATACAAGAAACGGAAATTTCACTGTTGATGGTGAAGGGAATTTAACGACTAATAATGGCTATTATGTCTTAGATAATACAGGGAACCCGATTAATACGGACAACTTAGATTTTACGGTGACACCTGAAGGAATGGTCCAGGTAGAAGGCGGCGAGATTCCACTGGGTATTGCTTACAGTGCAAATCCTAACGATTTAATAAAAAATGGACAAAACTTATTTGAGCTCGGGGAAGATGGTGCAGCATTAGTGGATGCTAGGGGCGTGGATGGATTGCAATTCAACGTTCAGCAAAATCATTTAGAAAACTCTAATGTGGATGAAGCTAAAACGATGACAGATATGATGCAAGCGTATCGGAGTTTTGAAGCAAACCAAAAAGTAGTCCAACAATATGATCGTAGTTTAGAAAAAGCTGTCAATGAAATTGCGCGACTCGGATAATAATAAAGGGGTAGAAGCAAATGTCAAGAATGACCTTCCAGGCTGCCGTAACGATGGGGCAATTGCAGAAAAAATTAGATAATATCGGAAATAATATTGCAAATGTCAATACAACTGGTTATAAAAACCGTGATGCGAATTTTTCCTCCTTGCTGTCACAGCAAATCAACATCGAGCCAGATCCAACTAATCCAGATGGACGATTAACGCCGGACGGACTGCGTGTTGGAACTGGAGCAAAGCTTGGTCATACCAATTTTAACTTTGCACAAGGATCGTTACAGGTAACGGATCGAAACCTTGATGTTGCACTAATGGAGGACAATCACCTTTTTCAAGTAGCAGTGAACGAAAATGGGCAAGAAGAAGTTCGTTATACAAGAGCAGGTAACTTTTATTTGTCACCGCAGGGAGATAATCAAGTAATGCTTGTTACCTCTGATGGGAATCCTGTCCTTGGAGCTGGTAGAACACCGATTGTGTTAGATGATAATATGGAAGATCTGAAAATTGAGGAAAACGGAACGATCAATGTAACTCGGAATGGCGTGCAGGCTGTCGAAGGACAACTGGAAATTGTCGAAGCAGTACGTCCACGATTGTTAGAAGCTGCCGGAAACAATTTATTCCGTTTATCCGAACAATCTCTAGGAAATTATCCATTTGGCGAGGTCATCAATGGAGTTGGATTGGCAGATGTAAATATGAAAAGTGGTGCATTGGAGGCTTCCAATGTAGACCTGGCAAAACAAACAACAGATATGATTGAAACACAGCGAGCATATCAATTTAATGCACGAACCATCTCAATGCATGACCAAATGAGAGGTCTAATTAATCAGTTGAGATAGTGTTAGTTTTTAATAAGGAGTCATCCCGTATGTCACAAGAAACAAAATCAAAAAATAAAAATGCTGACAAAGCAAATGAACAAAAGAAAGCTCAGTCAAATACAAAAAGTGAAAAAAGAGCAGAAAAGAAAAAGCAAAAACAAAAAGAGAAAAAATATATTCGGCGCGTTGTACCAATTTGGGCGAAAGTTCTGATTGTTGTCGTGTCTAGTTTGTTTGCTTTAATGATCGGTCTCATAGTTGGTTTCAGCATGCTTGGAGATGGCCATCCGATAGACGTCTTAAAGTGGGAAACATGGCAGCATATTATCGACTTTGTTCAAGTGGAAAAATAGTGACTTGGTGGATCTAGTTCAAAAGGGTATAAAAAATGAACAACATTAATGATTAAACACGTGAGTTCGCCAATCGAATTCACGTGTTTTTTGGTTGGAGAAGTTCATGAACAATGGTTTGCAGCAGGTATGAAGGCGTGGTGATTTGTTATGGATTGGTTTATTGCTTTATGTGGCCTCGGTTTAGCTACTGTTGCATTCATGGAAGTAGAGAAGTGTCGCAAATATTCTTTTTGGTTATTTTGCAAATAAATTGACAAGCTATCATACAAAAGGGCGATTACTTAATAGGTAATCGTCTTTCTTATGGAAAGGATTGACCAGGAAAAAGCTCATTATAGAAAGGGAGGCTTTCATGAAGAGCCGTTTTTTAGACCAATTTTATACCATTGACCCTGTTTCAGGTGAGTATATCATCGAAATTGCTTTACATGACTATGATGAGGTATTTAACACGTGGGACTCCTCTGTCTACAATATCAGAGATTTGGATGCAAGTCTGAAATCTTTTCTGGAAGAATTCTCGTATGAAATTGATTCTCATCACAAAATAAAATTAGTATTTGATATGAAAGATGCCACACAAGATACGAATATGGAAAAAAATATTGAACTCGGTGTTCGTAACTACTATAATTATCGTCATTTTGTAATGAACAAGCAAACAATGCAAAGCAGGAAAAAAACGCTCATTTATATTTTGGTATCTACATTATTTATACTTTTATCTACTTTCTTTCAGCTTTCGGAAGAGAACCAATTCTTTCAACAACTCCTTTCATTAAATTTAACGGTTGGTTCGTGGGTTTTTCTGTGGGAAGCATTTTCTCTGCTCTTTATGCAGAGTGGTGATTTATCAAAGAGAAGGAAGCATTATCGAAGAATTGTCGTAGCACCGATCATATTTAGATACCACTAAAGATATGTATTCTTTTTCTGCTTTTTGATATACTTTAGTGGAATAAGGAAAGGAGTCATACATATGGATATTGAACAAATTAAAGAAACGATCCCACACCGTTATCCATTTCTGTTAGTGGATGCAATTACGGAACAAGATGACAAACGAATTGTCGGGAAAAAGAATGTGACGATTAATGAACCATTTTTCCAAGGACACTTCCCAGATTATCCTGTTATGCCTGGCGTATTAATTGTCGAAGCATTAGCACAGGTTGGAGCGGTTGCGATTTTGAGTAAGGAAGAAAATAAAGGTAAGATCGGATTTTTAGCTGGAATTGACAAATGTCGTTTTAAACGTCAGGTAAAGCCAGGAGACCAACTTCTTCTTGAAGTCGAAATTATCCGTATTAAAGGACCAATAGGAAAAGGAAAAGCAGTTGCAACAGTTGACGGCGAACTTGCTTGCGAAGCAGAAATTACATTTGCGGTGAAATAAGTGAAAGGGAAGCTTGCTGAGCTTCTCTTTTTTTTAGGACAAGAAAATTTGCACGGATGTTTAGCCTCAGAACGACCAGAAACGAGACGACTTAGCTTCATCACGTACAAATGGAATTGAACGAAAAATTCATCAAGAGTAAGCAAAGATTTGTTGAATAAACCGGGATAAACGACAAATCCATCAAGGAAGAGCAAAGATTTGTTGAATAAACCGGGATAAACGACAAATCCATCAAGGAAGAGCAAAGATTTGTTGAATAAACCGGTATAAACGACAAAACCAATAAGGAAGAGCAAGGATTTGTAGAATAAATTGGGATAAACGACAAATCCAATAAGGAAGAGCAAAGATTTGTTGAATAAACCGGTATAAACGACAAATCCAATAAGGATGAACAAATCTAGCTTTATTTATCTTCTCAGTTTTCTTCTTTATGAAGGACAATAATTAGCGAGTAACCTATTTTATGTCTATCACGCACATGAAGACAGTATTTTGTAAATATCTTACTTTTTGTCCATCATCCCCCTAATCATCACAAGAAAAACATTTATGCATGAAGGTTTTTCTTATTGCCCAGTTTTTCTATCCCGTAAATTGATCCTCGATACATCCATCCTTCATCCCATTTCAAAATTCAAATCAAAAAAATAATAATAAATTTAATGGCATAATTTGTAGATTAATTGGTTAAGCTACCATTGAACATGACTTAAAGGAGGATAAAACACATGGAATTAAAATACGTTAAGTATCTTTCAGCTTTTCTATTATCACTAGCCCTGTTAGCAGGTTGTGCACAAGGTGATGAAGAAGATCAACCAATGGAAGAAGAACAGCCGCAACAAGAAGAACAAGCTCCGGATGAAGGAAATCAAGGAGAAAATGGTGGTACAAACGGCGGCGAAAATGGCGGCACAAACGGTGGCACTGGCGAGAATAACGGTGGAACCAATGGTGGAACCGGAGAAGATGTCGGTGAAAACACTGAAGAAAACTTAGAGGAAGCTGAAGAAAAAATGGAAGATGCTGTGGAGAATGGTGAAGGACCTATCGAAGACGAAGCTAATCCACAGGAATAATTGATCGCCCAACATAATACGAAATGGTAAAACCCTGTTTCAAATAAAATGAAGCAGGGTTTATTGCTTTGCAGTTAACTATAAAAAATAGAAGATTCCCCGCTCAGACTTTCGGCCCATTATAATTGCAATCATCCCTCATTATTGGTATAGTTATGAAAGTGACTGACCAGTCATTCAATGAAATAAAAAAATGAAACATTACGGGATATGATACCGTATTAGAGAAAGTGGGGCGCAACTAAAGAGATGGACACTAAAAAGAAGCGCATGATAGAAGTAAGTTTGAAGCTCTTCTCGGAAAAGGGATTCCATTCTACCTCTATTCAGGAGATTGCAGATCAAAGTGATGTATCCAAAGGGGCATTTTACTTACATTTTGAGTCAAAAGACGATTTACTCGTAGAAATTTACAAATATTATACAGAGACAGTACTTGAGAAGCTAACAAAGATGCAACATGATACGAGTAATCCTTTTGACCAATTCACCAAACAGATTGGCGCATTTCTTCGATTATTTAAAGAGCACAAGGAATATCTCATGATGCATTTCCGAGACAATATCCACCTTGGTGAAAGAATGGATGATTTAATTTTCAATCTACATAAACAGGCCTATGATTGGATGGAAGATCGTTTAATCAATATTTATGGAGAAGCAGTGAAACCATACATAGTTGACGTCATTATTCAAACCGATGGGATGTTAAGTGGTTATTTTAAATGGATTGCGATTCATGACCTTTCCTTCGATCCAGATCGATTAGCTGCTTACATCACCCAAAATATAGATGTCCTGGTGCAAGCTATTTTAACAATGTCTGCGCCACCTGTTTTTCAATATCAAGATTTAAAACGATTCAAGCAATCGAATGAACAGACAATTCAATCTGTCGTCGAGCAAATAAAAGGTCAAATCACCGAAATGGAAAGAGGTGAAAGAGAGCAGATAATAGAAGCATTACATGTTCTTGAAGAAGAATGGCACAAACAAAAACCAAAACAAATTATCATTCAAAGTATGATAGAGCATTTAGAATCGTATCCAACTATTAAATCAACTGTTCAAACATTAAAAACATACTTATAAAAAAATTGAGAGGGGACAAGAAGATGAAGCGTTTATTATTATTACTGATGATTGTGATCATCACATTAGTGGCGTGTTCGGAAAGCAGCGAGGGAGAAAAAGAACAAGAAGAACGCGTAACACCAGTCGAAACAGGAGAAGTAACGAAAGGCGATCTTGTTATGGAACGTAACTTCTATGGCCGGACAATGCCAAATCAATCAATACCTGTCATTCCTTCTGTAGCAGGTGAAATCGATGAATTGGAAGTGGAAAATGGAGAAAAAGTAGAAGAAGACGATGACATTGCAACGATTTCCAGTCCACAAGGAAACATTAACGTAGAGGCTCCGGCAACAGGAACTATCACAAAATTAAAAGCAAAAGAAGGTTCCGTTGTCTCTAATCAGGATCCATTAGCAGTGGTAATTGACCTAGAGCGATTAACTGTGCAACTACAAGTACCTGACGTTCAATTAGATTTATTTGAAAAAGGAAAAAAAGTTACCCTTTTATTACAAAGTGCAGAGGAAGAAACACATGAGGCAGAGATCGAATATGTAGCAGACTCCGCCAATGAAGCGGGTCTATTTCCGATCGATCTTTCATTCGATAATGCTACAACTCATTACAAAGCAGGTGTTGTAGCTACCGTGGTTTTAGAGGATAAGGTAATTGAAGATTCCCTGTTAATTCCAACGGCAGCATTAGTAGAAGAAAATGATGAAACATTTGTGTACGTTGTGGAAGAAGATACAGCAAAAAAAGTTGAAGTTAAAGTTCAAGCTACACAATCAGAGGTTACAGCTATCCAAGCAGAGCTTAACGAAGGGGATCAAATCATTACAAGTGGGCAGTTAACGCTTGTAGATGGTAGCAAAATTAGCGTAGTAGAGGAGGATTAATCATGAAACTAGTCAATACGTCAGTAAAACGACCAGTCGGGGTCATCATGATTGTCCTCGCTATTATTGCAATGGGTGTTATTTCAGTTCGGAATTTAGCGATAGACCTTTTCCCGGAAATTGATTTGCCAATTGCAGTGGTTGCGACTAGCTATCCAGATGCAGCACCTCAAGAGGTCGAAAAACTAGTGTCAGAACCAATTGAGGGTAGTCTTAGCTCAATCGAGGGGGTAAATACGATTCAGTCCCAATCACAAACAGGCTCTTCCCTTGTGATTGTTATGTTCGAAAATGGTACCAATCTCGATAATGCCTTACTCGAGGTTCGGGAAAGTGTTGATCAAGTAAAAGCAATGCTTCCAGATGGAGCCAATGACCCAAGTGTCCTTCGCTTCAACCCGAACCAAATGCCAATCATGTGGGTTGGCTTAACTGGTAGTGATACCACCACCCTACAATCAGTAGCAGAAGATAAGATACAGCCGTATTTTGAACGCCAAAGTGGTGTGGCTTCTGTTAGTATCGAAGGTGGAGAAGAAAGAGTTATTGAATTAGAGTTAAAACGAGCAGCCTTGAAGCAATATGGTGTTTCGACACAATTGATCCAACAAGCATTACAAGGCGCTAATCAGTCTGGATCAGCTGGCGCTATTCAACGAGGAGATCAAGATTTACAACTACGAATTGATGGGACTTTTAATTCAGTAGATGATATTGCTAACTCGATTATTCAAACACCACAAGGTGCACAAATAAAAGTCAAAGATGTAGCAAATGTTAAGGATACATTAGAAAAGAATGGTACAACACTTGTAAATAATGAAACATCAGTTGTATTAAGTGTTTTAAAACAATCAGACGGGAATACGGTTGAAGTATCGGACAATATATTAACTGCAATAGAAGACTTAAATAAAGATCTGCCAGAAGGTGTTAGCCTTGATGTAGTGGTTGATACATCAGAATTTATTAAACAGTCGATCAGTTCTGTTATTCAGAATATGATTTTTGGCGGTATTTTCGCCTTATTAGTATTGTTATTATTCCTGAAAAGTATCAGAGCCACACTTGTTATCGGGGTATCGATCCCAATTGCGATTATTTCAACATTTGTTTTACTCTATTTCACTGGTGAGACGTTGAACGTATTAACGATGGGTGGTCTCGCACTAGGTATCGGGATGATGGTCGACAGTTCGATTGTAATTCTCGAAAATATCGTCTCCTACAGGCAACAGGGATATAACATCAAGGAAGCATCGATCAAGGGTGCATCTGAACTGGCACCAGCCGTAATTGCGTCAACAACGACAACGTTAGTAGTATTTTTACCAATTGTTTTCGTGGAAGGAATGGCATCTGAATTATTTACACCATTAGCGTTAACTGTTTCGTTCTCGTTAATTGCATCACTGGCGGTTGCGGTCACATTAATCCCGATGTTGTCATCGAAACTCTTAACGAAAGCAATGCAGGATAATGGTCGTCGTTACTGGTTCGATCGTATAATGAAAAAAGTAATCAATGGCTATCAACGAGTCATCAAAAAAGCCTTGAAATTACGGAAAACAACGATTGCTATCACGGTTGTCGCAATCATCGCAAGCGTGTGTTTAATACCATTTATCGGCACTGCCTTTATTCCAGAAGGTGATCAAGGTCAGCTAGGAATCACGGTAGAAACACCAACAGGTACTAATGAAGAGAAACGTTTGGAGATTACCGAAAAAGTTAATGAAAAACTGGCAGAACACGATGATATCATTGATGTCAGCTATGTAACAGTCGGTGGTGGAAATCCGGAACAGGCAGTCATGTCAGGTGGGTCTGCTGCCTCCTATCAAATCCAATTAGTACCATCGGATGATCGAGAGCAAACCACTTCTTCATTTGCACAACAATTGGATGAAGAATTACAAGATATTGCCGGAGCAGAAATCACCGTAACGGAAGCTAGCTCTGGCGCTGGACTAGGGGATCCAATCCAAATTCAAATCTCAGGTCCGGAAACAGAAGTGTTAAAGGAACTTTCAGACCAAGTTCTAATGGTGTTAGAGGATGTAGAAGGTGTCTATAATCCAACATCATCTTTATCTGATACACAGCCGGAAATGTCGATTCAGGTTGATCGTGAGTTGGCAGCACAATACGGTTTAAGCTATCAAGAGGTCATGAGTCAAGTTCAGCTTGGATTCACTGGTCAAACGATTATGCAGTATCGTGAAGACGGAGAAGAAATGAATGTGAAATTAATGTATCCGGAAAACCAGCGTTCAACCATTAATGACTTAGAAAACTTATTAATTCAAAACCAACAAGGAACAACGATTCCTTTATCAACCATAGCAGATTTCGAACAAGTACAAAGTGCCGCAACGATATCTAGGGAAAACCAGCAACGCCAGGTAAGTATTACATCCGGCATTGAAGGTAGTGATTTAGGTACGGTATCACAAAATGTTAAAAGTGCGTTAGATTCCATGCACTTCCCTGATGATTATGATTATTCAATCGGAGGACAGGCGGAAGACATGCAAGAGGCTTTCGTAGACTTAGGTCTTGCGTTAGTGTTATCAATTTTCTTAGTGTACGCTGTCATGGCGATACAGTTTGAAAACTTCCTGCACCCATTAATCATTATGTTCTCGATGCCTGCAACAGCAATTGGGGTGTTTGGCGGTCTGTTCATCACGGGTCTGCCGTTATCGATCACGGCCTTCATCGGGGTAATCATGCTCGCAGGTATTGTTGTTAACAACGCAATCGTGCTTGTCGATTATATTAACATTCTCAGAAATCGTGGAATGGATCGAGACGATGCCATTGTTGAAGCAGGTAAAACAAGGCTGCGTCCAATTTTAATGACCACCTTAACAACAATCCTTGCTATGGTTCCATTAGCCTTAGGATATGGTGAAGGTGCCGAAATGCAACAACCAATGGCAGTTACCGTTATATTCGGTTTAGCCACATCTAGTTTATTTACATTAGTGTTAATACCAGTCGTTTATACGTACTTTGATAATTTGTCAGAGCGTGTTAAAGGGTGGTTTACGAGAAAGAATAAGAAAAAGAAAGAAGCGTAATTGAAAGCCTGGTGTACAACACCAGGCTGTTTCAAATTTCAATTCACTAATAACACTTTCGTTTCTATCAATTATCATATAAAATAGAAAGATATGTGATGAAAAGAATTTTCCGTCAGTTCGGGGGATTTGTCCTGCCAATGATGGTTAGCACTAAAACTTCTTTAAATCATCTAAGTCTTAACGAAGGGGCCTTACGGACGATTGTTCACCATGATAGAAATGGAGGATTTTTGACTAATACAGTCATAAACAATCATTTCTATCGAAAGTGTATAATTGCTGTATGACCCTGATAGTAAGCAGGAGGAAGGTAAACATGAAAAAAGTAAACATCGTGTTCTTTATCTATCAAATGGGAGCCGGTGGTGCCGCCAGAACATTATTAAACATTATTAATAACTTAGATAGAAATAAATTTTCTCCTATTTTAGTGACTTTAAACTATGAAGGGTCATATGAACATGCTCTAAAAGAAGATGTCACATTTATTAAATTAGACACGAAGCGATTAAGCAGATCAATTTTTAAATTAGCAAAGATTATTCGAGATGAAAAAGTTGATATTGTATTTAGTACTATTCCAAGAGTTAACACCATTGCAATTCTTGCGAAACTTGTCTCTTTTACAAAAGCCAAGAATGTAATTAGAGAGGCAGATAATCTTGGTGGTTCGTTTAAAGAGAACCTTATGTTATTAGGGTTTGGCCTAATTTATCGGTTATCAAACCAAATTGTCTCACTATCTGAAGGGGTAAAAGACAATCTGGTAAAACGTTATAAAATACCAAGAAAGTCAATTGAAGTAATCTATAATCCAGTCGATGTTGCCAATATCACGAATCTGGCAAATCAAGAAAAGGATTTTCATCATCAGTCACTATTCGACACAGATGACAAAATTATTATTACGGCAGGCAGACTAGTTCCGCAGAAGGATCATCACACGATGCTGCGTGCTTTTGCAAAAGTTAATGAGCAATGCCCTGCAAAATTGATGATTCTTGGAGAAGGATATTTATACAATGAATTAAAACAACTTTCAATCGAATTAAACATAATAGAGCGTGTCCATTTTCTTGGTTTTCAACAAAATCCATATATCTATTTCCGCCAGGCGGACTTATTTGTATTGTCATCAAAGCATGAAGGATTTAGTCATGTTATTGCCGAAGCTTTGGCAACCAAAACAGCCGTTGTTTCGACAAACTGTAGATCAGGTCCATCAGAGGTTTTGGATAAAGGCAGATACGGGTTATTAAGTCCTGTGGGGGATGAAGAGAAGCTTGCGGAGAATATGCTATCTGTATTAGAAGTAATGCCCGAAAAACTGGACGAGATCACAGAAAAAGGTTACGAGCGTGCTACATTCTTCAACTCAAGTAAGATCGTAAGACAATATGAACAAATCTTTCTTGATGTGTTATAATAAATGATTGTTCATGTTTAGTATTACGATTTAGAAGTGGAGGTTTTTCTATTTGTCTCAATCAAGTAAAATTGTCCATATGACGACAGTGCATCATCCTTATGATACCAGAATATATCATAAGGAATGTGTATCACTAAAAAAAGCAGGATATAGTGTGTCGTTAATGGCGCCAATCGATGAACAGAATGATAGTCAGGACGAGAAGAATAAGGTAGAAATCATTCCACTAAAGAAATATACCAATCGATGGAAACGAATGCTGTTTGGACCACTTCAAGCCTATAAGAAAGCAAAAAAAATGAATGCTGATATATATCATTTTCATGATCCGGAATTAATCTTTGTAGGTTGGCTATTAAAAAAGAAAAATAACACAGTCATCTATGATGTGCATGAGGATTATTATACAAGTATTATGCAAAAGGAATATTTTCCAAAGCCAATCAAAAAAATCATTGGCAAATTGTACAATAGCTTCGAAAGCTTTTTAATCAAAAAGATGGAGCTTTGTTTGGCAGAGAAGTATTATGTTGAACGGTATCAGCGGGGAACAAGTATCCTCAATTATCCGATACTCAATGATAAACTAATCAATCAAAAGATTAATCGTCAGATAGACAGTGACAAATTGTTATACACAGGTAATGTATCGGTAGTAAGAGGGGCCTTTTATCATGCCGAAATTCCTAAAATATTGGAGGACAAGCATGTTTATTTTGTTGGGGAATGTTCGAGTGATTTAGCGGAGCAAATGAAAGATCATGCTGCTGAAAAACGTGACTACCTCCATTTTGACGGTATCGACCGTTTTGTCGAGAGAGAAGAGATCGATAAATATTATCTTAACGAAAATTGGATTGCTGGATTAGCAATTTTCCCGGAAACTGATCATTACTTGAAGAAAGAATTGACGAAGTTCTTTGAATATATGAGCGCCGGGTTGCCTATTATCTGTTCGAATTTTCCCAAATGGCAAGCATTTATCGACCAACACCAGTGTGGTATCACAGTTAATCCTGATAATAAACAAGAATTGATTGATGCAGTAAACTTCTTGAAGAATAACCCAATAAAAGCAGAAACCATGAGTTATAATGGTAGAAAGGCTGTACTAGATGAGTTAAGCTGGGAATCTCAGAAGAGCAAACTTATAGCATGGTATGACCAATTACTAAATAAATAGGATGGAAAATATGGATGAAATAAAAGATCAAAATCTAGTTTCTGTTATTACACCAACCTATAATTCAGAAACTTATATACGAGATACGATAGAGTCGGTCAGAGAGCAAACCTATCCGCATTGGGAAATGATAATTGTCGATGATGGTTCAACTGATAATACAATTTCGATAATAGAAAAGTATCAGAATGAAGACAATAGAATCCGATTGATCCCACTTAAAAAAAACCAGGGAGCAGCAGTCGCCAGAAATAAAGCAATGAAAAACGCACAAGGCAGATACATCGCTTTTCTGGATAGCGATGACCAGTGGCTGCCCGAAAAATTAGAAAGACAATTATTATTTATGAATCAACATGATTATGCTTTTAGTTATACAAAGTATTTAGAAGTTCATTCTGATGATCAACATAATAAAGTGGTAACAATTCCTGATTCAGTAGAATATAATGATTTGTTGAAAAATTGTGTGATAGGATGTCTTACAGTTATCTTAGACCGAAATAAAATCGATAAGATCGAGATGGTAAATATAAGAGCTAGACAAGACTATGCTTTATGGTTAAATTTAACACGGAGAGGATTTAAAGCGTTTGGATTGCAGGAAACTTTAGCGAAATATAGAGTTAGACATAATTCTATTTCTAGTAATAAAATAAAAATGGCGAAACAAAATTGGAAAGTCTATCGAGAAGTAGAAAAATTAAGTTTGTCAAAAAGTGTTTGGTATTTTATGCATTATGCATATTTTAAATTAAGGAAATATATTGTATAATTTTTTAGTATGTTTAAATTTGTGGTTTTGTTCAAAAATAAAATATACGTAACGTTAGCTAAAATTCTTAAAAAAATACTTAAATTATAAGAGGTGTAGATATGAATAGAAAGATTGGAATTGTCGGATTAGGTTATGTAGGTTTACCTATAGCAGTTGCATTTGGTCAAGAACATCATGTAGTTGGATTCGATATTAATGAAAATAGAATTAACACATTAAAAAATAATATTGATTTTACCAATGAAGTTGATTTAGAAGAATTGAAAAAGGCAGATATATCGTTCACTGCTGATCCTGTACAACTTTCTGATTGTGATTTTTTAATTATTGCAGTTCCTACTCCAATTAACATGAATAAGTTACCGGATTTCAAGCCTTTAGAAGGGGCTTCAAGAACAGTAGGAAAACACTTGAAAAAAGGCACTATTGTTGTCTATGAATCAACTGTATACCCTGGCGCTACAGAGGAAGTTTGTGTGCCAATCCTAGAAGAAGAATCAGGTCTAAAATCTGGCGAAGATTTCTTTATTGGCTATTCACCAGAAAGAATAAACCCTGGAGATAAGAAGCATACATTCAGAACAATTACTAAAGTTGTGTCTGGACAAACTCCAGAAGTGCTTGATATTATTTCAGAAGTCTATGAAAGTGTCGTGGATGCGGGAGTATTTAGAGCATCATCTTTAAAAGTAGCGGAAGCAGCAAAAATTATTGAAAATACGCAACGTGACGTTAATATTGCGTTAATGAATGAACTAGCAATCATGTTTGACCGTATGGGGATTGATACCGCTGAAGTCTTAGAAGCAGCAGGTACAAAGTGGAATTTCCTTCCTTTCAATCCAGGGCTAGTAGGAGGTCACTGTATTGGTGTGGATCCTTACTACTTAACACATAAATCGGAAAAAGTTGGCTACAGACCGGAACTTATTCTTTCAGGGCGAAGAATCAATGATGATATGGGTAAATATGTAGCGACTGCATTAGTAAAAGAAATGATTAAAGAAAAAATACAAGTACATGGTGCAGGGGTAACCATTTTAGGGTTAACTTTTAAAGAAAATGTACCAGATTTAAGGAATTCAAGAGTTATTGATGTAATTAATGAATTGAAAGAATATGGAATGGATATTCAAGTTTCTGATCCATATGCTTCAGCTGACGAAGCAAAAAGTGAATATGGAGTAGACCTTGTTCCATATGAAGATTTAAAACCTTCCGATGCAGTTGTTCTAGCAGTACCTCATCAATTCTATTTAGATAAATCATGGTCTGAATTTGAAAAGCTTGTAAAAAATGATATAAATATTTTAGTTGACCTGAAAAGTAAATTAAATAAAGAGGATTGTCCTAAGACATTCAAATTGTGGAGATTATAAATAGAAAGAAGCACAATATACAGTTATATTGTGCTTCTTTACATAATAAATGAATTCTAATCAGCCTCTTTTTTATTAATAAAGCCTTCGAATTCATACTCAATGTCTAAATCATCGGCATAATCTTTAAAGGAGTTCCAATGATTTTCGTTTAGATAATCTGAATTCTTTTCACTTGGATGATTAAACTGTGGGTTTTTGAAATTTTTATTCATTAATATGCTCCTTTATTCATTAATTTATTTATAGTTTGTACAACAATATAAATTTTATGAGGGTCATTATATTTGGTAAAAGATGTAAAAGCTTTACAGATGAAATCATCTAGGTTAATATATATTTTTGTTGATTAGTTAATGGAAATTTTGTATATAACATTAATAAAAAAAGAAATATTTTCGAATGATATAGAGGTTCTTGATAGAAAAAAGATTTTGCTTAAACTATAATTATAGAAGTTGGCTTGCAAGTAGTTATTAGAAAATATAGGTGGGTGTCATGTAGATTTATGCGAAATTACTTATCTGAAATATTAAAAAGAAAAGATTTATTATTATATTTGGTTAAATCAGGTTTAAAAGCTGAGAATAGAGATAGCTATTTAGGATATTTTTGGTGGTTATTAGATCCTTTATTAAATGTATTAGTTTACTACTTTTTAGTTGTAATCATTCTACAACGAGGCGGAGAAAACTATGCCGTTTATTTAGTGATAGGGTTAGTTGTCTGGAGATGGATGAATACAACAGTTAAATCATCTGCAAAGGCGATCACGAAATATTCGTCGATTATTAATCAGGTTTATTTGCCCAAATCAATGTTTCCAATAGCTCTATCAACGTCTCAGTTATTTAATTTTGTGTTTGGTTTAGCAGTAATTGCAATATTCTTAGCGGCTTTTGGTGTGATGCCGGGCTGGCAAATAATTTATTTACCATTAGTAATAATTATTCAATTACTAATGTTATTAGCTCTTGGCATGTTCATTTCTTATATTTGTGTGTTTATTAAAGATATTGATTATATATTGACACACATAATAAGGTTGTTTTTTTATGCTTCCCCGATTATTTGGGAAGGAAGTAGACTTCCAGAATCCTTAAATTGGGTCGTGGCGATTAATCCGGTAGCAATTATTTTAAATGCGTATCGTGATGTTTTGATGTATCAAGAGGTTCCTGAATTCACAGGATTATTTGTAATTACAGTTACTTCTTGTATTGCAATTGTATTTATGCTTTACCATTTTATGAAAAATGAACATAAAATAATTAAAGCTTTATAAATGAGGGTTATTTATGTCTGTAAACAATAATGAAATAATAATAAAAGCAGAAAATTTAGGTGTTTCCTTTGATCCAAACTTCAAAAAGGACGATTATAAATCCCATGCATTAAATTGGATGAAAAGAAAGAACAAGAATAAAAACAAAAAAAAGAAACTAGTATGGCCGTTAAAAGATATTAATTTTACGGGTTATAAAGGTGAAGTACTTGGAATAATAGGTTCAAACGGAGCTGGTAAAACCACCCTTTGTAAAACAATTTCAAATATTTTAGAACCGGACAATGGGAGTATTACCGTTAATGGTAAAGTTACGGCCTTATTTTCTTTTGGAATGGGCTTTAATAAGGAATTAACAGGAAGAGAAAATGTGTATCTAAACGGGATGATGTTAGGCATTGAAAAAAAGAAAATCACACAATTCATTAACGATATCCATGAATTTTCCGGTTTAGAGGAGTTTTTTGAAGAACCGATGAAATATTATTCAAGTGGTATGAAAGCTCGGCTTGGATTCAGTGTAGCAGCACATCTAGAGCCCGAGATTTTAATCCTAGATGAAGCTTTAAATACAGGCGATACAGAATTTAGTAACAAAGCATCGAAAAAAATAAAAGAGTTGGTTGATAAGGCAAAAATGGTGATCATTGTTACGCATAGTGTCGGTTTTGCAAAGAAAAATTGTGATCGGTTAATGTGGCTGGATAAAGGGAAAGTACGAGAAATTGGAGATCCTGAACAAATAGTAGAGAATTATAAGCAGTCATTGCCGCCAAGGAAGCCTAAAAAGAAATTAGAAATTGATAAAACAGAGACGATTGTAAAAGATAGTACAGTGATCAAAGCAGAAAACATAAGTGTAGCATATAATTTAAAAAAGAAAACACACTGGGCTTTAAAAGACGTAGACTTCAATATTAAAGAGGGAGAAATTGTAGGAGTTATTGGTCATAATGGAGCCGGGAAGAGTACACTCTGTAAAGTCTTAACGAGAATTCTTGAACCGGAGCAAGGTCAAATTGAAATTAACGGTGAGACTTCGGCTTTGTTAGGTTATGGAACTGGTTTTAATGCACAATTATCTGGAGCTGATAATGTATATTTAAATGGTATGTTGCTAGGTATGCCTTTAGAAAAAGTAGAAAAAAATTATGACCATATTGTTGAATTCTCAGGATTAGGAAAGAGAATTAATCAACCAGTTAAGGAATACTCCAGTGGAATGAAGGCAAGATTAGGTTTTAGTATTGCAGCAACATTAGAACCGGATATTTTTATAATTGATGAAGCTTTATCAACAGGAGATATGGAATTTAAACAAAAAGCTACTGAGAGAATTCAAGAAATGATATTAAGTGCAAAAGCAGTAATAATCGTTTCACATAGTATGAATTTTGTCAAAACTGTATGCACAAGAGCAATTTGGTTTGAGAAAGGAAAAGTTGTTTTTGATGGAGAACCTGAGGAAGCAATTAATAAATATAAAAACAGAGTAGCAGAAAAAAAATCAGGTAAATAGGGTGTTTTTAGTATGAAGAAAAGAATAAAAAAAATAATTGTAAGTATAGTGGAGTTTATTGCTTATAATATAATCTCTTCAAAACATCGTCGTCAAATGGTTGATAGACTTCCTTCCGCATTAAAAAATCGAATCAAGGGCCTTGTCAAAACCGGAAAACAACAGAAAAAATTTAATAATGTAGAAAACATTAAATATAAATTACGAAATCTTGGTTTTGAAGAAAAAGCTTTGATTGAATTAGAGCAGCTTATGAAGACAACCAACGATATTTTGATAAAAAAATTAATCGCTTGGGAGCTAGCTGTTTGGCACTCAAATAAACAGACTGAAGAAGGTGCAAGAAAAAGCATTAAGTTATTACCGATTGTTTCCAGAGGTGAAAAAGATACAGTAAAACTAAGACAAATCACTGTAATTCAAGCGGAAAATTTAATACTTTTGGGTGATATAAAACGAGCAAAGAATTTAATTGATAAAATGCTTAATGTAGAACCTCATCCAGATTTATATTTGGCAAGAGCTAATACAGAGAATTCTGTAAATGACCGCTTAAAATGGATAAATAAAGTATATGAATACCTCTCGCTAAACACCGTTTATTTTAGCCAAATTAATCATGAAAATAATGCCTATGATCAGTTATCAACAGAGAATACCTCTTCAGAAAAATTTAGTGATGCCAAAGTTACGGTTATTATACCGGTTTATAATGCAGAAGAAGTAATCGAAACTTCCTTAACATCGATCCTAAATCAAACTTGGACTAATTTAGAAGTAATAGTTGTGGATGATTGCAGTAATGATGCGACGGAAAATATTGTGAGTAGAATTCAGCAAATAGATGATAGAGTGCTCTTTTTAAAAACACCTACTAATAGTGGTGCTTATGTTGCTCGTAACATAGCACTTGAACAAGCTACAGGAGATTTCGTAACCATAAATGATGCAGATGACTGGTCGCACAGTAAAAAAATTGAAATACAAGTTGAGCATTTATTAAATAATGAAAAATATATGGGTAACACGTCTCAACAGGCTAGAGCAACCGAAAATTTGAACTTTTTTAGAAGAGGTAAGCCTGGCTTATACATTTTTAGTAATATGTCATCTTTTATGTTTAGACGAAAACCTGTCATGGAAAAAATAGGATTTTGGGATTCTGTAAGGTTTGGTGGAGACTCAGAATTTATAAAACGGATTAGATCTGTATTTGGGGAAGACAGTATTAAAGAAATAGAAACAGGTCCTTTATCCTTTCAACGTCAAACAGAGTCTTCTCTGACCGGAAATTCATCATTTGGGTTTCCAGGGTTTTTTATGGGTGCAAGAAAGGAATATTTAGAAGCCCAAGTTTATTATCATAAAAATAATAGTAATTTGTATTATGATTTCCCAATGAAAACCAGACCATTTCCAATTCCTGAACCAATGTTGCCAGAACGAATTAAAAACAAATCACTTAGGAGACATTTCGATGTGATTATTGTTTCTGATTTCCGGTTGGACGGTGGATCTACCTTGTCAAATGTTGAAGAGATTAAAGCTCAGCAAAAAGCCGGCTATAAAACAGGAATAATTCAAATGGCACGGTATGATTACTCACCAAAAAAGAAGATCAATCCTAAGGTTAGAGATTTATTTGATGGAGAAACAGTACAATTACTGGTATATGGAGAAAAAGTTTCTTGTGACCTATTAATTGTGCGATATCCTCCGATGTTGCAAGAAAAACAAATCTATATTCCAGATGTAGTTGCTAAAGATGTCAGATTAATTATTAATCAACCACCTCAAAGCGCATACGGGACTAAATTTGATATTCGTTATGAAATAGATAGCATATATAAAAACATGATCCATTACTTTGGAACGGCAGGTACTTGGCATACAATTGGTCCCCTAATAAGAGATGCTTTAATTACTCATCATCAAGAGGAGATAGCTGATAAGCCATTATCTAAAGACGACTGGTTTAACATTATTGATGTCGAAGAATGGAAAGATTTTCGAAAATCAGAAGAAGACAAGAATGATGTTATAAAAATAGGTAGACATTCCAGAGATTCATACGTAAAGTGGCCAGAAACAAAAGAAAAAATTCTTTCTGTTTATCCGGAAAATAACAATTATCAGGTTTTAGTATTAGGAGGAGCGAGTATTCCTAAAAAAGTGATTGGTTATTTACCGGAAAATTGGAAAGTATTTGAGTTTGGTGAGATTTCACCACAACAATTTTTGAAAGAATTAGACATATTTGTTTATTTTACACATTCTGATTGGGTTGAATCATTTGGAAGAGTGATAATAGAGGCAATGGCTGTTGGAATACCCGTAATATTACCAAACAACTATAAATTGCTTTTTAAAGATGCTGCCTATTACGCTGAACCTGATGAGGTAGAAGGACTTATTAAAAAATTCTTGAATGATCCAACTTTATTGAGAAGTAGTTCAGAAAAAGCCTTGCATTTTGTAGAAGAAAACTTTAGCTATAATATGCATCAGAAACGTATAGAGAGAATAATCTCTAACTAAAACCAAGCCTGTCACAGGCTTGGTTTTCTCACTTATAATAAAATCCCGAAAATTCGCTAAATTAAAAGGATCGCAAACTTTCTCTCTATCAATTGAGGAGGTTTGCGATCTTCTTTATGTTCTGTACAACGGCGGTAGAATCTTGATTTCCTTATAATATACAATAACGAAGCAATAGAATGAAATATATGAATGAGATCAAATCAAAAATGATATAGTTGTTGAACAATGAGTATGCATCAATAAGTATAATGGTGAAGAGGTAAAGGTGAGATCGGGTCAATAAAAATAGTACATGAGAAGGCTGGAAATAGCCACCTTTTCTCAGGGGTGTTCTTTATTGCGATATAATTACAATTTAATTACTAAATATAGACATTTCGTCACGAAATTTGTAATTAAATGTATTACTATTTCATTAATTTTGATATAATGATTATGGTTGATAGCTGTAATTTATATGCTAGAAAGGGAGATTTAATGAAAAGGTTTGTTTGCATACTTAGTATTATTACATTGTTTATAGTCTCATCGTCTACAATTTACGCTGAAACAGCAGAGGAGGTGAATAATGATCAAATAATAGAGAATGAGGAAAGTAGTATTCAAAGTACTTCTGAAGATACAGAAGAGAATACTACAACTATTGAAGGTCAAGAAAAATTAGAAGAAAGTAATTCTAATGAGACTGAAGATAAACAATCTAGCGAACAAGAACAACTAACTGATAATGATCCAAACACTAGTGAAGAACAACAAACTACCAATGAAGAATCTGGCGAACTAAAAACTAACGAAACACAACAAGCTAGTGATGAAGAAGTAGATAACCAAGTTACTACTTTGCAAACTACAGCTCAGCCATTGTCAGCTGATGAACTATATGAAAAAGCTCAAGAAGAGCGAACTGCTACAGGAAAGCTAGAACTATTCTCTCAAGGTATGGAGCAATATCCTAATGACTCCAGATTTAACGAAGGTGTACAATCTAGTGCGTTGTCATTACTGGATTGGGCAAGAAAAAAACAAAATAGTGAAGATTTTAAAGTAGCTATTGATCGCTATCAGTCTATCATCAATACACATGGAGTAAATGACGAGATAATAAACTTAACTAAAAAATATTTAGAGCAAGCACAAGCAAATAAAACTATCCCATCGGCAGACACTCTATACGAACAAGCTCAAAAAAGTACAACAGTCTCAGGTATTTTTAATGCTTTTCTTAATGGATATAAGTGGTATCCTTTTGATGAAAGAATATCTGATGGATTTTTAAATAGTCAGAAGTCTCTGTTTGATTGGGCGAAAAAACAACATGATAAAGCGAGATATGAAACAGCCATTGAGCGTTATCAAATGATTTTAAATGCACCTGTAATAAATCCAGAGATTAAAAATGCAGTAGAACAGCGTCTACAGGATGCACAAAAAGGTAAGCGCCCCGCAGATGTTATTTATGCTTTGGCAGTTAATGAGCGAACTGCTTCAGGGCAACTCAATCTAAACGTTGAAGGTTATGAATTCTATCCAAATGATACCCGTTTCCACAATGGGATTGATCAGAGCGTTAGAAATTTATTGGATTGGGCGAGAAAAAAACAAAATAGCGGGGATTTTGAAACAGCGATTGAGCGTTATCAAACAATCTTAAATACACCAGCAATTAGTGAAAATATACAAAGACAAACATCCACCTATTTAGACCGAGCAGAGAATGAAAAGACAATACCGTCAGCAAATGAGCTATATCAAAGAGCCCAAGAGGAAACAACGGTATCCGGGATATTTAATGCATACGAGTTTGCATATAATTTATATCCAGGTGATGATAGATTTTATCAAGGATTTCTCGAAAGTCAGAATCAATTGTTTGATTGGGCAAAGCTACAGCATGATAGAGCAAGGTATGAAACGGCAATTGAAAGATATCAAATGATTCTAAATGCATCTTTAAAAAATCAGGATATTCTGAAACAAGTGGAAAATAAATTAGCAGATGCACAAAATGGCAAACGTCCTGCAGGTGTAATATATAATGCTGCACTAGAAGAAACAACTGCTTCCGGAATTGTAGAATTATTTGCAGAAGGATATAATTTCTATCCAAATGATAAACGTTTTGAAGAAGGTCTAAAAGAGAGTAGTAAAAACCTATTTGATTGGGCTACAAAAAAACACCAAAATGGTAATTTTGCTATTGCAGAAGAACGGTATCTATATTTATTAGACCTCCCTCTTATATCAAGTGATTTTTCTGATAAACTAACATTTCAGTTAACTTATGCACAAGAGAACAAATTAATTCCTTCGGTTTCAAGTTTAATAACAGAAGCTATGAACCTAGACACTTTGACTTCTCGTCTAGATTTATTAACTGATGGCTATGTCATTTATAAGGGAGATCAGTCGTTAATTACGGCAATTAATGAGGTAGCAGAGTCAATGTTAGATTGGGCCACAAGTAAACATAATGAAGGAGATTATGAAACTGCATCAGCTCGATATCAGACTATTTTAGATTCACCAGGTATCTCAAGTGAACTGAAAACATCAGCACAAATTAAATTAAACTATGCACAAGAGAATGGAGCTTTACCTTCTAGTAATGAATTATTAGAAATAGCACAGAGCCAAACTAGTGCATCAAGAATGCTAGAATCATATATTGAGGGTTACACTTTATATCCTTCTGACTCTCGATTTATAGAAGGAATAAACTATGGCGCTCAAGCACTGTTAGAATGGGCTACTAAGCAACACCAAAACAGTAATTATGATACAGCAATAGATCGTTATCAAAAGATACTTTCAGCACCTAAAGTAGAGAGAACAATCTCTAAGGAAGCAGAAATCAAGTTAAAATATGCTTCTAATAGAGGAGGTTTTCCATCATCAGACTATTTGTATATGCAAGCTGATCGAAGCGATAGTGCCTCTACTAAATTTGAATTGTTTGAAGAAGGAACTATATTGTATCCAAATGAAGACCGGTTTATAACTGGGCTGAATGCTAGTGCATTAAATCTATTTTTATGGGCAATGGAACAACATGAAAATAATAGATATGATGTTGCGATAGATCGATACAATAAATTACTAGATTCACCTGAAGTTTCTAGTAGTGTTAAAGATTTAGCAGAAAGAAATAAATCTTTAGCAGAGCAGTCTAAAGTACCTACTAGACAAATTATTGAACATAGTAACTATAATGTTTCTTTAATAGATGCTCTTAGTACTCAGATGAGTTTATCTACACCACCTCAAACTGATAAATATCGAAATGAACCTGCCTATATTCACAGTTCATTTGTGTCAGGTCCGGGAGAACAAGATATTATTACAGGAAGTGGAGTAAATGTAAGATATTCACCTAGCCTTGATGGAAAAATATATGAAAATTTAGCTTACGGTACAGAAATAGAGATTTTAGGTACGGTTTCAGGAGATAGTGTATCAGGATCAAATAGATGGTATAAAATGCAATATGAAGGTGAAGAACTCTATGTGCATACTAGCTTAGCAGGTACTAGAGTGGGATATACTTTAAAAGAAAAAGCTAATGTATATGCCTCAACTAATTCTGATAGCCATATTTACACGACATATAATAAAGGTAGAACTATTTCTGTTATTAAAAGCGTTAATGATTGGTATGAAATTAGTTTGGGTTCTTGGCGAAATGCAAAAGCATCTGATGTAGTACCATATTTAGATCCAGAAAATAATGATATCTATCAACACTTAGTGTTGTCGTCTAGTCCTGGTGTTTCAAGTACGCAATTAGATAACATACTTTCTGGAAAAGGTATTTTATCAGGAAAAGGTCAAGTATTTATCGATGCAGGCTTAGAGCATTCTGTTAATGAAATTTATTTAATTTCACACGCATTATTGGAAACTGGTCACGGTAGTTCTGATTTAGCTACCGGAATGAAAGTTGGTAAAGATTCAGATGGAAATCTCAGATTAGTAAATGCAGATAATAAAAATAGTTTATCCAATATTAGAACTACTTATAACATGTTTGGAATTGGTGCAGCCGATGGTGATGCTGAAAGACTAGGTGCTTTCAAAGCATATAGAGAAGGTTGGTTTTCACCAGAAGCAGCTATTGAAGGTGGAGCTAAATTTATTGGTGAATCGTACATTCATAATAGCTATAAACAAAACACACTTTACAAAATGAGATGGAACCCTGCAAATCCTGGTTATCCACAATATGCAACAGATATGGGATGGGCTATAAAGCAAATAGGAAATATAAAAAATCTTTACAATCAATTAGATAATCCAATACTTCATTTTGACATTCCGAATTATAGATAATATAAATTTATGATGATCCCTGATATGACAGGGGTCATTTTCTTTTATTTTGTGATTCTTCCCAAAAAAAAAAGCTTATGGTATGATACATAATGAGTATTTAATCAAATCACCGTAAATTTAATGGAGGTTAACGTTGTGAATTATAAAGTAGGAGTTAATGAAACTTATTGGAATAGAAGAACTAACATGATGTACTACCAATATATCGATTTTTTAGTTAGAGCATTTGCGGTAGATGCAAAAAATATCCTAGATGTAGGAACAGCTAATACAGCCTATATTGAAAATTTCGATTGGATATCCGAAAAGTATACATTAGATATCAGTAAACCCTATTCTTCCCCGAACGTTACCTCAATAGAAATGGATTTTTTAGAATTTAATCCAGAAAAAAAGTATGATTTTGTGACATGTCTTCAAGTATTAGAACATATTCCAAAAGTAAATGAATTTGCTAAAAAGCTGCTTGAAGTTTCAGATAAATTGTTAATCTCCGTACCCTATAAATGGTTTGAGGGGTCAGAAGATGAACACCTCCATGATCCTGTAGATTTAGATAAGGTGAATAAATGGTTTGGTAGGGAACCAAGTTATTATATAATAGTTGAAGAACCATTAAGGGATACTAAGAGAGGCAAACATAGAAGACTTATTTGCTACTATCAAGATGAGCCAGTAGATTATAAAAAGGCTTTACAAAATGTGAAAGAGGGGTATACCAAAGAAACTATAATGAATAGTGAATTTAATAACTCAGACCAGAATTTATTACTAAACACTCTAGACTCACTACGAAAAGAGCAAGAAATGAATCATGAAATATTAGAATCTGAACTTGCAATAAGGGATATCGAAAAAAGGTTAAAAGAGATAAGAAATGATAATAAATTAAAAAGACAAAAGATAAGAGCATTAGAAGATAATATAAATAAACAATCAGAAAAAATAGTATTATTTCGTAATAAGCAAAAGTATTGTAAGAGACAATATACTAAGATTCAAAATAGCCGCGCATGGAAAGTGACCAATCCATTACGCAGAATCATGAAAATTGTTAGATGAATATGATATTAACTTATCGGAGGGCTATGTTTTGACATCAAATCAAACAAATACCAATTATAATAAAAAGAAAAAATTTAATGAATTACAAAAGCAACTAAAAGAATTAGAATTACGTTTAGAAGAAGAAGAAAAAAAGGAAGAAAGGTTAATAAATAAATTTAATGAATTAAACGTACAATCGGAAACAACTGATGATTTATATAAAAAAGAATTATCCAGAAAAAAGAAAGAAGAAAAGAAACTTAAAAGCATAGAAAATAGCAGGTTTTGGAAGATGACTTTTCCTGTTAGATATACTATTGCATTTCTCAAAGGTAAAAATTATAATGAACAACTAAATAAAAATAATAAAAATAAAAAAGCAGGAAAAGGTTCTTTTGATAAAGTAAAACAACTTGAAAAGGCATTATGGGGAGGATTCTCTAAATATGCATTACCAGAAGTTGAAGAAATAAAAAATTCTTTGTTAGAACCGACAAATATAAAAGTAAAAGCAGCTTGGATTTTAGCGAAATGGTATTATGATTTACAAGATTATGACCGAGCACTAAAAGAAGTAAAGTTTATAAATGATTTTGATATGAAAAAGAATGCTTTCCTAAGTCACGCTATACCAGAGATTAAAATTTTAAGAAATCAAGGACAATTGGAATTGGCCAAAAATAAGTTATGGAATATTTCTGAAGATGTTGGTTTTAATTCCGAATTTATTTTAGCAATGGCTCATGTAGAAAGCTCTCCTGAAAACAAACTAAAGTGGTTAAATTTAATATACGAGAAACATGGTTATACTTTAGTTCAAAAAAGAAATGAGGAAAGAAATTTAGCATTAGATAATTTAGTATCTAAATCACAAAAGGCGGATTCAAATTTAAATCAATATAAAATTAGTATTGTTGTCCCTGCTTTTAAAGCAGAAGATTCGATACACATTGCTCTAAATAGTTTATTGGAACAAACAATAAAAAATATTGAAATTATTGTTGTGGATGATTGCAGTCCGGATAACACTGCAGGTATTGTTCAAGAATTTGCCGACAGAGACTCTAGAATAAAATTAATTAGGAAGGAAAAAAATGAAGGAGCTTATGCAGCGAGGAATGAAGGGCTAATCCAAGCTACAGGAGATTATATAACAGTGCATGATAGTGATGACTGGTCTCATCCTCAGAAACTGGAAATTCAATTGACTGAAATATTAAAAAAACCAAATGTGATTGGTTCTTTTTCAAACTTAATAAGAATTTCCAATGATTTATTGCCTATAAATGCAGGATCTCTGCTAAGTAGAAGATTTCTGATTATGAATACTTCTTCTTTGTTATTTGATAGAAAGGTAATTTCAGTTATTGGAGGTTGGGATAGTGTAAGGGTAGCAGGAGATACGGAATTTTTATGGCGACTAAAGAAAGCGTTTGGAGAAGATAGTCTATCTCTTGTAGAACCTAATGTGCCATTATCATTAGCTTTATTTAGTGAAAGTTCTTTGACAGGTACAAGTCAAACACATGTTAAAACAATAAGATTTGGTTTGAGAAGGACATACAGAGAAGCAGGAGTCTGGTGGCAGAATAATGTTGAGGACGAAAAAGATTTATTTATAGATCCGAAAACATATAGCAAAAAATTTCCGCGTCCTATACCTATTATGAATAAAAAAACAGTTGATTTAACTTATGATTTTGTATTTATAGCTGATTTTGCAACACAGGAAGGCATTCAACCTATTTTGCAAAATTTGAAAGATGCTGGTGAAAAAAATAAAAAAATGGCGATATATCATTGGCCTTATTATCAAAATGATAATAGAAACCCGATTATTGATGAAATTTATACTTTATGTAATAAGTATGATGTATCATTACTGATTCCAAATGAAGAAGTAATTACAAGCACTACAATTGTATATACTTCACACGTTCTAGATTACGTACTAGATGGGGGACCTAAAATACACAGTAATGAATCATTTATTATAGAAAGTAAAGAAATAAGTGAAGAAAGCAAAAAATTAAGAGCAAAAAATTTACTAAATGTATGTAACATTTCAGCAGAATGGCAAAATAAATTCGATGTTTAAAAAGTATTAATTTTTATAACTTGTCTAAGGAGTCTGAACATATGGATGGTTTTAAAAAAAGAAATATATCTTTTCATCAATTGGAAAGAGAAATATTTGACCAAAAGGAACCTTTTATTCTTGATGTTGAAAAAGAAGGTATACACTATGAATTTTTAATTAAAATGAATTCAGACAATGACAAAGCAATTGTCTTTGGATCTGGAGCTTATGATGCAAGTTCTGATTTACAACCACCTATTTTCCAAAGACATAAATGGATAGGAGAATTCGAAGAGAATCTCATTTATTATAACGATCCAACTTTATATCTCGGAAGTATAAATATAGGTTGGGGGTTTGGAAGAGAAGATGTCTATTATCTTAAAGAAATTTCTACAATAATTATGTATCTATTAAAGAGACTAAATATATCTTTAAATAAAACATTACTTTATGGAAGTTCTGCAGGGGGATTTATGTCATTAATGCTAGGAGGTTTTTTAAAGCAACCATTGGTATTAGTGAATAATCCCCAAACAATAGTGTGGAATTACTATGAAAGACATGTGAATGCCATGTTTAATAGTACTATGCCTAATATGGAGAGGGAAGAAATCATTAAGAAGTATAAGAAACGATTGAATGTCGTTAAATTTTATAAAGAAGAGCAATTTGTACCAAAAATCATTTATTTACAAAACGTCTCCAGCAACCGTGATATTACACATCACCTTGACCCTTTTATATTAGGTTTAAAGGAAATAGAAGACTCTAATTTTAATGAAAAGGTAGAAATAACTCTCTATGCTGACAAAAAATCTGGACATAACCCACTCAAAAAGAATGAAACTTTAAGGTATATAGAAAAAGCTTTAAAATTGTTATAAAAATAAGATCCAATTCTTCTTTAAAAGAATTGGATCTTATTTTTATAAAAGGTTGTTTAAATTTCTCTTAACTATTATTATAAGAGTATATTATTTTACTTCAGAGGAGGTTAACATGAGGAAACTATTAATTTTGCTGTTACTCTTATTTTTAATAATACCTGATTATGTTTTAGCTGAAAATACAGACCAGTTTAACGATCCAGAAGATTGGATATCTTATGCTGATCAACAAACGAGTGCTTCAAAGATTGTATCCATTTATGAACAAGCTTATTTACAATTTCCTGATGACAAAAGTATAAAAGAAGGACTAAGGGAAAGCTCAGTAAACCTTCTAGAATGGGCAACCAAGAAGCATCAACAGGGGAATATTCCGATTGCATTAGATCGTTATAATTCTTTATTAGAGGTGCCGCTATTATCTGCGAATTTGAAAGAGGAAATAATTAATAAAAAAGCATACGGTGAAGCAAATAAAGTGATTCCTGCTTTGAGCACTTTATTAGATCAAGCAAACAAAACAACGAAAGCATCTATAAAAGTAGATATATTGGATGAGGCTTCTCAGTTATACCCAAGGAATAATGAAGTGGAAAAACAGTTACATCACAGTATTGATCAATTATTTCAATGGGCAAAAGGTCAACATGCCAGAGGAAACTATGTAACAGCGCAAGAAAGGTATAACCGATTACTAGAAATAAAAATTATCAAGTCAGATATCAAAGAAGAAGTAAACAGACTTTTGCAATATGCTGCTGAAGGAAAAAGAACATCAGATCAAATCAATTCATTAGCAACATCATCAGCAAAAGCTAGTGAAATGTTTGACTTATTTTTAGAAGGTTACACATTATATGAAGAAGATAGATTTAAAGAAGGACTACATATTTCTACTAGAGATTTATTAGGTTGGGCTACAAAGAAACATCAAGTAGGAAATGTAAATACAGCTAAAGAACGCTATAAGCGCTTACTAGAAAATCCAATCTTAAAGAACAAAGTGAAAGAAGAAATTCAGACTAAACTAGAATATGCTAATAAAGATAATAAACTGCCAACGATAAAGGATTTTCAAAATCGCATTGAAGAAAATAATCAAGCAACAACAAGTTTAGAGTTGGCATTGGAAGGATACAAATTATACCCAAATAGCCACGCAATGAAAAAAGCTGTTGAAAATACACAACTAGATTTATTAGAATGGGCAACCAAGAAGCACCAACGGGGGAATATTCAAATTGCATTAGATCGTTATAACTCTTTATTAGAGGTACCGCTATTATCTCCGATTTTGGAAAAGGAAATTATTAATAAAAAAGCATACGGTGAAGATGATAAAGTCCTTCCTACTTTGAGCACTTTATTAGATCAAGCAAGCAAAACAACGAAAGCATCTATAAAAGTAGATATATTGGATGAGGCTTCTCAGTTATATCCAAGGAATAATGAAGTAAAAAAACAGTTGCACCACAGTATTGATCAATTATTCCAATGGGCAAAGGGTCAACATGCCAGAGGAAACTATGCAACAGCGCAAGAAAGGTATAACCGATTACTAGAAATAAAAATTATCAAGTCAAATGTCAAAGAAGAAGTAAACAGACTTCTACAATATGCTGCTGAAGGAAAAAGAACATCAGATCAAATCTATTCATTAGCAACATCATCGGCAAAAGCTAGTGAAATGTTTGACTTATTTTTAGAAGGTTACACATTATATGAAGAAGATAGATTTGCAGAAGGACTACATATTTCTACAAGAGCTTTATTAGATTGGGCTACCAAACAACACCAAGTAGGAAATATAAATACAGCTAAAGAACGCTATAAGCGCTCATTAGAAAATCCAATCTTAAAGAACAAAGTGAAAGAAGAAATTCAGACTAAACTAGAATATGCTAATAAAGATAAAAAACTGCCAACGATAAAGGATTTTCAAAATCGCATTGAAGAAAATAATCAGGCAACGGCAAGTTTTGAATTAGCATTGGAAGGGTTTATACTATATCCGAATAGTCAAAGTATGCAAATTGCTGTTCAAAATACACAACTAGATTTGTTAGAATGGGCAACAAAGAAGCATCAGCAAGGTGATATCAATACTGCTATCAACCGATACCAGCTGATTAAAAATAGTCCAAATCTATCAAAGAACTTGAAAGTAGAGTTGGAGAAAAAGATAGAATATGCAGAAAATGAGAAGAAGTTACCAACTGTAAAGGAGTTTATAAGACACATAAATGACACTTCAAAAGCAACTAAACGTTTTGAATTATCATTTGAAGCATACGTACTTTATCCTAGAAATAGTGAAACAGAAAATGAATTGTACAATTCTCAACTAGTTTTATTAGATTGGGCTACCAAAAAACACCAACAAGGTAATTATAATCTAGCAAAGGATCGATATAATTTAATTTTATCAAGCCCAACTTTGAAAAAAACTACCAAAAGTGAAGTTAATACGAAATTGAAATATGCTAACAATGGACAAGCAATTCCTTCAGTCTATAAGCTTTTAAAGCAAGCAAACGAAACAAATAAGGTATCGAAACAGTTTGATATTTTAAAAGAAGGATCTGAAATACACCCAAGAAATAACGAACTTATAGAAGAGCTGAATAAAGCTGCTGAAAATCTATTAAATTGGGCTAGTATTCAACATCAAAGAGGTAACTTTACAACAGCAATTTCACGATACAAAAAAATAATAGATTCAAATGTTAAATTTGCAACAATATCAAAAGCTCGAAATTATCTTTCTTTAGCAGAAGATAGGAAAAGGCTAATAAGTGTAAGAGATGTCGTTAAACCTAATGTTTCTAAGTATTCCTATAACCAAATGAAGAAAGATATCGATTTACTGGATCATACCTATCCAGATATCATTCAGACGAAAACGATAGGTAAATCTGTGGATGGTCGTAATCTATATGCAGTTAAATTAGGTACAGGAAAAAAAGAAATATTCCTTAATGCCTCACATCATGCTAGGGAACATATGACGACCAATGTTCTCATGGAAATGATAGATGAATATGCTTATGCTTATGAAAACGGAGCTAACTTTGGGGGCTATCAAGTAAAAAAAGTGTTAGATGAAGTATCCATTTGGTTTGTTCCTATGGTTAATCCGGATGGAGTAATGTTAGTGCAACAAGGTGCTTCCTCTGCAAGAAATCCTGATAAGGTCATATCAATAAATAATGGAAGTAGAGACTTTAAACACTGGAAGGCAAATATTAGAGGTGTAGATTTAAATAGACAATATCCTTATTTATGGAGAACTGTAGCAAATGACCCAGGGTATCCAAGTTATGGTTTCTATAAAGGAGTAGCTCCTTTAAGTGAACCTGAAACTCAAGCCGTCTATAACTTTACAAATCAACATAACTTTCTAGCTGCTGTAGCATATCATTCATCAGGGCAATTAATATATACACGTTATGGTTTTGATTCACATTCTAGAAATATTGCTAATGGTGTGGAAAACATAACCGGATATACACCTGTAGATTTACAAACCAGTACAAGTGGTGCAGGCTATACAGATTGGTTTGTATATAATAAGAATTTACCGGGGATTACTCCTGAAATTTCTCCTTATGTAGGTGAGAGGCCTGTTCCTTTAAGCAATTGGAATAATGTATGGGATGAAAATAGAAAAGTAGGCTTATATATCGCCAATTATGTAAGATTAAATCAATAAAATATAAATAAAAAACAAACCGATCTATTAGATCGGTTTGTTTTTATCCATTTGATTGACTAGACGATTTATCTGTTGAAGTTATTGCATTATTCTCACTAATATTTAAGTGTTCTTGTAAAATTTGTTTGTTTTCTTCAAGATTTTGCTCATTAAGTCCGAAATAGTAAATGTTGTTTAACCACAAATCGCTGCCTTCTAGATTTAACGTTTCGATATCAATGCTTCCAGATGTACCATAAGATAAGAAAGCTTTCATTTCATCAAAAGTTAAGTTCGTAGTCATGTTATCACCAACAGCTTGAATCGCATCATCCAATTTAAATACAGAGTTAACAGAGGTAGCTTTACTAATAACAGCTTTCATAATTTCTTGTTGTCTTTTACCACGTTGCAGATCGCTATCTTTTTTACGTGTTCTTGCTAGAGCTAATGCCTCTTCGCCATCTAAATTTTGTTCACCAGGATACAGGTGAATGGAGTCACTTTCATCATCTGAATTGGACTCTGTAAATTCATACGGAACATTCATTGTAATACCACCAATTGCGTCAATGACATCGACGAATGCATTAAAATTCAATTTTACATAATAGTCAACAGGAACGTCTAAGAAAGTTTCAACTGTTTCGATTGTTGCATGGACTCCACCAAATGCATGCGCGTGGGTAATTTTATCTTCATATCCAATTTCAGGAACATAAACATATGAATCACGTGGGATACTTAGCATCTTTACGCTATTATCATTCTTGTTGAGAGTAGCTAAGATTAATGCATCAGAACGAACTGCTTCGTTCTTTGTTTCTCTATGTTTACTATCATCCACACCTATAAATAAAACAGATACATGATCTTCTGTAGGGTCTACTTCTTTAGCACGTAATTCCGATTTATCACGACCATCATCTTCATAAGATTTTGATACGACTTTTTCTGTTTGATTTACTAAATTGATTGCATAAGCAGAGACAGCCGCAATTAATACAAGTAAAGGTACAAAGATAAAAAATAAAATCTTCCTACGTTTACTCTTCTTTTTCTTTTCTTTTATTTCAATTCTTGAATTTATATCTTTTTTTGACATCGTATTTCCCCCGATTTCTATAATTGCCCACACTAATCTATATTTTACTATGAAATAATATGGACGTAAATTGGATTTAAGAAAATATTTTACAATTTAATATATTAGACGTTATGTTGTAATAAAAGTTACAACACCTTAATGAAATAAGTAGATCCTATTTTAATTAAGGGAAATATGATAATATGTTAAATAATTACAATAGACGAAAGAAAGGACGAAACCAAATGAAAATAGCTGTAGCAGGAACAGGCTATGTTGGATTATCAAATGCAGTACTATTAGCACAACATAATGAAGTGTATGCTTTAGATATAGTAGAAGAAAAAGTACAACTCATCAATAGCAAAAAATCTCCCATTATTGACCCAGAGATTGAAGATTTTCTGGCAAATAAAGAACTGAACATAACAGCTACAACCGATCCAAAGCAAGCTTACCAAAATGCAACCTATGTGATCATTTCGACCCCTACGAACTACGACCCGGATAAGAATTACTTTGATACTTCTACCGTTGAAAAAGTAATTGACACGGTTTTATCCATTAATCCTGATACAACTATGGTAATTAAATCAACGATACCTGTAGGTTATACGTTAGAGTTACGTGAAAAGTTTCAAACTGAAAACATTATTTTCTCACCTGAGTTTTTGAGGGAAGGTAAAGCATTGTATGATAATTTATATCCTTCTCGTATCGTTGTGGGAGAACAATCAGAACGCGCTCGAATTTTTGCAAATTTATTAGCACAAGGAGCTATTAAAGAAAATATCGATATTTTATTCACTAATTCGACAGAAGCTGAAGCAATTAAGTTATTTGCGAACACCTATTTAGCAATGCGTGTTGCCTTTTTTAACGAGCTAGACACATATGCTGAAGTCCGTGACCTAAATTCCAAACAAATAATTGAAGGTGTAGGATTAGATCCAAGAATTGGGAATCATTATAACAACCCTTCTTTCGGTTATGGTGGCTATTGTCTACCAAAAGACACTAAACAGCTATTAGCAAATTACCAATATGTACCAAACAATATTATGGCAGCCATTGTAGACGCCAATCGTACTCGTAAGGACCACATTGCATCAAGTATTTTAGCTAAAAATCCAAAAGTAGTTGGTATTTATCGTTTAACGATGAAAACCAATTCCGATAACTTCAGACAATCAGCCATTCAAGGTGTCATGAAGCGTTTGAAAGCGGAAGGTGTAGAAGTCGTTGTATATGAACCAAATCTTGATGAAGAAACCTTCTTTAATTCAAAAGTTATTAAAGATTTCGATGCCTTTAAGGAAGTAGCAGATGTCATTGTTGCTAACCGATTAACCGATGACTTAAAAGTTGTAAAAAATAAAGTATATACACGTGATCTATTTAGCAGAGATTAACTATTTTTTATATACGGTCTAGAAATTATCATCAATATCGTATATTTATAGTATACATGGAGTAAAATCATGCTATAATGGGTCAAGATATTTGTTCAATATTACAAGCAAATATGTTAAAATGCGTAAATAGAACTTAACTTTATTAAGTAGGTGTATATATGTTTAACATAACGGAGTTAATCGTAGCTTTTTTAATTTCAGCTACCGTGGCATTTGCGTCAACTCCACTTATTAAAAAGTTAGCAATTAAAATAAATGCAGTAGACCTACCAGATAATAGGAAAAAACATGACGGTGTTAAAGCCCGATTAGGAGGCTTAGCCATTGTGCTAGGTGTTGCAGCAGGCTTGCTTTATATACAGCCGCAACACCCACACATGTTAGAGATCATCATTGGTGGAATTATCATTGTCCTCACAGGTATCATTGATGATATCGTTGGCTTAAAAGCTTACCAAAAATTAATCGGTCAACTTGCTGCTGCTCTTGTGGTTGTTTCATCTGGATTAGTAATAGACAAATTAACAATGCCTTTTGTAGGGACAGTTCATCTAGAAGGAACTGGCTTAGTTCTAACGGTAATATGGGTAATTGGTGTTTCTAATGCGATCAACCTTATAGATGGTTTAGATGGACTTGCAGCAGGTGTATCAGCTATTGGTTTAACAAGCATCTTAATTATCGCAATTACTGATTATCGTATGATAGTTGTATATCTAGGGATGGTTTTAGTTGGAAGCTGCCTTGGTTTTCTATACCACAACTTTTATCCAGCAAAGATTTTTATGGGCGATACCGGTGCTTTGTTTTTAGGATATGCGATTTCAGTTATATCCATGCTCGGTCTCTTTAAGAATGTCGCCTTTTTTAGTTTTATCATCCCGATTATTATTATAGCTGTTCCTATTTTTGATACGCTCTTTGCCATTGTAAGACGCATGATAAATAAGCAAAATATAGGTACAGCAGACCGTAAACATATCCATTACCAGCTAGTTGAGATGGGTTACAGTCATCAAACTGCTGTGTTAATCATATATGCATTTAGCGGTTTCTTCGGTATTATGGCGATTATCTTTAATAGTGCAACGATGTTAACATCATTGATTATTTTAGGGTTGATTATTATTGGTATTCAATTAATTGCCGAATTGTCCGGAATCGTTATGAATGGTCAACAGCCTATATTAAGTAGTGTAAGAAAAATACTAGGAAAAAATCAAAAAGTTTAGTAATAAATATAATCAGCTCTTTACATGTAGGGTTGATTATTTCTCTTAATTTCATCTTTGGAAGGAACATTGCTCTATGTTGTTTAATTCAGTACCTTTTATATTTGTATTTTTACCAGTAACCGTAATAGGATATTTTATATTAGCAAAAATTGGTTCTAGTAAGTTTTCTAAAGTATGGTTAGTTTTATGTTCGTTATTTTTCTATGCATACTGGAATCCCATCTATATCTTATTAATACTTGGATCAATGATTGTGAATTTCACTATTTCAAAGTGTTTTTCTCAACATTTGAATAGTAAAATTAGAAAAGGCGCAATCGTGCTTGGTATTTTATTTAATATAGGATTGCTTGGTTATTTTAAATATGCTGATTTCTTTATTAAAAATATAAATACAGTATTCCATACTGAAATTGCTTTGCTACATATCATGTTGCCATTAGCAATTAGCTTTTTTACATTTCAACAAATTGCATATTTAGTGGATAGATATAAAGGTAGTTACACAGATCCCAAATTGTCAACTTATTTATTATTTGTTACGTTTTTTCCGCAATTAATAGCAGGTCCAATCGTACATCATAAAGAAATGATGCCCCAGTTCGAAAATGAGGAAAATAAGCGAGTAAACTGGGATAATATAGCTCGAGGTTTATTTATATTTATCATAGGCTTAACTAAAAAAGTAGCAATTGCTGATACTGTAGCAATTTGGGCTAATGCTGGTTTTCAAAACTATGAAAATTTAAGCACTATTGACGCTTGGATCACTTCACTCAGCTATACAACACAACTATATTTTGATTTTAGTGGTTATTGTGATATGGCAATTGGTATAGGGCTATTATTTAACATTAAATTACCTGTTAATTTCTTTTCACCTTACAAAGCTCGTAATATTCAAGATTTTTGGAATAGATGGCATATGACGTTAACTCGCTTTTTAACACATTACGTTTATATTCCTTTAGGAGGAAACCGAAAAGGAGTAAGTAGAACATATGTCAATATTTTGATTATTTTCTTTATTAGTGGTTTTTGGCATGGAGCTGGATGGACTTTTATTATTTGGGGCATGCTTCACGGAATAGCTTCGGTTATTGTGCGGTTAATGAATAAAATAAATCTTTCATTTCCGTTAATTGTATCTTGGTTTATCACATTTATATTTGTGAATACAACTTGGGTTTATTTTCGGGCGACTAGTTTTGAACAAGCAAATACAATCATAAGAAAGATGTTTTTATTTGAATATAATTATGATTATCCAATTCGGAAATTCTTTAATAAACCAATGGAAATATTTGCCGCAGGTGATGAATATGACTTTATATTTTTCACTTTAGATAATCCAAAAATAATTGTGTTTAGTCTGTTTGTTTTATTATTGATTTCATTTATTACTAGAAATTCAATTGAACTCTTAGAAGGATTTAAAACAAACATAAGAAATCTTGTTTTTGTTCAATTATTAATGGCCATCACATTAGGGGTTATATTCTTCATTAATAAAAATAGTGAATTTTTATATTTTAATTTCTAACTAAAGGAGTGTTTGGGGTGACTGCAAAGAAGTGGCTTATATTATTAATCTCCTCAGGTACTTTATTTTTAGGATTGCCTGTTGGTGCAATTATGGGATTTAATATGTATATAGATCCCTTATGGAATTTTGATCATAGTAATAAATACAATAGTGTGCAGCGAGGATTTAACGAAAGACAGCAAAAAACAAATGATATCACATTTGGAGATGAGTTTGATTATGATAACCTACTTATAGGAACAAGTAGGACAACCTATATGAATCAGTATCATTTTAGTGAACCGACCTATAACTATGGTCTTAGTGCACAATCATTTCTAGAATATCCGTACTACATTGACTATGCCAAGAAGCAAAATGGTCGGCCATTTAAAAAAATATATATGGAAATGTATCTGAATTCATTCCATATTGGTCATGAAATTACAAGAGAGCATCCTGATGTTCATATTTCAACAACTAATGAGCCTTTTTATAGATATACTTCATTATTTTCCTATGATACCTATCAAAAATCTAAGAAAAGTATAGAAATGTCTACAAAAGGTGAATTTACTGGTCATAGAGCATATAAAAGAAATAATGTTGCTTTCACTGGACAAGATGGATCAGAAATTATAAAAGAGATCGAAGAATATGAAGAAAAGATGGAAGATAGAGAATTAAAAGAATATGATTATAATCCTAATTATGAAGATATGCTGAAAGATCTTATTGAAAGTAATCCTACGACAGAATTTGTTCCATTTACTGAACCGATGCCTGCTCGTAAACTTGTTGCTATGCTAAAAATAGAAGGATATCGTGATGGTTTTGATAAATGGTATCATGCGATGGTAAACCAATTTGATAAAGTTTATTCTTTTCAAATGATTTCTCCGATAACAGAAAATGTAGAAGGGACATGGTTTGACTTAACCCATATTAACCATAATAAAGCAGACAGGTTAATTGAAGCCTTGGAAAAACCCGAAGAAAATAATGAGATAATTACCGTTGTGACTAAGGAAAATGTAGATGAATATTTAGAAAATCTATTCCAACAGGTCGATAATTATAATCCAAAAGACAAATAGCCCTCATTGTAGGGCTATTTGTTTGATAAAACTAATCGATTTAAACTTAAGATTAAATCCTTAGGAATCATATACATTGTGTGAGAGTCGTTTTGATTCATAATCGAACCTACATCTTCACCTAGCCACAAATAATAATTTGAAGTGGTTTTATCTTGAAACAAGAAAGTAACTGTATAATCTGATGCTAAAACATCAAACATACCCTTCATTCGTTCTCCGCGTCTTACCATTTCCGCAAAAGTAGAAACAGCCTTGTTGTCCTCTTGGTAATATACAATATGAGGATTTTTTTCATCGGAGGTAATTTCTCCAATTTTTGATATAGAAACACTTTCGATCGTCTTTCCATCTAACTGAACTGGAATTGTTTTTTGCTCTTTTTTAATAATACTGGCTTCATTGATTTGAGCTTTTATAGTTTGTTGACTGCAACCAATAATAAAAAATATACATAAAAGAGAAAAGCTAAATGTTAATAGTCTCATGTGAAAATACCTCCAGAAATCTTTACATACTTAGACGAGAATGTTTTATAAAGGTTACATAAATGTTTGAATTTCTAAACTATTAACATAATTGCGCCTAAATAATAAGCATCATTTGATCTATCACTTTTTTTCAATTTCACTTATTAACCATTGGTCTTCTTGAAAGATAAAATAAACTGTTAGTTGAATACGTCCATATAAATCTGTTGTCTGTTCTTGAGTAATGAAATACTCTGTATTAGAACGCCTCTCTATTGTATAAGGCTGATCTAACAAAAATGTGACATGTCCATCCATTGGTATAACCCCTAATTTATCGTCATGCTCCACAAGCCTATAACCCCATAACTCTTTTGCCAGATCATAAGTCATATAGTCTGAGAGATAGTTGTAATATTCATTTTTGGAACTGAATGTTTTTGACACGTAGGCACCATCTGGTGTAATGGATTCATCAAAGGTCATACCTTCTGTTAAATAATCTCCCATTGAATTGAATTTTTCTACTAATTGAATAAATATTTCCTTATCAACAGTTTTAGATTGGTTTTTTTCTTTTTCATCTGCAGAATCTGGAGAAACATTTTCATTATCATTACTATCATCGCTTGTAGAATCTGAAGGAGTATGTTCATTCTGACCATTAGCTTCTTCATCACCTTTAATAATAGTATTGTTTTCTCCTTTTTCTTGTTCTTTAAAAAATCCCTCAGGAATTATTTCTTTTACACTAATATTTAATTCTGAAAGAGGAGATACGCTTTGTCTCATGGTAATACTATTTTGAGATTGAAACCATACAGGTAAACTTATAGCAAGAATTAACATTAAGGAAAAAACTAATATTGTTAAGGCTTTAATAATAAATGGATGTCTCCTTTTTTGCATTAATGATTGGGTAATGTGTTCCTTATTATCCATTGAAAAATGAACATTTTTATCTAACTGATTTTTTAGATGTTTTTTTATTTGGGAATCAAAATGATCCATCTTTATAACCCCTCCTTTCTAGTTCTTTTTTTAGAAAGTTTTTACCCCTTATAAACCTCGTTTTAGTTGTATGAAAGTTCATATTAAGCGTCGTGCTTATTTCTTTTAGTTTAAAATCTTGCAAATAATAAAGAATTAATATTTCCTTATATGTTGGCTTGAGGCTAGAAATAGCATGTATAATTTCGTTTCCGATCTCTTTTTGTTCAACTATTTGTTCAGTTGAATTAGTAGAGTTATCATGGTATAAATTCGAATCAATTACGGGTTTATGAATAATATTTCGTATACTCCATTTTCGATGATAGTCTTTACATTTGTTTAATGTGATTCGAATCAGCCAAGTTTTGTAATTTGATTCTTGGCGAAATGAGTTTAAATGTGTATACAAGATATAAATACTTCTTGGATAATATCATCACATTGTGATTTATCCTTCACATAAAGATAAGCGATTCTTTTTAATTCATCTCCATAAAATTCTATTAATTGAGTTAATAACTGTTCCTTCGACTGTATATCTTCCAATTTATGATTTAATTCCAATTGACCTCCACCTCCTTTATAAATTAGACGTAAGAAATGGAAAATGTTATTCAAAATTTATAACATCATTTTGGATTAGTTTATAAGCTTGCTGAAATGAAATTATTTTTTTGATTACGACACCTTCCCACCTCCCAATTTGATTATAAAGGTGAAGGGAGGTGGCACACATGGCTTTAGCGGAAAGAACTGATTCCAGAATGCAATTAACATTTGAAAATGGCACTGACCCAGTTTCTGGAGATCCGATTTATAAGACAAAGTCCTTTAACAACGTGAAGTTAGATGCGACAGCGGATCAACTTCTAGCAGTGACACAAGCACTTGTCCCTCTGCAACAACTTGTCTTATATACGGTGGAGCGTAATGACACAGCATTAATCACAGAAGAGTAAATCCTAGCCCATTAAAACAAGGAGGTGGAAGTGATGAAGAAGATCGAATTGAAATTTGAAAATGCAGAAGGCAAAACAGTTACTTTCTCATTGGATTATCCAGTCGAACCAGTTGACCCGGTTACGGTAAATACTGCGATGGATGCTATCCTTAGTGAGAATGCTTTCTTTTCTTCAGGCGGTGATTTAGTTGCAAAGAAAAGTGCCCGCATTGTCGAGCGAAATGTAACGGAAATTGAAATCTAATGTATCAAAAAAGGAGAGCAGAAAAGCTCTCCTTTTCTTATAGGGAAAATCATAAAAGAGAGGAGTTATTAAGATGGAGCAAACGTGGATATCGTTAATTACCGATGTCGGATTTCCTGTTGCGGTGACATTCTATTTGTTACACCGCATCGAAACAAAACTCAATACATTAATTGAGTCCATTGTTGCTTTACCAGAGAAAATGCGCTAGCAATGAAATAGTGCACCCGTTTAAACGGTACGCGTTAGTTTCCAGATGCTAGAGTGTTTTTATGAAATTAACCTCAGCTAACCCCATAGTTAGCTGAGGTCTTTAAAGAAGGTTGTTAGACGGTCGGTTCGAATGTTTGGCAATCTGTTTCTTTCTCATTGGCAGCACTTTTTCCGGTATGGCTGACAACATAGATAGTAGCAGCATGACATCTATTGCCATCAGCCCAGAACTTACAGTTATTTACCTCACATTTAACATCTTTCGCCATCTCACACACCTCCTATATGGATATTCTGATTCAAGAATTCAAAAAAATGTGTGGGAATTTTTACTTCTGCGGATACTTTGCCAGTAATTCCGCAATATACGAATTACCAGGATAAATATAATAATGATTTGCAGCTTGTTTATAAGACTTTATATGATAATAGACATCACCTAGTAATGCGTGGCAATAATTTTTTTCAACCAGATTCCCTGTCGATTCAAAATAAGGAATGATTTCTTCTGATATTTTCTGACGATAAGCTTCAGTACCATACGTTCCTTGCATAATTTCCTTTAGCAGTTGAAAAAAGTACTGATATTTTTTATCTTGGTTAATCCTTATTCCAGCTTCAATGTATGTTAAAGCCATCTTGGTATCTTCCCGCAACATGTACATATAAGCGGTAAAAAAGATATATTTCACTTTGAGTGGTTTTATTTTTTCATTGTTTACTGCTTTTCTGCAATATCTTAAAGCTCCTTCAAAATCATTGTTTTGTAGGTAAGCAATACCTAACATATAATAAATATAATATTTATGTATGCTTGTATAATTATCAAGAATACTATGTAACTCTTGGATAATTTCTTCTATTGGGTGGTTTGGGCTGCGCATGTTGTTTTTAATTTTTATGATACGAGACAGCAAAATATTTGGCTGGTTCAATTTTGACTGAAATATGGATAAGGCAGTGGAGGCATGGTTAGTGGAATCTAAGTTTTGTCCCATTTTAGCATAGGCGAACGCGTAGTACAGGTGAATTTCACCATCTCTTTCAAACATGTCAGGATTCATTCTGATGGCATCGTTCAAATAAGTGAATGCATCATTTAGATGATCCCGTAACAAATAATACAGACCGATCGTTTTCATGTATGGATAGCTATTTACTGAGGATAGTGTATCTGCGCACTTCTTTACATCATCTAAGAACATGGATGCAATATCTGTACGGTATAAATGAAGTGCATGTTTAAAATGACATAATGAATATAATCCTTTTTGACTGTAAAAATAAGTTATCGGAAATTTTTTGAGTTCGTTGTAGTATTTATTTGCAGTAGCATAATTTCTTTGGCTGAGACTTTGTTGCCAAGAGGTTAATTGATTAATGAGTGGATGATTTTCATGGTAGGTGAGTTCCTCAATCTGGAGAACTTTTTGAATCTTCGACATTAATTCTGCAGGTGGCTGGTATTTATCTGCTTCAATTTTGCTGATCGTTGATGTGCTGGTATCTACTTTTTTGGCCAATTTTCCTTGTGTCCAATTAAGTTCCTTCCGGTATTTTCGCACTAATTTCCCTTTATCATACACTGGTTTCACATCACTTTCTGTATATTATATAGTACTATTTATATAATACTATATAACTATATAAAAATCACGTGATTTTTCAAAATTATGCAAATTATTTACAAATTAATTCCAAAACAAAGCCAAGGATTAACAAAATAATCAAAATAATAAAGGTTTTTAACCCGATCATAGGGACAACAAATAGCAAGAAAATAACAAAGAAACCGAAACCAAAGGTCATGATGAAACAAAAATGGAAGAACCTTTTCATGTTGCCTTCTCCTTTAATTGCTGGTATTACTATAAGTTATGACGTTCGCCCAGAAGCGTGATTTTTGAGATATGATCCAAATTGGCATATAATGTGTGGTTGAAGGGGGAATACGGATGAAAAATTTTAATATAAGTGACTACCGTACAGCGGACTATCCAATTGATGAAATGTTTTTAAATCGCTGGTCACCTCGTTCTTTTTCAGAACAAGAGGTGGATGAAGAAACATTGATGACGGTTTTCGAAGCATCACGATGGGCTCCATCTGCCATGAACAAACAACCATGGCGCTTCATCATTGCAAGAACAGAGGAAGACCGTAAGAAATTCCATTCTTTTATTATGGATGGAAACTTGGCATGGTGTACGAAGGTACCAGCATTTGCATTAGTGATCTCTGATACTGAAGCGGGTGGATCACATGATTTTGATACTGGTTCAGCTTGGGGTTATTTAGCTTTACAAGCAATGAAAAAAGGTCTAATCACTCACGCAATGGGTGGATTTTATAAAGACAAAGCTCGTGAAGTATTAAATATCCCAGAGCAATATGCGATTCATGCAGTTATAGCACTCGGCTACCAGGATGAGAAAGAAAAATTAGTAGATAAATTGAAAGAACGCGAATTACCTTCCGATCGCCGTCCACTAACGGAAACGATTATGGAAGGTGAGTTTAGAGCCTGATATTTAATCAGGTTCTTTTTTTTATGGGATAGTGAGTGACCTCTTTGTGAGTTATTTTAAGATATACAGAGAACAGCCAAAAAACTAAGTGTTACCATCAATCTATCTTTATGGTTAATAATACCTAAACACTTGTCCTGTTCTTAAATTTGTCCATAAAATCATAAAGTAATGCTATTTTTTCAACCACAAATGTATCCGTTTACATTTTAAGATAAAACCGTAAGTTAAAAATAAGGAGGAGAGTATATGTCGAAGAAGGTAATTAGTATGATGGCATTAGTAGTACTACTTTTATCCAGTTTTTCTGTATCGAATGTTACTGCAGAAGAAACGGTCGCTCCTCAACTTAGACAAGACAACATTGATGAAGTCATTGCAGCCATGACATTGGAAGAAAAGGCGAAATTAGTAACTGGTATTGGATGGGCAGCTTTTAATGATGAATTAGGTGCTGCTGGAAAGACGCATGAAATTCCTCGTTTAGGTATTCCATCCATTGCATTGGCAGATGGTCCTGCAGGTGTTCGTATTAATCCAACAAGAGAAAACACAGAAGATACATTTTATGCGACGGCATTTCCGATTGCAACAGCTGTAGCTTCCTCATGGGATACTGATGTAGCTGAAAAAGTTGGTGCAGCAATGGGAAATGAACTAAAAGAATATGGAGTTGATGTTTTATTAGCTCCTGCTTTGAATTTACACCGTAATCCGTTAAACGGTCGCAATTTTGAATATTATTCAGAAGACCCATTAGTATCTGGGAAAATGACAGCAGCAGTTGTGAACGGAGTCGAATCAAATGGGGTTGGTGCGACAATCAAACACTTTGTTGCCAATAATCAAGAAACCAACCGACAAACGATTGACACGATTGTATCCCAACAAGCATTACGCGAAATTTATTTAAAAGGTTTTGAAATCGCTGTCAAAGAATCGCAACCATGGGCTGTTATGAGTGCCTACAATAAGCTAAATGGTGTCTATACACCTCAAAACAGTGAGCTTTTAACAGATGTTCTGCGTGAAGATTGGGGGTTTGAAGGTGTAGTGATGACAGATTGGGGTGGCGGTGATGATCCTGTTGCAGCAATGGAAGCGCAAAATGACCTTCTTATGCCAGGAAGTGAGCAACAATCTAACGCTATTATAGCAGCGGTTGAAAGTGGTGAACTGGATGAGAACTTGCTAGACCGTAATGTGAAAAATATATTAAATATTATTGTGCAAACACCTTCATTCTTAGGATATGAACATTCCGATAATCCGGATTTAGAAGCACATGCACAAGTATCAAGAGAAGCAGCGACAGAAGGAATGGTGTTACTAGAAAATCATGATCAAGCTTTACCGCTAAAAGATAATATCTCTATCGGATTATTTGGAAATGGCAAAGTTGACACAATTAAAGGTGGTACAGGCAGTGGTGATGTCAATGTCGAACATACTGTAACCATTGTGGAAGGGTTTCAAGCAGCTGGTTATTCATTAGATGAAGAGCTTGTTGAAAACTATCAAACATATGTCGATGAATTAAAAGCATTACCTGAATACCAGCCGCCAAGTCCGTTCCAACCAGCACCACCACTACCGGAACGTGAAGTAACAGAAGAAGAAGCTAAAAGCTATGCAGAGTCAACAGATGTTGGGATGATTGTTATTAGCCGTAATTCTGGTGAATTTGCGGACCGCAACGCGGCAGAAGGTGATTTTTATTTAACAGAAACGGAACAAGCAAATATCGATAAGATCTCGAATGCATTCCATAACGAAGGAAAACAAGTTGTAACCGTATTGAATATTGGTGGTCCGATTGAGATGGTAAGTTGGAAGGATAAGGTGGATGCTATTTTATTAGCATGGCAGCCAGGGTCTGAAGCAGGTCATGCGGTAGCAGATGTACTTTCAGGAAAAGTAAATCCGTCTGGTAAGTTAGCTACAACCTTTCCGAAAGATTACCCTGACACACCGTCAGTAGATAATTTCCCTGGTTATCCAGAAGAAGATCCAACAGAAGTAGTGTATGAAGAAGATATTTATGTCGGTTATCGTTACCACCATACATTTGGTGTAGAACCAGCATATGAATTTGGTTATGGTCTTTCTTATACAGAATTTGACTATGACAAAATCCGTGTCAACAAAAATGGCAAATTTAACGATAAGATTACTGTATTTGCGTCGATCACGAACAGTGGGGATGTAGCAGGTAAAGAAGCAGTACAAGTGTATGTTGCTGCTCCGGATGGTTCCATTGAGAATCCAGATATAGAATTAGCAGCCTTTACCAAAACAGATACAATCCAACCAAGAAAGAAAGAAAACATTAAGATCGACATCACCGCTAGTGATATTGCATCTTTTGATGAATCAAAGTCTGCTTGGGTTGTGGAAAAAGGCACATATGAACTAAGTGTTGCCTCTTCGTCTGAAAATGTGGAGGGTACAGCAAGTTTCACGGTTTCTGAAGATATCATTGTCGATGAAGTAAATGATGTATTAGCGCCTGAACGAGACATAGATCGTTTGACGAAGTAATCAGAAGGAAAGATCCACAGCCTTGCGTGGGTCTTTCCTAAAATCAAGGAGGTTAAGATTATGCTAAAAAAATGCATTATTATTTGCAGTATGATCGTACTAACCATTGGATTCAGTCTAACTGTTTCTGCTAAAGAATCAAACGGATACTATACGATTACAGAGATTCAGGATTGGGGACCAGCGATTACAAAGGTAATCGTTGAACTAGGAAAACCTGTACCAACCAGTTCAGTCGATGAGAAAACATTTTCGGTTCACGTGACACGCAGTGATGATAGACTGGCTAATTCATTTTTAGAAGAGGGGTATCGTCACGTAACCAAAGCATTTGTAGCGGATAAGAATGGAAATCCAGCCAAAGAGATGGGGAAATACGCTGTCCTGGAATTAGAAATAGGTCCTGATAAAACGTTAGGTTCCCCGATGAATTATTTGGGTCTTAATGAATGGATCGAAACCGATTATACTATTACTCAACAACATGCAATAAAGGTGCCATATGGAGACATAACGGGTTTGAAAATTACAGCATTTAAAGGCGATACGAAAAAAGGTGTAGAAGATTTTGACATGCACAACGGCTCATTTGCAGGAATGGACATGTCCTATGCCAGTTATACACCAGAAAAAGATAAGCAAGAAAACCCGCTAATTATCTGGTTGCATGGTGGTGGGGAAGGTGGAACAGATCCTACGATCCCCCTATCAGCAAATAAAGCAGTAAGTTTCGCCTCAGATACGATTCAGGATCACTTTGATGGTGCCTATGTATTAGTACCACAAGCGCCAACGAGGTGGATGCATGGTGAATCTGGCGGTGCAGACGGTACATCTATTTATACAGAACCTCTTATGGCGCTAATAGAAGAATTTGTTGCAACGCATAATGACATTGATACCGACCGTATTTATATTGGAGGTGCTTCAAACGGTGGTTATATGACCCTTGTGATGACAAGAGATTATCCAGAATATTTTGCTGCTGCCTTTCCTGTATGTGAAGGGTTAAATGACTCAATTATTTCTGATCAAGATATAATCGACTTAGCAAAAACACCAACATGGTTTATTGCAGCAGAAAATGATCCAACATTAGATCCAGCACAAAATACGATCCTAACTTATGAACGTATGGCAGAAATAGATGGAGCAGACATACACATGACTTTGTTTGATGGCGTGTTCGACACATCTGGACTCTATACGAATGAAGATGGTTCCCCTTATGAATACAATGGCCACTGGTCGTGGATCTATGTCTATAATGAAGACGTACCTGGTCTATTCGAATGGATGGCAGATCAAGAAGCTTGAGTCCTCTCAAGCTTCTTTTTCGTAGTACATCCAAAGATGTCTAGTTTAGCTAATAGGGATACTAGTTAAATCATTTAGCTTCATTGGAAAAGTAATTCGTTCGTACTTTTTCCAACAGTGCTTTCCTTATGTTTCGTGACTGTTGAATTCTCACAAGCAATTATCATTTCACACCACCAAACAACATAGACAAAGTAAAAAGAAACGCTTACAATTTAATCGGAAGGAAAAATATCTCAATTTCAAGAAGAAGGTGTTTACTATGTTACGAAAAATCTTCTTTACCATTCTTTTTCTGATCCCTTTTAGTTTCATGCTTTATTATGGAAAAGAAACGTTTTATATCGATCAACAAGTTGCATCTCAGAAAATGTATGACTATCACTTTGCACTTGTAACCGAAGAAGTAGGAAATAATTATTGGCGTTTAATCGAAAAAGGTGCGAAACAAGCAGCAGAACAGCATAACATTTATTTAGAATATGTAGGCCCGAAAGTAACAGATACAGATGAGCGCTTGGATACACTGGACCGTATGATTGCTGCAAATGTTGATGCCATTATTACAAAAGGGATGAGTGATCCGAGATTCCGTCAGCTCGTCCAGAAAGCGAAAGAACATGATATCCCCGTTGCAACGATCGATACAGATAATTCGGCAAGTGGCCGAGACTTCTATGTCGGAACAGATAATTTCCAAGCGGGTTATCTCGCAGGAAAGACATTGCTCAAAGAAACGGAAGGAGAGCAGAAAGTAGCCGTTATTATCGGATTAAAAGATGCCCAAAATCAAATCGAACGTTTAGAAGGATTTAAAGAAGCGATCAGTCAAGAGAAGCGAATAGAGTTGATCGCTGTAGCAGAATCGAACATTACAGAACTAGGCGCTGCTGATGCCACTTATCAATTATTAAAAAGTCGATCCGATATTACCGCTATTTTTGGAATTAGTGCTTTAGATGGAATGGGAATCGTACAAGCGATTAATGAATTTCAGCCAACGACAAGACCATATGTGCTGGCATTTGATATTCTCCCCGAAACATTGTCCTTAATAGAAGATGACAAAATTCAAGCAACTATCGCCCAATATCCAGAAGAAATGGGAAAAAAGGCAGTAGAAGAAATGTATCAGCTCTATCAACACGATCAACCTGAGAACATATACCATACCAAAACAGGTGTGATCAAGAAAAAAGACGTTATGAATGGCGAGGTATTTTTGAAAGAAGGTGAGTAAACATGCGGATTAAAAATGTACTAAACGGTCGGACGATTCAATCGAAGTTAACACTTATCTTTGCTGGAATTATTATTTTATTTAATATCGTCACCATTTCGATTTATGTCAGTTCGACACAGTTAATGCAGCAATATCATCAGGAATTTGAAACATTACTAAACCTAAACTCCATTTCTCAATCAGCCCAAGATCTATCTGACAAAACCAAAGCATATGTTTTAAGTGGAGAAGAACAAGACTTAGAAGCCTATTATGAAGCTAGGGAAACATTCAAAGAAAGAACAGATCCGATTATGCAACAGACGAACTCAATTCGCTATAAAAATTATATCAACTTAATTGATGCTCTCCGTTACCAAACCGATTTAACAACGGGATTCGTACTACGTGACGATATGGAACGCTACTCGATGCATGTAAAAGAAGTGGATCAAACGTCATCGTATATTCAGGAATCAACCTTGGAATTATTAGATGGATCACTGACAGAGTATCAATCCTTGTATGCGGACATCCGTGAGCGCAATGAGGCGTTCAAATATTTTACACTCTATTTATTAATTACATCGATTATACTCGGTGCATGGATTACAATACGGTTTTCCCGAGGAATCCATCGACCAGTTCAAGCATTATCGCTAGCAGCAAAAGAAGTATCTGTTGGAAAATTCGATGGCAAATCTATCCGGATTCAATCACCAGATGAACTGAAGCTGTTAGGCGACTCTTTTAACAAAATGCGTGACAATATCCGTAATTTAATTAAAGAAATAAAAAATCAATCCGAACAGGAGCGATTGATGAAGGAACTGGAGCTGAAGCATTTACAAAATCAAATTCAGCCACACTTCTTATTTAATACCTTAAACACCGTATCGAAAATGGCGTATTTAGAAGAAGCGAGATCAACGTCCAACTTGATTGACTCATTAGCATCGATGATGAGACACAGCCTTGGCGATTTGAAGAAAACGACGACATTAAAAGAAGAGCTGAAAATAGTCGAAGATTATATCGCAATCCAAAAAATGCGCTTTATGGAGCGGATTGAAATTGATATGGACCAATTACCGGAAGATTGTGATATACCACTGCCAAGACTAACTCTGCAACCACTTGTTGAGAATGCCTTTATCCATGGTCTTGAATCATTAGAGGAAGGCGGAAGAATTTCGATTCGAATCCAAACGAATCATAGCGGAGTTATCGTGGAAGTTGCCGATAATGGTGCTGGAATGACAGAAGAGAAACGAAGGCAATTACTACAAACGACAGCAGAAAATGATCAGCATGTCGGTCATATGACAGGGATAGGATTAGTCAACGTAATTAAACGCCTGCAAATGTTTTATCAAACTGAAGGTGTAATGGAAATTGATTCGAGCTTAGGTAATGGAACGATCATTCGATTATATTTACAAAATAAACAACCGCAAGAATTGGGGGTACTGGCATGAAAGTAGTCATTGCAGAAGATGAATTTTTAGAGAGAAAAGCAATGCGCAAATTTCTTGAGGAGCATTTTTCAGATATTGAACAGATAGAAGAAGCAGTTAACGGACGTAAAGCTATTGAATTAGCGAAAAGCGTCCAGCCGGAAATTATGTTAATGGATATAAAAATGCCAGGCATTAATGGGTTAGAAGCGATGGAGTCTATCTGTCGTGAGTTTCCATTAACGAAATTCATTATGGTAACAGCCTATGATACATTTGAATATGCCAAACAAGCAATGAAACTAGGGGTGCGAGAATACATTTTAAAACCGAGTAAGAAGGAAGAAATCATTCGCGCCATCTTAAATGTAAAAGAGGAATTGGAACAGGAGAAGCAAATGCTTGAAAATCGACGGGCTCTTTTTTTAACGAAAGTGATCCAAGGAGAAGATGCACATACCATCCAACAAAACCTCTGTCCAGATATGCAAAGTGGTTATTTTCTTATGGCCAATCAGCCATTAACGTTATCGGATAACTATATAACTCAAGATAACATCGCCTTGTATATATCCAATCAAAAGCTCAACAATGCCGAGGTGTTAAAACAAGTTCGCAGGCTACAATTATTTCTCGGTGCTGACTACTATATTGGTGTAGGCCATCCATATGATAATCTGGAAGAGCTGACCACCTCTTACTATGAAGCGAAGAAAGCACTGCGTCAGCTACTAAAGGCAAAACAAAAGAATTATGGGTTTGCAACAAATGATTCAGAAGGGATCCCTACAAATTCACTTCTAGAAGCAATCCGAGAAGGTGAAGAACAAAAAGTCTGGGTCTTATTCGACGCAATCGCACCACATGTAAATGTTGAATTATTTGTGCAAATAAAACAAATCGCAGAGGATAAAGGAATTAAACTCAACATCACACCAGAAGAATTAGTCACTACGGAAGACTGGAAGGAGTTCATTCAACTAGTATGTAAAGAAATAAAACAATACTTCCAATCACAAGATAAAATTGTTAAAGCTAAACAATTTATTGAAAATAACTATCATCAACAAATTAATCTTGTTGATGTTTCGGCATATACCGATTTAAGCACGAATTACTTATCAAATCTATTTCATGAAGTAACAGGCAGTACGTTCATTGATTATTTAACAGAAATCAGAATTAAGAATGCGAAAGAACTCCTGCAGACTAACAATGCTACATTGAAGGAGATTAGTTATGAAATCGGTTATAAAGATCCAAATTATTTCAGTCGTGTTTTCAAAAAACATGTCGGTCTCTCACCAAAGCAATATCAGAGCCAAATCGTAAAATAATACAGATTTTCGTAATAATGTACAGAAAAATAGCGTCCGATCGTAAGCGTTTTCTCTATATAATCATAGTTGAAAGCGCTTATATCATTTCGAGGGGGTAGAAACATGTTAAGAAAAAGTTTAGCATTGCTCTTTATGTCGATCTTTATGATTGCTTTAGTAGCATGTGGTGGAGATGATTCCACAGAAGACGCAGGAGGCTCAGATGATACAACAACAGAAGAAACCGGTAGTGGTGAAGAAGGAGAAGACACAGAAGCATCAGGAGACGGCGGAAAATTAGAAATCTTCAGCTGGTGGACTGGTGCAGGGGAAGAAGACGGATTACTAGCATTGATTGACTTATTCGAAGAAAAACATCCAGATATTAAAGTAGAGAATGCAGCCGTAGCTGGTGGAGCCGGTACAAATGCTAAAGCAGTACTAGCGACAAGAATGCAGGGGAATGACCCACCATCTACTTTCCAAGTACACGGTGGAGCGGAATTAAATGAGAGTTGGGTAGCAGCAGACAAGATGGAACCTTTAAATGATTTCTATGAAGAAAATGGTTTAATGGATAAATTCCCACAAGAATTAATTGATATGGTAAGTAAAGACGGAAATATTTATTCCGTTCCGGTAAACATTCACCGTGGAAATGTTATGTTCTACAACAAAGCGGTATTTGAAGAAAACGGTATTGAAGTGCCAACGACATTAGAAGAATTTGTCGATGTATTAGGTCAACTTGACGAAGCAGGTGTAACACCACTTGCGTTAGGTGATAAAGAAGCATGGACAGCAACACAAATTTTTGAAAACTTACTATTGGCAACTCTAGGCCCAGACGACTATCGTGCACTTTGGCAAGGAGAAGTAGGCTTTGACGATGACCGCGTTCGTGAAGCGGCAGAATACTTTAAAACAATTCTTGGTTATGTAAATGAAGACCATGCATCACGTAACTGGCAAGATGCTTCTCAGCTTGTAGGAGAAGGGGAAGCAGCGATGACTAACATGGGTGACTGGGCAAAAGGTTACTTCTCTAATGACTTAAACTTAGAGACAAATGTTGATTTTGGTTACTTCGCATTTCCAGGTACTACGGAAGACTTTATGGTTATCACCGATACATTCGGCCTACCTAAAGGTGTAGATAATCCAGAAACCGTTAAAGAATTTCTAAATGTGCTTGCTTCAGTAGAAGGTCAAGATACATTTAATCCATTAAAAGGTTCAATCCCGGCTCGTGTGGATGCTGATCCATCAAAATATGATGAATACGGTACAGACACCATGGAAGATTTCAAAAATAATAATCTGACACCAAGCTTGGCACATGGTTCAGCAGCAGCAGAGGGCTTTCTAACAAAAGCAAACCAAGAAGTAAATATCTTCGTCACTCAGCAAAATGTCGATCAATTTATTGAAAAATTACAACAAATAGCAGGAGATCTTTAATATAGCTGGCTCGCCCTGTGCGAGCCTTTGCTTTTAAATTAGTAAGTTGCAAATAAAAGCGTGGAGTTGCAAATAAAAGCGTGGAGTTGCAAATAAAAGCGCGGAGTTGCAAATAAAAGTGCGAAGTTGCAAATAAAGATGTGAAGTTGCAAATAAAAGAGCGGAGTTGCAAATAAAAGTGCAAAGCTGCAAATAAAGCGCGAATGCTACAAGAAAAACTTGATCTCACTAAAAATAAGCAATCATCACATGGAATCAACCTCAAATTATATAGACAGATGGGAGGACAATCTCAATGAAAATTACTAGAGATCAGCTGATGGCATTATTGTTCTTAGCTCCATCCTTTGTGCTCGTTATCATTTTCGTATATGGGTTTATTGGATGGACTGGCTGGGTTTCCTTAAGTAATTGGAACACTCTGGTGCCCGATATGTCATTCGCCGGTTTGAAAAACTATATCTATCTATTTGGAGACTACCGTTTCCAGGCGGATTTACGTAATACGGTCTTTTTTACCATCCTTTTTATCGGATTTGTTATTTTACTAGGTTTAGGTCTTGCTATTTTACTTGACCAAACGAAAAAAGCAAATTCATTTTTTCGCAATATCTTTCTATTTCCAATGGCATTGTCCTTTGTGGTAACTGGTGTCGTTTGGCAATGGCTGCTGAATCCATCTACTGGTTTCAATCAATTCTTGCAAGTATTCGGCATCCAACCAAAATGGTATACCGACACTAATATTTTGGCGGGATTCCAGTTGGGAAGTATTGAATTCGGTTTACCTGTCGCTATGATTGCTGTTGTGATTGCAGCTGTATGGCAAATGACAGGATTCTCACTTGCGATGTATGTCGCAGGGCTTACTGGAATTCCAGATGAGCTTCGGGAAGCGGCTCGAATCGATGGGGCATCCGAATTCCAAATTTATCGCAAAGTAATTTTACCGATGCTAACACCAATCACCATGAGTGTAGTCATCATCATGGCACATATTTCATTAAAGATTTTTGATCTTATTTATGCGATGACAGGTTCCGGTGCCAATTTCGTTACCGATGTACCAGGTGTTTACATGTTTGAAACAACATTCCGCGGTAACTATTACGCGAACGGTGCAGCAATCGCCATCATCATGTTGCTACTTGTTGCCGTATTTATCGTGCCATACTTGATCAACAGTAGAAGGGGGGCATCATGATGGTAGTGAGAAGAATAATTAAATATGCTGTACTAATCGCCATTGCAATCTTTTTCCTAACACCGGTATATGTCATGCTAATCACCAGTGTTAAACCATTAGATGAAGTTTCCTTATCTGAAATGTGGTCATTGCCATCAGCGATTGACTTTTCCAGTTATGTGGAAGCATTCTCGGATCTCGGTCCAAATTTTATGAACAGTTTATACTTGGTTATTCCAGCAACATTACTATCAGCCATACTAGGTGCGATGAACGGATATGTTTTGTCAAAATGGAGATTCAAAGGATCGGAAGTGGTGTTCACCTTGATCCTGTTCGGAATGTTTATTCCATACCAAAGTATACTGATTCCATTAATCCAATTCTTGAACACTATCAATCTATATAACTCAATCTTTGGCCTCATCTTTACACATGTGGTCTACGGACTACCAATTACAACCTTGATGTTTCGCAACTTCTATGCGAACATTCCTAATTCGATGATTGAAGCAGCACAAGTAGACGGCGCAAGTTTCCTCGGAATCTTCCGTCAAATCATTCTTCCACTATCGATCACCGGATTCGTAGTTGTTGCAATCTGGCAATTCACCAACATCTGGAATGAATTCCTTTTCGCCGTAACGATCACAAACAGTGATGCGCAACCAGTCATGGTAGCACTACAAAACCTGTCCGGGAGCCAAATCGTACAATGGAATGTCCAAATGGCAGGCGCACTCCTCGCCGCCATGCCAACATTGCTAGTGTATATATTATTAGGAAAATATTTTGTTCGTGGTTTATTAGCCGGATCGGTAAAAGGATAAGAAGAAATGGTCTTCGCTGAGGCGCAGACCATTTTTTGTGTTTTCTTTAAAATGCCTTTTAAGTGACTTAGCAACCTATATTTACATTATCTTAAACATTATTCAGAATAGCTTTACAGCATCTTAATACTGGTCTGGTAGATTTATATAATGAGTTGAAAATTGTCGAAGAAAGTATGGCAAGGTGTTCAGCGGAAAGGAGGAAAGTTGTAGAAAACGCTTCATTAATCGAAAGTTCTATTATTTAGTTTGGGGAGGGAAATATATTGCAAAGCAAAAGGATAAGTACGACTGGAAAATTAACGTTTGTTGTTCTTATTGTATTCGCAAGTTTTAGTTTATGGTTTTTGCGCTATGTAACGGCAGACGAACAGACCGCTGCAGTAAGTGAAATGAATCAGCTTTTAAAAGAAGCTGATAATATTGAATGGCAGTATTTAGATGACGGTTCAAAGCTAGAGTCAAATTGGACAAGCATTGAATATAATGATTCTAGTTGGAAAACTGGCTTAGCTCCTTTAGGGTATGGTCGTGATAATAACGGATTAAATACGGTTATTGAATATGGAGATGACTCTGGACAAAAGCATATTACAACGTATTTCCGAAAAGAATTTCAACTGAATAACACGGAAGAAATTAGTAAGTTAACCGCGAGTCTGGTTAGAGATGATGGTGCAATCGTCTATCTAAATGGTGAAGAGGTGTATCGCACCAATTTACCAGACGGTGAGATATCATTTGATACTTTAGCATCGAATCCTGTCAATGATGAACGAGATGTCCATTCGTTTGAGATTGATCCATCTTTACTTTCAGAAGGAAACAACGTGTTAGCTGTGGAGGTGCATCAAGTGAACCAAACTAGCTCTGATATATTCTTCTCCTTGTCTTTAGAAGCTTCCTCGATTCCTACTGCAGATAACCAAGGCTTACTAGCTGAATATTACACCAACACAGGAGATGGAAATTTTGATAAAGCTGATTGGAAGGCAACAACTATTGAATCTAATATAGATTTTAGTAACCTTGATCCAATCTTACAGGATCGAGTTGGCAGAGCAGATGATGCGAGTATTGATTTTACAGGGCAAATTATGCCTGAATACACTGAGGATTACACATTCTATATGATAGGAGACAATGGATTCAGAGTATGGATTGATGATCAGTTAGTAATTGATCATTGGGAAAATGACTGGGATAACGAGCAAACAAGTGAGCCTGTTCGTTTAGAAGCAGGAAAAAAATATGACATTAGAATAGAGTATTTCGAAGATTACGGCGGCTCGAATCTATACTTAAGATGGTCAAGTGATAGCGTCGACAAACAAATCGTTCCAGAGAGTGCTTTTTATTTACCTAGTAACTATAGTGGACCAATGAATGGAAAAGTACTAGAGAATGGAACGGAAATTAATTTAGACTTTTTAACGGATATTACCAATCTATCAGCAGAAATTCATACACACTTTGCAGTGAAGGCTGATGGAGAAGAAATAACAGTAAAAGATGTGCAGATAAATGAAGGAATGCTTCAGCTCATACTAGACACACCTGTTGAACCAGATCAGCCAGTCAGCGTTGAGTATGATGGAAAAGGAAACCTCACAAATGCGAACGAAGAAACAATGAACGCATTTGGATTCTCACCTGAAAACTTATCAGAATATGTAGATTATTCGCCAATATCCATTGCACTGTCCTTTTATGGTGATGCAAAAACACAACGTTCTTTTGCTTGGTATACAAACCATGAACATCCTGAGAATGCTCCAGAAAATGTATTAGATAGTATTGTGGAAATTGTTCCAGCAGGAGAAAATTTCGATTCGGACAACGTACTTCGATTCACCGGAGAAACACAAGTACTAGATTTAAAGATCACCAATGCTCAAAATGGAACGTTTGCCAGCCATAAAGTATTGGCAAAAGGCCTAGAACCGGGAACTGCCTACCAATATCGTCTAGGTAGTGAGGGGAACTGGAGTGAAATTGGTGAATTCAAGACAGAAGCAGAAAATGAAAAAGAATATGAGTTTTTGTATATGACAGATTCACAGGGGGCGAACTCCCAAGATTACGATGTATGGGCAGATACACTTAGACAAGGTCTTAGTGCTTTTCCAGATTCCAAGTTTCTGCTGATGAGTGGTGATATGGTTGATGCCGGCGCTTTAGAATATCAATGGTTAGATTTCTTTGCGAAACCACAGGATCTATTAATAGATTTACCATTGATGGCAGCAGTTGGGAATCATGAAGGACCGTACAACGATAATTATTATTATCATTTCAATTATCCAAACGATTCGATTAATAATCCTTTACCACCAGGAAGTGTCTATTCCTATGATTATGGAGATGCGCATTTTATGGTAGTGAATACGATGGATATGGGTTGGGATGATCGCCAAAGAGAATCATTTAAACAACAAATTGAATGGTTAAAAAGAGAAGCAGCTCAAACAGATAAAAAATGGAAGATTGTAGCTTTCCATAAAGCGATTTATTCTGTTGGAGGTCATGCGCAGGATGGAGATATTTTAGAATTAAGAGAAATGCTTTACCCAGTAATTGATGAATTAGGGATTGATGTAGTCATGCAAGGGCATGATCATTCTTTCATGCGTTCTTATCAAATGTACAATGATAAGCCATTAAAAGACCAGGAAACTAATGAAAATGGTGCCGTTATTAATCCTGATGGAACCATGTATATTGTGAATAACTCAGCAGGTACAAAATATTACGATATCGATCAGAATGTAGATAAGTATTATGCAGCTAAATATGAACAACCAAGAACACCGATTTTCTCTGGGGTAACCATGACAGAAAATAGTCTTACCATTGATTCATTCAAATCTGGAGAAACGAGTCCATTTGATAGCTATACCATTGTGAGAAATGATCCGTTACCAGAACCAGTAGAAAACTTGTCCGCTGTGAAAAATGGTGACGGGAATATCATTCTTTCCTGGGATATGCCAGAAGAAGTACATGAGGAAGATCCAATTCGTGGCTTCAGAATATATGAAAAAGAAGGTAGATTAAAGAAGAACTGGAGTGTTTATATTCCAGTGGAAGATGACCAAACAAGCTATCAATATGCAGTAGACATAGCGGATGATAGTGAAAACTATGAATTTGTTGTGAAGGCTGTAGATGAGCGAGATAACTCAGAGGGTGTAACGATTTCTACGGAATCTATTCAAGTAGCTGCACCAACAGAGCCAATTGTAGATGATGGCTATAACAGATTTGGTTGGACCAATGTAGCTGGATTTGATCAGCCTTCAGATTATGAATTCACTGTCGATAATGGCGAAACATGGGAGACTGTTACTGCGAATCCTCAACCTGTTGGAGATCGTAATATTCCAGAATCGCATGTGCAGGTTCGAGTTAAAGCGAATGACGAAATGGAAAGACCTGCTGGTTTAGCACTTGTTTCACCAGAAGCGTTTACTAAAAATAGTATAACCAAGACATATCAAGTAGATGGCAGTATTTCACGTAATGATAAGCTAGTTGTCAATGTTTCTGTAGAGAAACAAGCAGAATATGATAAAGATGCTTATGTCGTTTTTCAGCTCATGAAGGAAAACAGGCCAGTACTAATTAATGCCATTCCATTGCAACAAGATGAAACGGAACTCTCGCAATATTTTGACGTGCAAGGTGACGAATATAAAGTAAAAGTGTTTGTATTCGATCAGTTCAATGGTGACAAGAATCTTCCAAAGCTATTAGGTGAACCATTAGAACTGAAATAGGCCGAACTAACTTAAATAAAAAAAGTAACCGGGAGGGAAATATGGTAATGGGCAAAAAGATACTATCTATCTTTATGATCGGATTAATGGTTCTGTCTATGCTGCCATCATGGATTGGAACTAATACTACAGTATATGCAGAGTCGAATAGCAACTTGGATGTCAAAGCTAATAATCAAGACACAACTGCCACTTCCAATCTTGCGTTAAATGCTGAAGTAACAGCCAGTGGTCAATGTAATGAAAAGGAAAGAGGATCATTTGCTGTTGACGGAAAAACTAATACGAAGTGGTGTGATAATTCCAATGGCTTAGACAAATGGTTAGAGCTTGACTTAGGGCAAGTGTATAACATCAATCAATGGGTCGTTCAGAATGCTGGAATTGGAGAAACAAGCATGTATCCATTTTGGAATACAAAAGATTTCCGTCTGCAGAAAAGTGTAGACGGAGAAACGTGGGAAGACGTTGATGTTGTAAAAGGTAACGTGCAGACAATTGTCGATCGTTATGTACCGACATTTTCCGCTCAATACGTACGGTTATTTGTAGATAAAGGAGCTTATGATAATAATACAGTCCGTGTTTATGAATTTGAAATCTACGGAGTGGAGACGGATCAAGTACCTTCCGTTCCGCAAACAAATCTAGATTCAATCGATTATGTCAATCCATTCATCAATACACTAGGTGATAATGGTCAGACAAACCCAGGCCCAACCACACCATTTGGTCTTGTTTCACTTGGGCCAGATAGTGATGGGGGAGCATTTAGTGGCTATTATTATCAAGACGATTATTTGAAGGGCTTTTCCCATTTGCGATTTAGCGGTGTAGGTTGTAGTGGCGCAGGAGGAAACATTCTGATGACGCCACAGACGCAAGATTTTACGAATGAAAGCAATTCGTATAAACAAAAATACGACAAAAGCAGCGAAAATGCGTCCCCAGGATATTATGGTGTAGAGTTTGCTTCGGGTATTCAAGCAGAATTAACCGCATCTGATAATGTTGGATTCCATCGGTACATGTTCCCAGAAGGTGAAAAGGATGGATCTGTTTTAATTGACCTTTCCAACTCTTACGCGGGAATGATTGACGCAAATCTTAAGATCGAAAACAACAATGAAATTTCTGGTATGATCCAATCGAAGAATGTTTGTGGTCACGGTCATTACACGATGTATTATTCCATCCAGTTTGATCAAGATTTCGAATCATTCCAGTCTTGGTCAGACGATCAAGTCGGGGAAGAGACAGAACGTACAGGCGTTAACAGTGGTGTATGGGTGAACTTTAATACATCTGAAAATAAACAAATCCAAGCTAAAGTCGGTCTTTCTACTATTAGTGTTGACCAAGCAAAAGCAGAACGTGAACATGTAGATGCTGGCTGGGACTTTGATGCACAGCATAGAGAGACGCGTCAAACGTGGAGTGACTTATTAAGCAAGGTAGAGATAAAAGATGATAATGAGGAAAATAAAACTGTTTTCTACACCCAAATGTATCATTCATTCTTGCATCCGAACAATGTGACGAGTTCAGATGGCAAATTCCGTGCAGCAAGAGAAGAAAATAAGATACGAAAAACATCTGAAATTGGTGAGGACTTTGAATATTATAATGGCTGGTCCACTTGGGATGATTTCCGTAAATATTCTTTATATTCTCTTCTTGCCCCTAATGAATACGAAAACATGGTGAAATCAATGATTGATGTTTATAACACCAGAGGTTCATATGTACAGTGGGGACAAGGATATTGGCCAAGCCCAACTGTAAGAAATGAATTCAATGGTGCTGTCATTCTTGATGCTTATGCCAAAGGTTTTGATCTAACAAATGAAGAGGTTAATACAGCTTTGCAAGGTATGGCTACAGATACAGATTACTATTCTGTCAATGACAACGAGATCTCAGGAAAACTGGAAAAAGCATATAGTGCTTATTATCCGATGAAACTGGCTGAATTAATTGGTGATAAGGAAACATATGAACAATATAAAGATATAGCATTGTCATATCAATCACTTTGGAATGGCGAGCAAGTTGATGAGAGTGGAAATCCACGAGGATTCTTTACACCAAATGCCATGGATGTAAACAAGAATGATATAACACAAGTAAATAAATATGCTTACCAAGGGAATTTATGGACTTATCGCTGGTTTGTTCCACATGATATTAACGGACTTTCCGATTTAATCGGTGGAGATAGACAAATGGCGAAGGATCTACAGTACTTCTTTGATATAGATGAATATATGGCGGTTAATGAACCGGATATTCATGTTCCTTATTTATTTAACTATTTAGGAATGCCATATTTAACACAATATTATGCAAGAGAGTTCACAACAGAAGAAGTAACCCAGAAGTATCATAATCATGGATTATATGCGTATCCAATGGAATCACGTGTATATCGTGATGACCCTGAAGGTTATTTAATGTCAATGGATGACGATGCAGGTGCCATGTCTTCCTGGTTTATCTACAGTGCAATGGGGCTATTTCCAGGCAACCCTGGAGATCCATACTACTTAATAGGGTCACCGATTTTTGAAGAGATGACATTACATTTAGATAACGGCAAGGCATTTACAATCAAGGCAAATAACGTTTCGAGTGATAATCGTTTTATTGAGTCAGCACAATTTAATGGAGAAAACTTTGATCAAGCGTTTCTTGGTTATGAAGATGTCATGGCAGGTGGAACATTAGAATTCGAAATGAGTGCAGAGCCTAACTATGAGTGGGGAGCTGATGAAGATGCTACACCACCAACAACAGACTTCACTCAGGAAGTAGATAATAAGATTACTAGGAATGAATTAATCTCAAAAGAATCAAAGTGGAAATACTTTGATAAAGGACAAGAAGCGGGAGTTAACTGGACAGCGATTGATTTTGATGACAGTGAATGGCAATCTGGTCAAGCGATGCTTGGATATGACAGATACGACAATGTTAACACAGAAGTAAGCTATGGTCCTGATAGTGGAAATAAATACGTAACTACTTATTTCCGTAAAACGTTTGAGGTAGAAAACGTAGAAGATATGATGGGATTAGAAGCGAGCTTGATACGTGATGATGGAGCGATTGTTTATTTGAATGGCCACGAAATTATTAGAACGAACATGCCAAGTGGGGAAGTCCATTACGACACTTATGCGAATGGCACAGTAAATGATGAACGAGACGAGAATAGCTATACGATTGATCCGTCGTATTTAGTAGAAGGTAAAAACGTCATTACTGCAGAGGTTCATCAAACAAATGCGACAAGTTCAGATATTGCTTTTGATTTCAGCTTAGAATCAGTTGGTAAAATGGAGGTCCCAGATGCTCCTACAGATGGAAAAGTAGACGATGAGGAGAATACATTTGGTTGGACAAATGTTGAAGGTTTTGATCGGGCGTTAGACTATGAGTACAGTCTTGATGGTGGGGAGAATTGGCATATTGCTACTTCCAATCCACAAACTGTAGGACCAGTTGAATACGAAGCAGGTCAGGTTCAAGTGAGAGTGAAAGCGAATGAAGGTGAAGATCAGGCGTATGGAGATGTTCTAGTTTCAAAGGATCCTTTTACTGCTGATATGCTTTGGGAAGTATATGATTTAAATGTCAATATTGCTCAAAAAGGTAATCTAGAAGTAAATGTGAAAGGTACTTTAACAGGGGATTATGATGAATCTGCTACCGTTGTATTCCAGTTGATGACTGAGAACGACGAAGCATGGATGACGAATACTGTTCCTGTAGAAAATGGCGATTTTGATTTCACTCAACTATTTAACGTCGATGAAGAACAATACGATATCAATGTTTATCTAGTAGATGAATTCAATGGTAATATCTACGACTCTTTATGGCTTGCCAAACCATTAGAACAAAAGTCAGAACCTGTACCAGGTGTAAAACCAAGTCCCGAAAATCCTGATAATGGAGAGGAAGAAGATGGAGATGAAGGAAACGACCTTGATCCATTGCCAATTCCAGAAGACGAGGATCAGGATGGAGAACAAGGAAATGATAGCTTTGGATCAGAGATTGAATTCGAAGCAAGAACGGCTTGGTCTTCTGATGTTAATAGTTTTAACGATGGTCCACTGAAAACAGAAGCAAATAACGGTGGTGTTGTAGTAGCAAATACTTTTGATGGCGCATGGCTTGCTTATCAGGATGTAGAATTCGGTATAGAGGGTACAAACCAAATTACGGTGGAATATGATGCGCCGACATCAAGAGTTCCAGCTGGAAGTAGCTTAGAATTCCGTCTCGGTTCCACCAAGGGCGAGCTAGTTGGCACATTAGAATTAGATACCACTGGCAATGGTTGGGGAAGCTATACGACGAAAACGGCTTATTTAGATAAAGTCGTCACAGGTAAACAAGATTTGTTTGTCCTTATGAAAGGTGACACAAACAGTAGTCAACCGTACATTGGTAATTTTGATCGTTTTACATTGGCATATGAGGATGTTCGTGCTGACTATAAAAAACTGGAATTAGAAGACAATGATAATTGGTCAACTGAAAATAATCCCGCTAATGATAGCCCGATGAAAACAGAGAATGGAAAAAGTGGCGAGCAAGTGGCAAATACATTTGATGGTGCATGGTTGGCTTATGAAAAAATGAATTTTGGTAGTGAAGGTGTCAGTCATGTTGCTGTGGAATATGCCAGTAACTCAGGAAACAGTGCATCTGATTCAACGATAGAGATTCGTTTAGATGCAGTAGATGGGAAGTTAGTCGGCACAGTTGAAGTACCACCAACTGGTGAGGGCTGGGGAACCTATCAAACAGTTACTGCCTCCTTGGATGAGAACGTAACTGGTGTACAAGATGTGTATTTCGTACTCAAAGGTTCGACTGACTCTACTTATAAATATATCGGTAATTTTGATAATGCGAGCTTTTTCAACCAGGAAGAAGCGGAAGATAATGTAGTAATAGAGTTAGAGAATCGAAGTAATTGGACAGACGAAGTAAATTCATTCAACAATGGCCCATTGAAAATAGAAGGAAACAATGGTGGAACAGTTGTTGCGAACACATTTGATGGTGCATGGTTGACGTTCAACGATGTCAATTTTGGAGATGCAGGCAAAAAGTATGTCGACATAGTGTATGATGCTCCCTCGCAAAAAGCACCTGATGATGTAGTTGCGGAGATTCGATTAGATGACAAAGATGGTGAATTGATTGGGACAGTTGATCTAGCCAATACAGGAAGTGGTTGGGGAACTTATCAAACAGCCAGTGCCACGTTAGATAAAGTACTGACAGGCAATAAGACCATTTGTGTAGTCTTTAGTGGTTCTACTACATCAGAACTTCGATATGTTGGTAATATTGATAAAATGATCTTTTCTAATATTGTTAAGTAGCCTAATGATTACGTGAAAATGAAACATTAGCATAATTGATTCTCTTATAAGGGGATGAATTTAGAAGGCGAGGAGAAAAAGTGAAATTACGTATTATTTCGATACTTTTCATGACGTTGTTGATTGCTCAAATGCCAATGACAGTATTTGCTGCAGCTGTATCTTTGGATATGGATAAGAATGAAATCAGGGCAAGTCAAGAGCTTGAAGTGTCAGGAACAGCGACAGAGTTAGAAGAAGTACTAATTAAAATTGTTGCACCTGATGAAGCTGTTTATTATATGGATGTGTTAACGGTCGAAGATGGTGAATTCCAATCAACTATCGGTTTTCCGACGACTGCTAATGGAGATACAGCTGGCGATTACACCGTAATTGTAGGGTATGATGAAATTCAAGACACAGCTACCGTTGCTCTTACATGTGAAGAAGATTGTGATAACGGTGGAGGAGGTAATAACGGAGACAATTCTGACAATGATGGAAATAGTAACAATGGGGATAACTCAGACAATGCTGGAAACGGTAATAATGGAGGCAATTCTGACAACAATGGGAAAGGAAATAACGGAGATAACTCCAACAACAGCAGTAATGGAAATAATGGCAATAAATCCTCTGATAATAGCCAAAACAAGTCAAAAGAAGCTGAAAGTAACTTGCCAGACACAAGTACTTCCATTTACAATTTTCTGATAGTAGGTTTGATATTGTTAGTCTTAGGTAGTGGCGTTGTTTACTATCAAAAAAAGAAAAAAGCATAATTATTACGATTAAATAAATTGCGTAGTCAAAAGCTACGCAATTTATTTTTTGAAACTAAAAGAGCATTATTGGTATAATTCATATAAGAGTATTAGTATGAAATCGCGCAGTAATTTGTTCGGTATATCGATTATAACTAGTCAATAGCATAAGAATATCATACTACTCTCTGCGTCATATCACTTATGAATTGTCAAAATAGATAATTATCCACAAAAAACAACAAAATAACTTTCTCGCATCAACAACAAGAAACATATATCGACAAAAAGGAACAAAAAATATGAGTATATAAACCTGTATAATTTCCAATTAATTTACACTAAATAAACCAAAAGGTTTATTTTGACAAATATATCTTCCTACTTATTGAAATAAATATAGGAAAACGGTATTATATAAAACAGAAGTGAATAGTAAGAAAAAGGCAAACTACTTGAAAAAGTAGGTCGCAAAACCTAGGGTCTAAGGGGTTCAATTTACCTATGGCAGCCTGGTTACCTAAATTGTTCAAACATATGCAAAAGTTATTTAGGCTATTTCTGTACTATTCAGAAATAGCCTTTTTATTTTCAAAAAAGGAAACAGGAGGAAATATCAATGCGTATAGCTATACTGAAAGAAGCTTCTATATATCGAGAAGGATTAGTAGGAGTGCTTTCAAGCGAGTTTAAAGCGTATGATATCATTGCGGTTGAGCCGAAGCAGAAAGAAAAACTCCGAGATTATATTATCGACCTGCTCATCATTGATATTGACACAGATACTGATACCATAAGCTTAATTAACACATATACGAAAAACAACAAAAAGATAATTGTCTGGACAGAAGATACTCACCATCAAGACCTTACTGAGTTATTTAAAATGGATCTTAATGGATATTTCTTCAATGGAATGGAAAAGGAAGAACTTATTCATGCAATTCAAAAGATCATGTCTGGGCATCATTATATCCATGAAGACCTCACGCAAATTCTTTTGGGAGACTACCGTGAAATCCATAGCCGTAAAGAAAGACGACCAGTGGGTGTATTCACAAATCGTGAGTGGGAAGTGATGGAACTCTTAACTCAAGGATATAGTAACAATCGTATCAGCCAGAAATTATACATCACTGACAAAACGGTTAAAAACCATATCAGTTCGATCCTGAGAAAATTAGAAGTACCTGATCGAACAAATGCAGTGATCACCGCATTAAAAAATCAATGGTTCCATGTATCTTAATGAAAGAAAAGCCTGTGTATGAGGGTTGCATAGGCTTTTTATTTGTGTGTATGACAATTATGACATATAAAAACACTTAAAAATCTCAAGATAGTTATGTCAAATAAAAACGGTTTATGTTATAATTCCGTTTATGATGTGTTCGTATACAATGTCATGGGAAAATTCATCTTAAAGAACTTTTATGCGGAGGTTACGAAATAATGGAAGAAACGATATCACTCAAAGAAATTTTCGAAGTCCTGAAAAAACGTCTATTACTTATAGTATTATTAATTGTTGGTGCTGCCGGTATCAGTGCCGTCATCAGTTTTTTTATTTTAACACCGACCTATCAATCTAGTACACAATTTATTGTCAATCAAGATACAAGCGAATCTGAAAGTGTTGACCTTAATCAGATTCGATCTAATGTAGAGATTATCAATACGTATAATGATATTATCACCAGTAATCGTATCCTAGATCAAGTGGTGGAAGAGATGAATTTAACGATATCTGCAGGAGCGTTAGGCGGTAAAATATCGTTAAACACCTCGCAAAATTCTCAAGTTGTAACGCTGACAGCAACTGACTATGACCCGGCGGTAGCGGCAGACATTGCCAATACAACAGTAGAAATCTTTCAAGAAGAATTACCGGGTCTAATGAATGTAAATAATGTAAATGTTCTATCAGAAGCGGTTGTTCCAGCAAATCCACAACCTGTCAACCCGAAGCCTATGCTAAATATCGCAATCGCTATTGTGATTGGTGCAATGGTCGGGGTAGGACTAGCATTCTTATTTGAATACTTAGATAATACGATTAAAACCGAACAAGATGTAGAAGACAAATTGGAATTGCCGATTCTTGGAGTAGTGTCGCATATTGAGGAAAAAGATATGATGTCATTAGGACAGCCTGTTTCCATCAATCAAAAAGCAGAGAGGGGGAGCGTAAGTGGCCAGAAGAAAAAAACAGTCTAAATTAAAGAATGTAAGGCACTTAATCACGAAAATGAACCCACGCTCTCCAATTTCAGAGCAGTATAAAACGATTCGAACGAATTTACAATTTTCTTCTGTAGATGGGGAATTAAAAACGATGCTTGTAACATCTTCAGGACCATCAGAAGGAAAGTCATCAACGACAGCGAATCTAGCAATTGTGTTTGCGCAACAAGGAAAGAAAGTATTACTAATTGATGCGGATATGCGTAAACCAACATTGCACTACACTTTTCGAATCGATAACCGAAGAGGATTAAGCAGTGTGCTAGTGGGCGAATCAAGTTTGCAAGAATCAGTTACAAGCAGTGATGTAGCAGGGCTGGACTTGTTAACTTGTGGGCCGATCCCGCCGAACCCATCTGAATTATTAGGTTCCAAAGCGATGGAAAATCTTATTTCCAATGCCGGTTTGGATTATGATTTAGTACTCTTTGATACTCCGCCTGTTTTAGCAGTAACTGATGCCCAAATTCTTGCTAATATTTGTGATGGTGCAGTAATGGTTGTTCGTAGTAACCAGACAGAATACGATGCTGCCACCAAAGCAAAAGAGTTATTAGATGTAGGTAACGCGAAATTGTTAGGTGTTGTGCTAAATGACCGAGAACAGAAAAAAGGTCACTATTACTATTACGGAAATTAACCAAAAAACCTTTCGATCAATATTAAATTGGTCGAAAGGCTTTTTTTATGAAAATATAAAGGTACTGTGAGACCTCCAGTTATCTATTTCCTACCCTTATTCTGCGCAAATCAATATCAAATCACATATGTTCGTTTCGTATAATTTTATACGAAGCGCTAAAACTCTTCTTCTATGGAACCCCCATAAAAATCAAAGTAAATTCTAATGGATATAAATAACAATAATATCTTGAATTGTTCCTTTCCATTTTATAACGGATATGTTATTCTTTATATAGAACAGGTCTAAAGTCTTGTTTAGTTGGTAGAATAACAGGGAAGGGTGATACTAATGTTGGATATAAATCCATATATTATTCCAATTAATCATGAAAGTGTGTCAAATATTACCTCGTCAATCGCTATAGTGAAGAAAGCTGAAAAAGCTGGAGTAAAAAAAATCATTGCATCACCACGATACATACAAGGAAATCAAGAAATTCATAAAGATTCTATTATTAATCTTGTCGAGAAAATTAACCAACAGCTCGAAGAAGAAAATATAGCAGTAGAAATCATTCCTGGACAAACAATTCGTATTTATGGAAATATGGAAGATGACTTGGTGAAAGGCAGATTACTCACTTATGGAACAGATACAAAATACGTTTTTGTTGAATTAATGTATGATCACATTCCACAATATACCAATCAGTTATGCTATGAATTGCAATTAAAAGGATATAGACCAGTGTTGGTAACTCCTGAAAAAAATGTGGTTATTCAAGAAAATCCTAATTTACTCTATAGTTTGGTGAAAAACGGGGTACTAGTACAAGTGAGTGCGAAGAGTATTGTGGGGGAAAAAGGTAAGAAACTGCAAAAGATTACTAAACAATTGATACAACATAATCTCGTCCATTTCTTGGGTTCAGATACATCGGAAGAAACTAACTATTACTTACAGTCAGCTTGGAATACCATAAAAAAATACAATGATTTTGGACAGCTATATCTATTACAGCAAAATATGAGTGTGCTCTCAGATGGTAATGTGGTCCAGGGAGAAGAGCCTGTCTATTTTAAAAAGAAGAAAATATTCGGAATAATATAAATGGTTAATATGTTTATATATGGAGAAATGAGACTGAATTTACAAAAAATAAAGACTTTTCGACAAAAAACGTCTTTCTTCTCCTGTTTCCATCTGGTGTGTTTCCTGTTATACTTTAGTATGATAATTTGACGTAAAATGTATTACATTTCTGAGCAGAAAGGACGATGAATTGACATGATCGATATTCATTGTCATATCCTGCCTGGAGTTGATGATGGTGCGAAACATACAGAAGATAGTGTGCAGATGGCGAAATCTGCCGTATCACAAGGAATTAACACGATTATTGCCACACCACATCACTTAAACGGTAGCTATGATAACTATAAAGAAGATATATTACTAGCAGTTGATCAATTGAATGATAGATTACAAGAAGAAGAAATCCCCCTAACAATTCTTCCTGGACAAGAAACGCGAATAAATGGAGATATGTTAGCAGACTTAGAGAATGAACAACTATTACCACTAAACGAGACAAGTGGATATTTATTCGTGGAACTCCCATCCAATCATGTTCCGCGCTATACGAAACAGTTAATGTTTGATTTGCAATTACAAGGAATCAAACCAATTATTGTACACCCTGAGCGGAATAAAGAGTTAATCGAAAATCCAAATATATTATATGACTTAGTAAGTAATGGAACATTGACACAAGTAACAGCTGCAAGTGTATCCGGTAAATTCGGTAAAAAGATCAGAAAATTCAGTATACAGTTAATTGATGCCAACTTAACGCATTTTATTGCGTCAGATGCACATAATATAACCAGTAGAGGATTTGTGATGCAAGAAGCACACAATGTTATTAAAGACGAATTTGGAACTTCAATGCTCTTTTGGTTGATGGAAAATGCACAATATTTAGTTAGTGGAGATACAGTAGTAGGAGATGTTCCAGAAAGAATTAAACGCAAGAAGATATTGGGAATATTCTGATTGAAAAGCACTATGTGATTCTGTATAATGCTAAACATGTATGAAAAAAGTATGTTATTAATTTAATTGGAGGATTGTCATCAATTATGAAAAAGGTAAGAAAAGCAATTATACCGGCAGCTGGTTTAGGGACTAGATTTTTACCAGCAACAAAAGCAATGCCAAAAGAAATTTTACCAATTGTCGATAAACCAACGATTCAATATATAGTAGAAGAAGCTATTGCTTCTGGAATTGAAGATATTATTATAGTGACTGGTAAAGGGAAACGAGCGATTGAAGACCATTTTGATCATAATTTTGAATTAGAAGACAACTTATTGAAAAAAGGTAAATATGAATTATTGGAAAAGACAAAACAACCGGCAGAAGTAGATATTCACTACATACGCCAAAAAGAACCACTAGGTTTGGGACACGCTGTTTGGTGTGCTCGCAAATTTATTGGTGATGAACCGTTTGCGGTATTACTTGGTGATGACATTGTTCAGTCGGAAACTCCATGTCTAAAACAATTGATCAATGAATATGAAAATACTGGTGGATCCATTATCGGTGTACAACAGGTTCCTGAGCATGAAACACATCGTTATGGAATAGTTGATCCAAAGGAACAGCAAGGTGATAACTATTCTGTAAATAAATTTGTTGAAAAACCAAAACCAGGTACAGCACCGTCCAACTTGGCGATCATGGGACGTTACGTATTATCACCAACTATTTTTAAATATCTAGAACAAAAAGAAGTAGGAGCCGGTGGTGAGATTCAATTAACCGATGCGATTCAAAGGTTAAATGAATCACAAAGTGTATTTGCGTATGACTTTTCGGGTAAACGCTATGATGTTGGCGAAAAGCTAGGCTTCATTAAAACAACAATCGAATTTGCGTTACAAAATGAGGAAATTGGTGATGAAGTAAAGAAGATCATTGAAGGATTAGCAGCAGAAATTAAAGTGAAGCAATAAATCGATTTAGGGAAAGGATGGCCCAAATGGGTTATAAACAACGGATTTTCTTATTAATCTTATTAGACTCGTTAATCGTTAGTACAGCGATTTTTATAGCTTCATGGATTGTCTATCCAGATTTATCATTTGCTGCGATAGATGCTATGGCGATTACTGCAATCGCCTTGCTTCTATTTCATCATCTCTTTGCGTTTATCTACAAGCTGTATCATAAAGTTTGGGCCTATGCGAGCATTGGTGAATTAATGGCAATCGTAAAGGCGATTACATTTACCATTACGGCGACAGGTTTAGTTCAATTTTTTGCGAATGATTTCACCATTTACAGAAGAGCACTTATTGTTACTTGGTTATTACATATTATTTTAATTGGTGGATCAAGATTTGTTTGGAGAGTATACCGTGATCGCTATATGCAAGGAAATGAAAATAGAAAACGCACATTAATTGTAGGAGCAGGTTCTGCTGGTGCAATGATTGCGAGACAATTAAAAAACGAACAGCAACATACAGAGCTTTTACCAATTGCATTTGCGGATGATGATATGGCAAAGCATAAAATGCAACTATATGATCTTCCAGTCGCAGGAAGCACAAAAGAGATTCCTGACTTAGTCAAAGATTTGGAAATTGAACATATAGTTATAGCTATTCCTTCTTTAACAAATGGTGCTTTAACAGAATTAGTTGCTATTTGTAACAGTACTAATGCAAAAGTTCAGATGGTACCAAAGATCGAGGACATCGTGTCAGGTAAAATCTCAGTGAATTCTCTAAAAAATGTCGATGTAGAAGATGTATTGGGACGTGATCCAGTTGAATTAGATATCAATTCGATTTCGGAATATGTAACAAGTAACACAGTAATGGTTACTGGTGCTGGTGGATCGATAGGTTCTGAGATTTGTAGACAATTGATGCGCTTTACTCCTAGCAAAATCTTGATAGTTGGGCATGGAGAATTTAGTATTTATTCCATTGATATGGAGCTACGTCAAAAATACCAAAATTCTGAAATAGATATTGTGCCAATTATTGCTGATGTTCAAGACCGAAAACGTATTTTCGAAATTGTACAAGAACATAATCCTAGAATTATTTATCATGCAGCAGCACATAAACATGTACCATTAATGGAATATAACCCACACGAGGCCGTAAAAAACAATATAATTGGAACGAAAAATGTAGCAGACGCGGCAGACGCGTTTGGCATCCATACTTTTGTTTTAGTTTCTACAGATAAAGCCGTAAACCCTACGAATGTAATGGGGGCTACAAAACGTGTGGCAGAAATGGTTGTGCAAGATCTTGCAACAAGAAGTAATACTAAATTTGTTGCTGTGCGATTCGGAAATGTACTAGGCAGTCGTGGTAGTGTTATTCCATTGTTTAAGAAACAGATTGAAAAGGGTGGGCCGGTAACAGTTACACATCCTGATATGACAAGGTTTTTTATGACTATACCAGAAGCTTCAAGACTAGTGATTCAAGCGGGTACGCTAGCCAAAGGTGGAGAAATCTTTGTGTTAGATATGGGTGCCCCTGTAAAAATAGTAGATTTAGCAAAAAACCTAATTAAATTATCTGGCTATACAGAGGAAGAGATCCCGATTGAATATACGGGTATAAGACCTGGAGAAAAGATGTATGAGGAATTACTAGGAGAAGACGAAGTACATCCAGAAGCTATATATGAGAAGATATATGTTGGAAAAACTGTGGAAGTTTATGCAGATCATTTTAATGAACTAATAAACCATTTTAATCAATTGAATAATACAGAAATAAAAGATAAATTAATGAAGATAGTATTTGAGGAATTCGAGGAAAAGAAAGTGGGATCAATTAATTAACGTTAAATTGTTTGATCAAAATATGTTTTTGTATGATGCATAACTTTATAACAATGAGGAAGGACGTCTAGTTATATGGCTGATAGAATTTTCCTCTCTTCACCACATATGAGTGAAGAAGGATATGAACAACAATACGTTCAAGAAGCTTTTGATACAAATTGGATAGCACCTTTAGGTACCAACGTCAATGAATTCGAGAAAGAGTTGGCAGAAAAAGTAGGAACAAAAGCTGCCGCTGCGTTATCTTCGGGGACTGCAGCTATTCACCTAGCATTAAAAGCAGCTGAGGTAGGAGAAGGAGATATTGTGTTTTGTTCCACACTTACATTTTCTGCAACAGCAAATCCAATAATCTATCAAAATGCAACTCCGGTTTTTATAGATTGTGATGAAAAAACATGGAATATGGATCCAATAGCATTAGAAGAAGCCTTTGAAAAATATCCAGAAGTAAAGGCAGTAATTGTAGTTCATCTATATGGACTTTCAGCGGATATGGACAAAATTATGGAAATTTGTAAAAAATATAATGTTACAGTAATTGAAGATGCTGCTGAATCTTTAGGAGGATATTATAAAGGACAACATACAGGTACCTTTGGAGATTATGGAATTTATTCTTTTAATGGAAATAAAATCATCACTACTTCCGGAGGCGGAATGCTAGTCTCAAATAATGAAGAGGAAATTGCTAGAGCACGCTTTTGGGCTACACAATCACGTGATCAAGCGAGGCATTACCAACATAGTGAACTAGGTTTTAATTACCGTATGAGCAATGTCGTTGCTGGAATAGGTAGGGGGCAGTTGAAAGTCTTAGATAAACGAGTCCAAAAAAAGAAATACATATATGAATATTATAAAAAAGAACTTGGACATTTAGAGGGGCTTTCATTCATGCCAGTTAATGATTGGGATCAACCTAATTATTGGTTAAGTTCACTTACGTTAAGTGGAGCAGTTAAACCAATCGATATTTTCAATGCACTAGAAGCAGAAAATATAGAATCAAGACCAATTTGGAAGCCAATGCATATGCAGCCATTCTTCGAGGAATTTGATTTTATTGGTGAAGGTGTATCAGAGAAGTTATTTGAAAAAGGCGTGTGCTTACCTTCAGATACCAAAATGACTGAATATGATCTGACTAAAGTAACTACAATAGTTAAAGAATTGTGGTGATCAAATGGAATTTCAAAAAAACTTTCATGATATAGACTTCGAAAGTGATTATAAAACATTAACATCAATAAATAGATATGTGCAAATGAAAAGAGTATTAGATTTTATTTTAGCACTTTTACTATTTGTTGTTTTGTTACCAGTTTCTATTATCGTTTGTATATTTATTATTGCTGATAGTGGTATGCCAATATTTTTTAAACAAGAACGAATGGGGTATAAAGGACAAACCTTTCGTATCATAAAGTTTAGAACGATGAAAGCAAATACATCCACAAATGATGGAATTACTCATAAAGCAGATATGAGAATTACAAGAATTGGTAAAGTGTTGAGGAAGTTTAGGTTAGATGAAATACCACAACTTCTTAATGTTCTAAAGGGAGAAATGAGTTTTGTTGGTCCTCGACCAGATATGCCACATCTTTACCAAAAAAGAGATAAATATTATCGATATATACTGTTAGTACCTCCTGGAATCACTGGTAAGGCTACTTTAGAGTTTAAAGATGAAGATGAACTATTAAGTAAAAGTGAAAATCCTGAACGATATTATAAAGAGATAATTTTCCCAGAAAAGGTACGGATAAATGTAGAATACATCAAAGATGCAACATTAATTAAAGATTTCAAAATTATGTTAGAAACTGTAGTGAGGGTATTAAAATGAATGTATTATTTTTAATGTTAAACTATCCATTTGATCAAAAAAGAGAACATATGTATAAAGACTTAAGTAGGAAATTTGCCGAGGAAGGTCATAATGTATATGTTGCTGCTCTCTTAGAAAATAAAAATGGAAATGAAACATTTGTCCAAAAAGAAGAAAATCATCAAATTCTCTGGATTAAAGCAGGAAATTATTTTGAAGTGAATAAATTCAGAAAAGGTCTTACTGCACTTTTTTTACCTTTTTATTTTAATAATGCGATAGATAGACACTTCAAAGATATACAATTCGACCTTGTCATATACCCAACACCTGCAATTACTTTGTATTATACAGTGAAGAAACTAAAAAAGAAGCATCATAATGCCAAATATTTACTAGTGGTAAAAGATATTTTTCCACAAAATGCTTTGGATATAAAAATGTTGAATAAAGGTCCTATATATTCTTTTTTTAGAAATATTGAGAAAAAGATTTATAGTATATCGGATTATTTAGGGTGTATGTCAAATCAGAACATAGATTATTTAAAATTACATAATCAAATTGAAACCCAAAAATTCTTCATATTAGAAAACTGGTCATCAGTATATAATGTTAAGAAACCAACAGATAGTGAACTTCAAGATTTGATTAGCAAATATGATTTAAAAGATAAATTTGTTTGTACATTTGGAGGTAATATTAGTCCTGCGAATGAATTGGAATTTTTAATAGAACTAGCAGAAAAATTGTATGAAAATAATATCAATGATGTTCGATTTTTAATTATAGGTAAAGGAATAGCCAAAACTAAAATAAAAGACTTAATAAATAAAAAGAGGCTTCCAAATGTGAAAATGTATGATTTTGTTCCAACAGAGGAATATGATCAATTATTAGCACTTAGTGATCTTGGCCTTGTTAATTTAAATAGAAATTATACGATTCCAAACATTCCTTCAAAAACGCTAAATTTGATGCGGATAGGTAAGCCCGTTTTAGCTGCGACAGATATAAATACTGATTATGATAAATTGATTATGGATGATGCAAATTGTGGCTTGTGGTGTGAAACAGGCGACTTAGAAACATATTACAAAAATTTTATGTCTTTAAAAGATTCAAAAGAATTAAGAGATCAATTGGCTGAAAATGCAAGGAAATACTTTGAACAGTTTCTAACAACAGATACAGCTTATAAAAATATTATCCAAAAAATAGGTGAGTAGATGAATATTGTTATAATAGGTGCTGCAAGGTCAGGAACGAATATGTTAAGAGATTTATTATGTAAACTTGACGACTTTGCAACATGGCCTTGTGATGAAATTAATTATATATGGAGATACGGCCAAAAAAGAATTGAACATGACCAATTTACGCAAGATGATGCGGATGAAAAAATGAAGGATTATATAAATAAGCAATTTGATTGGGTAAGGAAAAAGTATAGTGTAAATAATGTCATAGAGAAGACTTGTGCTAATTCATTAAGAGTTGATTTTGTAAATGAAATAGTGCCTGATGCAAAATATATCTTTCTATTCAGGGACCCAATGGATGTTGTGGCTAGTGCAGAATTAAGGTGGAAAGCAAAACTAGATCTTAAGTATCTTATGGCCAAAGCAAGGTTTGTTCCATCAGCAGATATTCCTTATTATGGATCAAAATACGTGTTAAACCGATTAAATAAAATTTTCGATAAAGAAAAAAGACTTAGTTATTGGGGACCAAAATATAAAGGATTCGAAGAAGATGCTAGAAAAATGTCGGCTATTGAAATCTCAGCGCAACAGTGGTTGAAATCCATAGAGGCATCAGCAGAATCCTTTAAAAAGATGCCAAATAATAAATATATATCATTAGACTATAATACGTTTGTTAGTAATCCATCGCAAGAACTAGCAAGAATATTAAATTTCTTAGGATATTCACAAAACAAAAAAATCTTAGAAGATATTAGTATGAATGTTTCTAATAAGAGCGTAGGGAAAGGCTATCATACTATTAAAAGAGAAGAAATGAAATTAGTCAAAGAAATAGTGGGTGCAAAGTATTCTGAACTAAAAAGCGAATTTTTATAGAGGGTGAAAATATGTTTGAGGGAAAAACTTTATTAATAACAGGTGGTACAGGTTCTTTCGGAAATGCTGTAATGGAGAAGTTTCTACATACCAATATAAAAGAAATCCGCATATTTTCACGTGATGAAAAAAAACAAGATGATATGCGTAAGAAGTACAGAAATGAAAAGCTGAAATTCCATATAGGCGATGTTCGAGATATAGCAAGTGTTAAAAATGCGATGTATGGTGTTGACTATATATTTCATGCAGCAGCATTAAAACAAGTGCCTTCTTGTGAATTTTTTCCAATGGAAGCTGTGAAAACTAATGTAGAAGGAACAGATAATGTATTAACCGCAGCAATTGAATGCGGAATTAAAAAAGTAATTTGTCTATCAACTGATAAAGCAGCTTATCCTATAAATGCTATGGGGATCTCAAAGGCAATGATGGAAAAAGTCTTTGTTGCCAAGTCCAAAACAGTAGATCCAGATAGAACATTAATTTGTGGAACAAGATATGGAAATGTGATGGCATCAAGAGGTTCAGTAATTCCATTGTTTATAGAACAGATTAAAAATGGACAACCATTAACTGTCACTGACCCTACTATGACGAGATTTTTAATGAGTTTAGAAGAAGCCGTGGAATTAGTAGCTTTTGCTTTCGAAAATGCAGAAGTAGGAGATATTATGGTTCAAAAATCACCAGCTTCTACAATTGGTGACTTAGCACAGGCACTTAAAGAATTATTTGAAGTAAATAATGAGATAAAAGTTATTGGAACTCGACATGGAGAAAAATTGTATGAAACTTTATTAACAAAGGAAGAACATGTCGTTGCTGAAGATTTAGAAGGGTTCTATAGAGTACCAGCTGATCAGAGGGATTTAAATTATGATAAATATTTTGTAGAAGGAGATCAAAAGCTCTCTACAGAGGAAGAATATAATTCACATAATACTTATCGTCTTAATGTTGAAGAAGTCAAGAAGAAGTTAATGGAACTACAGTTTGTACGAGATGAACTGAAAGGGTGGAGATAACAATGAAAATCCTCATTACAGGATCAAATGGTTTTATTGCAAAAAATTTAATTGCAGAACTTCAGAATCGTAATTACAATGATCTTTTACTTTATAATAGAGATAACGATTTAGATGATTTGAATGATTACTGTAAAGAGGCTGATTTTGTTTTCCATCTAGCAGGGATAAATAGACCAGATGATGAGTCAGAATTTATGGAAGGAAATTATGGTTTAACCTCTTTATTATTAGATCGACTTAAGGAAAATAATAATAATTGTCCAGTTCTAGTCACATCTTCCACTCAGGCTGAACTTGATAACCCTTATGGTAAAAGTAAGAAGGCTGGAGAGGATTTGCTATTTGAATATGGGAGAAACAATGATGTTCAACCATTAATATATCGATTACCGAATGTATTCGGCAAGTGGTGTAAACCCAACTATAATAGTGCAGTAGCGACTTTTTGTCATAACATTGCAAACGGGGAACCAATAAAAGTTAATGATTCTAGTGTTGTGTTGAAACTTGTTTATATAGATGACGTGATAAATGAATTTGTGAATGCATTAGAAGGTAACCCAAATAAAGTTGATGATTTTTGTGAAATATCTACAATTTACAATGTTAAACTAGGAAAAGTAGTAGACCTAATCCAAGAATTTAAAACTAGTCGTGATAACCGTTTAATCCCTAATATGTTAGACGAGTTCACGAAGAAACTATATAGTACTTATTTGAGTTATTTAGATACAAATAATTTTAGTTATCCATTACAAAAACATGAAGATGATCGTGGCTCATTTACCGAGTTTATTAGAACGATAGATCGTGGACAAGTTTCGGTCAATGTTTCAAAGCCAGGTATTACAAAAGGTGATCACTGGCACCATACTAAAAATGAGAAATTTTTAGTAGTAAGTGGTAAAGGTGTCATACGTTTTAGAAAAATTGATTCTAAAGAAGTAATAGAGTACTTTGTAAGCGAAGATAAGTTTGAGGTCATTGATATACCTGTTGGTTATACACATAATATTGAAAACTTAGGTGACAAAGATATGATTACCATTATGTGGGCAAATGAATTATTCGATCCACAAAGGCCTGATACATACTATCTGGAGGTTTAATAATGAAGAAGTTAAAGGTTATGACAGTAGTTGGGACAAGACCTGAGATTATTAGGTTAGCTGCTGTAATTAATAAGTTAGAAGAATCAGAAGCTATTGAACATACGCTTGTTCACACAGGTCAGAATTATGATTATGAATTAAATGAAGTATTTTTTAATGATTTTAATTTAGATAAACCAGATTATTTCTTAAATGCAGCAACTGGTACGGCAGTGGAAACAATCGGAAATATTCTAGTTAAAATTGACCCAATTATGGAAGAAGTACAACCAGATGCATTTTTAGTGCTTGGAGATACAAATAGTTGTTTATGTGCAATTGCTGCAAAACGAAGAAAAATTCCTATCTTCCATATGGAAGCGGGAAATCGTTGTTTTGATCAACGTGTACCAGAAGAGACGAATCGTAAAATCGTTGATCATACAGCGGATATCAATCTTACATATAGTGATATCGCAAGAGAATATTTACTTAGAGAAGGGTTACCAGCGGATCAAATTATTAAAACAGGTAGTCCGATGTATGAAGTTTTAAGTTGGAAGAGAGAAGAGATTGAGAAATCAAACGTGTTAGAAAAATTAGATCTTAATAAAGGTCAATATTTTGTTATCTCAGCTCATAGAGAAGAAAATATTAATTCTGATAAAAACTTCAATGATTTAATTGAAAGCTTGAATGGTATAGCTGAGCAATACAAATTGCCGATCATTATAAGCACACATCCTAGAACTCGGAAAATGATTGACAAAAGTGGAGTCGAATTACATCCATTAATCCAAACATTAAAGCCTTTAGGTTTCAATGATTATAACAAGTTACAACTTTGTTCACGTGCCGTGTTAAGCGATAGTGGAACAATTAGTGAAGAGTCATCTATTTTAGGCTTCAGGGCTTTGAATATAAGAGAAGCTCATGAACGACCAGAGGCAATGGAAGAAGCGTCTGTAATGATGGTCGGATTGAATAAGGAAAGAATTTTACAGGGACTTTCAGTGTTGGAGACACAAGCAAGAAATACATTACGGTTGGTAAGTGATTATAGTATGCAAAATGTTGCTGAAAAAGTTTTAAGAATTATTTTATCATATACTGATTATGTAAATACTAATGTCTGGAGGAAATAATATGAAGGAGCCTCTAGTAAGTGTTGTTATACCTTTCTATTCTGGTTTGAAATGGTTAGAAGAGGCACTAGAAAGTGTAAATAATCAAACCTATCAAAACAAAGAAATTATAGTGATAAATGATGGGTCACCCGAAGATACTGAAAAAGTTCTTGCCAAATTTAACAATAATATAAAAGAAGTAAAGAAAATTAATGAAGGACCAGCAGCTGCTAGAAATTATGGAATACTTGAAAGTAAAGGTAAATATATAGCGTTTTTGGATGCTGATGATATTTGGCTACCTGAAAAATTGGAATTACAAGTTGAATTGATGGAAAATCAAAACTATGTTTGGAGTCAACATTCCTATGAGTATTTTTGGAATGATCATTTGAGATCAAAAACTATGGATACTTCCATTTATAACGAAAATGTACTAAAAGAGTGTTACATTTCCTTTAAGATTCAAACCTCATGTGTAATGGTTAAAAAGGATGTACTAATTAAAGATAAAATATTTTTCCCTATTCATATGCGTTATGGACAAGATGGTGCATTTTATAAACAATTAGCTAGGGAGCATCGATTAGGTTATGTTAATAAGATTTTATCAAGGTTTAGAATTAGAGGTAACAATGCGGGCTTCAAAGCCGAAATTCAATTGAAAAATAAAGCGGAAACATGGAATAATATTAAACATGATTCCTATATAAAAACTCAACTTCCTAAATTAATTCTGTTAGCTTATAAATTTTCATGCCTTGGAAGTACTATTTTCAAGAAATTAAAAATCGATAAATTAAAGACATTTAAAGAATTAATTAGTAGAATACTATATTTTCCTTCATATATTTTATTTAAAGTTTATTCAAAAAAATAAGTCTTTTAACTTTGAATTTTAAATAAAGGCGGTTCTTGCAAGTGCATACTTTTAAAAATGAATTAAATCAGATTGAAAAAATATTATATTTGATTATTATAGTTTTGCTGTTTCATGTTACACGAAACATAAACATGATTTTTTATGTTGGTTTACTCTTTTCGCTTTATATTTATTTATTTATAGTATTTTTTTTGTATAAAAAAAATACTTTAGATTTAGAATTAAGGTTTTATACTAGAGAACTAATATTTTTGTTTTCACTTTTATTAATACCAATAATTAGTTTTATTAATTTACCATTTAATGAATTTTTAGTAGGTTTTCCAAGGTTTTTTGTGCTAATGCCATTCCTGTTATTTTTAATAATTTATAAACAATTATCTGTTACTTTTGTAAAAATGGCATTTAGAACAGTATGTATCTTTATGGGATTATCATCTTTGTCAATACTATATCAAATAGTTTTTGGTCCATTGATGTTTCTCGCTGACTCTACTGTAAGATCTGGATTAGAAAGATACGCTTCATTAGCTGGAAGTTTAACGGCTATGGGGACAATAGGATCATTAGCAATTTTGATACTTCTGTTTAGCAAGAATTGGTTATTTAATCGGTTCATTAAGTATTCTTTAATAATAATTATCTCATTAGGTATGCTGTTATCATTACAAAAAGCTAGTGTTATTAATTTAATTATTTGTGCTATTATCTATATTTTATTAAATTTTAGTGTGCAGCAATTTATTCGCAGTATCACTTCAATAATATTTATTATAATTATCAGTTTAATAGTTTATAATTTTACAGATACATTTTATTTAGAAGAGTACATAGATACTATTGTTAATTATACATTAAATCAAGATAGTGATCGTACTTCGGAAGACTTAATGAATAGACTAACTGATAAGCCTGCTAGAGTTTTTGAATTTCACTCTATAGGATTAATGGATATTATACTTGGAATAGGTTTTGCATCATTAGCTGGAGTAATGGGATTGAACCAGTACCCTATGGCTCACAATGCTTATGTTGATTTATTATTATCCGGAGGTATTATCCATTTTATATCATATTTATTTTTGAATTTATATGTGGTCTATAAAGCTTTGATTACTGTTTCAAATACTGTTCAAAATATTATAATAAAGAAAATATATATTTCAATTGTATTACTTACATTAATTAATATGATTATCGGTTCGGGAAAATTCTATCAACCTGTTCAAGGAGTAATAACTTTCATTGTCTTGTTTACTTTTATTAGAATAAATCAAACCACTAATGAATTTTCGACTAACTAGGGGGTAACTAGAGTGAGTAAAAAAGTGAATTTATTTTTAGTTGGGGCGGCTAAGGCTGGTACTACTTCTATGCATTATTATTTAAATCAATCTCATGAAATTAATTCTTCTTATATAAAGGAACCCTTCTTTTTTACCGATAGACTATCATTGACCAATAGTGGTAAAAAGTTAGATTGGGATTCCTATCATAAATTATACAAATTATCTAATAAAGAATATATGTATTATTTAGATGCTTCTGTTAGTTATTTGTGTTTTTCAGAAGTTGCTAAAGATATATATGATTATAACCCAAAAGCGAAAATAATAATTATGCTAAGGGACCCTATTCAAAGGTTTTTATCTTATTATAAAATGTATGTAAAAAGAAAAAATTTAAAGATGACACCGAAACAATTTTTAGAAGAAGAAAATACTTTCTTACCTAAATTAGAACCTGGTTTGTATTCAGATGCTATACAAGAATATTTAAAATACTTTGGAAATAATGTGCATATAATTATATTCGAAGAACTAATAGATAATCCTAAAAAAATTGAGCAAAATTTAAAACAATTCTTAGAGATAGAGTCAATTTCGTTAGAAGTAGATAAGAAGTTAAATGAATCTAATAAAGAGAAGGTAAAAAGTATTAGTGATTTTATTCATAAGGATAATAAGTTGAAAACGTTTCTTAAAAATTCTCCGATTCCTACTAAGTTAAGAAGAAATGCAAAAATGATGCTTCAACAATTTAATGAATCTGATGAGAAGGTGAAAGTTAATATTGATGGAGAATTTAAAGAATTCCTTATTAGATATTACAAAGAAGATATAAAAAAATTGTCAAAACTACTTGAAAAAAAACTTGATAAATGGGGCAAATATTATTAATTTAAAATTACGCCTAGAGGGTAATGATATTACATGAAACTGATGAAAATATTAAAAAACAAATTATTAAATTCTAATTTTAATAAAAGCGTCTTAAAGGTCTTTACAGGGAGTACTTTAGCAGCTCTAATACCTTTGGTGGTTTTACCAATACTTACAAGGATTTACTCCGCAGAGGCGTTTGGGAATTTTCAACTACTATTGTCGATTGTTACTTTATTGATGTCTGTTGGTTCTATGCAGTTTCAACTGGCGATTGTATTGCCAAAAAGCAAAAAAGAATCTGATAATCTGTTTATTTTATCAATATTAATATTATTGATTGTAACATTTTTGTTCTCATTAATATTGTGGTACGGAAGTGAAGTTATTTTACCTCTATTTAATGCACAACATTTACAATCATATTTATACCTAGTAAGTATAGGTGTATTTTTGGGTGGATTAATTCAAGCAGTAAGATACTTGTTGGTCAGAAGTCAACGATATACAGATTTAGCTAAAACACATGTTTCGCATCAAATATTCACACAAGGTGCTTCCTTATCAATAGGTTTCTTTTACCCGTCTTTTATAAGTTTGTTTCTTTGTCATATAGGAGGATTTTTAGTAGCAACATTAATTGCTATGAGAAACCAAAAATTTAGTTACACTAAAGAAATTAGCTTCAAATTCTTAATTAAAAAATATAAAAAATTTCCTTTAATAAATACCCCTATGGTATTTCTAAATGATTTTTCTTTACAATTACCGGTATTCATGATTTCTGCATTTTATTCGCCAGAATTGGTTGGAATTTATATGTTATCACATAGGATAGCATATAAACCAATGTCACTAATTAGTAGTTCTTTTGCACAAGTTTATTTTAAAGAAGCCTCTACAGCGTTTAATAAAAGTAAAGAAGCATTGTTGAGAATATATAAAAACACTGTAAAAAAACTTACGTTAATGGGAATACTATTTATTTTAGCTATAAATTTTGTAGTTGCTCCTTCTATAGGTATAATATTCGGGGATGAATGGGAAAAAACAGGTATATTTATTCACATTTTATCCTTTTGGTTTTTCTTTCAATTTATAAATTCACCTATTAGCAAAACGTTATCAATTATAAACAAACAAGAATTTGGTCTATTGATTATTAGTGTTTCAATAGTTGTGAGATTTTTAGTAATGTTAGTATTTAAAGATACAATTAACGGGATGTTATGGGGCCTCTCTATATCGGCAGGGCTATTTTATCTTGTGTATAACATAAATATCTACCGACTAATAAAAAGGATGAGCATATGAAAAAAATAATTTTGTTTATTGGTAAGCTTTGTTGGATCCTAAGTAAGAGTTATAAAAAGTTAATAAGTCTATATTTAAAATCTTACTATATGAAAGAAATTGGAAATATAGGGGGAAATGTACATTTTAATGGGAGTAGTGTATTAACAGGATTGAATAATATAAGTATAGGAACTAATGTACATATTGGTAATAACGCATTTATAAGAGGAGAAGGTGGATTGGAGATAGGTGATAATACTCATATTTCTCGCAATTTAGTTTTATACACGCAAAATCACAATTATGAAGGTAGTCTTTTACCATATGATGATACTTTGATTTATAAACCAGTTATTATTGAGAAGAACGTATGGATAGGGATGAATGTTATAATATTACCTGGCACTCATATAATGGAAGGAGCAATAATTGGGGCTGGTTCTGTAGTAGTTGGGGAAGTAAAAAAATGTACCATTTATGGTTCTTCTATTGCAAAGCCGATAAAAGTAAGGGATATAGAAAAATATACAACACTTGAAATGGAAAAAAAATATAGTGGAATAAATGGAAAACCTCTTTAATCGATATGTATTTAAAAGTGATTTTGTATAAATTAAGAAGAAAAATATTGGAAAGAAGGTATAAATATGAATAAATTATCACACCTCGATCAACTCGAGGCTGAAGCAATTTACATTATTCGAGAAGTAGCCGCAGAATGCGAAAACCCAGTAATGCTATATTCAATCGGTAAAGACAGTTCTGTAATGCTACATCTAGCAATGAAAGCTTTTTATCCGGAGAAGCCACCATTTCCATTTTTACATGTGAATACAACTTGGAAATTTAAAGAAATGATAGAATTCCGTGATAGAAAAGCAAAAGAATTAGGAATTGAAATGATAGAACATATCAATCAAGAAGGTGTGGGGCAAGGAATTAATCCGTTTGATAATGGATCTGCCTATACAGACATTATGAAAACACAAAGTTTAAAACAAGCACTTGATAAATATGAGTTTACGGCAGCTTTTGGTGGAGGGCGTCGTGATGAAGAAAAGTCACGTGCGAAAGAACGTGTTTTTTCTTTCCGTAATCAAAACCATGCATGGGATCCGAAAAACCAAAAGCCAGAGATGTGGAAGCTTTATAATACTCGCACCCATAAAGGAGAAAGCATGAGGGTATTCCCACTATCTAATTGGACAGAAAAAGATATTTGGCAGTACATAAAACGTGAGAACATTGACATTGTTCCTCTTTATTTTGCGAAGGAACGTCCTGTTGTAGAGCGAGACGACAATATTGTGATGGTTGATGATGATCGTTTGAAATTAGAGCCGGGCGAAGAAATTAGATACAAAAAGGTTCGATTCCGTACATTAGGTTGCTACCCTCTTACTGGTGGTGTAGAGTCAGAGGCTGAAACCCTAGAAGAAATCATTGACGAGACTTTAGGGGCTGTATCATCTGAACGAACAAGCCGTGTGATTGACCAGGAAGCTGCTGGAAGTATGGAACGCCGTAAGAGAGAGGGGTATTTCTAGAATGAAAGGTTTATTAAAATTTATTACATGTGGTAGTGTAGATGATGGTAAATCGACTTTAATTGGACATATGCTTTATGATGCAAAACTATTATTTGCTGATCAGGAAAAAGCACTAGAACTAGATTCCAAGGTTGGGAGCCGTGGTGGAGAAATAGATTATTCTTTATTATTAGATGGTCTGATGGCAGAACGTGAACAAGGTATTACGATTGATGTTGCTTATCGTTATTTTACAACGGATGACCGTTCTTTTATCGTTGCTGATACACCGGGACATGAAGAATATACTCGTAATATGGCTGTTGGGGCATCTTTTGCCGATTTAGCGGTTATATTAGTAGACGCAACAAAAGGTGTGATTACTCAGACAAAGCGTCATGCGCGTATTTGTGCATTAATGGGTATTAAACATATCGTACTTGCGGTAAACAAAATGGATTTAATCGGGTTTGATCAGAAACGTTTTGAAGAAATTAAAAATGACTTCTTACAGATGACATATGGTTTTAATCTTGAAAGTATTCAAGTGATTCCCGTTTCTGCTACAGAAGGGGACAACATTACAAAAAAATCAGATAATACATTGTGGTATGATGGGAAAGCATTATTACCTTATCTAGAAGATATCGATGTAGAAGATGATGCAGATCAAGATGAATTTGTGATGCCTGTTCAACGTGTGAGTCGTCCTAACCATACTTTCCGTGGCTTCCAAGGTCAAATTGAAGCCGGAAATATTAAAGAAGGCGATGAGATTGTAACACTTCCCAGCCAGGAAAAAGCAAAAGTAAAAAGCCTACTTGTTACAGACTATGAAGTATCTGAAGCAGGAGCAGGACAACCCGTAACAGTGCAATTGGACCGCGAAGTGGATGTATCTCGTGGATGTGTATTGACGACATCAGAAAATATTCAGGTCACTGATATGTTTACTGCTTCTATCCTTTGGATGGATGATACAGAATTAGTGGAAGGTCGTAACTACCTAGTAAAAGTAGGAACGAAGCTATTACCAGGTACAGTAATGTCTATCAAACATAAGATCGACATCAATACAGGAAAAGAAATACCTGCTGATAAAATCTTTAAGAATGAACTAGTGGAATGTGATATTTCATTGTCTGAGAATATGGTTTTTGATAAATTTGAGAATCACGAATCACTAGGTGGACTTATTTTAATAGATCGTGTCACTAATATGACCTCTGGATGTGGTGTAATCGAACACGCATTACGTAGATCCACGAATGTCGTATGGCAAGATACGGATGTAACACGTGAAGTAAGAGCACAACAAAAAGGACAAAAACCATTAACATTATGGTTTACAGGACTGTCTGGTTCAGGTAAATCTACACTTGCAAATGAGGTAGAAAAGCGACTGGTAGCTAGTGGACATCATACAATGCTGTTAGATGGTGATAATGTTCGTCATGGCTTAAATAAAAACTTAGGCTTTAAAGAACAAGATCGTGTCGAAAATATTCGTCGTATTGCTGAGGTAGGTAAATTGATGAATGATGGTGGTTTAATTGCATTAACATCATTTATCTCACCATATGATAGTGACCGGCAAAATGCGCGTGAAATTATTGGAGACTCCTATGTTGAAATCTTTGTCAGCACTCCTCTTGAAGTTTGTGAAGAGCGTGATGTTAAAGGGCTCTACAAAAAAGCTCGTGCGGGAGAAATTCCTAATTTCACTGGTATTTCTAGTCCATACGAAAAGCCAGAAAATCCTGAAATTGAGATCGATACAAGTAAATATTCATTAGAAGAAGCTACCGACTACGTAGTAAAAGAAATTATGAAATTTATAGACTAAAAGTGATAAAAGCTACTATCAATTTTCTATGGTAGTAGCTTTTATGCTAAAAGAAGGAGGTGATTCCTCTATGACATTTGATATGGCTTTTGTATTAATCATTATTATTGTAATGTTTTTGGCTTTGCTTTTTGAAGTGGCAAGACCTGACATGGTTATATTTTCAGTTTTAGTTATATTTGTATTAACAGGGTTATTAACTCCTGAAGAAGCATTTAAGGGGTTTTCTAACCAAGGTATGTTAACTATTGCTTTATTATTTATTGTGGCAGGAGCTGTCCAAAAACACGGTATTCTAGAACACGTGATGAACCGTTGGTTAAATAAAAGTAGCCAAAGGAAAGGATCTATGATTCGCTTTTATTTACCTGTTTCTATTTCATCTGCTTTTCTAAACAATACACCTATCGTAGTTGCCTTTACACCAATGATTAAGAAATGGTGTGAAGAAAGAGGGATCGCTCCTTCAAAGTATTTAATACCATTATCTTATGTAACCATATTAGGAGGAACTATTACCTTAATGGGAACATCTACTAATTTAGTTGTTCATGGTATGTTACTCGATCATGGGGTAGAGGGGTTTACACTTTTTCAATTAGCTATTGTTGGTATACCAGTCTTAATTATAGGGTTTATTTACCTCTTCACGATAGGATACAAAATCTTACCAAATAATAAAGGTTTTAGTGAACAAGTCAAGAAGGATACAAGGGAATATATTGCAGAAATGACAGTAACAAACGAATTTCCTTTTCTAAATAAATCCGTTCAAGAAGCTGGTTTACGTGATTTGAAGGGATTGTATCTGATTGAAATTATTCGCCAGAATGAAAGAATATCTCCCGTAAAGTCTACTACAGTAGTAAGTGGAGGAGACAGATTAATATTTACAGGTTTGATATCTACCATTGCGGAATTACAACAAATAAAAGGATTAAGGTTAGAAACTGGGACACATTTAGATTTAGATGATCTTAAAAATGGACAAGTACAATTAGTGGAAGCGGTAGTGTCTCATCAATCATCATTATTATCAAGGTCATTTAAGCAATCCCAATTTCGGTCAAGATATGATGCAGGTGTATTAGCTGTACATCGTAACAATGAGCGGATTAAAAGTAAAATTGGAGACATTGTACCTAAAGCTGGAGATGTATTACTTTTATTAGCAGGTTCAGACTTTATTAAAACCTATAGTCACTCTAATGACTTTTATGTTGTATCTTCATTAGATGCACCTAATAATTTAAATGAAAACAGAGCTAAAGGGTGGTTTTCCCTACTCGTATTAGTGGCAATGATATTATCTGTAACATTTGGGTTGTTATCGATGTTTAAAGCAATGCTGTTAACAGTGTTGATTTTTATCTTAACCAAAATTATAAGTCCTGAAGAGGCAAAGAAAAATATGCAGTTCCATGTTCTATTAATAATTGCTAGTGCTTTCGGAGTTGGAACAGCGATGACGAAGTCGGGATTAGCATCATGGATGGCAGACGGTATTATAGAAATTGGTGAACCGTTTGGAATTATCGGTTTACTAGTTGCAATCTATCTATTAACTAATATATTTACCGAACTCATTACGAATAGTGCAGCGGCTGTTCTAATGCTTCCTATTGGATTAGAGATGTCATCCTCTTTAGATGTAAACTACATGGGCTTTGCGGTAATTATCGCAATTGCTGCATCATCAAGTTTTATAACGCCTATTGGTTACCAAACGAACCTAATTGTCTACGGTCCCGGTGGATATAAATTTAGTGATTATATGAAAGTAGGAACACCTTTAAGTATCATTGTAATGCTAGTTACGGTTACCATAGTTAAGATTGTATGGTTTTAAATAAAATAAAGGGTGGGAATAAAATGAGTAAATACATATTTGATTTATTTCAAGTTTGTTTGAATGCAGGAAATGAGATTATGGAAGTATATTCCCAGGATTTTGATGTGGAATTTAAAGAGGATGATTCTCCTTTAACTGTAGCAGACAAGAAAGCACACAATACAATTGCGACAGGATTAGAAAAACTGGATGCTGGTATTCCGGTATTAAGTGAAGAAGGTAAGGAAATTTCATACGAAGAACGTAAAGATTGGGAACAATTCTGGTTAGTTGATCCATTAGATGGAACGAAAGAATTTATCAAGAAAAACGGTGAATTTACAGTTAATATAGCTCTCATTAAAGATAAATATCCAGCATTGGGAGTTATTTATGCGCCAGCTCTTGATACATTCTATTTTGGTGTAAATGATGAAGGAGCATACAAGTTAAACAATGCATCAAAAGTTAATATCAAAAATTTAGATGATTTAATCAATCAAAGTGTAAAACTACCAGAAGTGACAAAAAGTAATGTTACGAATGTAGTTGCAAGTCGCTCCCATATGTCAGAAGAAACAGAGGCATTTATTAATCAGTTAGATGGTGAAATAAATGTTGTATCATCGGGAAGCTCACTTAAGTTTTGTTTAGTAACAGAAGGGAAAGCAGATTATTATCCGCGTTATGCTCCTACAATGGAATGGGACACAGGTGCAGGACAAGCAATTGTAGAAGCTGCTGGTGGAAAAGTTACTCGTTATGAGGATGGTGAACGTTTTTATTATAATCGGGAAGAATTGTTGAACGGGTGGTTTTTAGTAAGTAAATAGTAATTTTATAGTAAACGGCACAAAATCCCTACCTACACAGATGGGGATTTTGTGTATGCTTTATTTAGATTCATTAGGAATAACGTATCCTACTGGAATGGATTGTGACCATGGCCGAAGTTGTGCCAAGTTTTCTTTGTTGGACTGGACGTATCCATATTGGGAGCCACTTGAAAGCCAGGGTAGGGATGTTATATTCTGTTTTTTTATCCTTTCATCATCATAGTTATGTTGTGGCAACTGATTGAACAGTGCAGCTAACAATAATTGTGATATGTTTAGGATACGACAATTCTTGAGCAAATATTATGCAAAATAGTTCTTTCCCGAACAATCAAAAAATATGCGCGAGATAACAAGGTAAGGCTAGTCTACGAAGATCTGTTAAAGGTATACATGTTGAAGAAAAAATACGAAAGTATGATCTAGGTATCATTTTAACAATGCTTTCGTTATAAAGGATATAATCTCTTTATAGAAAAATGACGAGAATTATCTCTCGTCATTTATTAATTCCAATTTCTAAATAACGTTGCACACATACCCGCTCGATGGAATTGTTTTTCAATGGTATAAGTAGATTCTCCTAATGTTAGCGATCGTTGATTGCAAAAATAGAAGATCGTGTTTTGGCCTGTTTCAGTTGATGTCTCACTAAAAATGTTTTGTATATAATTGACAAATAACCATGTACAATCATAGTCTTTTGGTGATCGTGTAGGAAAGGTAATAATCGATGCTGTAGGATGTAAGGGGATAAGTGTGTTTTTCTGAAAGGATAGATGATAACGAATTGATTCTACCTTCATAACTGGAGTCATAGTTTAAGCAATTTTCTTGGATGATAGTTAATGGCGTTTTTGTGATATAGAGTTCTCTTTCTTCTTCAATGATAATACTTTTATAGTTTGGGTGATAGGCAGGAATTATCACTAGCGTATTGTGAGTAACACGATAATTGGATTTTATTTCTTTCATTTAATCCTATATCCTATTACCAATTTTGTTTATACGGTGTTGCATTGCTTCATCTAGATATATGGCATGCAACTCAGTTAGAATATTTTTGGGATATCGAGAAATTCAAATAAGTTCGTTAAATATATAATCCCGATATTACTATGTCCATTTTCAAACTTCTCTAATCCCTGCTCCCTCATGTCAATTACTTCTGTAACAACAATTCGGGAATACAATAGCCTTTTGTTTTACGAAGATGTTGACAATATGTACCTAACTCATATAGGAAATTATCTTTGTCTTTATCTCTCATTCTAAAAACTCTTATTCATTTTCATAAATTTAAGAGGTTTCTAGAACCTATTATAGTAGGTGTTTTGGTGATAAATGTAATGTGTTAAAAATTGCAGTTACGGTGTAATGGGGATAGCAATTTATGGTTTGGAAACTCAATCTTATGGTATTATAGGAATGAGAGAGAATCAATCGCTTTATGATGTAATCACAAGTGAGGTCTGCTAATCATGAGGGAACTTATTAATACATTTAAACGTATATACGGTGACAAAGAAGTTAAAATGATTTATTCACCACTACGAATTTGCCCATTAGGTGCACATGTGGATCATCAAGAAGGTATTGTTACGGGTATGGCTCTTGATGAAAATGTTGAAATCGCATTTGCTCCTTCACAAGACGGCTATATTCGTATTAGTAGTATCGATTTTCCAGATGAAGAGTATTTTCATATCGACAGAGTGCCTGAAATGCTACCTGGTTTTTGGGGGAATTATATTCGTGGTGCCGTTTTGGCATTGCAACAAGCTCATAAGCTACAATATGGATTTCGAGCCGTCATTAGTGGGAAATTACCAATCGGTGGCTTAAGCTCTTCTGCTGCAGTGACAACAGCCTACTTGATGGCGTTAATTCAAGCAAATCTTTTAACTATTTCAAAAGAAGAGTTGATTTCTTACAGCCACTGGGTCGAGACCGAATTTATCGGATTAAAGAATGGTATCCTTGATCAATCGGCTAATATTTTAAGTGAAGATGATCATTTACTCGTCATGGATTGCCAGACGGGTGAGCATGAATTAGTGAAGAAGTCACCTGAAATGCCAGATTTCGAAATAGTAGTTGTTTATTCCGGTGTTAGTAAAGCATTGATGGGGACAGACTATAACAACCGTGTAGATGAATGTAAGGTTGCAGGATGGATTGTGGGAGAATTAGCTGGTCTTGAACGGACCGCTTTGCAGGATGTGAAACTACGAAATATTTCAGAAGAACATTATCGTAAGTATCGTGACCAAGTACCAGGCAAATTCCGTAAGCGACTCGATCACTTTTTCACTGAAAAGAACCGTGTACTACAAGGAATTGAAGCTTGGGAACAAGGAGATATCGAACAGTTTGGTAAATTGATGTTTGCATCAGGTGAAAGCTCGATTCATCAATATGAATCAGGCTGTCCGGAGTTGATCACGATTTATGAGTTGTTGAAAGAAACAGAAGGTGTATACGGTGCTCGTTTTAGTGGAGCTGGTTACAGAGGTTGTTGTATCGGATTAATCAATCCAGCGTATAAAGAACAAATAAAAGCAAACATTGACGCTGTTTATCCTACCCAACACCCAGAATATAAAGACGTATACAAAGTCCACTTCTGTAAAACTAACAATGGTGCACGTTTTGTGGATCAGGAGGAGAAGGGAAAAGTCTTTGAATAAGTATTGGGCAGAGTCTGTACTTATCACGTTTTGGAGGGAAGAAGATGAAATGTATTATCCTAGCTGCCGGCTATGCGACAAGATTATATCCCTTAACCAAGAATAAAGCGAAACCTTTATTGGAAGTAGCAGGAAAACCGATTCTAAATCATATTATCGAAAAGGTCGAAAAAGTTGATATAATAGACGAAGTATATATTGTCACCAATGAGAAGTTCACGCCAAGTTTTCAAGACTGGTCAGCCAATTATCAAGGAGATAAGGAAATAATCGTTGTCAACGACCATACAACTACAAATGACAATCGATTAGGTGCAATTGCTGATATTCAGTATGTATTAGAGCAACATAAAATTGACGAAGACACTATGATCTTAGCTGGTGATAACCTCTTTGATTTTGAATTGGTTGATTTCGTTCATTTTTTCCAAGAAGTGAATGCTGATAGTATTACAACACATGAATTAGATGATACGGATGAAATGAAACGAACCGGTATTGCAGAAGTAAATGAGGATGGTTTGGTGATATCGTTTGAAGAAAAACCGAAAAAGCCGAAATCAAATTTAGCTGTACCACCTTTTTATCTATATAAGGCGGAGACATTATCATTATTTAAGCAATATTTAGCAGCAGGTAATAATCCTGATGCACCGGGGAATTTTATTCCATGGCTGATTCAGCAAAAACAAGTATATGCTTTTAGATTTAAAGGCTTACGTTATGATATTGGTACCATTGAGAGTTATAATAAAGTACAAGAATTATTTTAGAGGTGAATAGAGAGATGAAAATAACAGTAGCGGGGACGGGCTATGTCGGCTTATCTAATGCGGTTTTATTAGCACAGCATAATGAAGTGATTGCGCTCGACGTTATAGAAGAAAAAGTCAATATGATTAACAGCAAGCAGTCACCAATTGTCGATGAAGAGATTCAGACGTATTTGGAAACGAAGGATCTAAATCTGGTCGCAACAACCGATGTACAGTTGGCATATAAAAATGCTGAGTTTGTAATTATATCAACTCCAACAAACTATGATCCAGATCGTAATTATTTTGACACGAGTACGGTTGAAAATGTTATTGAGACCGTACTGGAAATTAATCCAGATGCAGTAATGATAATTAAATCAACGATTCCAGTTGGTTATACATTAGAATTACGAGAAAAGTATAATACCGAGAATATTATTTTCTCACCAGAGTTTTTAAGAGAAGGGCAAGCATTATATGATAACTTGTATCCATCACGAATTGTAGTTGGAGAAAGATCAGAGCGTGCTCGTACGTTTGCTAATCTTTTAGAAGAAGGTGCGATCAAAGAGGATATTGAGATTCTTTATACAGACTCCACGGAAGCAGAAGCGATTAAGTTATTTGCGAATACCTACCTAGCTATGCGTGTTTCCTTTTTCAATGAATTAGACACATATGCAGAGGTTCGCGGATTAAATACGAAGCAGATTATTGAAGGAGTGGGGCTTGATCCTCGTATAGGTAATCACTATAATAATCCTTCTTTTGGTTATGGTGGCTATTGCTTACCGAAAGATACCAAACAATTGCTTGCGAACTATCAAGACGTACCAAACAACATTATTGGTGCAATTGTAGATGCAAACCGTACACGTAAGGAACATATTGCGGATAGTATCCTAGCGAGGAATCCAGAAGTTGTCGGTATCTACCGTTTAACGATGAAAACTAATTCTGATAACTTCAGACAATCCGCCATTCAAGGTGTGATGAAGCGGATTAAAGCAAAAGGCGTTGAAATTGTTGTCTATGAGCCAGTATTAGAAGAAGATGAATTTTATGGTTCAAGAGTTGTGAAGGATTTCAACGAGTTTAAAGAAATATCAGATGTTATTGTCGCAAATCGACTGACGGATGATATTAAGGATGTAGCGGATAAAGTTTATACGAGAGATTTGTTTAGTAGAGATTAATATGGAAAATGGAGGATGCCAATCACATTAGTTTTGTGGTTGGTGTCTTTTTTTGTGTTAGAAAACCTTTAAGCGATCAAAAACTTTACAATTTTGTTTAGTAGTACAAAAAGACTTTACTAACAGAAGATGTACCTCATGAAGAGCATAAATTGAGATTTATCCAAAGGGAAACAAAAATTCTAACTATCACTTCAGAAAAAATAACTTCGTTTGAATGTTGTTCCCCCTGTTTTTCCTACACTATTCGTCGCTTGTTTCTTTGATGGTTATAATTTTATTAATATCATTAATATCTAGAGCATTTGCTATTTTTTCTATATGTTCTAATTGTATTCTTTGTCGCTTACCATTTGCCAGTTCACTTAAAGTTGCTCTGCGAACACCTGTCATTAAGTGCAATTGATTTAGGCTTAGATTGTGTTGATGAAGTAGTTCGTTAACGGTTATTTCTACTTTTTTCAAAGGTCTACCTCACTTCTATATAAAATATTGACTGTACCTATAAGCGTACTATATAATATAATCAATAGTTGTACGTTTATACGTACGGATGTAAATTTATAAGTGAGCTGACGGACATGAGTGAAGGTAATGCTAAATTCATAATTTTATTTTGTTTTATTAAACAACAAGGGGGAGTCAAGTAGCCATGACTAAGGAAAATAATGATGAAATAAACGTAGCATTGTTATTAGAACGAATTGAAATAATGCGAAAAGAATTAGTGAATATTGGGTTTCGAGATGGCTTAACCGCTTCCTCTACAATTAAATATAGTGAATCATTAGATGAACAAATAGAAACTTTTCAAAAATTGATAAGGGATAGAAATACATAGTAATTAATTTTTAGAAGGTTAGAGAATGCCAGACGTAAAAAAGCAACTGACATGTCAAAACAGAATTTATTAAATGAAGGAAAAGCTGCTGATTCTATTTATGTAACAGGAAACACAGCAATTGATGCACTGAATACAACGGTTAGAGATGATTATTTACATGAACAGCTTGAATGGGCAAAAGGTAGTCGCCTTATCATGATAACCGCTCACCGTCGTGAAAATCTTGGTGAACCGATACGAAATATGTTTAAAGCAATCAAACGAATTATCGATGAGCATGAAGATATAAAAGCTGTTTATCCAATTCATATGAATCCAGTAGTTCGAGAAGCAGCAAGTGAGATCTTAGGGAACAATGATCGTGTCAGAATCATTGAACCATTAGAAGTAATTGACTTCCACCATTTCCTTTCCCAGTCTTATTTAATCCTGACTGACAGTGGAGGCATTCAAGAAGAAGCTCCGAGTCTAGGAAAACCAGTTCTTGTTATGCGTGATACAACAGAACGTCCTGAAGGTGTAAATGCTGGAACATTGAAATTAGTAGGTACGGATGAAGAAAATATCTATAATAACTTCAAGTTATTACTGGAGAATAAAGAAGAATATGAAAAAATGAGTAAGTCAAGTAATCCTTATGGCGATGGTTATGCAAGTAAGCGAATTGCGGATGTGTTGGAGTCAGAGTGATTCTAATGTTTGAGTGTAGGTAGTTAACCTATTGTTAGTCTATTATTAAAAGTAACGGACTTCATTATAGACAGACTGAAGCAGCAGATGTTAAACCGCATATGATATCAACAGTCAAAAGAACCATACATGGAAACGGGTAGCATCTATTTTTCTGAAAAGCTTTAATGTGTGTCACCTATTTTTTCTGAAAAACTTTAAGATGAACCCAGAAAGTAAAAAAGTTAACATTACTATTAAAAAGATGATTAAACCATTCGCAGACACGCCATAAGGCTTAGGTATAAAAATATCCAAATTATTCCGCCTCCTTCCTTTTAAAGCTATATTACTACATGTATTACCATATATATGTAATTTTTCAATAGATTATTAAATTAGTTCGTTTTTATTTAGAATCATAAGAACCTATTATGGAGTAATAAAATTTTTAAAAGGTATTGCAATAAAGAACAATAATTGTTCCTTTTCTTATTTTATTAAATCCGGATGAGAGGGGTTCCTACAAAATAATTTAATATTCATCATTATCACTCTATTTGAAATTCGCCAGAACTAACTATATGAGAGAAATGAATCAGGCTTTTTCAGCTTGTTACGTACATCCTTGAATTTTGGTAATTGTGATAAGTTATCAGCCATACTTGATCTCTCTCTTTATAATATGTTATACATAAAAAAAGACACTCACCAATAATAAGGTGAATGTCTCTTACTCTTATGATTCTTTTATAGTCCCGTCTTCGAATAAGCGGTATTCCTTAATATCACCCTGTCCATCGGTATAATTGGCACTAATATAATCGACTTTGCCTTCTTTCCATGATAGGAAAAGAATGATATCTACTTCTCTGTTTTTCAAACCTTCTGTATCTAAAGCATCAATTATCTCCGGATTCTCAAAGGGGCCTTCGAAATAATAACCTTTGACTGGCCTGATGTTATAAAGCCATAATGGATCTGCGTTCTTTGCATCGCCACCTGTTTTAGAAGGCTCACCTAATAACTCTTTAACCTCTTGTTCCGTCATTCCGATTTTTAATTCATTTTTGATAAATTCAATATCAATATCTTGTTCATTAACGCTTTGTTCTTGAGTTAAATCCTGACTTTGTTGTGGTTCATCTTCTGATTCTGTTTCTTGAGATGTTGTTATCAATTCTTGATCAGATTCTTTTTCAACAGCTTCTTCTGTCTCTTCACTATCCTCTGCTTTAACAGCAGAATCTGTAGATGCTTCTTCATGTACATTTTCTTCGCTTTCACCATTAACTGGTTCGTTTGAAGATGCTTCATCCTCCTGTTGGCCACATCCTACTAACACTCCAGCAATTAATAATAAATAAAACCACTTTTTCATACTAATTTAATCCCTCCAATTTTATTCTCACTAATTTAGACGGATTAAATTACATTATGGTTTCATTATTGTTACAAAAAGATTACAAACTTACAGATGATTCAAAAAATACCACTATTTAAGCAGTTCCTTTTGTATTCCTATTTCTTCTATTATTTGTTAATTCTAATAATCCTGTAGTGGCTAAACCTGCGAAAACCACCAGCCCATGATCGTAAATTAATCTAAATCACCATTAACAACATGCCAGTTTTCAACTATTGATTTGTATTTCCATGCTTGTGAAAATGAAGCTGATAATTCCTCTATACTAACTTTTATCACGGTGCTCTAATCGTCCGTAAAACCCCCACTGATGGAAGTCTTACTTTATACATTTTGGCAATCCCTTTTCGACCAAACTTTTTAATAAAACAAAAAAATGGTATTGACATTTTAGAAATTCAAGATTAATATGAACATAATGTTATAACAATATATTGAAAGGATGATTCAGGGTAGACAAAAAATGATAGATTACCAATTTGATTATCAAGATTTGTAAGCGGTTTACAGCGTTGGTCTCAACTAAATTCAATATAGAATGGGGGAGTAATTGTTGACAAATAACACTAAAATTAAAGATTCACTAACTTCTGCAAAAGTTAACAGTTTCAGTGCAGAGAATACAGTTTTCTTTGTGAGAAAAGAAAGTGAATTAAAACAAGTCGTTTTTGTAAATGTTGAATTAGAAGAAAGAATTTCTGGTGCGGAGTTGATTCTAACTAGTAAACACGGAAAGATTGTTGAAACAGTTGGACGAATTGAAGCAGGAAAGTCAACTATAGAGATGTATGTGCCTGAAGTAAGTGAGCCAACCAGTTATCGTGTGGTGTTACGATGGAATTCAAATGAAATCGGAGATACAGTCACAGTTTTACCAGAAAAACATTGGACTGTTCACGTAGTCCAGCATTCTCATCTAGATATTGGATATACCGACCCCCAATATGAGGTATTAGAACATCATTTGTTATACCTAGACCAGGTTTTAGAGTTATGTGATATAGACGAAAAGAGTACGGATACTAACTTTAAATGGGTAATAGAAGTAACTTGGCCTCTTAAATATTGGCTGAAAAGTCGCCCAAAGGGACAGGTTGAAAAGATGTTGCAGAGAATTAAAGAAGGACGTATCGAAGTAGCAGGAGCCTATATGAGCATGCACACCGAAGCATATCACATAGATGAATTAGCGCGTACCTTTGAAACTACTCAGCAACTTAGGGATGAGTATGGTATTGAAATAGATACTGTTTTACAGACTGATGTTCCTGGTCATACTAAGGGATTTTTAAAGTGTTTAACGCAAATGGATATAAAATATTTATCCGTAGCTCATAATTATGCAGGGCGATCCATTCCTCATTTACTTCCAGGTGAAAAATTGCAACGCCCATTTTATTGGCTTCAAGAAAATGGCCAAAAGGTTCTAGTATGGTATACAGACACACCACACGGTATTTACATGGAGGGCAATCGACTAGGAATCGCTGATAGTTATGAAGAGACTTTTAGGAAGTTACCTGAGTTGTTTGAACAATTAGAAGAGGAAGATTATGAATTAGATACATTGCATCTTCGGGTACAAGGTTCGTATTGGGATAATGCTGGTCCCAGTATAATTCCTTCAGAAGTCGCCAAACAATGGAATGAAAAATGGGCTTATCCTAAGATAGTAACTTCTACAAACAAACAGTTCTTCGAAAGCATTGAATCTAAAGACAATCTAGATATACCAACTTTCGAAGGAGACTGGAGTGACTGGTGGGCTGACGGTATTGGTCAGGGTGCATATCCGAACGGTCTTAATCGTAAATCCCATCATCTTTTGAGATCTGCAGAGGCTTTTCATTCTATAGCGGCTATGCATGATAATACGTATGATTATCCACAGGAAGAACTTCAGACGGCGTTTGATAACATGGTGCTATTTGATGAACATACATGGGGGGCTTGGAACCCGTGGGACAAATCACTATCGAATAATACTTCAGGACAAATTCAATGGAGCACTAAAATGGGATTTGCACAGAATGCATATAATCAGAGTTTAACGGAATATAGAAGGTCTCAGCATTTACTACTTAACCTTTTAGGATGTGATTATGATGAAAACATGAGTGCAATTGTAGTTTATAATCCAGAGCCATTTGAAAGAACGGACATAGTAACTGTTTTTGTCCCATTTGGAAAAATTGATGTTAGAAAACCTATGAAAATTGTTGATAACGTGAGCGGTGAGGAGGTCACCTTCTCTATCAACTTACGAATGGAAAGTACTCCAAAGCCACGTGGAGCGCTTATCACGTTTGTTGTAGAAGATACTCCATCATTTGGATATAAAACCTATACTGTTTTAGAGACAACTGAAGAGAATGTGTACCATACCGATTTAATCAATGACGAGCCTAATATATTAGAAAATAGATTGTACAAGATCGTTTTTGACCAAGAAACAGGTGGGATTACTAGCATAGTAGATAAGGAAATTAATCAAGAGATTGTAAATGCCAAATCACCATTTCAATTAAATCAATATGTCTATGACAGTTATACTACAGCTCCACGTTTTAATCACTTATCTTCTCGTACAACTGGTGATTCAAATACTTTGGGAAAACGTAGTACTGCAAATCTTGCAAAAGTAGAGCCCGGTGAAGCAAATTCAGTTTTCCAAAAGATGAAAGTCACTCTACATGCTCCTGGCTGTGAGTGGATTGAACAAGAGGTAACTTTGTATAGAAACTTAAAGAGAATTGATATCGTCAACCGATTAATGAAAACGGAAACGGAATCAAAGGAAGCAGTTTATATACCATTTCCATTTCATGTGGAGGGTGGAAAATTAAGATACGAAACAACTGGTGATTATGTGTCGCCAGAAGATCCTCATGTACCAGGTTCCTGTCATTATATGAAGGCCATTCAACATTGGCTTTCAGTAAGTAATGCTGAGTACACAGTGCTATGGGGGACAATGGAAGCGCCATTAATTCAACTTGAAAATATTCATATTCCTTATGCACCATTTGAAACAACTCTTCCTTTAAATGAAGCTCAAACTATATATTCGTATGCGTTACACAATATATGGGATACAAACTTCCCAAATAAACAAGGGGGAGAAATTGAATTTCATTATAGTATTTCAAGCCATGCAGGGGACTTCGATCCAATAGAAGCATATAAGTTTGGATCAAAAGTTCAAAATCCATTTTCCAGTGTGACAGTTCCGTATAAACTTGAGAATTCTGCTGACTCGTTTGTAACGTCAGATGCAGATAATATTCAAATCTTAGCAATAAGGAAAACAGGAAATAATTTGTTTAATGTTCGAATTCAGGAAATCAAGGGTGTAGATACTACTGTAACCTTGAATTTTAAGGATATAGGTATAAAAAATGCTTATACTTCTAACATTGCAAACGGTGATTTGCAAAAGACTCAAAGCAAAGACATCAGTATAACAGTTAAGGTAAACAAAAATGATATACAAACTGTCTTATTTAATATTAAAAATTAATTCATATATTACAGATTCCTATTACGGCGCCATTTTAGAAATTCAGCAAGTTATACTTTCTTTTTACTAACTGAAAAAAAGGAGAATAAAAATGAAAAAGATATTATTGGGGTCTATTATTGTTGGTTTATTACTTTTATTTACTGCATGTAGTGGAGGCGATGAAAATTCTTCTGGATCTGAAAGTGGAACAGTAGATTTCTTTTCCGATAAAGTTGATGATGAAGAAGCATATAGTGAGATTTCAGATTTAATTAAGGAAGATATTGGTGTCGGATTAAATTTTGTTGGCTATTCTGATACGACTGCTTTCCAAACAGCTGTTCAGCAATCTCTTGGGCAGGAAAATTCCCCCGGTATGTTTACATGGTGGAGTGGATACCGAATGGAAGATATAGCTAAATCAGGAAATATTGAAGATTTATCAAGTGAATGGGAAGAATATTATATTCCGGCTGGTGTAAATCCCGAATTAGCTGAGGCATTTACAGTAGACGGCAAAATATATGGTGCTCCTGCCACCGTTTTATACAATGGAATATACTATAATAAGAAAATATTTGAGAAATATAATTTAGATGTTCCCAAAACATTCGATGAATTTCTTGCATTATGTGAAACTTTGAAATCTGAAAATGTCACCCCAATTGGGATGCAAGATGCTGGATGGGCAAGTTTTTTATGGTTCCAACAATTGATAGGAGCTTATAAACCAGAATTGTACAAAAGTTTAGTTAATGGAGAAATTTCATATGAAGATGAACAAGTAGTTGAGGTTATGAATATATGGAAATCGATGCTAGATAACGGATACTTTGGAGAACCAGTAGACCATATGACTAGAGCAAAACAGTTTGCGAATGGTGATGTTGCTATGACATATGAATCTACTCGATTTACCAAAAATTTAGATGAAGATTTTGGTTTAGAGCCAGAGACTGATTATAGTAGATTTATATTGCCTTCAATGGAAAGTTCACAAAAACCTATCATATTCTATGAAACGTCTCCTATTGTAATTTCATCTGCTAGTTCAGAAAAGGATGACGCCATTAAGATATTGAGAGAATATTATGGAAAGGAAAAACAACAAGCTTACGCAGATCATATGGGTATTGGTTTCTTAGAGGGTGTTGAGTTAGGAAATAAAACTAACCAGAATATCACCGAAAAGGCTAATAGCGATGATTATCTATCAATGATTCGATATTATGAGGCTACACCAGCAACGATTGTAGACACTGCAACAACTAGTCTTTGGGAATTCATATATGACCCAAGTACTTCTAGTATAGAAAACACTTTAAAGACTATTCAAAAAGAAGCAGAAACGGCATTTGCTGACTAGACCACCATTTAAAAAAAGCCTATATTAATACCATTTAATATAGGCTTAACTTCACTAAAGGGGGTAATAACGTGTCTCTAGCTAATGAATTATCTAATGAACCCAACGAAAAGGAAGTGCAAAGAAGACCAATCCCTAATTCTAAGCCAAGAAAAAAACGCAAGATGAAATGGACACCGTATTTATATCTGTTACCAGCAGTAACGCTGAGTTTACTATTTTTTATTTTCTCTATTATATTCACTTTTATCATTAGCTTTACTAAATGGGATGGTGTAAATGATATACAATTTGTCGGCTTTCAAAATTACATAGAAATGGTTCAAGATCCTAATTTTCTTATTGCTTGTTTAAATACAGTGATATGGGTATTGGGCGGCTTAATAATCCCAGTATTAATTCCGTTAATCTTAGCAATTGCAATTACCAAAAGTCGATTTGGATCTACGTTTAAAAATATTTTCTATTTACCGAATGCGCTCTCACCTACTATTGCAGGTATTATTATGACAGTGCTTCTAAGTTTATATGGTCTCCCACAATTAATGGGTATGGTAGGCCTTGATAGTTTGCAAACAAACTGGTTAAACATCCCTTATGTTAACACCTTAATCATGGTAGCTTCAGGTGCCTGGCAGGGGATCGGGATTAACTTAATTCTGTTTATAGTCGGTTTAAACAACATACCGACGGAGCCAATCGAAGCTGCAAAGTTAGATGGAGCAAGTGGATTAACACTATATACAAAGTTGATATTACCACTTCTCAAACCCACTACCTTGATAGTATTACTGATGTCTTTGGTTAACAGTTTTAAAACGTTTGATGTTATATGGGTTATGACAGGTGGAGGACCTTATCGCACCTCTGAAACATTAGCAGTTACAATGTATAAAGAAGCATTTGTTAATAGCGAACTCGGTTATGGATCAGCAGTGGCCATATTCCTATCTATTATTACATTAGTTATTTCATGGTTCTTTTTAAAAGATACTTTTAAGGGAGAGGAGTAAGATTATCTTATGAAAAATTCGATTGAGAGCAGAACACCGGTTATAAACACCTTTTTATCCTTATTAGCTTTCATGTGGCTTTTCCCTTTCTTATTTGTTGTCTTTAACAGTTTAAAATCTGGCCAAGAGTACAATTTAGGGAATTTCTGGGATTTGCCGACCTCATTCTCTATTAGTGAAAATTATGAATATCTTGTTACAAAAATTGATTTGTTAAGTGGGTTTATGAATAGTTTAGTTTATGGATTAGTTGCTGCTTTTTTGGCCATAGTTTTTTCTGGGCTTGCTGCATATGCTATTTCTGCCCTGAATATCAGAGGAAAGTTGTTTTGGTTTTTACTAATTTATTGCGGAACTATTTTTCCTTTTCAAATGTATTTAATCCCTACTTTTCGTTTCTATTCTTTTACAGGAATTTACGACACTAAGTTTGGATTAATCATCTTTTATATTGCAATATGTATGCCATTTTGTCTCTTTGTTTTAAGAAACTTTTTCTATACATTGCCAAAAGAACTAGTAGAAGCGGCAAAAATGGATGGAGCTAGAGATCTGACGATATTATTGAAAATCTACGTACCTATGGCAAAAGCACCAATTGCAGCATTATTTTTGTTTCAATTTACGTGGGTATGGAATGACTTATTATTTGGAATGACATTATCAAAATCAGAAGAATCAAGGCCTATAATGGCTTCATTGTCAATGCTTGGTGGGGCAGGTAATAATATACCAGCAGTGTTATTGGCTGCTTTTATAGCCTCTATTCCTACATTATTGATTTTTATGGTTTTAAGTAAAAGTTTTGAGAAAGGCTTTATAATCTCGACTAAATAAATGATTATTCACATTAGAAAATTCTCTTAAATAATTTGATATACAGCTTACACTTGCTAAAAATTATTACGGAGATATTTATTTTTCATATACTCTGAAATTATTTGAAAGGAAATGACGTATGAAAACTTCTGTAGAGCGAAAAGCAAATTATGAGAAACACCCAAGTGTTAAAATTAAAGGCTATGATGAACAGGTATGGAAAGGATACGAGAATATTGCAAATGAAATAGACAAAGCTATTGCTAACATTAATCAAGAAAAGAAAATTATTACTATAGAATGTTATCCGGGGGTAAGGGAAGAAGAAGTGTTACAAGAATTTACTAATTATTTGAATTTTGATCTTGTTATAAACGCTGATGATGTCTCTTATGACTCTGAAAAAGTAACCAAAATGATTGAAAGACAACTAACGGATGATAGAGTTTTCGGTGTAATGACTCCTTATAGTTTAGCTGATTTTTTTGATAGTAATAAAATTCGCCAAATTCAAAGTCAAATCGAAGAATTAGAAGTTGGAAACGTCCTGATTTATGGCGTAGGAGCTAGCTTGATTTCTGAGTCTGATTTGTTATTATATGCAGATTTAGCGAGATGGGAAATCCAAAAACGTTATGAAAGTAAGGAAAAGGGAAACTGGAAAGCAAATAACAGAAATGCAGATCCATTGTTAAAGTATAAAAGAGGGTATTTTTTTGAATGGCGTATAGCAGATCGTCTAAAAAAGGAACTGCTTACTAAACTTGATTATTTAATTGATACGAATTTGGAACACCAACCTAAGATGGTTACGAAAGAAGCTTTCTTAAATGGTTTGCAGCAAGTGGTTAAACGTCCATTTCGGGTCGTTCCCTATTTTAAACCGGGAGTTTGGGGCGGACAATGGATGAAGGAAGTGTGTGATTTAGATCGTGATGAAGTAAACTATGCGTGGGCTTTTGATTGCGTTCCCGAAGAAAATAGTTTATACCTAGATTATGGAAATGTTCGCGTTGAAATACCATCTATGAACTTAGTTTATTACAAACCAGTTGACTTACTCGGAAACAGAGTTCATGGTCGATTTGGCTTAGAATTCCCTATAAGATTTGATTTCTTAGATACCATGGATGGACAAAATTTGAGTTTGCAAGTCCATCCACCAACAGAGCAAATACAAGAACAATTTGGCATGCATTATACTCAAGATGAAAGTTATTATTTATTAGATGCTAAAGACGATGCGGTCGTTTATCTTGGATTTAAAGATAATGTAGATAGTGAAGAAGTATTGAACGACTTGAAACGTGCTAATAATGGAGAAATTTCATTTCCTGATGAAAAGTACATTAATAAGTATCCTGTTCAAAAACACGATCATTTTTCTATACCGGCTGGCACGATTCATTGTTCAGGGAAAAATTGTATGGTATTAGAAATTAGTTCTTCTGTTTATATTTTTACATTTAAACTCTGGGACTGGGGGCGAGTGGATCTTGATGGTAAACCAAGACCTGTCCATATTGAAAATGGAGAAAAGGCGCTTCAATGGGATCGGACAAAAGAATGGGTAGATGAGAATTTAATCAACACTGTAGAATCAGTTAGTTCAGGAGATGGCTGGATTGAAGAAAAAACCGGTCTACACGAACGGGAATTTATCGAAACAAGAAGGCATTGGTCTACTAAAAAAGTTCACCATCACACAAATGGTGGTGTCAACGTACTTAATCTGGTCGAAGGTGAAGAAGCTGTAGTAGAAAGTCCTATCAATGCTTTTGAACCTTATGTTGTCCATTATGCGGAATCATTTATTATTCCAGCTTCTGTTGGTCCCTACACAATTAGACCTTATGGAAAAAGTGAGGGAAAACGAATTACAATAATTAAAGCTTATGTGAGACACTAGTATTGGAAATGAAATAAGAAGTAATAGAAGTCTTTCTGAGCGGAAGGCCTAAAACACCAAAACAAAAGAAGGAAGGAGAAATTTGATGGTTAAATTGAATAAGGGGAAAGAAGCCTCTCCACTGTATGCACAAATTGCAGAAGAAATTAGACATAGAATTGAACTCGGTATGTGGAAAACTGGAGATAAAATACCAGCAGAAGTAGATCTTTGCGATATGTATAATGTAAGTCGAATTACTATACGTAAAGCTATAGACCAACTGGTAGTTGAAAATTTACTTCAACGTGAAAGAGCGAAAGGAACTTTTGTACTCGATCCTTCTAAATCGAAGAACCAGGAGCATTTCACTTATGTAAGAAGTTTTACAAAAGAAATGGCTGAAATGGGAAAGCGTGCAGTAACTTTAAAAGCAGAAGTAAAACTTATTTCGGCAAACAGCTTTTTGGCTTCTAAATTAAAAATAGCTGAAGGTGAAAGAGTGATGGAACTAAATCGCGTTAGAGGGGTGAATAATAAAGGGTTTGTTTATTTCAAAACCTATATCCCTTATGACGATGTGTATTCGTTAAATGCGGATGATTATTATGAATCTTTTTATGAAGTTCTTAAATCAAAAGGCATCATTGTAAATGAAATCACAGAATATATTGAAGCTGCGCGACCAACTCAAGAGGTAATTGAAAATTTAAATGTTGACGAAAATGAGCCCATTTTAATTCGTGTTCGGGTAGCGTCACAAAAAAACACAGACTTTGTGGAGTATACAGAATGTTATTACATTGGCAGTGAATATCGTTACTATATTGATTTTACCTAATAAAAGGGTTTGTTGGAGGTGAATATTGGTTGAATTACGTAATATCAATAGATGTGGGTGGGACTACTATTCATGCTGCAACACTGTCAGATGGAGTTGTACAAACAAACACCATTACCACATATGATTCCTTCGCAAATAAGGACAAACATTTAATTATCAACCATTTAAAAGATATTGTTGAAAATCAAATTGAAAAATTATTAAAACAAAGTAATAAAACGATAAGAATTAAAGGGGTGGGAATAGCCTTTCCAGGCCCTGCTGATTATAACGAAGGTATTTCTTATATCAAAGGATTAGAAAAGTATGATTCTTTATATAAAGTAAATATCAAGGACGAGTTGTTTCATACAATATCGGACAATCACCTTATTACTAAATATTTGTCAAAAAATTTCTCAATCCGTTTGGGAAATGACGCTACGCTGTTTGCTGTTGGCGAATTTATTAAATATAAAAATAAAGGTTTTCAAAAAATAGCATGTTTTACTTTGGGTACTGGTATTGGCTCAACTTTTATAGATAAGGGAAGAGTAGTTAAGGGCGAATTTGGCATACCTAATAGTGGTTTTATTTATAATGCTCCATTTAAAGAAGGTATAATTGAAGACTATTTATCTAAAAAAGGAATTTCCAATCTAGCATTGCAACATGGTTTCACTAGCGATACTAGTGTAAAAGAATTGGCAGAGCTAGCAATTGACGGCCATAGCGATGCTAAAAAAGTATTCAGTGATTTCGGAGTATGGCTAGCAGAAGCTGTTAGTCCATATATATATTCCTTTAAACCTGAAATAATAGTATTTGGCGGGCAAATTTCTAAAAGCTTTACACAATTTGAATCTTCATTCAATGAAAATATTATTTATACAAATGAATTAAAAGTAGAAGTTTCAGATACCCCGCTTATTAGTACATTCATAGGGGCTAATAATTTAATAAATTAAATCTACTATACATTGATATGGATAGGATTAATATATCACGGTGCTAATCGTCCGTAAAACCCCCACTTCAAGGTTCGAGTAAATCAAAGAAGCTAAGTGAGGGATAACGGACGCTAACACCCTGATAAGTTTCACTAACCATCAGTGGGGATCCAAACCCCCACTGATGGAAGTCTCACTTTATCGATTGGAATCTATATATTCCTTTTAATATGTTCACAAGAAAAATACGACGTTAATTTCAAAATCTTTTGGTAGAGAGGAAGAATATCATGCAAATCCCAAAGAAAAAATGGAAAATATTTGTGATACATCACTCGCATACAGACATTGGATATACTGAAAGACAAGAAAAAATTGAACATTTTCATATTGATTATATTAAGCAAGCAATTGAAATTATCAATAAGGCCCGTAATGGTTCGCGTCCAGAATGGAAAGGGTTTAAATGGACCTGTGAGACGTTTTGGGCAGTTGAAAAATTTCTGGAACAAGCTTCACAAGAAACCCAACAACAATTTGTGGATGCATTGCAAAAAGGAGATATAGAACTATCAGGAACTTACTTAAATATGACAGAATTAATCGATTATGACATATTGAAAAAGTTATTTTTAAAAGCAAAAAGTTTAGCTGAAGTGTCTGGTGTCCCAGTGAATTCCGCCATGACCGCTGATATAAATGGTTATAGTTGGGGCTATTCACAAGCAATGTATGATGCTGGGATTCGAAATTTATTATCTTGCGTTCATACGCATCATGGTATGTATGCGATTGGAAGAAAGCAGACTCCTTTTTATTGGGAAACTCCAAGGGGAGATAAATTGCTTGTTTGGAATGGAGAACATTACATGTTAGGAAACGAGCTAGGCATTTCTCCTGGAGCAGTTTTGTCTTACTCCATTCGTGATGAATTTGACACTACACCTCACATGGAAAATCATTGGGAAATGGCTGAAACTCGTATTATGCGCTATCTCTGCCAGCTTGAAAAAGAGGATTATCCATATGATTTTGCACTTGTTAATGTAATGGGATTATTAAGAGATAATGCCGCACCAAACGGAAAGATTATGGATTTTATTCACCGCTGGAATACGGAGTATGGGAATAATGTTGAAATCGAAATGACTACATTATCTCCTTTTTTTGAGCATGTCAAGAGTCAGGAATGTGAGATTCCCGTCTACAAAGGTGACTGGCCAGACTGGTGGTCTGATGGAGTAGCTTCCACTGCTATGAATACCCAAATTTTTAGAGATGCTCAAAGGAACTTGCATCTGGTCAAAAATCTCGATAAGAACAACGACACAGTATCAAAGGAAACGATTGAGGATATCGAATATCAATTAACCATGTATGCGGAACATACATGGGGATATCATTCATCAGTATATGAACCGTGGCACCCGATGGTTCAGTCATTGGAAGTCAGAAAAGCTGCATATGCAGCAAATGCGAGTCGTATGGTATTTACAGCTTTAGATCAGTTGAAGCACGCTAAAGGGGAAGCTTTACTTTCTCCAGACAGACCATTCCGATATAAAGTTCTGAATCCGTTTAATCATGACGTGGAAGATATTGTATATATATATTTAGATGGATGGGAACCATCTTTATTCAAGAATGGGCTTGAGGTGATTGACGAGCAAACTGGTGAAGTAGTTCCACACCAAATGGATGTAGTAAGTGAGGGTAATCAAATTTCAATAGTTGTTAAACTAAAGCAAGAAGAGGAAAAGATATTCTCATTGCGCGAGACAAGTAATAAAGCAGGGCTTACAACTAAAAGTACACGTCTTAAAGGGAACGATGGCGTGTATGATATGGATGATCTCTTGAATGTAGGTGATGGTACACGATCTAAAATAAAGGTATCGGAGACTGGTATAGAATCTCCATTTGTCCGTATTAGATGGCAAGCTGATAAAGGAATTTATTCATGGATTGATAAGAATACAGGAAACGAATTGCTTAGAGATGAGCAGAGTCACGCAGCTTTCACTCCAGTGTATGAGGTAACACCTGCTGGATCAGAGGATCAAATGGCTGAAGTGCGCAGGAAAATGGGTAGAAATCGTAAAGGTATGAATGTTCAAAGATCGATTGGAACCTTACAGGGTGTAAAGGAGATTTCAAATGGTGAACTATACTGCGTTGTTGAGCTTCTTTATAAAATAGAAGGAATGAGTCATTATTCATTATTTTTAAAGGTTTATCATGATTTACCAAGAGTGGATGTTTCGGTCCGGATACATAAGGATAGTGTATGGGATCCTGAAAATGTATATATATCTATGCCTTTTTGCACCGGAAATAGCGCATCTGATGAACTTTGGCTAGAAAAGGCAGGGGCATTAGTACGACCTGCTGAAGACCAGTTACCAGGAACCGGAACAGATTACTATAGTATTCAAGAAGGTTTGGCTTATATATCAGAAGAAAGTGGGTTATTGATCGCTACACCGGACACACCACTAATCCAATTGGGTCCTTTGGAACATGGTCAGAGACTCGTGCATGGACAGCAATCAGGGGATGAAGCTAATCACTTGTATGCATGGCCACTAACAAATTATTGGGAAACCAACTTTAAAGGCACACTAGGTGGTTTCTATGAATTCCGGTATATTGTCCAGTGGGGAGATGAGATTGATTCAGCGAATAAGGTAATTCAGTTATGCCATAGCTTAAATATTGGAACTACGTCCTTTAGGCTAAATACTCTCTCTTAAAAGTGGGTTTTCGTAAAACTACTAATTACAGCAACTGAATGAATTTCATAATGCTGAGTCTTTGTAGTTCAAGCAGTTTAGGATATAAAAATGGAGTACCTTCCATATCTATTATAATGGTTAGTAGTCACACTAAACCAGAAGAATGGAGGGACTCCTTTTTTTCGTAACCGCACTGAAAGGTAGTTCGCCACCTTAGTGGTGGGTAGTTCACTTCACTTGAATCTTTGACCTCGTTTTTCCAGATAAATAAACTCCAACTAAAATGAAGAATAATCCCAAAAATAAATTGGCTGATAAGGTTTCATTTAGAATCCAATAGCCCCATACCATTGCCGTTACTGGGATAAGATAATAAACCGATGTCGCGAACTCTGCACTTTTTTCTTTTACCATGTAGAAAAATAGTAAATTTGAGATGCCTGATCCAAAGATACCGAGACCAATAATGGCAATAATTGGCGTAAAAGATGAAAAAATGCCAGATGGGATAGAGGATGTGATGATCATTCCGATAAACCCAGAAATCGTTCCAATCGTTAATGTGGCTATTGCGACCACAAGCACAGAAACTTGCTTCAAATGTTTTTTTGCATGCTGTGAGGCAACACCATAGCAAATGGTAGCTATAATCATTGTACCGATGCCAATAAAATCATCACCAAATAGTTGAAAAATGTTAAACTCGAGTAAAATCAAAACCCCAACGAATCCGATAAAAATACCTAACCATTGTTTTTTTGATAAAAGGATGGAAAAAAATAAAAATCCAATGAAGCTTGTCATAATTGGTGTCATTGCATTAAGGATTGCTGCTGTACTACTTGAAATTTTTACTTCACTCAATCCAATCAGAGCCCACGGTATGCTTACGTTTAAAATACCTACAATGAGAAGCGATTTCCATGGTAACTTTTTCGTTATCTCTGTCCTTTTTTTTAATAGTAAAATTATGTATAAAGGTAGTACTCCAAAGAAACAACGTAGAAATACAATTCCCCATGGTCCTGTATATGGAAGTAGTAGTTTTATAAATAAAAATGACATTCCCCATATAATACTTAGTGTCAATAAAGCTGCGTAATGTTTCAAAAATAATCCCCCGATATACTAAATGGCATATTTCTAATGTTTCTATATTAACGTATTTTGAAGCACTATAAAAGTTTGCTTTACTGTATTTCGAAGGAGTTTTTAAAAGGTATTTTGCTTTTCTCTAATACTGCAGTCCAATCAACTTTCCATTTCATCGAATATTTTCTACTAAGAAAACACATTTTTTTGAACAACGACTTTCAATTGTTTTAAGGATTTAAGATTTTCCTATTGCTGAAAAACTAGGAAATATATACCTAGAGACGTTCTTCATGCGTTATATTTTCACGCCAACGTCAAGCTTACAAAAGCCGCTTTTCATGATATGATAAAACACGTAGTGAATACTTATTATAAAGGGAGTGAAATGGCGATGACTATAGCAGAGATATTCCATGAAGAGAATAGGAAAGAAGGATACAAGCAGTTAGAAGGGGAGGTATGGCTTAGCCTCCACTGCGTTTCGAATAGTCACAAAATTTGAGCCGATTTATAGGCGCTGTTACCGACCTTTTTAGGAAAGCGCATTCATTAACGAACACTTCATCCCAAAAAATGCTTATAGGAAAAAGACACTGGACTTAAAAAGAGGATGTATGACTTAAACTAGAACATGTTTTGAGTTTTTTGTCCAGATTAGTAGTACTAGAATTGTAATTTTAATGCTAAGGAGTTCTTATATGAAAGCTTTTGCATTTACCAGTATTAGGAGAAAGCTTCTAGCGGTTTACTTACCACTTATTATTTTACCAACCGTAGTAATCATATTTATCATATATCATTTGTTTTCTAATGAAGTAGATAGAACATCTCACTTATACGCAAAGCAAACAGTTGGATCTATAAATAGGCATTTAGATACTTATTTGGATGAATTGGAGCGTATAAGTTTATTTCCGTACTATCATAGTGATGTTATGGATATCTTACAAAGCGAACAAGCGGGTAGTTTAGAAGAAAAATACCGGGAATATGTATTCTTTAATGATATGTTCTCTAGTATTATGTTGTATCCACGTGAGGACTTACTAAATGTTACCCTATATCGTGAAGACGGTAGACGTTATTTTAATACGAGAGTATATACAAATTTAAACATTAATTATGATTGGAAAAGTTCAACTTTGTATCGAAAAACCTTGGAGAAAAGTGGAAAAGTTTTATATTCCATTAATTTAGACGATGACGATAGGTTTAATGTTTTAAGACACAATATTTTCTCTGTTTCACGCCTTATAAAATCTGAAAGCGGAAAGAACCTTGGTGTAATTTTAATTGATGCCAATTTCCAAGGAATAACCGAAGTATTACAAACGGTTGGTCTTGGAGAGGAGTCAAATGTGGTTTTAATGGATGCAAACAACAAAATTGTGTATGCGAAAAATGAACGATATTTAAATGAGTTAGATTTAAGTACTTCGAATGCAGGAAAGATGAACGTTCAAGGAGAAACGCTATATATCGAAACCGAAAGATCAGACAAAACGGGATGGTTTGTAAGCGCTATCATACCATCTCATGAAATTCATAATTCTTTTGTCTCTGTTCGGGAGATTATCCTGTTAGTACTTGTCTTATTCGGAATAATTACTATTATTGTTACTGTCTGGTTTTCGGGAAATCTCAGTCGTCCGATACACGAGTTACAAGGAAAAATGAAAATGGTAGAAAGCGGTGATTATAATGTCTCATTGGACGTGACGAGACAGGATGAGATAGGAAACTTAGGTCAGGCTTTTAACAAAATGAGCTATCAGATAAAAGTATTGATTCATGAGGTATATGAGTACAATATTAAGCAAAAGCAAGCAGAGTTAAATAACTTGAAAATGCAGATTAGACCACATTTTTTGTACAATACCCTGGAGTCAATGCGTTCCCTTGCAGAAATAAACGATAATCGGGATATTGTAGAGATGGCTACTAGCCTAGGTTCGATATTAAGGTACAGTATAAAAAATCATGAAAAGTTAGTTCCGATAGAGAAAGAGATAGATTTTGTTCATCAATATATAAATATACAGCGAATCATGTTTGCTGATGGAATAAAAGTGGAATATGATATCGATTCTAACCTTTTAAAATACTACTCGATACCATTAGTCTTTCAACCTATTATCGAAAATGCCTTCCAACACGGTCTATATGGTAAGAGGGAGGGAGGTCTAATACGAATTGAAGGTAGAAAAGAAGGGAAGGAATTGCATTTTATTATCATTGACAATGGTAAAGGAATTTCTCCAGAACAATTAGAAACTATAAACCAAGAATTACAATTCTCTAATCAAGAACAGGAAAAAGAAGTGAATTCAACAGGCATCGGTTTAAATAATGTTAACCAACGGCTTAAAATAGTTTTTAGTGAAACATATGGACTTTTTTTAGAGAGTACACCTAATGAAGGCACATCGGTTCATATAACTTTTCCTATAGTGAATAGTAAACCATAAATTTAGAGGTAGGTGTATCATATGTCAAAGTTTCTTATTGTCGATGATGAGCCTTTGATTTGTAAAGGAGTTAGTAAATTAATTTGCCGTGTAGCACCAAACTGGGAGTTATGCGCAGAGGCATGGGATGGAAAAGAAGGTATTGAGAAGGTAATTCAATATCAACCTGATTTGATATTTAGTGATATTCGCATGCCAGAAATGGATGGATTGACCATGGCAAATCAATTAATTGATCAAGCTATTTCTGTACCAATCGTTTTTTTAACGGGGTATGATGAATTCGCGTATACCCAAAAGGCAATTAAAAATAAGGCTTTTGATTACTTACTTAAACCGATAAATGAAGCTGATTTAAGACAAGTGTTTGGAAGGTATCAAAGGGAGTATAATGTAGAAACGCACTTAGAGCAAGAAGAGGCTACAGTATTAAGACAGTATGAATTTTTTCTTGAGAATACAATTGAAAGTCAAAATATCAGTAATTTTAACAGCTTAAGCGATTGGTACAATAAATTAGAAAAGTTTATAAGTATCCGTTCATTTATATACATCACGACAAGTGCATTTAATTCACATCTACTAAAATATAATATTATTGGTGTTGACTATAAGCCGATAATAAATGAAACAAATATTATAAATGTCATACAAAAATTACAAGAGTACTGCGTGTTAAATGTAGACAAGTTGAAAGCATACAATAAAAACAGATTAATTGAAAAGGTTGAAAAGTGGGTGGAAAGTAATATTCAAGAAAACATTTCGCTAACGGAAGTAGCAAATGTCGTTCATTTAAATGCAACGTATTTCAGTGAGTATTTTAAAAAATGCAAAGGGGAAACGTTTAGTCAATACCTGGTTCGCTGCAGGATGGAAAAGGCTAAGGAGCTCCTTTCTGATCATTCATTAAGGGTTTATGAGGTTGCGTCGAACGTTGGTTATTCTGATAATAGGCATTTTAGTAAAGTGTTTCAAAGCAAAGTTGGTATGACGCCGACTGAATATAGAAAAAATGTCTTAGGGTTGGGTTGAAGAATTAGGGCCATCATACTGATTTTTTTATTTTAAATAAACTAGTCGATGAATATAAGGACCGGGCGGGTTAGCCCGGTTTTTTTGTGTTATTTAACCGTTTGACTTTTTGGAAACGCTACTTGCTCGAAAAAAATAGTATACATTTTAAAAGTCCCGAAGAAAAACACACTAAATCTTAAAAGCACCTTATTTCTAAATAGATATAAAATTGCTACACTTTAAGAGAATTAAACGAAATGGAGGGATTTAGATGGAAAAGTTAAGAAAGTTTGGTTTTTTATTATTTTTACTATTTTTCGTAAGCGCTTTCGTTGTTGGCTGTGGTGAAGAGGAAAACAGCTCGTCATCAGGAGATGAATCCTATGAGATAAGAGTTGCTACTTGGCAAACGGAGGAAACTGCAATGGAGTTGTTTAAAAAAGCGAAAGAAGCATATGAGGATAAACATCCAAATGCAACAGTTAAAATTGAAACTGCTCCATATGAAGACTATATGACTAAACTGCAAACAGAACTTGCTGCAGGAGACCCCGCTGATATTATTCAGGTTGGGGAACAGAATTTTCAAAGATATGTAGAAAGCGAAACCATAGTTGATTTGCAACCTTATGCTGAAGGGAGTTTTGATTTTGAAAATGAAATAGTACCAAATGTAAAAGAATTAATGAAAGTAGATGGGCAATTTCCAGTTATGTCAGTAGGTGCTGCAACTATAGGTGTTTATTATAATAAGAAATTATTTGACGAAGCTAATTTACCCTATCCAGAGGAAGGATGGACATGGGAAGAATTTGTGGATCTTGCGGAAAAGCTAACTATTCGCGATGGTGATCGGTATGTACAATATGGTGCTAATTTAAATCTAGGAAAAGACTATTTAGAGACATTTATAGTTAGTAATGGTGGTAGCTACTTATCCGAAGATGGCACAACTGCAAAAGGTTATTTAAATAGTAGTGAAACAATAGAGGCATTTACTAAAATTTCAGATTTATATAATGTTTCTCAAGTTGCTCCAAACCCAGCAGAATTAGAAGCACTAAAAGGTATTGACTTATTTGCTACTGGACAAGTAGCTATGAATGTAGAAGGTAGTTGGGCGCAAGCAGACCTTCAAAATGATCCAGAAATGGAATTCGGAGTTGTTTCACTACCCACCATGTCAACAGGAGAAAGAACATCCTTGATGTATACTTCCGGTATGGGCATATCTAGTACGTCTGATATGAAGGAGGAAGCATGGGATTTCTTATATGAATTAACATCTCCTGAAACAGAAGCAGGTGCAATGTGGGCTGAATCAAATTTAGCAGTAACAAAAAAATTACTAGATTCTACTGAACAAGCAGAAGATCCATACCTTGGACTTTTTGTAGATCAGTTAGATTATGCGATTGAAAGTTCCTTTTATAAAAATAGTTATTGGGGTTCTGTAGGAGATAAACTGCTTGATCCTGCGATACAAGAAATTCTTCTTGACCCAAATATCGATATAGAAAAAAGATTAACAGAATTATCAGAGCAAATAGATAGAGAACTAAAACAAGCAAGTGAATAAATTTTAAGGAGAGGGAAGCTTTTCCTTCCCTTTCCACCTTTATTACAGAGGGAGGATAGATACTGATGATCAAATCATTTCAACTGAATAGTAGAAAAAAAGAGACGTTAAATTTTTATTTACTTATCTCCCCGTGGTTAATAGGACTAGCTGCATTTATGCTTGGACCGATTATTGCCTCTCTAGTTCTTAGCTTTTTTCAGTGGGATATGATTTCGCCTGCTAAGTTTATTGGTTTAAGAAACTTTAAAGAGATGTTCACTGTCGATCCACTATTTTGGCAATCGTTGAAGGTAACAGTAATATATGTGGTTGTGCGAGTTCCTTTAGCACTGATTTTGGCTTTCATCCTAGCTATCATGATGAACCAGAAAATACCAGGGATAGGTGTCTTTAGAACAATATATTATTTACCAAGTGTAATTAGTGGTGTAGCTGTGTCCATGATGTGGATATGGGTGTTTAATCCAAACTTTGGTTTAGTGAATGGAGCTTTAGATTCTATTGGGCTTTCTGGACCAGGTTGGTTTTCAGATACTGCATGGGCGCTTCCTACAATGATTTTAATATCAATGTATCAGGTTGGCTCCACAGCAATTATTTTTTTAGCGGGGCTTAAAAGTATTAATGAGACGTTATATGAAGCAGCAGAACTTGATGGGGCATCCAAGTTACAACAACTATTTCATATTACAATTCCCCAACTGACTCCTACCATTCTATTTAATGTGATTATGCTAGTAATTACTTCGTTTCAGATTTTTACAGAGGCGTTAATTATTACTGGTGGGGGGCCTGCTAATTCGACCTTGTTTATTAATTTATACTTGTATGAAAATGCTTTTTCCTATGGACGATTAGGTTATGCAAGTGCTTTAGCTTGGATATTATCCTTACTTACGTTTATATGTGCAGTAACAATATTCAAATCCTCAAATAAATGGGTCTTTTATGAAGGAGGAAAATAGTATGTCATCAATGACACCAGTAAAAAAGGAAGGAGTAAGCCTAGAGACAACACGAAGATTAAAACGTAGACGTGTGACAAAAACACAAATTGTGTCCTTTAGCTTGCTATGCCTATTTTCAGTTATATTAATTTTTCCATTACTTTGGATGTTGTCTACATCTCTAAAAGCCTCTCACGAGGTAATGAGTCTTAATTTACAATTTATCCCTGAAAAGATTCAATGGAGAAATTATATAGATATTTTTGAACAATATCCTGTCATAAGATATATATGGAATTCGTTAGTAATTACAGTGATGTGTATTTTAGGGAAGATGATTTCAGGTACGTTAGTTGCCTATGGTTTTGCTAAATTTAATGCACCAGGTAAAAATGTCCTATTTACGTTGCTTCTAGCTACAATGATGGTGCCGTGGGCGGTAACAATGGTTCCACTATTTATTATTTTTAAAGAAATTGGTTGGTACAATACGTTACTTCCACTTTGGGTTCCTTCTTTCTTTGGTGATGCTTTTTCTATATTTTTACTTCGTCAATTTATTATGGGGATTCCTAGAGAACTAGAGGAAGCAGCAAAAATGGATGGAGCGAACGTATTGAGAATTATCTGGAGTGTGATTGTACCAAACATAAAACCAGCATTAGCAGTTGTTGCAATCTTCTCTTTCTTCTATACATGGAACGACTTTCTAGGACCGTTGATTTTCTTGACTGATCCTGAGTTGGCCACACTTCAACTAGGAATTCAGTCTTTGCGTACCCAATTTAACGTAGAATGGCATTATATGATGGCACTTTCTATTGTGTCTATTATTCCTTGTTTAATTGTCTTTTTCATAGGTCAACGCAAGATTGTCAATGGAATTGCAATGACAGGTATTAAATAATTTAGTTTAGGAGGAGTCGTTGTTATGAAAATCGGTATTATTGGTTTGGGATGGCCAGGACAACAACATGTAAAAGCAATCAGTGCACATAAAGAAGAGGCTTCATTGTCCGCAGTATGTGATGTGGACACAAAGAAGTTGGAAGAATTTAAAGGACAGTGTGATACTTTTTCAGATATTGATGAATTTTTTGCAAAAGCAGACACGGATGCAGTTATTTTAGCAGTGCCCCATCAATTACATGAAACGTTGACTGTTCGTGCACTCCATTTAGGAAAGCATGTACTTATTGAAAAACCAATGGCACGTACAAGCGTCGAATGCAAAAAGATGATTGATGCGTCTGAACTTAATCATCGAATGCTTATGGTTGCCCAGAATTGGCGTTATACACCATGGTGTATAGCTGCAAAATCTATTATAGAAAGTGGAGAACTTGGTGATATTCAAGCAGTGCGTACGGAATGGTTACTGAACTTCCGTGATGCATTCCCGAAAGGAAGTTGGATATATAACGGGGAATTAGCTGGAGGCGGAGCCATCACAAGCTTAGCAATCCATAACGTAGATGCACTTCGGTATATTATCGGTGAAGTAGATGAAGTCTACACCAATCAATTATACACGGATGACTGGTCCACGAATGGAGCAGAAAACTGGGCAATGTGTCAAATGAAATTTAAAAATGGGGCACTAGGACACCTATTTACAGCTTATACACCTTTTCACCCAGTAGATAATGGAAAGTTTCATGTATATGGGAAGGAAGGAACGATGTTTTATGGTGAATACCGTGGTGAACCAGGATTATGGATTCGTTCTGCAAAACGCTCTCTAGATTCGAACGCTGATTATGAACGTGTAGATGAGATCCGTTTGGCACCTGGATTGGATAGTCATCCACAAACCAATCAATTGAAGCATTTCATTGACAGCATAACTAACAATACTCGCCCTGAGTCAGATGGTCGAGAAATTATCAAAACAATTGAACTTGTGGAAATGATGTACGCTTCCGGAAGTAAAAGTATCCCACTAAGACTGAGTACTGGAGGGGAGATTAATGCTTGAACATAATCCGTCGAAGAAACTAAAAGCTAATGAGGGATTTGAAACAAATTTCAGTGAACAAAAAGCACGTTGGGAAGTTAGTTTAAATGGTTCCAAACTATTGGAATATGTATATGGAGAAGTAGATGATATTAATCCATCCTTTCGCTTAGTAAAAACTACAGATGAACATACTATCTCATTATATCGCCCATGGGACCATCCATGGCATCCAGGATTGTTTTTTTCTTGGAAGTATATCAATGGATATAATTTCTGGGAAGCCAAATATCATGGAGAGCAAAATAGGGTAGTTACCGACTCGTTTATTCCAATGGAAGAGGGCAGCATAGGATTCCGACAAGCATTATCTTATATTAACCATGAAGGTGAGAACTTATTACAAGAAAAAAGAGTTGTAACGGTTGAGGAAGAGTTGGATGGTTACTTAATTCATTGGCAAGCATCTTATACACCAACGAACAATGCGGTGACGCTTAGCAGTTCTGAAAACACGGAAAAGACGCCTTGGGGTGGGTATGGAGGATTATCGTGTCGGTTATCCCGCAATTTACTAAGACCAGCAATTACCACGGACCTTGGTAGTTACACTGCAGAAGAAGCCTTTTCAATACCTTTTAAGTGGTGTGATTATTCTGGTAAGTTAGACGGTTACATTGAAGAAGAATGGGCTGGTATCTGTATATTTGATCATCCATTGAATATGCGGTATCCATCTCCTAAACTTACCTATGATTATAAAGATATGCAATTTATGACAGCGGCTATTCTCTTTAATAAACCATACCTGTTAAACATGAGTGAAACATTACATTTAAACTACTCATTTTATATTCATGACAATAAAGCAGAAAAAGAAAATTTAAATCGGATTTGGAATAAGTTGCGCAGTTAGAAGAAAGATTTTAAAGCTACACATTAAGGTAGTAAAAATTTATATAGGAGGTACGATAACGTTATGACTATTACTGTTGGTTGTTTTGCACTAATTGATCCTTTTACTGTTTTGGAGCACCAATTAAAGCGCATTCATGATTTGGGTTTTCGTTACGCAGATGTAACGGATAACCGTGACGGAGGGCAACTTGGTGTTGAGTTCGGTTTTGCAGCTACCGCGAGCCTTGATGGTAATCCGTTCGATTTGAAAAGAATGTTCGAGGAACAAGATCTAACCGTTACTAGCTATTGCGCCCATGCAAATTTATTGGACCCTTCAGCACCATGGCGTTACAGTAATGCGCAAATTATCAAAGCAATTCGTGCTGCGTCAGCGATGGGTGTAGATTACGTTGTGACTACAGAGGGAGAGCCCAAGACCGATTTTGGTCGTAACTTAACAGAGGATCAGAAGGTATTTACTGTCATTGAGAAACTATATGAACCTTTGCGTATCGCTAAAGATTATGGTGTGACACTTTTGTTAGAGAATCATGGAGAGTTGACAGATTCCATTTCTGGTATGGAGAAAATTATTCATGGACTTAGCAATCCTGATAATTTAGGAATTAATATTGATACGGGGAATTGCTGGTTAGGTGGAACAGACCCGGCAGAAATGACCAAAACGTTTGCCAGCAAGATCAAGCATGTCCATTGGAAGGACATTCCAGAGGAGATGGCGTCACAGCGCGGAACCATATTTGGCTGTGGCATGAGTTCAATTGCTCTTGGTACGGGAGTAGTTGATATTGCAGGTGTTTATAACCAACTTGTGAATGATGGGTATAACGGGCATACAACATTGGAAGTCGGTGGTGATGACGCCGTACTTCAAAGTTACGAATATCTAAAATCACTTGGAGCTGAATAAGAATTAATAAGTGGCTAAGGCGGGGGTTTATACCTGCCTTAATTTGTTAGTAAGGTAAGAAAGCATATAAAAATATATACCCTAAATTGATCACAGTGAAAAAGGAAATTACATTGATTTAATTATTCTTAAAAATGAAGTGTATTTATCACGGTGCTAATCTTTCGTAAAAACCCCCACTGTTGGAAGTCTCACTTTATAGATCTATTGAACCAGGCGGTATATGAAGTGGAAGGGTAGAAACTGGTACTTAAAATTGAGAAAGTAATAGATTATCAGAAGCCCAAATTGTTAAAAAATGGCTGAAGTAAAATATGAGTCCTACGGAGTGATGAAATGTCAAAAAACTATGAAACGTTAAAAAAGAGTTTAGCTCAAGGCTGGAACACGTGGAATACGAGAAGTGTGCTATCTCATGTCTTACTACCTGAGGGTTTTGCCATAAATATAGGAATAAAGGAATATTCAGATGGTAATTACCTAAAAGAATCCTTAATTGGTAGGTTAGAAAAAGGGGCAGAGCAGGTAATTCCTGGTGCACACGCCTATGATGGTAGTTATACGTGTGTCCATGTAGAATGGAAAGGGATTGAAATAAAGGTAGAGACAGCCCAGCTGGATGATGATCTAGTATTATTAGTAACACCCCAAACACGTATGGAAAAAAAATCTACATTAATCATAGAATCGGGCATTTTATGGAATAGAGATGGAGCTGTCTCTCGGACGGAAGAAGGCTTTATATGGTCATCAAGTAAAAAAGAGGTAAACGGATATGGGATTGGTCAGCAAGTGGAAGAGATTAATGTCCAAACACAGGCACCGTATATTGCATTAACATTGGATTCTATAGTAGGTTTTTCGACGGGAACAGAGAGAAGTATCGCAGACATTCAACAGATTGTAAAAGAGCAAAAACTAAAGCATGAGGAAAGAAAGGCATTTTATGGTGACTTAAAAGAAGTGTATGACTCACTTCAAACATGCATGGCTTGGGATACAATATATGATCCATCCCATGACCGTGTCGTCACACCTGTTAGTCGGATTTGGAATTGCACACATGGTGGTTATGCCTTATTTTGTTGGGATAATTACTTTGCAGCATACATGGCATCACTAGATAATAAAGCGTTAGCCTATGCGAACGCAATAGAGATTACCAAAGAAAGAACAGAGGCTGGTTTTGTTCCGAACTGTTCCTGGGGGAATGGCTTTAAAAGTCACGATCGTTCCCAGCCGCCTGTAGGCTCACTTATCGTACGTGAGCTATATCGGAAATTTAGTGACAAGTGGTTACTGGAAGAGGTTGTTGATGATCTTTTGGCATGGAACAACTGGTTTTATGAGAATCGGATGAATGGAGACTTACTTGCTTGGGGTTCAACCCCCTATGAGCCTGAATTTGATAATTATTGGGAAACAGCAGGCGTCAACGACACGTTTGGTGGAGCATTGGAATCTGGATTGGATAACTCTCCGATGTACGATGACGTCCCGTTTAATAAAAAAAACCATATGATGGAGCTTCACGATGTTGGACTAAATAGTATTTATATTATGGATTGTCTTATGTTAGCAGATATTTGTGAGATTGTTGGACAAAAACAGGACAAAGAGATGTTAATGGGCAGGGCAGCAATTATTAAAGAGAATATGAAGGACCTTTGGAGTGAGCAAGACGGATTTTACTATAATAAGTTAATAGATAGTGGGGAATTTAGTAAACGTATTTCTCCAACAAACTTTTATCCGCTTCTCGGAAATGTTGCTACACAGGAGCAAGCACAGCGGATGATGAATGAACATTTTTATAATGAACAAGAGTTTTATGGCGAATGGATATTACCATCGATCTCCCGGAATGACAAGGCTTATCCGGAACAAGAATACTGGCGTGGACGAATTTGGGCACCAATGAATTTCCTTGTGTACTTAGGATTAAGAAATTATGATCTTCCTGATGCGAGAGAAGATTTAGTAAATAAATCCAGGGATTTGTTAATGAAAGAATGGACAGAACATGGACATATTCATGAGAATTACAACGCAGATACTGGTGAAGGATGTGACAAACAAACCAGTGACAGGTATTATCATTGGGGGGCTCTACTAGGATTTATCTCCTTAATTGAAGAAGGCTATATAAAAGGATGGGAAGGACAGAGGGATTGATTTCTTGTCTTGTGAATGGATGTGGGATAGATTCTCTCTCCCACAGATTTTTATTTGGCATAAATTATAACCTGATTACAGTTCATGTTTTTATAATTTTAAATTGTAAAAAAATTCAGAATACTATAAAATGTCAGTACATACAGCTGTCTATATTATTAATGACTGAGGGGGATAGAATGTGGAATTTAGTGGATTAATAGGTGTTTTTTATCGAATCAGTCACTGGATCTATAAGCTTGCATATGTCAATTTGCTATGGATTCTATTTACCCTAATTGGTGGTGTGCTATTAGGATTTATGCCTGCCACTGTGGCACTCTTTACCATTATGCGGAAATGGATAATGGGGGAAGATGCTGTTGCTGTATTTAACATGTTTTGGAATACTTTTCGTCAAGATTTTATTAAATCTAATTTATTAGGTATTGTTCTATTTGGAATAGGTTATGTGTTATATATTGATTTAGCTATTTTGCCTGATGATGGCGTTTGGTGGTCATTATTACGATATGGAATTATTGTTTGTAGTATTTTATTTTTAATTGTAATATTTTATATTTTTCCTGTATATGTACATTATAAATTAAAAAATCCATCCTATATTAAATATGCATTGTTATTAGGAATAGCCTATCCTCATATTACTATTGCTATGCTGATTGGTGTAGTTATGCTATATGTAATTTTATATAATATTCCAGGATTAATTCCTTTTTTTACAGCTAGCCTTTTAGCGCACCTTTTAATGTTGCTATCCGTTCAAGTATTTAGGAAAGTAGATAAAAAACAGGCAAATACATTAAATTAGACAGAATTGAATTAAATCTATATATAATGCCATGTGCGATTTTATGCACATGGCATTTTTGGTGTTAAAAATTGACTTCCGCAACACTGAAGTCAATGCATATGTACTGGTTAAAAGACAAGTTTTGATATCCTTTCATTTCTTATGATATAACAAAAGCTGTCAGTTGAATGCGGTGTTATAGTAAGGAAAAATAGAAACAAGAAAGCATTTGAAATAATTTAATAAGTAGTGCAGTATTCATACAATTAAGGAGGATGGATCAGAATCTAAATCTTTAAACCAATGAATATATGAATGCTATCTAATTTTTGATACGAGGAGGAAGTCATTTGAAAAATAATATTGGAAAGAAAATCACAATTGTGCCACAAGGTATTAGCAAAAATGCAGAACCTGATTCTACGGAATGGGCGTTGGATTATTTTATTAAGGCACTAGAAGAGAAATGGTGTAGAGTGGAAACCGTTGAAAAAATTACCGAGGACACGGACAATGACATAACGGTGTTTATCGAAGAAAAAAATAGTCACGATCATAGTAAAGAACCAAGCCAGGCAGAATCCTTTGTAATTGAGAAGGTATCAAAAGATAATCTACAAATACTTTCGGTTACCGCTACAGATAGTCGCGGATTAGTTTACGCTTTACTCGAGCTGGCTGATATTGTGCAAACTTCTGCAGATCCTTTGGCAGATTTATTGGCAATTAACAATAAAACAGAATATCCAACTAATTCTATCAGAAGTATCAAGCGATTATTTGCTAATGAAAAAACGGATAAATTGTGGTTTTATAATAAAGATTTTTGGCGAGAATATTTGACGGAATTGGCTCTCCATCGTTTTAACAGATTTAGCCTTGCTTTAGGTATGGGATATGATATTGGTCATGATCCAGATATAAAAGATTTTTATTTCTGTTTTGCTTATCCATTCCTTGTTTCCGTCTCCGATTATGATGTTAGTGTGGAAGGACTTTCTCAAGATGAAAGAGAAAAAAATTTAGAAATGCTACGATTTATTGGGCAGGAAACCAAAAGGCGAGGAATGGACTTTCAGGTAGGTTTATGGACTCATGCCTATGAACCAGAAGATAGTCCTAACATAAGGTACAAAATAAAAGGTCTTGATAAAGAAAATCATGCATTGTATTGTCGGGATGCATTAAAAACTTTATTACAAGATTGTCCAGAAATTGATGGAGTTACAATTAGAGTTCATTATGAAAGCGGTATTCCAGAACCGGCCCATTTATTTTGGGAAATCGTCCTAAAAGGCGTGTCTTTATGTGGACGGTCAGTAAAACTTGATTTGCATCCGAAAGGAATTGACGATGATTTATTAAAAATTGCTGAAGATAACGGTGTACCATTTATGATCTCTCCAAAATTTTGGGCGGAACATATGGGGCTTCCGTATCATCAAGCTGCGATAAGAGAAACAGAATTACCTGTGGAACCAAATCCTGAGGCTGGAAAAATGATTATTACTACTACTTCTAGAAGGTTTACTCGCTATGGGTATGCTGATTTTCTAAAAGAAGATCGTAACTATGATATGTTATATCGCATTTGGCCAGGAACACAGCGAGTTCTGTTATGGGGAGATCCGGAGATGGCAGCGGGATATAGCCGGGCTGGTAGTTTTGGTGGAGCTAAAGGGATAGAAGTAATGGAACCGCTTTCTTTCAAATCTAGAAAAACGAGTGAGACAGATTCTGGAAGAGATCCTATAGTTGACCCTGAATTAAGGTTCGGATTACATGATTGGAAAAAGTATATGTATACTTATCGTTTGTGGGGGCGCTTATTATATAACCCAGATACAGATCCAGAAGTATGGCGCCGTTACTTAAAAAGTGAATTTTCATCAGCTACAGAGTCTTGTGAAAATGCCCTGAAATATGCCAGTAGAATATTGCCTCTAGTTACAGTCGCACATGCTCCTTCAGTAGCAAATAATCATTATTGGCCAGAAATATATGCGAATATTATGATTGTTGACCAAGAGCATAAGCCAGCTAATCATTGTGATGGTCGAGAACCTCATACGTTTAATGTAGCAAGCCCGCTAGACCCTGCTTTGTTTTATCGGGTAGATGAATATGCTGATGATATGATGCAAAATCGCAAAAGTGGGAAAATATCTCCATTGGAAACAGCAAATATATTAGAACAATTAGCTTTATCAGCAGAAAAACATTTGCAACATGTCAATCGTAGTATCGATAAATCCCATCCAACATTCCGTAGATGGGCAGTTGATGTAGAAACTCAAATTGGATTAGGTTTATTTTTTGCAAATAAATTTAGGGCTGGAACCGCATACGCTTTTTACGAAAAAGTTGGAGATGGGCAATTATTAGAAAATGCTCTATCTTATTATCGAGTTGCAAAAAAGGCTTGGGAGAGAATAGTGAGCGCCACCGAAGCTGTTTATACATCTGATATTACGTTCGGCTATGTACCATACATGCGTGGCCATTGGTCTGATAGACTTCCAGAAATTAATGAGGACATTTTAAAAATGGAAGCTCAAACTAATTTTGCCAGAGAAAAAGCTTCAGGTGAACTAATAAGCAGATCTAAAGAATGGCTAAAGAATGTTCCTAAAGTTCCGTTACCTACTATTCAACATGTAAAACCAGAAGTATTTTCTAAGGGTGAACGAGTTCCACTCTCCATTAAATTATCTGGTCAATCTGATACCTATAAGGTTACATTAAAGTACCGTCAGGTCAATCAAGCGGAAAAGTACCAATCTGTACAGATGTACCATGAGAAGGATGAGCTATTGGCAGAGATTCCAGCATCTTATACCAATAGTCCATATCCATTAGTGTATTTTTTTGAAATAGAAGACGAAAATGAGGACAAAAAGTTTTACCCAGGATTTAATGAAAATCTGAGTAACCAACCTTACTTTCTAATTCGCCAATAACATTATTTGAGAGGAAGACAGGAATTGTCAGAGTTAATAATATCTTCTTGTTTCCTCTTTAAAAAACAAATTAGTGAGCTAAGGACAGTTATTGACATCCAGAAATTGTATATACATCCTTTTATAATGAAACCGCCCCAGGGAACTTCATATTCAGTGGGATATCTTTTAAGACACTTTTTGTTATAGCCGATATATCAGAATAAAAGCAAAACATGTCTATTGAATGCTTTACGATATAGAAGCAAAATGAAATTAGCGGTAAGCGTTTACAAAGATATAAGTTGAAGGGAGTACCGATATGAAAGTACAAAGTATTGAGACGTTTTCAACTAAGGAAATTTGTATGGTACGTATTAGAACAGATTCAGGTGAAGAAGGAATAGGTCAAGTTGCACCTTATCACGCAAATATAACTGCGATGGTACTCCATCAACAAATTGCACCGCATGTATTAGGTTCTGACCCATTAGATATTGATGGAATCGTCGATCATTGTATCGAAGCGGAACATAAATTCCCCGGATCCTATGTTTGTAGAGCTGTAGGTGGAATTGATACAGCTTTATGGGATTTAAAGGGCAAACTCGAAGGTAAAGCTGTTTATGAATTATTGGGTGGAAGTGATAAACCCATTAATGCTTATGGTTCCAGTATGAGACGAGATATCACACCTGAAGATGAATCATATAGGTTAAGACAATTAATGAAAACTAATGGATATAACGCTTTTAAGATAAGGATTGCTAACAACTTTGGTTACGATATTGATAAATGGCCAGGTCGAACTGAAAAAATTGTACCAACTGTCCGACGATCTATTGGAGAAAATGCCACGCTATTAGTTGATGCTAACAGTGGGTATACACCTGAGAAAGCCATTGAAGTCGGTAAAATGTTGGAAACCTATCATGTTGGTCATTTTGAAGAACCTTGTCCCTATCCCAAAATCGAATGGACTGCACAGGTGAAGCAAGAATTAAAAGTCCCAATTGCTGCTGGTGAACAGGATAATTGCTTAGATCACTGGAAGCGAATGATAGATATGGGAGTTATGGATATTGCTCAACCGGATATTTGTTATATCGGTGGCGTTTCCAGGACTCTACGTGTAGCAGATATGGCGTCAAATGCTGGAATACCTTGCACCCCACACGCTGCTAACTTATCTATGGTTACTCTTTTTACCCTGCATGTTTTGGCTTCGATAGAGAATGCAGGGCCATATCTGGAGTTTAGCATCGAGGATACACCATGGACAAATGATTTATTCTACCCCGCATTAGAGGTCAAAGGTGGAAAAGTAGATATTCCCAAAGGACTGGGTTGGGGAGTGGAAGTGAATGAAAAATGGTTAAATAAAGCTGATTACCGCGTAACACAGTTAAACTAAAGCAAAGGGGTGTCAAAATTGTCATCAACTGAAGTGGGGAAGTTGCAAAAGAAAAGAAGTAGTTCGAAGTTACAAATGTTTTGGCACAGAATCTATTTACACAGATATTTTTATCTATTAATGTTACCAGGTATTTTGTACTTCATCATTTTTCGTTATGCCCCTATGTGGGGACTGACGATAGCATTTCAAGATTACAATCCCTATGCAGGCATTTTTGGAAGTGAGTGGGTAGGCTTCGAGCACTTCAAAGATCTCTTTACTTACGATTATTTTTATATTTTATTACGTAATACATTAGTAATTAATTTTATGAGTTTAATTCTTTTTTTTCCTGTACCAATTCTTTTGGCCTTGATGCTTAACGAAATTCGACATAGTACATTTAAACGTCTTAATCAGTCCATTGTGTACCTACCTCACTTTTTATCTTGGGTGGTTGTAGCAGGCTTAACTTTCTTTATGTTATCGACTGATATAGGGGCGTTCAATAAGATTTTAAATAACCTTACTGGTGAAACAATCGCATTTCTTTCTAATGATAAGTTATTTTGGATTATTATTACTCTCCAAAATATATGGAAGGATGCTGGTTGGGGTACCATTATCTTTTTAGCAGCGATCGCAGGTGTTAACCCTAGTCTTTATGAAGCGGCTGTGGTAGACGGGGCGAATCGTTTACGTCAAATATGGCATATAACATTACCAGCTATTAGACATGTCATTATTATCTTATTAATCTTGCGTTTAGGGAATATGATGGATGTTGGTTTTGAACAAATTCTACTCATGTTGAATCCGTTGGTAATGAATGTTGGGGACGTATTTGACACTTATGCTTATATGCAAGGGATACTTAGAGGTGATACAAGTATAGGTGTAGCTGTTGGGATGTTTAAAGGGATTGTTGGTTTAAGTATGGTTCTAGGAGCCAACTGGCTGTCTAAAAGGTTTGGAGGCGAAGGTATCATGTAACAAAGTAGCTTAGTGTATACAACGTACAAATATAAATAAGCTATTTCACTTTTAGCCAGTGCGTTATTTTTATTCGAGGAGGTTTATATTATGAGTTTCATACCACAGAAACGATTATCGTTAGGTGACTATATTAATTATTCATTAGTTACTCTAATCTCACTTATGTGCTTGGCTCCTTTTATATATGTTGTAAGTGTGTCCCTAACTGATCCTGATGTGTATGTACCATTTACATTTAATATTATCCCTGAGAAATTTTCGTTGGATGCGTATATGTATCTTTTGTCTACTAATAGTTTTTTGAGTGCTTTAAAGAATACGATTTACATCACTATCGTGGGAACCATACTTAATATAGTTGTTACCTTTACAATGGCATATGGATTGTCGAGAAAATCGTTACCAGGCCGTACTATTATTCTTTATGCCGTCGTTTTCACATTAGTCTTTAACCCAGGTATTGTTCCTAATTATTTGTTAGTACAAGGGCTTGGACTAATTAATAATCACTGGTCATTAATATTAGTTGCTCTAACGAATGCTTGGAGCCTCATTATTATTAAAAGTTTTATTGAAGCTCTTCCCTATGAGTTGGAAGAGGCTGCAAGAATAGATGGTTGTAACGATATTGGAGTGTTTTTAAGAATTATTATTCCGTTATCAAAGCCTGCTATTGCTACATTTACTTTGTTTTTCGCAGTTGCTCATTGGAACACCTACTTTAATGCCTTGATTTATCTTACCGACTCATCGATGTGGACATTGCAAGTTTTGATTAAAACTTTAGTTATTGATTCTGGATCAAACGCAATTGGTCAAGCTGGAGCTACAGGAGATCAAGCAGCTCTGCCACAAGAAACAATTAGAATGGCATCCATTGTGTTAGCGATACTACCAATATTAGTTGTTTATCCATTCCTGCAAAAATACTTTGCCAAAGGGGTGATGTTAGGTTCAGTTAAAGGATAAGCAGGAATAGTTAATATATTTATGCAAAGGGGAGAAGAATGTGACTATTCATCAAGTGGACAATAAACCATTTGAAGGGGCTCATGTGTTAAACGATCCACCTAAGTTTCATGAAAAATTATTAGAATATGGTGAGCGTCCATATTGGTCACCAGATGGGAAACGAATTGCTTTCATTGATAAAAATTATGGTGATATTTGTGAAATTGATGTAGAAACTAGAAAAGTACGTAATTTAACTAAGAATCTAGGAGATTATCATTCTTTTTTACGAGTACTTTATCTTCCAAATGGTGATTACATTTTAATCGGTCCAAAACAGTTTAAAGATAGAGAAGTAAGTCGCCATATAGAGTCAGAACTGTGGATTATGGATAAAGATGCAAGGAATCCACCGAAGCCTTTGGGAAGAAGAATATCAGAAGGTTGTGGTGTATCTACTATTGATAATAAAATTACGTATTCTGTTCATGGAGGCAATGACCCTAATATTGGTAGTAGAAGAGATTATAAGTGCTTTGTTACAGAGATTATCTATAGCGAAGATGGACCGATATTAGGTCCAGAAAAATTAATTTATGAGAATGAGCGTGGAAGAGCTCCTGAACCTCAAGACTTCCGCTTTAATGATTCAGAAGTAATTATGGCAGAATATGTGGGTAGTCCCTGGAAAACACCCGATAATTGGAAGTGTGTGGTCAAAGGGGTAGAGGTTGAAACTGGAAAAGTTCGCACTTATATTGACGAACCACTTACACATAATGAACCGGAAGGGATCTTTCCAGATGGTGAATATATATGTTTAGAGTCATCATGTGATTATGATAATTTTTATCCACCTATTGATCTATGGAAGTTAAAGCTGGATGGTTCTGGAGAACGTATCCGTATGACCGGAATGATTAACCATGTACCATGGAGAGCCAGTAATTCTAATGTGAGTCCAAATGGCGAATGGTTAGCTTTTATGGTGAACACCTACACGAGTGAAGCGGGTTTTGGTATGGGACTTGGTCTGTTAGATTTAAAGGCTTGGGAAAACGATCTGAAAGATTAATGTTATTACGTTGCTAATCGTCCGTAAAACTCCCACTGATGAAAGTCGCACTTTAGCTTAAATTAACTAGTTTACAAGGATTTATTTGATAAGTTATTCCATATTATTAGGAGGGTGAAAATGAAAAACTCATTAATAAAGCAGTTTTTAATGGTATTGTTAGCATTTGGGTTATTAGTAGGGTGTAGTGATGATTCGGAGACTTCTTCAGATTCATCAAGTGAAGACACTACAGATAATGAATCGGATAATGGATCAGGTAGTGAAGAACCATTGGAAATAAGTATGATTTTACCATTGTTTGAAGAAGTTCCAGATATGAATAATGAGTTTTGGACAGCTTTTCAAGAAAAAACGAATACTAAATTAGATATAGAATGGGTACCATCCGGTGACTTTGATACTAAATTTGAGCTAGTATTATCTTCTGGTGACTTGCCAGATGTATTATGGGCACCAAATGTTAATTCACCTAACTTAATTAAAGCTATTAATAATGGTGCCTTTTGGGAAGTTGGTCAATTTCTGGGTGACTTTAGTGATTATCCAAATTTAAAAGAAAATGCAAGTCCTAATGCATGGAAAGTTGTAAACTTAGATGGTGAAACATATGGTATTCCGCGAAATAGACCAAGTGTCGATCAAGGTATAAAAATTCGTAAAGATTGGTTAGATAATCTAGGACTTGAAGAACCAACTACTTTAGATGAATTTGCAGATACACTAGAAGCAATGGTTAAAGAAGACCCAGATGGAAACGGTAAAGATGATACCTTGGGACACGTACATTCTTATGGAGGAACAGGGATTCATAACGCCTTTTTGGCAGGATTTGGGGCTTTAGATCCGTCCTATGATGATGACGGTGGACTAATTCATGTGAATTTGAGTGATGGTTATATTGATACGGTAGAATATTTTAGAGATTTATATGAACGCGATGCACTGCCTGATGAATTTGCTACGATGAGTCAGACTCAAACACAAGAGTTATTTGAATCAGGTCGAGCAGGAGCTTATATTCGGAATATCTGGAGAGCATGGATGTTTGAAGAGTCCATTAAGAAAACAGAACCCGAAGCGGAAGTCACCATTGTAGAACTTGAAGGACCAGCAGGACCTGCTATTCAGCTTGAGTCTGGCGTATATGGTGCATTTATGCTATCTAAAGAGTTATCAGAAGAAAAAGTAAAACAGATACTAGATTACTTTGAATTTACGAATACTGAAGAGTTTTTTGAATTTATCTTTTTCGGTGAAGAAGGAGTGCATCATGAAGAAGATGAAAATGGATATAAAGTGATGAATGAAGAACTTGCCGTTCAAATCGGGACATCTGCTCAACAACCTGTACCTTTAACTTATAATGACTGGTGGAAGAGTTTTGATAAAAATGCACCACAAGAGTACAATGAACAAGTCCTTGCTGATACTGAACATTATAGTGAAGTGGGGAAAGTAAATATATTTTCTTTTTTACATTCTGATACTTGGGTAGACGCATGGCCAAGGTATCAAAATGAATGGGAGAGTAGAGTTGTAGAAGCTATTGTAGGTGATATTTCTATGGAAGAATTTGAAGAGTATATTCACAATTTGCGAAATAAAGAGGAAATTAAGAAGGCATTCCAAGAGTTCAATGAAGCATATGAAGCATTTGAGAATAGTTAAAGTTTAAACATATTAGCCCTTTCACTCTAACAGAATGAAAGGGCTCTTTCAAAAGTTCAAATCCTCTATTAAAAAAAGGAATTTTAGGATGGAATAAAGAATACTATTGTAAAACGATTCACGTATTATATTAAAAAGTGGTGATATATATGGTTAATTGGTTAAGAAAAATCCCCCTATTAAAAACCAACCAAAATAGAAACCACAAAAGCTATTATTATCATTTGATTTGGATTGGTTGTCTATCAGCGTGTATCCCCATTATTTTAATTGGTGGTGTTTATTATTATGTTTTCAATAATTCATTAACAGAGGACATAAATAATGACACACAATCCTCATTAGTCCTCTTTAAAGAACGGGTGGAACGATTAATGGAAGAAATAGAATTAGAATCGCATCAAATAGCTACAGATCCACTTATCCATGATTCCTTCACCATAAGCCAATTTAATAATCGGATAATGGACCATCTAGAAATTCTTGAAAAATTTAAGGTGAAGAAAACAGAAAATAGTTTTATTGATGAGATTTATTATTATAATACAGAATATAATTTTGCTCTCTCTAATGAATACGGTTTCATTAAAGGAGGATCGTTTAAATATAGTAAGGATGTAAAAAAGGTGATGGAAGAACAACTTGAAGTTGGTTGGAAGTATTTACCTGTTGCGGATAACGAAGGATATATCTCTTTTTTTCGCAAACTACCTGTTTTGCACACTACATCCTCACAAGGATTGCTAGTTATCCAGGTGAAAAAGAAACTATTTCAAGACTACTTTCCAAGCCAGGAGCACATAACGTCATTAGTGTTAGATTCTAAAGACAATATGCTTTTTGACCAAAATGATGGTGAGAAACATCTTTACACGGAGAGTGTTTTAAATAAGATAAAAGAAAGTGAATCTAATCAGGGCACGTTCTATGCAGATAATAAAAATGGCAATGAAACGTTATATGTTTATGAGAGAGTGCCTAGGTTTGAGCGAACCTATCTATCTATGGTTCAGAAATCATCCATTACTGAATTAACCCAATTTTTCAGGTGGATGGTATTGTCATCTGTATTATTTTTTTTAGGAGTAGGTATCTTATTAACCTTTTATACAACACGCCGTGCTTACTCTCCTATTAAGCAATTATTGAATTATACTAAATCATTGAACGAAGAAAATGTAATGAACGACCAAAAAAATGAAATAAATATTATTAGAGATAGTCTGAGCAATCTAAATAAAGAAAAACAAAAACTTAGAAATTATCAAGAGCAAATGGAACCTACTTTAAAAGAATGGTTTTTTCAGCAAATCCTAGATGGGAATTTGACTATTAACAATCAGTTTTATAGGCAGTGTAAGCAATATAACATTCCTGTAAAAAAACAATATGTAGCGATGGTGATTGATTTAGGTAGTTATGAAGATAAAATGAGAATTGAAGATCGAGATAAACCGATTCTCCTTTATGCTGTTCGAAATATCTTAATGGAATTAATAGATAATGAACAATGTTATGACGGTATCGATCTCAATAATGCAGACAATAACCTGGTTGCTATTTTTCATTTTGATGAAGACTTGATCCTTGATGAAATAAAGGAAAAACTACATCAAACCGCTGCACAATTGCGCAATGTAATACGAAAATATTTATCTATAAATACTTCTATTGGCGTTGGAAATGTATATAAGGGTGTCATTGAAGTCTCACATTCTTATAAAGAAGCTTTAGAAGCACTTAAGTATCGTCTTTATAAAAATATTGACTCGATTCTATTTATTGATGATCTAGAATTCTCAAAGAAACAAGGGATGTTTTTTTACCCAAGAGAATTTGAAACTAGGATTCTTGATTCCCTAAAGGTGGGAGATATCGATCAAGCCGAGCAAACTCTGGATGAATTTATGAAAGCAACTGCTTCATTTGAGTCATACAATAGTATTTATCAATGTTTTCATCTCTTATTATCTTCCATCATATTATCTCTGGAAAAGAAAGGGAACAGTGTGATGGATATTTTTGACGCAGATTTGTTTGGGGAGTTAAAATCCCTTCATACTATTGGTGAAATAAACCAATGGTTTAAAGAGCAATTATTTCCTTTATACCAACGATTAAATGATGATACTGAATTTTCACCAGGTACACTATCCGTTAAACAAGTATGTCAATATATAAATGAAAATATTTCTGAAGATATAACGCTTTCACAGTGCGCTGATATGGTAAATTTAACTCCTTCTTATTTAAGTCGATTATTTAAAAAAGAAGTGGGAATTAATTTCAGAGATTTTGTTTTAAGACGAAAAGTTGAAAAAGCAAAAAGTATATGCATTGAATCTGATACTCGTGTCAGTGAAATAGCAGAGGCAATAGGATATTCAGAGCGAAATTTAAATCGTCTGTTTCAAAGGTATGTAAAAATGACAATTAGTCAATACAAAAAGGAACATCGCTAAGTTAAATCGGATCATTTTCTTCTATAACGAGAACGTTTAAGAAGAGAATGACCGATTTTTTGTATTTTTAGTTCGATTTTCTTATAGACGAAGATTGACATTTTATCAGACAGTTTTTGTCTAATCAATAAATCGGTCATCCGTAAATAAGGTAATTAACGTTTTTCTTATGCTATTCCTTTACACAAATAATTGATGTGTAACTTACACAAAACTTGTCTGTTTATTGCCGTAAAGATTGCCCTCTATAATGTAATAAATCATATAATCTTTTCAATATTTATAGCTTCTTTTTTAGCGGAAGGAGGAAAACGTGATTGAAACTTGTTTATGATTCTAGTGATCCGGTCATTCAATTTGGTGTAGACGAGATAAAAAAAAGTTTACTTCGGAGGGATATATTTTATGTAGAACAATATGAGAAACATGTAACAACCTTATATCCATCAAAAGGCATTGTAGTACGAAAAGTGGATGAACGAAAAATTAATGAATCCTATATTTTTGAGGATGAAGCTTTTTTAATTAGACGAAAAGATCAACTAATTATTATAGAGGGTAAAGATTCTCGAGGGGTCATGTATGGTTGTCTAGAGTGGGCAGAGTGGATAGAGCGCGGAAAAAAATTATTAGCTGATGAACAAGTAAGCCAAAAACCAAGCCTGCAGATGCGGGGCATTAAGTATAATTTACCATATGCTCCTTTCGATCAGGGTGATGCTTTGCGTGAAAATGAAGATACTTGTATGACCATGGAATATTGGCGTCCTTATATCGATATGTTAGCCAAGAATCGTTATAATTGCTTGAGTTTGTGGTCAGAACACCCATTTCATTTAATGGTTGTATCATCGAAATATAGAGAAGCCAATCCTTTTGAAGATCAAAAAATCAAAGAAAATATACAATTTTTCAGAAATTTAATGAAGTATGCAAAGGATAGAGGCATCGACATATTTTTATTTACTTGGAATATTAGATTGTTACCAGAAGTAGCAACTGGTCTCGGTTATCCTTCCTCTGTAGGTGAATTTGGAAATATGTATGACCATCTGATTCATAGAGTGGGCACCACACTAAATCGATTCAGAGAAACTTCCGAAATAATTAAAGATTATTTTTATGAAATGATTTTGCAAGTACTCCTTACTTATCCTGATTTAAAAGGGATTGGGACTTCGGCAAGCGAATGGATGGATGGCACCGGGTATGAGAAGGAAGCTTGGATTGCAGAAACTTATGTAAAAGCGATTAAGGAATCAGGACGTCACATTTCTTTTATCCACCGTACCAATATGCAAAATGCGGGAAAAGAAATAAAAGATGTCATACAAGAACAATTTGATTCCAAGGATTTATATATTAGTTGGAAATATTCTAATGCTCACTGTTATTCTCACTCTGAGCCTCAATTCGAACAATTATGGGGGGCGTGGGAAGGGATAGATCTTGAAAAGACCCAGGTACTTTATACCGTAAGAAATGATGATGTATTTACCTTCCGGTGGGGGGATCCGGATTACGTTCGTGCTTATGTAAAAGGAATGCTAAAACCTTATGTGAAAGGCTTTTATTGGGGAGCAGATGGCTATATATGGGGGAAAGATTTTCAGCATGTTAATTATGGCCATAAAACATGGACTTACGATTTTGAAAAACATTTATTTCAATTTCAATTATGGGGACGCTTATCTTATAACCCTGACATAGATGATGAAGTTTGGGAATATTTATTGCGGGAACCTTATGGCAAAGCGCATGCAGGGAGGTTTTTAATTGGTCTACGTGAATCATCTAAAATCATACCTGCTGTGAATAGACTGTTTTGGATGGACTATGATTTTCAATGGCATCCAGAAAGTTGTCTTTCACAGGTATCAGGATTTAAAACAATTCTGGACTTTGTTGAGGCTAAGGCAATGCCAGGAAGTGGTGTAATGAGTATTGATGAGTTTGTAAAAGCGGAGAATAATGGTGATCTAGAACAAGTTAGGACAGGTTATAAAGAGACCCCTTATGATATTGTAACTATTTTGGAAGAATCTACAAAGAACGTGGAGAAAATTTTAATAGATTTAGAGACAATACCCAAAGAAGAGAAAACTAGCTATTGCCAATGTACTCAATTAGATTTATATGCTTGGGTCGAATTAGGAAGGTATTATCAAAACAAATTTAAAGCTGCTATTGAGCTTAACAGATATAGTTTAAATCCTTCATTACCCCATAAAAATCTGGCAATATCCTTACTAAAAGAAGCAAGTACTCATTGGGAAAGGCTTGGACATTATTGGAGTTTGCATAACAAACCATATTTTATGGCAAGAGTGAAGATGACGTTTGGCTATCCTTATTATTTAGAGGATACGTATAAAGATGTAGAATATGCAAAGCAATTCGGAAATAGTACAAATACAAAAGTTAATAATCAATCAATGATAGGGAGGGACGCAGATGAATAACATTTTTTCGTTTAGGATGCCAAAAAGTCTTTATTATGGTGAAGATTCGTTTAGCTTAGTAGGAGAGCAGGTAAAAAAACATGGGGAAAAATGCTTGCTAATTAGTGACAAAGTAATGGATAGCTTAGGACATGTCAATCAATGCATTCAGTTTTTAAAACAATCAAGTGTTAACTGTTTGACCTATTTAGGTGTGAATTCAGAACCAACTGATAGACATGTGGAAGAGGCACTTAAGCTTTTTAAGGATGGAAATTGTGATGTGATTGTATCTTTAGGAGGTGGAAGCTGCATTGATACAGGAAAAGCAGTTGCTGTACTTGCAGATCATAATGGAGATATAGTCGACTATTTTGAATCTAAAAAACATATGAAGCATACTACTATTCCTTTTATTGCCTTACCTACTACCGCAGGAACTGGATCTGAAGTAACCGATGTTACCGTAATTACAAATACAAAAAATGATGTAAAAATGATGATTAAAGATCCTGCTTTAATACCATCCGTTGCCATAGTTGACCCAACTCTAACGTACACATCGCCATCACATATTACAGCAAGTACAGGGATAGACGCATTATGTCATGCCATAGAAGCGTATATCTCACGCCTTTCCCACCCAATGACAGACAATTTAGCATTATCTGCAATACGTCTCATCTCACAAAATATTAGATTATCTTATACTAATCAAGATCAAAAGGCAAAAGGAAAAATGGCACTAGCATCCATGCAAGCTGGAGTAGCATTTAGTAATGCTTCCGTTTGTTTAGTTCACGGAATGTCCCGACCAATTGGTGCGCTATTTCATGTCCCCCATGGTGTTTCCAATGCCATGATTCTCCCACCAATTCTTTATTTTAGTAAAGAAAGTTGTGTAGAAAAAATGGCGATAATAGGACGAATATTTAATCCAGATCTAGAAAAATTATCTGATGTTGAGGCTGCTGATTTGGCAGTAGAGGAAATTAAGAAGCTCTGTGCTGAATTAAATATACCAAATATGAAAGACTGGGGAATCGAACTTACTGAATTTAAACAATTCGTTTGCAAAATGGCAGACGACGCATTAGCAAGTGGAAGTCCTGATAATAACCCTAAGGTACCTTCCAAGGAAGAAATTATCGAATTATATGAAACGTGTTATTCCTATAATTTCATTTAGAAGGAGACTAAACATGGTTGAACACTTAAAAAATTATATTAATGGTGAATGGATACCGGCAGCATCGACCCAAGTTGAAGAAGTACCCAATCCAGCAACTGGTCAGTTATTAGCATATGTACCGATCTCAAGTATGGAAGATGTTAAACAGGCAGTTGCAGCGGCAAAGTCAGCTTTTCCTTCTTGGAGCAAAACACCCGTTCCACGTAGAGCAAGAATATTATTTAAATACCAACAATTATTAATCGAGAATCGTGAGGAATTGGCAGAATTGATTACTCTTGAAAATGGTAAATCTATTTCAGAAGCGCAAGGGGAAGTGCAAAGAGGGATAGAATGTGTTGAATTTGCTGCTGGAACACCTCATTTGATGATGGGTTCTGTCTTACCAGATATTGCGACAGACATGGAATCCGGAATGTATCGTTATCCAGTAGGAGTGATAGGTGGAATTACTCCGTTTAACTTTCCAATGATGGTTCCTTGTTGGATGTTTCCTCTTGCTATTGCTTGTGGAAACACATTTGTTCTAAAACCATCCGAACGAACTCCTCTATTAGCACAACGTTTAACCGAATTATTTTCAGAAGCGGGATTACCAAATGGAGTGTTAAACCTTGTTAATGGATCGAAGGATGTAGTAAATGGGCTTTTGGAGCATGAGGATGTTTCTGCTATTTCATTTGTTGGATCTCAACCTGTTGCGGAGTATGTTTATCAAAAGGCATCCCAATTTGGTAAGCGTGTTCAAGCATTAGCTGGTGCGAAAAATCACTCTATTGTATTAGCAGATGCTGAAATGGATAAGACTGTTCAAGGTATATTGGGTGCTTCTTTTGGCAGTGCAGGTGAACGTTGTATGGCATGTTCAGTAGTTGTAGTGGTAGATGAAATCGCGGATACATTAGTGAAAAAAATAGTACAGGGAGCTAATGATATAAAAATCGGAGAAGGGATGAATGAGGACGTCTTTTTAGGCCCAGTTATTAGAGACTCCCACTTGAAAAAAGTGAAAGATTATATTGAAACAGGACTAAAAGAAAAGGCGAATTTAGTCCGTGACGGTAGGCTCGATACAAAAGAAAAAGACTCCGGATTTTTTCTGGGCCCAACTATCTTCGATCATGTTTCAACTGAAATGCAAATTTGGCGAGATGAGATATTCGCCCCTGTTTTAAGTATTGTTCGTGTGAAAGATTTACAAGAAGCGATAGAGCTAACCAATCAATCGGAATTTGGCAATGGAGCTGTCTTATACACCAAAAGTGGCAAGGCTGCCAGAGAGTTTAGAGACCATATTCATGCAGGTATGATTGGTATTAATGTAAATGTTCCTGCTCCAATGGCCTTTTTCCCATTTTCAGGATGGAAGAAATCATTTTATGGTGATTTGCATGTAAACGGAAAAGATGGAATTGAATTTTACACAAGAAAAAAAATGGTTACCACTCGATGGTTTTAAACTTGAACAAGAAGAGGAGAGTGAAATTGATGATGGGGTATGTGTTGATTAGCAATCTTTATGTGGATGAAAAATTATTTGAGTTTATTAATTCAAGGGCGCTTCCAGGGAGTGGATTAACTAGAGATAAGTTTTGGGAAGACTTTTCTGAACTTATTCATGATTTTATTCCAGAGAATAATAGGTTATTAAAAGAAAGAGATACGCTCCAAGAAAGAATAAGCAATTGGTACAAAGAAAATAAAAATGCTTTAGATGTGGATGCCTACAAGAGCTTTTTGGAAGAAATAAATTATATCGAAGCTGAAGTAGATGATTTTGCAGTTAGTTCCCAAGGAATTGACGAAGAAATTGCAATTCAGTCAGGTCCTCAATTAGTTGTTCCAGTAGACAATGCCCGGTATGCACTGAATGCTGCAAATGCTAGGTGGGGAAGTTTATATGATGCACTGTATGGCTCGGATGTCATTAGTGAAGAGGAGGGGGCAGAACGCAGTAATAGCTACAACCCGAAAAGAGGGGAAAGGGTTGTTTCCATTGCTAAACAAATTCTTGATGACATTTTTCCAATAAAAGCTCATTCTCATACTGAAGTTGCAAACTATTCTATTATGGACGGCAACTTACTTATGGAGCTTGAAAATGGCGAATCTACTATGCTGAGTGATAAAGCGAAATTTATTGGATACCGTGGAAATAGACTAAATCCTGAGGCAATTTTGCTGAAGAATAATCATATACACGTTGAAATTCAAATTGATAAACGGGATAAAATAGGCTCTGAAGATAATGCAGGTATTAAGGATATTTTAATAGAGTCAGCTTTAACAACGATATTAGATTGTGAAGATTCCGTAGCTGCAGTCGATGCAAACGATAAGATAGTAGTATATCGTAATTTACTCGGATTAATGAAGGGTGACCTTTCCACTTCATTTGTGAAAGGCTCTCAAAAAGTAACTAGAACACTTCAATCAGACCGTCAATACGTGTCTCCGACAGGAAATAAATTCACATTACAGGGCCGCTCGTTAATGTTTATCCGGAATGTCGGCCATTTAATGACAACCAATGCTATTCTAGATGAAAATCAACAAGAAATTCCTGAAGGAATTATGGATGGTGTATTGACAAGTTTAATCGCTAAGCACGATCTATTGAGAAATAGTAACTACCAAAATTCCCGTAAAGGCTCTATCTATATTGTTAAGCCTAAAATGCATGGTTCAAAGGAAGTAGCCTTCGCCAATCAGCTTTTTAATCGTATAGAAGAAATGATGGACTTGGATAAAAATACGTTAAAGATTGGTGTAATGGATGAAGAACGACGAACAACATTAAACTTGAAAAATTGTATATATCAAGTGAGAGAAAGAATTGCCTTTATTAATACAGGATTTTTAGATAGAACGGGTGATGAAATCCATACTTCTATGGAGCTTGGACCAATGATTCGCAAGAACGAAATGAAAACTTCTAATTGGTTACAAAGCTATGAAAAATCAAATGTGAACATTGGGTTAGCTACAGGCTTACAAGGGCACGCACAAATTGGTAAAGGAATGTGGGCTATGCCTGATTTAATGAAAGATATGTTAAATCAAAAAGGAAATCAGTTAAAAGCAGGTGCAAATACAGCTTGGGTTCCTTCACCTACTGCAGCTACATTACATGCTCTTCATTATCATCAAATAAATGTACAGCAAGTTCAAAGTGAACTGGTTCAACAATATGAAGATTTAAGAAAGGAAATTTTGGATGTGCCTGTGAGTAGAACGATGAATTGGACACCTGAAGATATACAAAAAGAGTTAGATAACAATGCTCAAGGTATTCTAGGATATGTTGTTCGTTGGATTGACATGGGGATTGGCTGTTCCAAAGTTCCAGATATTAATAATATAAGTTTAATGGAAGACCGTGCCACTCTTCGTATTTCTAGTCAACATATTGCCAATTGGCTTTATCATGACATTTGTACGAAAGAGCAAGTCATGGAAACGATGAAACGCATGGCTAGAGTTGTCGATGAACAGAATAGTGGAGACCCTAAATACAAACCAATGTCTAAAAATTTAAACGCTTCCATTGCTTTTCAGGCTGCGTGCGATTTAGTTTTTAAAGGTGTGGACCAACCGAATGGTTATACGGAGCCAATATTACATCGTCGACGCATAGAGGCAAAAGCTAAGGTGAGACATTAATACATTCAAAGAGTGTAGTATTAGAAAAGTGGGGATGAAGATGAAATTTTTGAGATATGAGTATCAGAATGAGATTTCCTCAGGAGTTCTTTCTCAAGGGGAAGTGAAAAAAATAAGTGGAGATTATTTGGGAACGTGGACTTATACAGGTGACAGCTATTCATTAGATGAAGTGAAATTGTTAGCTCCTATTTCCCCTAATAAGATTATTGGAATTGGAGCTAATTTTGTACAGGAGTTAGGGGAATTACCAAAAGAGCCTGCTGATATCCCTGTTTTCTTTTTTAAACCATTAACATCAGTTATCGGACCTAATGATGAAATCATTATCCCTCAAGGAATCAATGAAGTGAAGTTTGAATCGGAATTAGTTGTTGTCATTGGGAAGAAGTGTAAACAGATACAAGCCGATGATGTGTTAGATTATGTGTTTGGTTACACAATAGGTAATGACATAACAGCACCGCAGTTTTTTAGAGAAGATGGTCATTGGACAATTGGTAAAGCATTCGATACCTTTACGCCAATAGGACCGTTCATAGAAACAGATATTGATTTATCAACTTTATATGTGAAATCAGAAGTGAATGGTATTGAAAAACAAAATAGTTCTACAAACCTGATGATTATATCTGTAAAAGAAATGATTGCCTACCTTTCTAATGTGATGACTCTATTGCCAGGAGATGTTGTTTTAACTGGCAGTCCAATTGGTGCAGAGTTTATCGGAGCCGGAAATATAATTGAGTGTAAAATTGATGAAATTGGAATCTTACAAAATAAAGTAATTAATCATAGATAAGCTTTTAAGAAACGGGAGGTTTTTTTGTTGGAACCACTTCATCCAAATAACACAACAATTGGATTTATTGGACTTGGAGTTATGGGAGCAAGTATGGCTAGAAATTTATTGAAAGCCGGATATTGTTTGAACCTATATACTCGTACGAAACAAAAAGCAATGTCGTTGTTAAGCGAAGGAGCAAATTGGCAAGGTAGTCCAGCATTAGTCGCAAGCAATTCAAACATTATCATTACAATGGTTAGTTATCCAAACGATGTAGAGGAAGTTTATTTTGGTGAAAATGGCATTTTGAATCATATAAAACCCTATTCTTATTTAATAGATATGACCACTTCTAGTCCTCTTCTAGCACAAAAGATTGAAAGTAAAGCAAAAGAAAAAAACTCATTTTCTCTTGATGCCCCAGTATCTGGCGGAGATATTGGAGCAAAAGAAGGTAAGCTAGCTATTATGGTAGGGGGCATTAAAGAGGTATACGAAACGGTTCTACCTATTTTTAAGGTTATAGGAAGTAATATCGTATATCAAGGTCTGGCTGGAGCCGGTCAACATACGAAGATGTGCAATCAAATCGCACTTGCTAGCAATATGGTTGGTGTATGTGAGGCACTAGTCTATGCTAAAGAAGCTGGCCTTGAACCAACTACCGTACTCCAAAGCATTGAAACAGGAGCTGCAGGGAGCTGGGCACTGAGTAAACTGGCTCCGCGTATTATTAATGGTGACTTTGAACCAGGATTTTATGTAAAACATTTTATTAAGGATATGGATATCGCTTTAGACCAAATTAAAACAATGGATTTTGAGGCAAAAGGGTTATCATTATCATCGTCCTTTTATAAAGAATTAGCTAGTTTAGGTAGAGAAAATGATGGTACCCAAGCCTTATATAAAATTATTAATGATAGAGGCCAATTAGATGACCTATAAAAATCAAGGATAAAAAAGAGCTAATCCATTCTATTATTTGCTATTCCGTATTTTGTACACGATGAAAAAAGATGGCTTACAAAAAGTGAAAAGAGGTTAACATTATGCAACTTAAAGGCAGTCTTAGTATCATTATTAGACTTGAAATCAAAAAAAGTAATAAAATGTTTGGTCAAATTGCCACTGTAGTAAATAATGCGGAGGGAGACATTATCGCAATCGATGTTATCAAGGAAGAAAAAAATATAACAATTCGAGACATTACTGTAAACGTACAAGAAGAAAATCAGATCGATAACATAATTAAAGAAATTAATCTTTTACCAGGAGTATCTACAATTCATGTATCAGACCGAACCTTCTTAGTTCATCTAGGTGGAAAACTTGAAACAACTCCCAGGCTACCTGTAAAGAATAGAGATGATTTATCACGTGTTTATACACCCGGGGTGGCAAGAATTTGCCTTGCTATAAGTGAAGATAAATCTTTAGCACACTCGTTAACTATTAAGAGAAATACAGTTGCAGTAGTATCGGACGGATCGGCAGTTTTAGGACTAGGAAATATAGGACCTGAAGCTGCTATGCCCGTAATGGAAGGAAAGGCAGTATTATTTAAACAGCTTGGTAATGTTAATGCGTTCCCAATATGTCTAGATTCCCAAGATACTGATGAAATAGTTAAAATGATCAAAGGTATCGCTCCTTCATTTGGTGGGATAAATCTAGAGGATATAGCGTCTCCTCGGTGTTTTGAAATAGAGCAAAAATTGACAGAAGAGTTGGATATTCCAGTGTTTCATGATGATCAACATGGAACAGCTGTTGTTATTTTAGCTGGATTATTAAATGCCATTAAAATAGTTCAAAAAAGATTAGAAGACTGTAAAGTTATTATTTGTGGAATAGGAGCAGCAGGAATTGCTTGCACTAAAATGTTACAATCTGCTGGGGTTCAGAATATTATTGGTGTGGACCGTGATGGTGCTTTAGTAAAAGGAAAAAACTATAAGAACGATAAATGGAAATGGTATGCAAATAACACTAATCCAAACTTTGAGGTAGGTAGCCTTTCAGATGTCATCATTGATGCTGATATATTTATTGGTGTTTCAGCTCCAGGAGTACTTCAAGTAAGTGACATTAAAAATATGGGTAAAGATCCGATTGTATTTGCGATGGCGAATCCTACACCTGAGATATTACCTGAAGAAGCAGAACCGTATGTTAGGGTTCTTGCAACTGGACGATCGGATTATCCGAATCAAATAAATAATGTTCTTTGTTTTCCAGGTATATTCAGAGGAGCTTTAGATGTAAAAGCTTCTAAAATAACTGAAAAAATGAAACTAGCAGCTGCTCATGCAATTTCAAATGTGGTTACGGAGGAAGAGTTGAATCCCAATTATATAATTCCTAGTGTGTTTAACGAAAAAGTAGTGGAAAATGTAAGAAAAGCTGTTGCTCATGCAGCTTATCAGTCAGGTGTAACAAAATAAGATTATAAAAAAAGTTGAAATATAGGTTAGTTATAGTGCATAACGACAAACCTAAAATCCCTTTAAACCAACCGTTTGTGGCACTGGGGCAGGAAATTATTTAGGTGGTGCCTGGAGTTTTGCTTAAAACTGTAGAAAATACGTATTGTACTCCTTTCGTGGGTTATCCTTATATTTAAAAAATGATGACGTCCCACTTAAAAACTAGACCTAAGTCGATGGAAATAAGTTAGCATACCAATCCTAGCATAGGTGGTTACCCCCAAAAAGTTAGACTTTTATTCGGAGTAGAAATTCTACTCCGATTTCTCAAGATTCTTCGTCGCCGTGCTTACCAACCATTTTTTTACAAGGTTATATGGCTGTCAAGAGAAGGAACGAAGTGGCTCTTGACAGCTAGATGTTCTTGTAAAACAATTAAGCGGGCATGGTGGTGAGAAGCCTTTATTGAGCTTTTCGAAACTGAACTGACTCTTCCAATTCAGCTTTTCTTTTATTCGTTTGTTGTTGTAATAGTTAATATACTTTTTAATTGCACGCTCCAGTTCTGTAAAATTGTTATAGACTTTTCCATAATACATTTCTTGTTTCAGGATTCCAAAGAAATTTTCCATTGGTGAATGTAATTTTTTGATGAACAACACTGGTGTAAAAACGGCGATGGATACGATTTTTCGCAACGGTACCAACCTTTCCTTTATACGTGCTGTATTTACGTGATTTGCGCGTATAGGAGAGACACTTCAAGCCAAATTTCTGCATCATTCGTTGTACTTTCTTTTTATTGATGGTCATTTCCTCGTTTTGAAGTGCTTTGGTGATACGACGAGAGCCATAATTTCCATTGTGTTCTTCAAACAATACCTGTTGCTTCAAGAAGAATTACTAATTGGAAGCTTTGCCGGAGTTCTTGGATGACTTTGGCTTCTGTTTTAGCAGTCGGCTCGGAATATTTCTCCCTGAAGCTCGGAGCTTTTTTATAAAAGCTAATTCCGCACGTAAAAGTTCATTCTCACGTTCCAATTCTTCTTCACGTGTGGACAAAGTTATTATAAAGGGAGTGAAATGGCGATGACTATAGCAGAGATATTCCATGAAAAGGATAGGAAAGAAGGAAACAAGCAGTTAGAAAAGGGGGCAGGGACAGGTTTGATAGTAAACTATTTCTTTGAAAAGTAAAAGACACCAAACAGTGTTAAACCTGCTGAGTGTCTTTTGAAAAATCATCTATTAATAGCTTTAAAAGTTTCTACTTGGCTAGTAATGGCTTTTTCCGTTGGGAGCCTTTCAATGCTCGATGCCCCAAAAAATCCTGCAACTCCATCGGTATTATTTAAAACGTATGCAGCATCTTCTGGTTCAGAAATTGGACCACCATGACAAAGGACGATAATCTTTGGATTTATTTTTTTACCGGCATCATGTATCTTTTGGACAAGAGCCGTAGCTTCTTCTAAAGACAGTGCCGTGCTAGCTCCGATGCTCCCTTTCGTAGTTAAACCCATATGGGCCACTAGCACATCGGCTCCGGCTTCAGCCATAGCAACAGCATCATCTTCATCAAAAACATATGGTGTCGTTAATAATCCTTTTTCATGAGCTTTTCGAATCATTTCAACTTCAAGAGTGTATCCCATTCCTGTTTCCTCAAGGTTTTGTCTAAACGTACCATCCATCAGACCAACAGTTGGGAAGTTCTGTACACCAGCAAAACCTTGTCGTTTTAAATCATCTAGAAAGACATTCATCGTACGGAAGGGGTCTGTTCCACATACACCTGCAAGCACCGGTGTATCCTTTACAATTGATAGTACTTCATGTCCCATTTCCACTACAATTTGATTTGCATCTCCATAAGGCATCAGACCAGCTAATGATCCTCTGCCTGCCATTCTATATCTACCAGAGTTATAGATAATGATTAAATCAATACCCCCAGATTCTGCGCTTTTTGCTGAAATACCAGATCCTGCACCACCACCGATGATTGGGCTATTTTGCTCGATTTGTTTATTTAAATTAGTTAAAATTTCCTCACGGCTTAATGTCATATTAATCCTCCTTTACTTTTGCTGTTTCCATCATTTCCATTAGTGTATGTGATAATTTGATAGCTACAGATGGGTGGTTGATATCTTCTTCTAATTCTATGAGGGGGATATTATCTCTTAGCGTTTCTTGAATTCCAAATAATAGTGCTTCTCGTTGCTCCGGACCGTCAAATTCATTACCAGTTGTATCTAGCAGCGAGACACCACCTTTAGGGAAAATAACAACAACTGGTGAAGAGGATCGACTAAGTTTTTCACCTAATTGTTTGCCCAGTTCACGATTTTCTGCAACAGTAGTTCTCATTAATGTAGTTGTAGGGTTATGCTGATAGAACTGACGATTAGAGAAAGATTCAGGAACGGTTTCAGGTGGACCAAAGTTCACCATATCTAAAGCACCAACAGAGACAACTTGAGGGATTTCTGATTCACCAGCAGCCAATAAACGATCTGGACCAGCATTAAAAACCCCGCCAACTAATTCATCTGCCAGTTCAGTAGTTGTAACATCGACTACTCCTCCAATAAAACCTGCTCTTATTAGTTCTTCCATTGCCATACCACCTGCCCCAGTTGCATGAAAAACAAGAACGTCATAGCCTTTTTCTTCTAGTGTCTCACGAATTTGAGTACAACATGGGGTGGTTACACCGAACATTGTCATACCAATCATTGGTTTGACACTAGTTTGTTCAGTAGCAGAATTGGATGCCATTGCCATACCAGATAGTGCATGTGCTGCATTACTTAATATTTTACTAGATAATGGATTTATCCCAGCGATGTCTATGACAGAATACATCATGGTTATATCTTTCACTCCTACATAAGGACGAGTGTTTCCGGATGCTACAGTAGAAACTAAGATTTTCGGAATTCCAATAGTAAGCGCTCGCATTGAGGATGCAGCAACCGTAGTTCCTGCAGTACCTCCCATGCCAAATGCTCCCGATATTTGATACTTCTTACATAATTGTTCCATGATTACCTCTGCACCTTTTGTCATAACTGCTACAGCATTCCCACGGTCATTTTCTAAAATGAGAGTTTGTAAATCACTGCCACCAGCTTTAGCCACTTCATCAGCAGATATTTCTGGAGTGTACAGCGGTTCGTCAAGTACACCTGTATTAACGGTTAAAGTCTCTATATTATTATCCTCTAATATCTTCTTTACAAACAAGTACTCTTCACCTTTTGTATCTAAAGCACCAACTAATACAACTTTACTCGTCATAGCTATCTCCTTTCCTTGGACAAATTTATTCACCAATTGTCTGTCTATCTGGAGATGAGTACATAATAAGCATTCTACAAGGTTCCCAACTAGTTACTTTTGCATCATGTGGTACATCTCGGGGAATTCTGAGCATCATACCAGGTTTTAAATGGTGGATCTCATCACCAAGAGAATGATCACATTCCCCTGATAAAACAAAGATAATTTCTTCACAGTTTGGATGGATGTGTCTAGGATTAGATTTTCCTGCTTCAATATAAACCATACCAAATGTCATTTCACTATCAGGATCAATGTGTTGACCGCAAAGCCACTGTATTTTCCCCCAGTCCATGTCTAAAATATGCTTCTCTTGATTTAAATCACTAATTGTTGCCATAAAATCCTCCTCTTATTTATCATTTCACTTAACGTAAGTTAATTATAATTCAACTTTGTTGAATAGACAAGAGGGGATTTTTAATTAATTACTCTGAACTGAATATAGCCATGTATTTTACTTCATCAGAGACTGGTGTGAATGTATGCTCTTCTAGTGAAGTAAAGTAAATAGAGTCACCAGGACCGAGTGTGTATTCTAAATCCCCTACTTTATAATTCATGACCCCTTCCAATACGAAAACGAATTCTTCCCCTTTATGGGAAAGAGCGTGATTATATACTTCATTTTTCTTTGCTATGAAGTAGTAAGGTTGCATTATTTTATCTTGCCGAGCAGCAGCGAAAGCGTAGAAAGAGTAACCTTTATCTGTCTTTATTAAACGGTTATTGTTCTTATAAGTAGAAGCTTGAGTGTAGATTGTACCGACCTCTTTGTTTTCTTCTAATAGGTCAGATACAGTCACACCTAAAGCTTCCGATATCTTCATTAAGGTTGCAATAGGAGGGATGGTAACCCCATTTTCGATCTTTGACAATAAGCTTTTACTAAAGTCGCAGGCTGATGCTATTTCTTCTAATGTTCTATTTTGTTGTTTGCGAAGAAAACGAATTTGTTTACCTAATTTTGGGCCTAACTCCATTTGGATGTTCCTTTCTGTATGTTATTTTTTGCATCTTTCTATCTATAGATAGCGTTTGGCTTTTTAAAGTTGAACCCCATTACCTTAACGGTAAAAGCCTTGATAGATTGATTTTATTACATTATAACACTGAGGGGATGGAATAAAAAGTTTCATAAAATTAAAATTTATGGTTGTTAATTCAACTATGTTGAATTATAATTAACTTATCAAAACGAGCGAAGGGGGTATAGAAAAAATAAAATTGTATGCGCTTACGATAAGTGAAATGAAAGAGGGAGTGGTAGTATGAAATTTGCGTTTTCAAGACCTACGAGCAGTAACGAGCAACGAGATAGATTGTTTAACAACTATCAAAAATTAAGTTATGAAGGTCTCCATCTGAAACATTCACAATATGCTCCTTACATCGAAGAACCGGAACGATTTAATGAAGAATGGGCAAATCTAGATGGAATAGCTTCAGGTTTAATCTTTGGAGGAAACCTAGATAGAGATAATCAACAAGTGTTAAGAAAGTTATTTGCTTTTGCCAGCCAAGTGGGAACGGATAGCATTATATTTTGTCACGGTGTACCTAGAGAACAATCTTCTAATGAGAGGTTACATCAATTTGCCAAACAATTAACAGAGCTAGGTAAAGAAGCCTGGCAAGACTATGGTATTCAGCTTTCGCTTCATCATCATTATAACCAGCCTGTTATGTATCGCGAGGATTTTGATGTGTTTTTTGATCAAATAAAAGATAATGATGTTACTTTGACTATTGATACTGCCCATCTTTATAAATCAGGGATAAAGGATATTGCAGAAGTAATTCGAAGTTTTAAAGATCGTATCGACAATTTTCATATGAAGGATTTTGCAAATGGCGATTGGAAGGTACTTGGTCAAGGTGAAATTGATTTCGAACCAATATTTCAAGCTGTGAAAGAAATAGGTTATGATGGCTGGATGTCCGCGGATGAAGAAAGTGGTGGAGAGATAATTGGCGGGATGAAAGAATGTTTAGATTTCATGCGTAAAGGATTAAACCAATATCCATTGTTGAAAGATTAAAGCTATTATTTTACTAATAATATTTTTAATTTTCATAAATTTTAAAAAGGGTGGGGAAAAAATTGTCTAAAAAAGTTTATCGAGTAGGAGTAGTTGGAGCTGGTGGAGTTACAAAAATGCATTTTGATGGATTAACGAAGCAAACGGATCGAGTGATTGTGTCAGCAGTTTGTGATCCAAACATCGAAGCACTAGAGAACAGAGCGAACGAATATCAGATTGAGCAGAGATTTACAGATTTAAAGGATTTCATTGCAAAGAGCAATATTGATGTAGCTGTCGTATGTACTCCTTCTAGCATTAGAAAAGACATTTTATTTCCTTTAATAGAAGCAGAAATTCCAGTTTTCTGCGAAAAACCATTTTGCGAAACGTTAGATGAAGCTATAGAGATTACTGATAAGGCAAAAGAGCATGGTGTTTCTGTTAGTATTAATCAAAATTTTAGAAAGCATTTTTCCTTTGATTTTGTCAAAAATCTAATAAAAGATAATGAGATTGGTAGTGTTTCGTCTGTAAGATTCCATGATTTTTACTACCGCCAAGATCAAGGATGGAGAACGCGACGTGAAAGAAATGCGCTTTCTGTAATGGGTATCCATTGGCTAGATGGGTTTAGGTGGATTCTAGGTAGTGAAGCAAAAAGTTTAGTTGCTCAAACTTTCTCTTCTCCAGCAATAGAAAATATCGGTGACACAGATTCTTCTGTACAAATACTATTTCAAAATGGAGTCACTGTTAGTTATGCCCAAAGCTTATCATCTGCTTATAGAACAACAGAGCTTGTAGTTGTGGGTGAAACGGGAACGTTAGTATCAGACTATAAAACAGTAACCTTATACCGTCCAGATTCAAAAGAGCCTATAAAGTCGTGGGAGTTTCCAACAGGAGGTCAAGCTTTGAAACCGTATTCTGCATTTGATGGATTGAATCAATTGCTCGTCTCTATGGAAAACAACGAAACTGCGTTAAATAGTGCGGAGGATAATATAAGAACTATTTCCTTACTAGAAGCTGCTTATCGGTCTGCAAAAGAACAACGTATCATCTACTTTAATGAAGATGGTACGTTAAAAAACAGCGAATACTTAGAAGTTAAATAAGTGAAGTATTGCGAAGAAGGGCTCTACCTACTAATCATTAAGGAGTGTTTCAATGAAAAAACTATCTTTATTGCTATTGTTAATCATGGTTCTATTTTTAGCAGGGTGTTCGGACAGTGATTCAACAACTTCAAATGAGAGTGAATCAAATTCTAGTGATTCAAATGATAATGGTGGAACAGAACCAACTAAACTAACGGTTTGGTCATTTGTAGAGTCGTATTCAGATTACTATAAATACTCTGCAGAACAATGGAATAAACAATTCCCTGATCGTCAGATAGAAATAGAAGCTAATTTACTTCCTTTTAGTGATATGTGGAAGAAATTAACATTGTCTTTGCAGTCTGGATCAGGTGCCCCAGATATTGTGGATATCGAAATAAATAAGTTTGCAAACTATCTTCAGGGTGATATTCAATTAGAGCCATTAAATGACATTATCAATCCGGATGATTACATCAGTGCTAGACTAAATCTATATGAAAAAGATGGCAATTACTATGGTGCGCCAAACAACTTAGCTTCTTCTGTAATGTTTTACGATATGGATATAATGAATGATGCGGGGATTGATCCATATGATATTGTTACTTGGGATGATTATTTTGAGGCTGCGAAGGTAGTTAAAGAGCAAACAGGAAAACCAATGTTTACGGTTGGTACTTCTGATACAACGTTCTATCAAATTTTAATACTACAACGAGGATCAGATTTAATTGACGACGAAGGTAATCTCACTATAGCAAATGAAAAAAATGTTGAGCAACTGCAACTCTTGCGTGATAGTGTTTATGAGGATGAAATTGCCATCCCATCACCAGGTGGTGGTTATACCGAAGAATCTTATTTTGGATTTATGAATAATCACGGTGTGGCATCAAATTTAATGCCTATTTGGTATATGGATAGATTTGTTAACTACATGCCAGATTTAAAAGATAAAATACTAATTCGTCCAATGCCGAAATGTAATGATGAGGAGTGCTATGACTCTGTAGGTCTTGGTGGAACTGGTAGTGCTGTAATTAAACAAAGTGAACATGTTGAACTAGCTAAAGAATTCCTTCAATACACGAAAACAACGAAAGAAAGTATTTTAGGTCTTTATACGCACATGGGTAAAGTACCACCAGCACATGTGTACGATCATGAAGTGTTTAAAAAACCAACGGAAATTACTGAGTTCTTTTTAAATGATAATGTATTTAGTGTTGTTGATGAAGTAACAAAAACTGTAGTAGCACCTAATGTACCTGCAGATTATCCTAAGGCTGTTGCAGCAATTCAGGATGCCCTTTTTAATGTAATACAAAATGACAGTATGACCGCTGAAGAAGCACTGGAAAAAGCTGAAGAAGATGTTAGAAATCAATCAAGTGATGATTAATAAATATGTGGGGAGTAGGGGAATATATTTCCTACTCTCTTCACTCAAAGCTTTTAAAGGGAGGTAAATTGATGAAGTCCCACGAGACACCAGTTAAGGTACTTGAAATAAAGAAAACATCTGCTTGGTATTCTCTCAAACAACTAATATTTTCTCAGAAGTTAGCTCCATTTCTTTTTTTGACACCTTTTTTTCTAGTCTTTTTGATCTTCTTTTTATATCCAATAGTAGAATTATTCAGAATGAGTTTTCAAAGTATTTTAATCGGTCAGACTGAATGGGTTGGTTTAGCCAATTATAAAATGATGATGAATTCTCACTTTTTTACCGCTGTTAAAAATACTTTTATATACACATTTTTGATAGTGATTATATTGATTCCGATACCTATGGCACTAGCAACTTTATTAAACTCTAAGTATCTACCATTCAAGAACTTTTTTAAAAGTGCTCTTTTTATGCCATCTCTTGTATCTGTAATAGTGGGAGGTATTTTTTTCGGGTTGATGTTCGGGAGCACCGAGAATGACTTTATTAACCAACTTTTAATAAAAATTGGCTTGCCGTCTCAGGAATGGAAGTTAGGCGCAGTAACAGGAATGTTTTTAATGGTATCGTTAAATTGTTGGCGAATGCTGGGTATTAATATGATTTACTTCTTGGCGGGCTTACAAAGTATACCCAACTCTCTTTATGAAGCGGCTGATATTGATGGAGCGAATACGGTGCAAAAGTTTTTTAAGATAACGGTCCCTTTGTTAAAACCAGTGACACTGTTTGTGCTAATTATTAGTATCTTTGGTGGTCTTAGAATGTTTGAAGAGTCATATGTTTTTTGGAAAAATGGTTCTCCGAACGATATAGGTCTTACGATTGTTGGTTACGTTTATCAACAGTCCTTTGATTATAATGCTATGGGATTAGGCGCGGCAGTCAGTGTAGTATTATTATTATTAGCACTTATCATTGGGATATTCCAACTCAAGCATTTTGGTGCTTTTAAGGAGGATTAAGAAATGGGGCAAAATATCAGAGTTAAGATAAGCAAGATCCTATTAATTATTATATTTCTTATCATCGGTTTGATCATTCTTTTCCCGTTTTATGTTATGGTCGTTGCAGGATTTAAGCCTGCAACGGAATTGTTTTCTAATGGTTTAAATATAAGCTTAGCCCTGGACACATTAACACTTGATAATTATATACACCTTTTAACTGGGGAAAATGACTATTTCCGTTGGTATTTAAATAGTATCATAATTACTGTAATCACAACGGCAGTATCAGTAATATTATCATCCTTTGCTGGGTACGCTTTAGCAATTTATAAATTTAAAGGCAGAAATCTTATCTTTGGATTAGTAATATTTTTATTGTTAGTACCTACTGACATTTTGATGCTTCCATTATATAGGATTATGATTTTCCTAGGACTAGTAGATACGTTTGCGGGAGTAATTTTGCCATTCATAGTCACCCCGTTTGTTATCTTCTTTTTTAGACAATATGCATTGGGATTACCAAAGGAAGTTATTGATTCAGCCCGAATTGACGGTTGTACAGAGTTTGGTTGTTATATAAAAGTTATGGCTCCCATGATGTTACCGGCCTTTGGTGCAATGAGTATTATCCAAGCAATGAATAGTTGGAATAACTTTTTATGGCCGCTCGTTGTGTTAAGAAGTGATGAAAATTTGACTTTACCAATTGGACTTGCATCATTAATTTCTCCATACGGGAATAACTATGGCATGTTATTAACAGGGTCTACGTTAACTGTAATTCCAATCCTTATTATCTTCCTTTTCTTCCAACGTTACTTTGTAGCTGGAATAACAATGGGTGGAGTTAAGGGGTAATTTTAATTTAAATACTGGCATAAAGGGAATTGGTTGATCAAAATTCTATTTTTGTATTAGTATTATTACAAATTATATATTAGGCGGATACGAGTGTGGTCCTGGGACAGAAAATTATTTATATGTGTCTTGAGTTTTGCTTAAAACTGTAGCAAATACGTATTGTACTCCTTTCGTGGGTTATCCCGTGAACAGTTGGACATTTCTGTAAGAAAAAAACTAGACCTAAGTCGATGGAAATAAGTTAGCATACCAGATCCTACGCATATCTGGTATGCTAATTTTCGTTGAAAAACAGGTGGCTTTAACGCAATCTGTTCCGCTATTTCGCAAAATAGAAGTTGATTTCATAGGAATTAAGGAATTAACGTACTAGATTTCCACCTGATTGAGAAGAATGCTTCCTATTTGTTAATTTGTTATAATAAAGGAATAACCTTTTTGTTAATTTATCCGAAACCTTATGTAGATAACAATACTTATGGTAGAGAGCAAAATGGATGGAAGCAGGTGGTTTAATTGGAACAAAGGGTAGTTCAGGATCTACTAGAATTAGTCAATCAATCATTTGAAGATAAAAGACTTTATCTAGGTAAAACAACAGACGAAACATTTTCGATAGTGAAAATGTTAGGCGAAGATGGTAGAGAATTAGAAGAGTTTAGTAACCTTACTATGGATCTTAAAGAATCCTTTTGTCAGCTTATCTATCTCGGTGAACAAAAACCATTAATAATTAATGATATAAATAAACACCCTGTTACTAGTGAATTGGCTATTACAGCTAAAGCAAATGCAGGAGCTTATATGGGTGTGCCTGTTTTTTATAAAGATGGGAAAATGTTTGGTACGCTTTGTGTAATAGGAAAGGAAGCGGTATCTTTTTCAGAGAAGGATATAGAGACACTTGAAAAATTCTCTCGCCTATTTTCATATGTGCTAGAGCTTGAAAGATTAGCAAGTATTGATAGTTTAACAAACTTGTATAACAGACATTATTTGTATGAAAATTTTCCGATTATGAAAAATAAAAAAGCGATCATGTTACTTGATTTGGATAATTTTAAAGAAGTTAATGATACATATGGTCATGATGTGGGCGATTTGCTGTTAAAAGAAGCTGCCAGTCGAATTAATCAGCAAATCGGAGTTAATGATACATTAGCTCGAGTTGGCGGGGATGAGTTTGCGATTGTAATCATGGAGGAAAATGATAAACCGTTGGAAGCTATTGCGAAAGACATAATTCAAGTTTTATCGGTATGGAACAATTTCCCTGTTGCTGTGTCGGTTTCTGCAAGTATCGGAATATGTATGATTGATGAAAATAATGCGACAAATATTCACATAGCGTTAAAAGAGGCAGACACTGCTATGTATAATGCGAAAAGGAATGGGAAGAGTACGTTTATTTGTGGTATGGAGTAAAATCATAACTTTCTGTCCTATTGTAGTCAAAGTCAGTATACGGGCTCTTGCTTTTGATGGGGAATAATATTAAGCATATGCACTTTAAACCAGAATATCGCCATAATCGAATGAGAAAAATATTGAAGGGGCATATAAAAAGAGGTTAAAAGAGTTATAGGAATTGATTAAAGTTATCAGATTAGTTAGGAAGCATCAACCGAATTGGACATAATGAACAAAAGAAATATAGGATATGTTAAATAATATTAACTAGATATAAAGATTATCCCGATTACGATTATGCGAGAGATCCAAAAAAGGAAGGTATCACAATTTGATGACACCCTCCTGATTAATTATGGCTGAACAACTCCAACTCCAGCATATTGTGTAACGACTGCTTTTACATCTTCAACAGGTGTGAGCGTATAATTATATGGAACTGTATAATTAGTTGTAGATGTCGTTGGTTGACTGCCAGTGCTGTTTATATATAAGTTGTTTGAAACGTTCCAATAGCCTGGTGAACTGCTATACCAAGTGCCAAGGGGATCTTTTGAATTTTCAAATACATTATTCTCTACAAGTAGTTCAGCCCCCATTCTGGAGTTAATCCCTGTATCAATTATTCCTTCAAAATAATTATTATACAAGTGACCTTTGCCATAACGGAAACTAGGAACACGTGAATTTAAACCTTGAAAATGGTTATGATGGAACGTGATGTTTCGATCATCGCTGTCACTATCTGATGACCCCATTAACATAGCTTTCCAGCCATCATGGACATAGTTCCATGAGAATGTGATATGATATGCATTACGTTTCACATCAAATAAACCATCATAATAATCTTTGTCAACATTCAAATCTGAATAAAGTTCATTATGATCCACCCAAATGTTGTTAGATGGTCCTTCGATGCTAATGGCATCCTTGTCACCAGTGCGCACTTCATGAATCGTGAGATTACGGATTATAACGTTATCTGCTCGCCACACTTTAATGCCTATTCCGTCAAGTTCCCCATTTGTACCGACACCTAATATCGAAACATCTGATATATCTTTAATATTAATTTTGCTGTCAGACGTATTATTAGGTGTAATCGTACCGTCAACATAAACAGTTAAAGGTGTATCATCGTCTTTATTCTTTAATACCTGAATAAGCTGGTCTCCTGTTTGAACAGTTACGGTATCTCCTCCAGCCCCACCAGTTGTACCACCATTTAGAGTGGCAAAGCCTGTCATAGTGAAATCAGGAGTACTTGCAGATACAGATTGAAACGACAGGCATAAAAGTAAAGTAACGAAAAGACTGAAAGACATCCATTTAAGCGAATTCTTTTTCACTTTTTCCCACGTCCTTTTTAGAATATTTTGTTGAAGTTTAGGACTGCCATCGATGCGATAAAACATCAACCCTCCCTTCATATTTTATACTTTTATCATATCACGCAAGCGGTTTCTTTAAATAATCATTTTTACATATATATTACTTTAATTGAAATAATTACCACAACAAGGGACCTGGAAGGAATTGTATCCTGTAATTAATGATAAATACTATATTTTCCAATGTTGCAATGTGAGATAATGATTGTTTTTCAGGGATTGCTAAATAAACTATTTAAAGTTATTTATTTTAATATGTGCATAGTAAACAAATTAATAGACTGTGAGATTTAAAATATTTATTAGTTAAATCCGTTTAAAAAATATTGTTTATTTTAGAAACAGTCAATACTGCGACAAAAAACATAAATCCTAACTGAAAAAGTTATAACATACCAATTCTGCTACCAAGTATCTTATACGCATTGATCTTATTCTTATAAAAACCACTTTTGATAAAATTCCGTCCTAAGTTGACCACTTAACTGAGCATAGCTTCGGGTTTTTTCCCTTTTCTTTTGTTTCATTAAACTCTTGATTACTTCAATAGGTACCCCATTATGTAAGAAGTGTGTTGTATAACTGTTTCTAAAAATTTAATCCAAGTTCCTTTCAGTCGATTTTTTTTTTTACAAAAAAATTAATAGTTCCATTTTTTGCTCAAATTCCTTTCAAAAGTTCTTATCCAAACAAATGTATTTCTCACACTGCTTCTAAGAACTAAATACGATTTCTATTGTAGGTACTAAGATTTAATTTACACAAAAATAATTGACATTGATAATCATTATCATTTATATTGATGGTGAGAATCGTTATCAACAATATTAATATTTGAAGGAGTGATTAATTATGGTATCAGCTGTTACATATTTTAATGATGTGGCATTAGTAGCATCACAGGAAAAAAGGGAATCCAATAAGAATCCGAAAGAGCAATCAAATCAATTTGGAAGCTATCCAGCATACCCTGAACTTGCGAGTGAAATTCAACAGGAATGTTTTAAACGCGGATTAATTTTAGAGGTGGGCGGTCGATATAGTACGATAATTCACTTATTACCATTTTTTATCATTACAAAAGAACAAACCGATGATGTATTACAGCGTTTTTATGACTTAATAAATACAGCTGAAGTCTACTTCGGGTTGTGATATAAGGTGATAGGGATGAATACGAATTTTGAACAATGGTTTCAGCACCCAAGTGAGCAAAGTGAGAAAATCTTCCAAGAACTAATTGAAAGCACAGCCAGTATTATCGTAAACAAAGTCATGAAGGTCAACAAACCGTTTACTGGTGCTTCACGTGAAGACATTCAAGCAATGGCAAGGGAAATAACTCGAATGCCCGTATGTGGACAGCATATAGAATCTGTCATGGATGACATTCAAGAAATCGTAAAACATTCATTAAGTATTTCTCACCCTTCAGCAATGGCGCATCTTCATTGCCCACCATTGCTGCCATCGATTGCCGCTGAAATGATCATTGGTGCACTTAATCAATCAATGGATTCATGGGATCAAAGCCCGATGGCTACGTATGTTGAGGAAGAGGTTCTGAAATATTTTATTAAATTAATTGGCTATCAAGCGAATGCGGATGGTGTATTTACAAGCGGTGGGACACAGTCCAATTACATGGGGCTGTTGCTTGCTCGAAATCAAGCCTGCCAAACCTATTTTTCTACTAATGTTCAGAGAGATGGACTTCCGATAGAGGCTAGCAAATTAAGGATTCTTTGCTCAGAGCATGCGCATTTTACTATCCAGCAATCAGCTGCTCAGCTCGGTCTTGGTATAAATTCGGTCGTGAAAGTGAAAACAAATGATCAGCAACAGATTTGCTTAGATGATGCGAGGAAAAAACTAAATCATTTGCATCAGCAAGAGTTGATTCCGTTTGCAATTGTTGCGACAGCTGGAACAACGGATTTTGGGAGTATCGATAATCTAAATGACATCACTGAACTAGCGGATGTGTATCGATTATGGATGCATGTCGACGCGGCATATGGTGGGGCATTATTATTCTCTCATCAATACCGCCATCTCCTTGGTCAATTGTCGGGAGCCGATTCAATTACTATTGATTTCCATAAGCTCTACTATCAAACAATCAGTTGCGGGGCATTCTTTGTCAAAGATAGACAGTCTTTTCAACACATTATGTATCATGCTGATTATCTTAATCCTGAAGAGGATCATGAAGAAGGTATTATCAATCTTGTGGATAAAAGTATTCAAACAACGAAACGATTTGACGCCTTAAAAATTCTCATGACCTTTAAATTAATAGGTACGGATACCTTTGGAGAAATGGTAGATTACACCATTCAATTAGCGAATAAAACAGCCCAGCATTTACGTCTGAATGATTTTGACGTTATTCATGAACCAATGTTAAATGCTGTGTTATTCCGTTTTCTTCCTGATATTGGGGACGATCCGCAGTTTGTAGATGAACTAAATATCGAATTACAGCGCTATTTCTATCAAAGTGGGGAGCTCATCATGGCAAAAACGAAGCAAAACGGAAGAGTGTACTTAAAATTTACGATGCTTCATCCGTTAAATACCTTTGAAAAGATGAAACAGCATATTGAAAACATTAAACAAATTGGAAAGAAAATAAAGAGGGAGGAAGGCGAGAAAATCTATGAATATTCCGTTCATTACTAATCATTTAACAATGCAAAACCTATTAAATTGCTATATTAGGGAAACCGGTAATGGGGAATGGAAGGATGTTATTCAGGAAGAGCTTCCATTTAAAGAGAATCAAGAGTCTGTACTGGTGATACCTTTTACTAGTCAGTCCGTTACGTTATATGTACCGGTTCGATATAAATCTGAAACAGGGCGTCATTTATTTTCACTAAATATGTATTATCAAGTACAGAACGATGAAGTAAAGCAGCTCGATTATTTAACGTTACTTTCTTATATGCAAAAAGATTTAGCTGAAGCATCTACAAGGCTAGTTCAAACAGAGGAGCTGATGCTTAGAACCATTTTAAGCTATCAAACAATGAAAGGAATTCTTTTGCATCGCAAGGGGGATTTAGCAGAATGTTATCAGGTGGAAAAAACGTTTCTTCAATCAGAACAGTCCCTATTAATCGGTCATCAAGTTCATCCAACGCCAAAGAGCCGACAAGGAATCGATGAAGAGGAAGACCATATCTTTGCACCTGAACGAAAGGGATCTTTTCAGCTTCATTATTTCCAAGTGAAAAATGAACTGGTTGAGGAAGACTCTATTTTACCTCAAACAGCGACAACACTGATCAAAGAAGAATTAAAAAACGATCCATCTGTTAGAGAAACATTTAAAGAACTGTATTGCAAAGAAGATGATTATTCATTAATCCCAGTTCATCCCTTACAAGCAAGAAAACTGCTAGGAAAAAAAGAGGTTCACAAACAAATTCTATTAGGTAACCTTTCCTATTTAGGTTCACTAGGACGCGAGTTTCATCCAACATCTTCTGTACGCACGGTCTACCATCAGGAAGCAAAGTATATGTATAAGTTTTCAATTCCAGTAAAAATCACTAACTCGTTACGAATCAATAAGCGAAAAGAGCTTGATCGTGGAGTAGAAGTGAGCCGCTTGCTACAAGAAGTATTAACAAGCAAGCTAAACGAACTGCATCCGTCATTCCAAATTATTGAAGACCCAGCCTATATAACGGTGAAGCTTGAGAACGAGGAAGAAACAGGCTTTGAAGTCGTCATTCGGGAGAATCCTTTTGAATTAGACCATGCACAAAGAACTACATTAATCGCAGGCCTTTGTCAGGATCATATCGAAGGTGAAAATTCCCATCTTGCTAATATCATTCATCACCTTGCTGAACAAAAGCAACTATCTACTGAACAAGCAAGTGAAGAATGGTTTCGACTCTATTTAAACATTAGCCTGCGTCCGCTTTATTGGATGTACGCTACCTACGGGATTGCTCTCGAAGCACATCAACAGAATTCACTGATTAAATTAGATGAAGCTGGTTACCCTGTTAATTTTTATTATCGAGATAACCAAGGCTATTATTTTATGGAATCACGTGCACATCAATTAAAACAAGTAATCTCTACCTTAAATGAAAAGAGCGATACTATTTGTGCTGATTCGATTGCGGAGGAGCGTTTCCGTTATTACTTCTTTTTCAATCACTTATTTGGTTTGATCAATGCCTTTGGCGTTAGTCATCTCATAGATGAAAAGCGATTATTAAAATTGCTAAAAGAGGAATTACATGCCTTATTCAAGCAATATGGTGACTCTACGAATTTAATAAATTCTTTATTATATGAAGAAACGCTGCCATGTAAGGCCAATCTATTAACGAGAGTGCATGATATGGATGAGCTAGTCGGATCTCTAGAGACACAATCGGTCTATGTACCGGTAGAAAATCCACTGTTCAAAACGGCAGGTGAGCGTAATGAATTCTAATTTAGGAATAAAGACAACTTATCCATTTGAGCATTACGATCCGTCACGAAAACTCATTCTTACCTTTCGTGAAGTCACGATGAAGGATGTTAACTTGCTTCATTCCTGGATGCATGAAAAACATGTGATTCCATATTGGAGGCTGAATCTGCCATTCAAAGATTATCAAGCGCATGTCAAGGAATTTTTGGCAGATGATCATCAAACATTATTGATTGGTGAAATCAACGGTTCCGCGATGAGTTATTGGGAGTCATATTGGGTCAAAGACGATGTAATTGGTAACTACTATGAGTTTAATCGATTCGACCAGGGAATTCATTTGTTAATTGGATCTGAAAGTTATTTAGGTAAGGGATATATTTATCCATTGCTGCTGACGATTTTATATCATAAATTCCAAGTGTCTGAAACCACAAAAGTGATCGCAGAACCAGATATCCGAAATGCAAAAATGATTCATGTATTTAAAAAATGTGGCTTCACCCCAATCAAAGAAATCGAGCTTCCTGATAAAAAGGGGTTATTGATGTTCTGTGAACGAGACGTATTTGAAAGGAGATGGACGGATTGGAAACAGAACAAATTTTAGACGTCATTGGAATCGGAATAGGTCCGTTTAATTTAGGCTTAGCGGCATTATTAGAAAAAACGGAATGCAGTTCACTGTTTTTCGATAAAAAAACAAAGTTTGAATGGCATCCTGGCATGTTATTAGAAGGAACAACTCTCCAAGTCCCTTTTATGGCAGACGCTGTCACGATGGTTGATCCAACAAGTCATTTTAGCTTTTTAAATTATTTACATGAACAAAAGCGTTTATATCAGTTTTACTTTTTTGAGAAGTTTCATATCCCGCGAAATGAGTATAACCACTATTGTCAATGGGTCGAGGAACAGCTTTCACAGTTGCAATTTGGGTCCGAGGTCGAGAATATTGAACTTACGGAGGAAGGCTATTACCGTTTGACCGTTTATTCTACCAGTAAGAAAGAAAGAGAGACCTATGTGACAAAGAATGTTGTCATGGGAATCGGCACGAGGCCATATATTCCGGAACAGTTTCAAATGGCGGATCGCAATCGGATCTTTCATTCAGCTGACTACATGAAGAAACGGGATAAGGTTCTCCACGCGAATTCTGTCACAGTTATTGGCTCAGGACAAAGCGCAGCTGAAATTTTCTATGATCTATTAAATAGGCAACCAGAACATACATACCAATTATCCTGGTATACAAGATCAAAGGGATTTTATCCGATGGAGTATTCAAAGTTAGGATTAGAGCATTTTTCACCAGATTATACAAAATACTTCTATCAGCTATCGCAAGAAAAGAAGTCCGGGGTTTTAGCTAATCAAGCCCTCTTATACAAAGGAATTAGTTTTTCAACGATTGCAGATATTTATGACTTACTATATGAGCGATCAGTCGGAAATAAGAAGACAAACATTCACCTTCAAGCGTTAACAGAGTTAGTTTCTGTTGAGGAAAGGAATAGACACTTACAGTTATCTCTCTATCAGCACGAACAAGAAGTTAGTAAACAAGTAAACTCCGATGTTGTCATCCTTGCAACAGGATACCATCCATATATTCCGGATTTCTTAAAAGGGATTGAGCATTTACTTGCTTGGGATGAAAATGGACAGTTACAGATCACAGAAGACTATAAAGTGAAGACAAAGGATGAAGGAGATTATCACTTATTTGTTCAAAATGGTGAGCTACATACCCATGGAGTGGGCGCTCCTGATCTAGGACTTGGTGCGTTTAGAAGTGCGACGATTATTAATCAAATCGCCGGTAAACAGATTTATCAAACGTATAAACAAAATGTTTTTCAACAATTTGGAATGTAGGAAAAGAACGTGACAAACGTCCCGAAAAGGCTTCATCTATCTTTGCTTATATAGTGTTGGATTTTTCATCAGTTTGATAGGAATGGATCTTCTATTCTTTCAATTAGGAATTAGAAAGAGATCACCCCTCTCTTATAGCCTAGTTATTTCTATTCGTAAACTTTGCTCTATGATTTGTACCGATGTCAGCATTAATTATGGTCGAGATGAAGGGGTTTAAAGGTCCGTTTCTTTTGAGCGGATTTCTATTAATCGGCTCTGCATATGCTTATTCCTATTATTAAATATACCTATTAAGTCATCAATTTTTATTTTCAAAAAGGGAGTTGGACCACGTGAAAATATGTGATACACCATTAACAATGTTAACTGAAGAAAATTGGAATGATGTAGATAAGCAGTTATTAGCAAAGATGCTTCAGGAATTTATTTATGAAGAAATTTTGGTGCCAGATTTACTAACTGAGGAAAACGGTATTCGTACGTATGTATGGAAGGATAAGAACGGTACAGCTTATCGATTCAAAGCAAAAGCACGTTTGTTTGATAGTGTCTCTGTGATCCCTGATAGTATAGAGGTGGTAACAAATAATAATAAGAATATCCCCTTTGCTCTGTCTCTTATAGTAAGTATTCAAGCGGAAGGGAAGATGTCAGGATCGACAACTGGCCATTTAGTTCGAGAATATTTACACACATTACTAGCAGATACTCATATTCAGGAAAAATCAAAGACTGCAGAAAAACTTGTTGGATTGGATTATGCTGAACTAGAAGGAGAAATGACGGGGCATCCATGGATTACATATAATAAAGGCCGGATTGGGTTTGGCTACGACGATTATGTTCAATTTGCGCCAGAACAAAAGAAGCAAGTGAACCTATCATGGATCGCTGTTCATAAAAGAATCGGGACTTTTCATTCGATAGAAGGACTAGCCTATGAGCAGGTGATTAATCAAGAGCTAGGTGAGGAGGAACGCCAACGTTTCACTAATCGAATACAGGCGATGAATGTCCAGCCAGAGAATTATTATTTTATGCCTATCCACCTATGGCAATGGAATCAATCGATTGTTCCAATGTTTGCTGCGGAAATTGCCAAGCAGGAGCTTATTCCATTAGGAGAAAGTGGGGACCAATATCTTCCACAGCAGTCAATCCGAACATTTGTCAATATGACAAACAAGGAGAAGTATCATGTGAAATTGCCAATGAGTATATTAAACACATTAGTTTACCGGGGGTTACCTGGTGAAAGAACTGTGATTGCTCCAGAGGTTACGACATTCATGAAAAACATCCTCGACAATGACCCATTCTTAAAGGAGGAGTGCCAACTCGGATTATTAGGAGAAGTAGCAACGATGAATGTCAATCACCCGGCTTTTCATGCTGTAGAAGGAGCTCCTTATCAGTACCTTGAACTGCTTGGTGTTGTTTGGAGGGAGAGTATTTATAACGAAGTAAAGAATGCAGAACATGCGATCACGCTTGCTTCGTTACTACATGTGGATCATGAAGGGACGCCATTTGTTTCCAAGCTGATTGAAAAATCTGGATTGACGGTCAAGGAGTGGGTAAACAAGCTTGTAAAAGCAATTTTGCCACCGCTACTTCACTGCTTATATCAATATGGTACTGTGTTTTCGCCACATGGACAGAACACGGTGCTTGTTTTAAAGGATTATGTGCCCAAGCGAACGATCATGAAGGATTTTGTTGACGATGTTAATATAAGTGATCAACCATTCCCTGAACTAGCATCTCTTTCAGATAGATTGAAGCAGGTGCTGAGAAGTGAAACGCCAGAAGGGTTGACGCAATTTATTTTAACAGGTCTATTCATTTGCCATTTCCGTTATTTGAGTAACATCCTAGAAGAGAATGAAGCCTTTTCTGAACATACATTTTGGGGAATCGTTAGAGAGGAAATCCTTTCTTATCAACAAAGATTCCCTCATTTAAAGGAGCGCTATCACTTATTTGATTTGTTACGTCCAACCTTCACAAAATTAACGCTAAATCGTAACCGTATGTTTGATTATGGCTATAAAGATGATGAAGATCGCCCGCATGCAAGTGAGTTTGGGGTAGTGACAAATGCACTGGATGTGGTAGCTACAGAAAAAACGATAGATTAGCTCGAGTTAGCGGGGATGAGTTTGCTATTGTGATCAAGGAAGAAAATAAACCGTTGAAAGCTATCGCATTAGCATTAAAAGAGGCGGACACTGCTATGTATAACGCGAAAAGGAACGGAAAGAGTACTTTTATTTGTGGTATTGAATAAATACATTATACTACCCGAATTTCATCGAGATTACGATGTGTTTGGGTAGTTTCTTTTTTAGGGGGATTATATCGACAGTTTTCTCGGAAATCATCAGTAATAAATTAGTATTTTTGGACAATTTGTAAAAAGTATCGTATTTATTCAAAATAGAACAATTTTACTTTTTTTATAGAAGAAAACGATGAAATCACGTGAGGTTTTCTAATTTTTTACGGCCATGAAATAAGTTCGGCTATGTGATATTTTGTTGTGTTTCCTATACGCTGTAGTCACCGGTAATACTTGATAAGTGCTTATCACATAGGAGTAAACCAATGAATTTTGAAGAAGTATTAACAAGCTATGAGCGTATGATTCACCACTTAATTCACAAGTATCAGATTCGGGATGTGGAAGGAGAATTCTTTCAAGAAGGATTAATTGCGGTATGGGAAGCGTTTAAAAGCTATGATAAAACCAAATCAAAGTTTTCTACCTATGTATACAGTTGTATCGCTCGTCGTTTTATTAACTAGATCCGGAAAGAGAATCGGGAACGTGAAAAGCATCAGAAATGGCTGGATCAAGTGACCATTGAGGATTTGATGATAGAAGACGAACTGGATTTAGATACACGTATGTTGATGGATATTCAGGAAGAACTGTCAGACAAGCAATGGTGTTGGTTTGTAGAGTTTATATTGCGGGATCAATCAGTCCGAACGATTGCCGAGAAGCAAGGTGTCACAGAAAACGCAGTAAAAAATTGGGGGAAACTAGCAAGGAAGAAAATCCGCCATACGTTAGAACAGAAAGAGTATCTCTAGTTGTTTAAATCATATCGATAAAGTAATGTGGATATAGTAGAAATCATTCGAGCTTCCGTTTTGTGAGGCTCGAATGGATTCAAATATTATAATAGAAAGGTTGGCGTAATATTGAGAGAAAAGCCAAATGAGTTACAAATTTACGAAGCACTCCTCTATCGTAAAGCACTCTCATCAGAAGAAAAGAGAAAATATAGTCTATTATAGAAAGGATACGAGGAAGAACTTCAGTTTGACCGCTATGTCGAAAATATCTCCGGTGAATATTTAATCCTCCAAGACCTCTGGTTGCCCCATCGCAATAAACTTTTCCAAATAGATTATGGATTAGTTCTCAACAATACTTTTTTCTTATATGAATTGAAAAATTACAAAGGTGAATTTTTCTATGAAAAAGATAAGTTATATCTCACATCAGGCAAAGAAATTGATGATCCCCTTACACAATTAGCAAGAGCAGACTCACTATTACATCAGTTACTCCAAGAATTAGACCTTCACATCCCATCCAGCCAGCACTTGTTTTCGTTTATCCTGAATTCACACTGTTTGAAGCTCCAAGAAAGTCCAACATTATTCTACCAAGTCAATTAAATCAATACTTTCAACAATTTCCCCTTTTCAACAACTACTAGACTTTTCGTTTGCAGAGCTAAAAAAAGGTCTCCGCTGTCAATCATGTAGACGATTAGAAACAAATATTGATGGTAAGATGTGTGTTTGTGATCGCTGTGGCGAGAAAGAACTATCGCAAAGTGCCATTTTACGTAATATTGAAGAATTACAATTTTTATTTCCTCAATTGAAACTTACAACAGCTGTAGCCCAGTCCTGGCTGGGGATTGAATCTAACAGAAGAATTCAATATGTACTAAACGATTTAGATACACGTATTGTTAATGGATATTCAGGAAGAACTTTCAGACAAATAATGGTGCTGGTTCTTAGAATTTGTATTACGGTACCAAACAGTCTCAACAATTGCCGAGAAACAAGAGGTCACAGAAAACGCAGTGAAAAACTGGGGGAACTAGGACGAAGGAAGTCCTTCATAATGAGCGAGGTAGGTGAAATGTCCTGATGGGCCCCCTTGGCTACTCTTTATGAGTGCTCAGGGGTTTTTAGCCCATTTCACTAGTTTGAAAACGACTAATTGAATTAAATATAACATGTACAATTATAACCCAAAAGATAGAAATATACATTTAACTCCTTTTAGAAATGCCACTTCTTCCATTTTTACAAATATAAAATAATAATCCATCTTTTAATAATAATTCTCCATTCAATAAATTAAGGTTGGCTTATAAGATGGAGATACCCTAAAAGCTGTTAAGACATTAGATTCCCATTTCATTACTTTGTATGCGTTTTCTCTTTTGTGGTGCTACATAAAAATTTATTCGGAAAGATGATCCAATCTAATTAAGGAGCGGAACAAAATGGAAAAGATGAGCAAATATCTTACCCAATTAATGAGGAAAAGAAGAAAAGCATTTCTAACGATGTGTTTATTTATAACTGCTACTGGGATTACTCTATTTCTTTATTTTATTTCTTCAGAAGCTAAAAATAATGAAGTAATTGCAACTGTTAATGATATGTCGATTGTCGAAAAGGAATTTAGATTGCAACTTAACAATTTTAAGCCTGATGTTCAGAACTATTTTAAAAATTCATTTGGAGCAGAAATTACTGATGATTTTTGGGAAGAACAATTTGATAGAGAAAATCCTATGAAATTGCTTAAGGAACAAGCACTAGCAGAGGCTGTTAAAGCTAAGATAGAATTATCACTAGCTCGAGATCATGAATTAATAAATTTTGTTTCATATGATGAGTTATTGGAACACTTGCAAAAAGAAAACGAAAAACGACAGAAAGCTATTTCTAAAGGGGAAGTTGTATATGGATTAGCTTCATTTAGTGAAAATCAATATTATAGGCACGTTATCAAAAATATTCGCCTTAACCTTAAAGAAATATTGAGTAGAAATGAAAGCGACCCCTTATATCCAACAGAAAAAGAGCTTCAGAGTAGTTTTAATCAAAATCTTGATGAATGGTCTGATAAGAAATATGCCTATACCATACATAAAATATCTATACCTTATCATGATTCAGCTAGTATGAAAAATGCAGAGGTGAAAGCAAAAAAAGCCCTGTCTCATTTAGAAAATGGAAAGAGTTTTGAGGAAGTTTCAAGAGAGTATAACGAAGACAATAAAATTTTGTCTCAAACTATGAGTGATGAAACTTCACGGGGTGAAAAGCGTTCCACCGTCAATTTGCGTACAGCAGTAGAGTCATTAGAGGTGGGGGATTTTAGTAATACAATTATACATGAGAATGGAAGCTATAACATTATCAAGTTAGTAAATAAAGAGTCTGGAGATACAGAAGTCTACCAAGAAAACAAAGACTTAATCAGAAACATGGTTGTAGATGAAAAATATGATAAGTATATTCAAGAGTTGACAGATAATGCAGAAATAACCATCAATCAGAGTAATTATGACAAGGTGAACCCAAAATAGGTGGGAAATTGGAACAACTACAGAAAAACATAGACGTGGAGATTTGGTATAACCATATGTTGTATCTAAATCAAAGGAGGTGTGCGATTTTATTAACAACATATGATCATATGTTTATACAATATATTATGGGAGTGATAGAATGAGAAAGCATTTTACTTTTATCTTACCGGTCTTTATACTTTTGATTTTTAGTATGGTAAGTATATTAACTAGTGAATCTTTAGTTCGAGCAAATACTAGCGGTACAGATTACTATGTGGACGCTACAAATGGTATGGATACCAATGACGGTCAATCTCCTGAAACAGCATGGAAAACATTTACTCCTGTTAACAACAAGACTTTCAAACCTGGAGATCGAATTCTGTTAAAGGCAGGAGAAGTCTGGGAGGACCAACAGCTTTGGCCAAAGGGAAGTGGTGCTGAAGGTGATCCAATTATTATCGATATGTATGGGGACGAAAGTTTAGGAAAACCATACATCGCTATCAATGGCAATGTGCCGACGCCAGTTTATTTAGAAGGGAACACATGGAAGAAAGATATGGATTTGGTTGGTAAAACTGGTGCTGTTATCTTGATGAATCAACAATACTGGGAGATTCATAATCTGGAAATTTCGAATGATAATAATTTCGATGAGGATATAGATGTTCCAGGTACAGAAAGACAAGTGGTAAGAGATGGTATTAGCATTTCCATTAATGCAGACCAATTTGAAGATGACGAAGATACTATTATGGATTATTTTAGAATAACAAATAATGAGATTCATGATATTGATGGTGTAACAACATGGCAACGGATCCATTATGGAGGTATTAATTTCCAAGTGTTTGGTGAAAAACCTTACAAAGAATATGCAGATAATGAGAATTATTTTAAAGATGTAAAAATTGAGCATAATAATATCATTAATACAGAACTGCATGCCATTCAATTTGGCTTTAACTGGTTCAATGACCTTGGAAATTGGGAGCAAGATTGGATTAGAGAGAAAGACATATTTAGTAGAGATGTTTACATTGGACACAACTATGCTGAGAACATCGGGCAAGGTGCGATACAACTGGCAAATACGAAAGACATGTTAGTGGAATATAACGAAGTGAATGGTTTTTTAAAAAGGTATGATTCTGTATCAGCCGGGTTATACTCGTGGGCAAGTGAAAACGTGACACAGCAATTTAATGAAGTGTATGATGGTGTATCAGCCTTTTATGATGGAACACCTTTCGATTTCGAGTTTTCCGGGAAAAACATTGTCTATCAATATAATTATACTCACGATAACCCAGCAGGTTGGATGTCTTATATGGGTAGAGCAGAGAATAATATTGCTAGATATAATCTAAGTGTAAATGATAATGGGGTTTTAATTAAAAACCAATTACATGTCAATTGGTCTCCAGCATACTTTGTCAATAATACTTTTGTTTATGATGGAGCAAAGATGGAAATTCATGACGAAGAAATAAAATCACCAATGTATCTTTATAATAATATTTTCTATAATTATAATCAAACTACTCCAACGACATGGGCTAGACGCGTTTCTGATGGAAAACCAGGAATTCATAATATGATTTTCCAAAACAATGCTATTTATGAAGCAAGTGGTTTACGTGGGGAACATGAACCGATTGACCTATATAAAATTACGGATGACCCTCAGTTTGTAGGTGATCCAACTGACTATACCAATGGATTAATTGAAGGAACTCAGAACTATAAACTAAAAGAGACTTCTCCGCTAATTAATGCAGGTAGATACGTAGAACAAGCAGGAACAAAAGATTATTTTGGAAACCCTTTATATAGGGATGGAGGTCTTGATATAGGTATCCATGAGGTGCAAATTGGGGAACTCACTGCACCAGAGGATTATCAAATTTATGACTATCAACCTCAGTTAAGCTATGCTAGAGAAGAGAATCTGTTATTAGATTTGAATGAAGCAAATATTAATGTGTCTCATGAAAATACTAACCAAAATATTAATCATCTAGTTGATGGTGACTTAGATACTCGCTGGCAAACCGCAAATGTTAATCCATCAGAGAAAGATCCAATTAGAATTACATTTGATTTAGGTGAGAAGAAAACGTTTGGTCGTTTTGTTATTAATCAACAAGAGGCAAGAATTGGTGACTACTATTTAGATTACTCTGTCGATGGTGAGAATTGGAGTACATTAAAAAGTGGGACATTGGCAAATATGCGGGATTATACGCTCGACTTTGAAAATGTTGAGGGACGATATTTTAGATTGAATGTTACATCAAGAAGAGCACCATATGATCTTGCATTTAATGATGTATCCTTATATGATCGAACACCAATGGAGCCATCATTGGAGAAAGAGATATTACACTATGATAAGGATGCGCTAGATCGACATATATCCACTTATGTATTCCTTGAACCAAATGGCAATCAATTTGAAGGCATAAGTCATAATGGTGAAACGCTTGCTGAAGGAGAGGATTATACGTTAGATACGGTACGTGTTGATTTTACAAGAGAATATCTTGATTCATTGCCAGTTGGTGAACAGATTTTCAATATAGAGTTTACTGTTGGAGAGAATTTAACGAGCATACCATTTTCTGTCGTAATCTATGATGATCCTGTTACAGTAATTAATGAACTTGAACAAATGATACATTCCTATTCATCTAATCAAATTAAAAATCCGATTGAAAAAAATCTATTAAAACGCCTAAATAATGCTGAAAAGTTCTTAGAAAATGAAAATCAAGAGCAAGCAATGAAACAATTGACGGCTGCACAAACTCACCTGAATAAGCCTTCATTAAGTAAATTTATCACAAATGAAGCTAAAGATCAGATAAATGAGTTACTAACTAATATGTTGAATTCCCCTAAAAAATAATAGATGACCCGAAGCCTCCTATAATAGTCTAGGAGGCTTCTAGTTCATTTCTGGATAGGAGGGATGGTTCACTACGGCGATTCAGTGTTAAAATGAAGAAAATATACACTCTGTTTTCTATTGAATATTAAGTAAGCGCATTCACAAAAGTTGATAGAGTAAAAGAAGGAGCTATGTGTATGAAGTGATGTTAGTTTCCCTCATTATTGAAACACAACCATAACTTAGAAAGGGTTTGGAACTATAGTGGTAAGAAAAGCTATTCTGTTTCTATCAAAAAGAACACGAGTGTTAACGATAAGGCGAAGACTTTTTTTTGCGTTTTTAATCACTTCGATTATTCCAGTATTATTAATAAGCTATTATTCCAAAACGAAATATGAAGGTTCTTTAGAAGTGAAACTTAGCTCTTATTCGAATCAAGTAGTCAATGAAGTAACCAAAAATCTTAATGATAAACTAATGCAGTATGAAACGTTAAGCGAAGACATCATTATCAATGATGAGGTACAAACAGGGTTGAAAAATTTTGATGATATGTCTGATTTGCATAAGTCGAGTTTTTTAGGTGAATTGAGTAATATTGTTGTGTCTGAAATTTATAATTTAAAGGATTTGCAGAATATACATATTCGATTACCTGATGGGAGAACTTTTTATGACTTACGATATGAGAATTATGACGATTCTCAAATAGAACATATTATTAACGAGGCTGAAAAGTCTTCCAAGAATCAATTTTGGACATATATTGATACAAAACGTGGAATGGAAGGGCTTATACTAGGTAGACAGATTAATAATAAGGAAAATTTGAACGAAAACTTAGGTTATTTATTAATTGTTATTGATGAGCCAGTTTTTGCTAAAACAGTGTATGGAAATATTGATTTAGGAAGTGGCAGTCAATTATTTATTGCAGATGACGAAGGATTAGTAGTATCTGATTGGAAAAGCGAGTATGAAAAAGGAACCGATTTCTTAGATCGAAACCTAACTTCAAAGATCACAACGAATAGCCAATCTGATACATTTGAAGCAACATTCGATGGAGAGAAATACCTTGTTACTCGCGCACATATTAGAACACCCAATTGGTACTTTGTAGGCATGATACCTTTTGAATATATTAATTCAGAATCAAGGGAAGTATTTAAAGGACTTTTAATCGCTATTTCAATTACTATTGCTATTTCTGTTTCGATATCATTGTTAATTTTCTTAAGTATTATTAAACCGATGCAGCAATTGGTATTATTTGCACAGAGAGTGAGTATAGGTGACTTTAAAGCAAATTTATCAGACAATTCGAAAGATGAAATGGGAAAGCTTTCCGTTAGTATAAACCGGATGGTATCGCAGTTAAAGAAATTGATTCTAAAAACGGAAGAGGACCAAAAGATAAAACGTAACACTGAATTAAAGATGTTACAGGCGCAAATTAATCCGCATTTTTTATTTAATACCTTAAATTCATTTAAGTGGGTAGCAATGCTAAGTAGAAATAAGACCCTACAAAATGGTTTAGAGGCACTATCGGTATTGCTGAGAAATACGATTATTCATAAAGATAACTTGTTAACTATTAAGGAGGAAGTGGATAACCTTTACCATTACGGGACAATTCAGAAAGTAAGATATGGTGATTCTTTTAGTTTACATATAGATATGGAAAAAGATTTAGAGCAATATTATATCTTAAAATTTATTTTGCAACCAATTGTGGAAAATTCAATTATTCATGGGACGGAAGAAGATATAAATAAGACGGAAATAAACGTTCAAATGAAAATAATCAATGAGAAATTGCACATTGTAGTCAATGATAATGGACAAGGATTTGATATGGGTGCATTAAAACAAGAAAAAGAAGATACAAAAAAGTTATCTGGTATAGGGATCGACAATGTCAATGAAAGGATAAAAATGAATTACGGAACAGAATATGGTCTAACGGTTCACAGTGAAGTGGGAAAAGGCACAACAACTACTATTGTTTTACCTGTTTTACGTCAGAAGGAGAGATAATCCATGTATAAAGCAATTATTGTTGATGATGAAATTATTGTTCGAAATGCAATTAAAACAATGATTCCATGGGATAAGTGTGGTGTAGAATTAGTAGGCACGGCAAGTAATGGAATCAAAGCCCTAGAACTTGTAGATCAAAAAAACCCCGATATCATTATTACAGACATAAAAATGCCAATGATGGATGGCATTGAAATGATCCATCAATTAAAGGAACAAGGGTTTAATGGAGAGATTTTAGTATTAAGTAATTATGATGATCTTGAATTAGTGAAAAAAGCGTTAAAAAGTGGTGTGTATGATTATGTATTGAAATTAACCGTCCAATCAAAAGATTTTGAACGACTATTTTCTGACATCATCCAAAAGTTATATCAAAAAACTAATAAGGAAAATACTATATCAAATCATACCATCTCTAATTTTGAACAACGTCGTGAGGAACTAATTAGTAACTTATATGTAAGTCCACACCATTATGGTCATTTAATGGAGGAGTTAAATAACCTAGAAGTTAAAGAAAACGATCGTTCCTTCTTTTCCATTATTGTTTCACCGGTTAGATTAGAGAGAAATAATAATGTGCAGTTAAAAGAAATCTTAAGAAGTATAAGTAATGAAATTTTCTTAGGTAGTAACTGGAATGTGGTAGTTGAACCTGAACCATCAACATTCTTAGTCACTGTTAGCTTTAATCGTTTATTACACATGGATGACCCTTTCAATCTTTCAGAAAGAATTTCTAATTTACTTTACATGTATTATGACATAAGGGTGATTATTGTTTACTCCCGTGTTTTTACTAATCTAAGGATATTAACGCAAGAAGTGGAAAAAGGGAAAAAAAAGGTTGGACTAGCCTTCTATCAATTTGAAGAAAGCGTATGTTTATCTGGCAATGTGAAAACGGTAGAAAAAACGAAAAAGATTAATGATTTGACAGAGTCTTTTTTTGATGGTAATTGGAAAGAACATTTTCAAAGGGGCGAAAATTATTTAATCCAATGGTTGAAGCGTTTAATAGAGCTAGCAAAAGAAGAACGTTTGGAACCGATTCATTTAAAAAAAATTATTATTCGGATTGTCTGGCATGTAGAAAGAAAGTTGCATGTTGTGGATTGGTTTGACAATCAGGCTGATGAATATAAATTTTTGAAAGAACAAGAAATTTTAGATGCAACTAACGAGCATGAGCTTATAAATTTACTTTCTGAATTCAGTTCAAAAATAAATGGTTTAGCAATTGAACGAACTGATATTGATCGTAAAGAGGTTATTCAAGCGATGAACTATATTAAAGAAAACCTTTCTACCAAATTGACCATTTCAGATATTGCAAGCTATGTTAATTTATCAGAAGCATATGTCTCAAAAGTTTTTAAAGCAGAAACAGGAAAAAGCATTATAGCTTATGTAAACGAACTGCGCATGCAAAAGGCATACCATCTTCTTGAACAAGGAGAATATTTGGTTAAAGAAGTTTCATGGCAGGTAGGTATTGATGACCCATTCTATTTTAATCGACTATTTAAAAAAGAGTTTGGTATTTCTCCTAATCAAGTAAAGAAGGAAAAAGATAAAAGCACATTTAATTAAAGTGTGCTTTTTATTTATTAGGTAGGTAAGCATAAACAGAGATGTATAGCTCGAGCACCCAGAAACTAGGCTACTTCTCGAATCGCCCTCCGATAAGTCATCATCGAGTCACTTAGCTCACCGTGATTCTTTTACTCGATTGATTCAGTCCAGTCCTACGTTTCTAAGCGGACACTCTGTGCTTTCTTATTGGTTAACACTATTTGATGTAAAACCTATATTATTCTGAGAAATTAAACATGATTTTCTAGTTCTTTTTATGTGATTTCACGAACAGCTTTCATAAGCAGACATAATCCATTTTTACCAAGGGATTATTCATTCTATAGATAGGAACTACTTGATAAGATGAAAAAAAGGAGGAATGATTAGTGAAACTTATAAATGAAAGCGAGAACAAAATGATGAGGAAGGTAATAGGGGGATTAGTTTTATTGCTGTTAGGTCTAATTTTGTTTGGCTGCAGTAGCGATGATAGTAGCGGAAGTAGTAAAGACCAAGGAGAAGAAAATGATTCCGAGAGTAATGGAGAATCAGAAGTATTAGATATTGCCGTTTTTGAGGGTGCTTATGGTAGTGACTACTGGACTGCTGTTGCAGATAAATTCATGGAAGAGAATCCCGGAACCCAAATCAATATCGAGTCAAACCCTAAAATTGGTGATTTGATTCGACCTAAAATTGTTTCAGGTAATCCACCTGATTTAATTTACCTTAATGCAGCAGATCCGTCGGGTGTAACACAAGCACTTATTGATGAAAAGGGCATTGAAGAAATTACAGACTTATTTGATAGAACAGTACCTGGTGAAGATGTAACCATAAAAGAAAAACTCATTGATGGTGCATTGGAATCAAAGTTCATGGCTCCATATGGAGATGGCAAAGTGTATCTCGCACCTTATAATTATAATTTAATGGGCTTATGGTATAACAAAGAATTATTTGAAAATGAAAGTATTAGTATTCCGGAAACATGGGATGAATTCTTTGATTATACAGAGGTAGCTACAGAACATGACCGTGCCTTATTTACTTATCAAGGGATTCACCCAGGATACTTAGAAGAAATCTTGGTGCCAGCGATTTATGACCGTGGCGGTCAAGAGGCATTAGATCAGTTTTTAAATTATGATCCTGAATTTTGGAAATCAGACGTTGCCTTAGATGTCTTAAGTATTTTTGAGCAAATCGGTTCTACAGATAATGCACTAATGGAAGGAACTATTGCATTGAATCATACACAGTCCCAGACTTCGTTTATGCAAGGGGATGCAATGTTTATTCCAAATGGTAACTGGTTTGAAACAGAAATGGAAGATGCGCCTACGGAGGATCCTTTTGGATTTGGTTTTATGGGTGTTCCAGCTTTTGAAAGTGGTGATACATTAACTGCTCAAACATCTATTGAACAAATTTATATTCCAAAAGATTCGGACAACAAAGAGCTTGCAAAAGATTTCCTTACTTATCTTTATACAGATGAAAGTGTGCTGTTGAATGGAGAAAAAGCACACGGTGCTATGGCTGTAAAGGGAGCGGTTGAGCTAGTGAAAGATTATATTACCACTTCGTCTTATAATGCTTACAAACAGGTTGAAAAAGGAGAAATATACCCAGTCAGTTCTTCATTTGCTGCACTACCGAGTGGAACTAATATTAATATAAGTGATGAAGTCTATAAGCCTGCTGTTGAAGTATTAAGCGGTGATTCTACCGCTCAAGAATGGGCAGATAGACTGTATAATGTTTATGTGCAAATCCAAGAAGATATGGGAAATGAGTAATATATAAGTAAGGGAAACGGGCTTAAGAAGCCTGTTTCCCTTATGAAATAGTCAATGAATCACATGTTAATGTTAGTGAAACTATAATTTGGGACGTGATGTTTAATGAATAAGAAGAGACGGACTGGGTTTATAGTATTTTGTATTTTACCCACATTACTATTATTCAGTTTGTTTGTAATTTACCCAACGATCCAAGTGTTTTCAAAATCTATGTACAATTGGTCAGGTCTGGGAGATGGAATGACATTTGTCGGTTTTGAAAATTTTATTGATGTTTTAAATGACGAGGTATTTTTAACTTCATTAAAAAATACCTCCTTTCTTATGATTGTTGTTCCATTCATCACCTTATTTTTAGCATTGGTTTTGGCATCGATTTTGTCAAAGGGTAATTTAAAAGAGAAATCCTTGTATAGAATTGTGTTTTTCTTCCCTAGTATTCTATCATTTGTTGTAATAGGGATACTTTGGTCGTTTATATACCACCCTACTATGGGTATTGTCAATTCCATGCTAGAAATTATAGGACTGGAGGATATACAAAAAGCTTGGCTAGGAGATAAAGATACCGTTATGTGGGTAATTGCCCTTACAATGGTTTGGCAGGCAGTCGGTTACTACATGGTCATGTATTTAGCAGGGATGGATAATATTCCTGAAGAATTATATGAAGCTGCAAGTATCGATGGAGCAAGTGCAGTCCAACAATTTTTCAAAATAACGATTCCAATGGTTTGGGAAATTGTTCGAATCACCATAATTTTTAGTATTAATGGAGTGTTAGTTATTAGCTTTATTCTTGTTCAAGTTATGACTTCAGGTGGGCCAAGTGACTCCTCACAAGTAGTATTACATTACATGTATCAACAGGCTTTTAGGAATGCGAATTTCGGATATGCAATGGCGATAGCTGTTTTTGTCTTTGTTATTTCGATTGGCCTCTCCATGTTAAGTAATAAACTGTCCGAGCGAGAGAATTAATCATATTGGAGGAGAAAAGCACAATGAATAAAAAGGTAAAGCTGAGTAGTAAGATTACTAGAATTGTATTGAGGATCATATTGTTATGTTTAACTATCATTATGATCTATCCACTTGTTTGGAATATTATTGCATCCTTAAAGTCTAACGAAGAGATTCTAGAAAGTCCATGGACTCTTCCAATGGAACTGCATTTTGAAAATTTCGTTCGCGCCTTTACAGAGGCAAATATCGGTGGCTATGTGTTCAATTCTATTTTCGTAACCGTATTGTCGCTAATTATTATGCTCATATTAGCCATTCCCGCATCTTATGTTATAGCACGCTTTCATTTTCCTGGCAGAAAGTTTTTGCATAATTTTTTCTTAGCGGGATTATTTATTCAACCTATTCTGATTATGGTTCCACTTTTTTTGCTTGTAAATGACTTGAAGATGACGGATAATATCTTTTCTTTGAGTATCATTTATGCAATTACTAATATTTCATTCTCTATCTATTTACTAATTGGTTTTATGAAAACCATACCTAAGGAGTATGAAGAAGCTGCTAGGATAGATGGATGTGGTTATATATCAACCCTTATCAGGATTATTATACCTTTGGCAAAGCCAGGTATCATAACTGTCTCCATTTTCAACTTTTTTACGTTTTGGAACGAGTACGCACTGGCGCTAGTCTTAATTACAAGTGATGAAAAGAAAACGATTCCGGTTGGACTTGTGAATTTAATGGAGGTGCAGCGCTATGCAACAGATTGGAGTGCACTATTTGCCGGACTTGTTATCGTACTGATTCCTACTGTTGTTATTTACGTCCTTGTACATAGAAAGCTAACAGAAGGTATGATGATGGGTGGTATTAAAGGATAAGGCACAATAACATAATGGAAATAAGGAGGTCGCACATATGGGAAATAACGATTTAGCTTTACCAAGTAAACAACAAGTTACTTGGCAAAATTTTGAGCTTGGTTTTTACGTGCATTTTGGCATGAATACATTTTGTGATCAGGAGTGGGGAGACGGAACAGATTCTCCAAACAAGTTTAATCCAACGGCACTAGACACAAGACAGTGGGTTAGATTAGCGAAAAAGGCAGGATTTCAATATTTAGTTTTGACGGCAAAGCATCATGATGGTTTCTGTTTATGGCAGACAGAAACGACCGAGTATTCAGTGAAGAGTAGCCCTTGGAAACGAGGAAAAGGGGATGTTGTTCAAGAATGTGCAGATTCTTGCGCAGAGTTTGACATTCCATTTGGCATTTATTTATCCCCATGGGATCGCCACGAACCATGTTACAACAATAAAGAAGCATATGATGATTTTTATTGCCAACAGTTAACAGAGTTACTCACTAACTATGGCCCAATAGTTGAGGTGTGGTTTGATGGAGCAGGTTCTGAAAATCGAGAATATGATTGGGAACGAATTATTGGAATTGTAAAAAAGTATCAGCCAGATGCAATGATTTTTAATATGGGGCAACCAACTATCCGTTGGGTTGGTAATGAAGATGGAGTTGCTCCATATCCTTGTTGGAATACTAGAGAAACAGATTCGAAGATTAGCATGTTCACAGATCAAGAGGCTAGTTGGTTGTCAGGAACACCGAAGTGGCTACCAGCTGAGTGTGATGTCCCTTTAAGAGGTGAACATTGGTTTTGGCATCCAAACGACGAGCATAATATACGGTCCATTGAGAATCTACTGGATATTTATTATCGTTCTGTCGGTCATGGTGCAAATCTATTGTTAAATGTAACCCCAGATATGAGAGGACTTATACCAGAAGCCGATTCGAAAAGCTTGCTAAAGTTTGCAAAAATAATTCAGGACCGTTTTACTAATCCTATTGCCCAGACAGAGGGAGAGACATCTGAACTTATTTTGAACTTAGTAGACGAAAAAGAAGTAGACACTGTTATTTTAAAAGAGGATATAGAGCATGGTGAAAGAGTGAGGCAATACATTATTGAAAGTTGGAAAGATAACAAATGGGAACAGATTTGTGAAGGTACTGCAATTGGTCATAAACGAATACAACAAATAGAACCTGTAAAAACAAAAATGTTACGTCTTAGAGTGGTAGAATATAACTATGAACCGAAGATTATTGAATTTTCCTGTTTTAACACTAAATCATCATAATTTTAAATAGCTGAGGTGTCTTTATGGCGAAATTAGAAACTAGAAATAATCAATTTATTTTAAATGGGGAGCCTATTCAGATATTGTCTGGAGCTATACATTATTTTAGGGTTGTTCCCGAATATTGGGAAGATCGTTTACTCAAGTTGAGAGCATGTGGTTTTAATACGGTAGAGACTTATGTACCATGGAACCTTCATGAACCAGAAGAAGGTCAATTCAATTTTGAAGGGTTGGCAAACTTAACAAGCTTTCTTGAGATTGCAAATGAATTAGGTTTATACGCAATTGTAAGACCCAGTCCCTATATATGTGCAGAATGGGAATTTGGTGGATTACCATATTGGTTGCTAAATGATGATAATATGCGTTTGCGTTGTACACATGAACCTTATTTAAAGAAAGTCAGTAATTATTATGATGTACTACTTCCAATGTTAAAGACATATCTGTGCACGAACGGCGGGCCGATTATTGCAATGCAAATTGAAAATGAGTATGGAAGTTACGGAAACGATAAAAATTATATGCAAGAAAACAAGACTATGCTTGAGGAACATGATATTGATGTTTTGTTATTTACATCAGATGGTCCAGAGGATTCGATGCTTCAAGGTGGCATGCTTCAAGGAGTGTTGGAAACAGTCAATTTTGGTTCTAATGCCCAGGGTGCTTTTAATCAATTGAAAAAATACCAGCCCAACAGTCCATTAATGTGTATGGAGTTTTGGAATGGTTGGTTTGATCATTGGTTTGAGGAACACCACGAAAGGAATCCTAAAGAAGTAGCTAATGAATTAGAAACTATGTTAAAGCTAGGTGCATCGGTCAATTTTTACATGTTCCATGGTGGTACGAATTTTGGTTTCTATAATGGTGCAAATCACATTCATAACTATGAGCCAACTGTTACGAGTTATGATTATGATGCTCCATTAAATGAATATGGAGAACCAACAGAAAAGTACTTCCTCATTAGAGATGTAATTCAGAACCACTTCGGAAAGGTAACGCATAAAGTACCTGAACAAATGGAGAGGAAAACATTTGGGTCCGTGAAAATGAAACAACGTACGAATTTACTAGAATCACTAGATAAATTAAGTGAGCGTATTCATTCATACGATATAAAAAATATGGAAAAAATGGGACAGGATTATGGTTTTATTTTATATGAAACTAACATTTCAGGTCCAAGAGATAAAGGACGATTATACTTTCAGGATGTCCACGATCGAGCTTTAGTTTTTGTGGATGAAAGGTATATGGGTACTGTTGAGCGATGGAGTGACAATAATCATGTTGAATTATCTATTCCCGAAAATGGAGTGAAACTTTCCATTTTGATTGAAAATATGGGGAGGATCAACTACGGACCTTTACTAAAGGATAGAAAAGGCATAACAGAAGGTGTTCGATTCGAGAATCAATTTTTATATGATTGGTTTATTTATCCGCTTAAATTGAATGATGTATCACAACTGGATTTTATTGAAATAGGACAAAGTGAAGCATCTCAAGAGAATACGCCAGCCTTCTATCAAGGACATATTATGATCGAGGAACCCGCTGATACAATGGTTCATCTTAATGGATGGACAAAAGGCGTAATATTTGTAAATGGGTTTAATTTAGGCCGCTACTGGGAAGTTGGACCTCAGAGATCATTATATCTCCCGGGACCCTTATTAAAAAAAGGTTTGAATCAGTTTATAATCTTTGAGCAGCATGGAACGAAAAATACAGAAATATGGTTAAAAAAAGATAGTTGAGAGGAAAGATTATATATACCAATCACAATTGTTGACAAAATTTGAGGATACACATAAGCGACAAACTTATTATGTAGAATTAGATATCATTGAAAAGTTGGGAAAAGGAAAGGAGTAAAAAACTCAAATCGTTAATAAGGCTTTAAGAGAATATTTAGAAAGATTAGATTAAAAACAAAAACATTTATGTAAACGTTTGCCCATGAACAGTATCTCTAACCGGTCTAAATTGTTTTGGTATATAAATTGTAAGAATGGGTAGTTGTTACCGTTTACATTACCGTTTAATCTGGAATAGAAACCTCTAACCAATCTAATAAACAGAGAGGAGGAACTACTTTCATTAACAATAGCTCCAAAACCATATATCGATAGAAGCTGCTGCCAATAGTGTCAATTTAAATAATGGAGGTATAATATGAGGCGATTTATCCATTTCATGCTATGTTTTGTTATCTGTTTTTCCATTCTGCCTTTGTTTAGTCCGATTGTCAATGCCGCTGCCGAAGAGATCACAGCATCCGAACAACAGGTTCCGGCATTTCCTGGTGCGGAAGGGTTCGGTAAATATACCACCGGCGGACGCGGCGGCGAGGTTTATATCGTAACGAATGTAAATGATTCCGGTCCCGGATCTCTGCGGGATGCCGTGAGCGAGAGCAATCGCATTGTCGTATTTGAGGTGTCGGGCAATATTTTGTTGGATTCTCCCCTTTATATTCAAGGAGACAATATTACGATTGCTGGACAGACCGCACCGGGTGATGGTATCACCGTAACCAATCACTCCACCTATATCGAAGGGAACAACATCGTCATCCGTTATATGCGTTTTCGTATGGGTGACCGCACGGAGTCGACAGCAGACGCATTTTCCGCACGCAATCGCAGTGACTTGATCGTAGACCACAGCTCCCTGTCTTGGGGGGTGGACGAGATCGCATCGGTTTACGATATGCGGAATGTCACGATTCAGAATTCCATCATCGCTGAAGCGCTACATATGACGGATCATGACAAAGGTCGCCATGGCTTCGGTGGGATATGGGGAAGCCATTCGTCTTATCTTAATAATATTATTGCACATAATTCCAGCCGTAACCCTCGTTTCAAAGGTACATTGGACAATGACAAGGGGTATGATTTCCGCAACAATGTTATTTACAACTGGAACTACTATACAGGTTACGGCGGAAACGAAGCCGATGTGAACGTTGTGAATAACTATTACAAATATGGTCCGGATACGATAATGGATAAGCGCGCGCAAATGGTTGAGCTTCCGGAAGGCAACAGCAACTGGTACATTGACGGAAACTTCGTATATGGTTTCCCTGAAGTGACAGAGGATAACATGCTAGGTATCGTGGAACATCCGACGGCCAATGTTTTGAACGAACCAGTGGATGTACCGGAAGCTACAACCCGTACCGCATTGAAAGCGTTTGATTATGTATTGCAAAATGCCGGTGCCACGCTGCCGAGACGCGATTCGATTGATGCACGCATCGTGGACTCTATTCGCAACGGCACAGGCCGACAGATCAACTCGATCGATGAAGTAGGAGGCTGGGCGGATTTCCGTAGTGCAGAAGCGCCTGCAGACTCGAATCGCGACGGGATACCGGATGAATGGGCGGAGCAGCAGGGAGTCGATCCGATGGACGATACTTGGGCGAACGAAGTCACTGAGGAGGGCTACACCAATCTGGAAGTATATTTGAATTCCATCGTTTCCGATGGGCATCACAACCCGGAGATTGCCATCACCTCTCCTTCCATCAATGATATTTATGAGGCCGGGGAAACGGTAACCATCAACGCAGAAGCCAGTGTGGAGAACGCCGAGATTGATAAGGTTGTGTTTTATAACGGAACGGAAGTGCTGGGCGAGGTTGCTTCCGCCCCCTATGAGTGGAATTGGAGCGATGTGCCCGAAGGTACGCACTTTGTATTCGCCAAAGCATATAGCAGCGAGGGCAGACAAACAGACTCCCAGGTCATTCCGATTTATGCCAATATCACGAATGATATTGCTCCATGGTCATCCGCAGACATCGGGGAAACGGGAATCCCTGGTCATTCCGCGATTGTAGACGGTACCTATGTGGTCAAAGGCGACGGGGACGTGACGGCTGATCAGGATTCCCACCACTATATGTATCAGAAGGTAAGCGGAGATATTGAAATCACAGCGCAAATCCTAAGCGATACGAAAGTTGCCCCTCACAATCGCGAGGGTGTAATGATTCGCGAGTCGCTGGATGTCGGTTCACCGCTGGCCATGAGCGGGATCTCGGTGCGCGGTGAGGATCGTGTCGGAGTATTTTACCATAGGGAGGAAGAAGGCAGCGCCGTCGATGAAACCGATCCGATTGTGGGTCCGACCACTCCTTACTGGGTGCGTTTGACGAAAATCGGCGACGTAGTTACGGGATATATTTCTGAAGACGGGACGCAATGGCAGCTCGTCTCCTCTATGAAGTTCCCGGATGTGGACGAAGTGTATGTAGGTCTTGCTGTTGATGCAGCGAACGAAGAAAATCTGATTTCGAATTTGAACCGGGTAGCCTTCGACAACGTCACTATTGAGCAGCTTCCGCCGGTTCCGCTCTATCCGAAAGAGTTTAGCATGGCCCGAGGCGAAGAAGCATTGTATCTGGAATGGTCGGAAGCAGAAAGGGCGACGGAATATCTCGTGCAGCGAAGCACCGTCAAGAACGGTCCTTATGAAACGATCGCAACCGTTGCGGATGCCGTTTACTACACCGATACAAACCTGGAAGAGGGCGTGAATTATTTTTACGTCATCCGAGCGGCGAATGAATACGGGGACAGTTCTCTGACTTCAGAGGAAAGAAACGGCGCGTTGTTAAGTGACGAGCCTCTATATACAAGACTATTGGATGCCGACTTCGAAGACCAGGCTGTGGGAACACGGCCGCCGGATGGTTTCAAAGGCCGTCCCGACACAGACAACAATTATGCTGCTGTAGTAGACGTTCCGACGAGCTCCTCCGGCAATTCATCGGAACAGGCCGTCATGCTTTACGATGAAAGCAGCTCGCATACTTATCTCACCCGCAACTTCGAACCGCAAACCGGAAAGATGGTAGTGGAAACCGAATATATGCAGGAAAAGATGAGCACCTTCGGCAGAGCCATCCGCGTCATGGACGGCGGCAGAAATAATGTGGAGATATTCACCGGCAATGGAAGAGGATGTGAATATGAATATTGCTGGTATTTCCGTTATCAGGGGGATGCCGAGCTTATTCCGGAGAACAACCGGTTCTCGCTCAATGAGTGGTACCACGTCCGCATCGAGATTGATGTGCCGGCGCAAGAATTCTCCCTTTATATTAACGGCGAGCATTCGGGCACTCTTCCCTTTCAGGGCTCAGCATCGCAATTGAATCAGTTTGAGTCTCACACTTGGGGCACTTCCGAACAATATCTGGATGATATTCAAATCAGCTCCGCTTCCCTGGAGGCACCGCAAGCCGTTCAAGCGGTGAAGGAGAAAAAATCGACGGTGGCCATTCGCTGGGATGCAGTTGAAAATGCGGAACACTATAATGTTTATCGCCGATGGAATGGAGACCGATACCATTTAATTGCTTCGGAAGTATCATCGCTTGAACTCACTGATGAAGTGGAAGGGGATGGAGCGTACATCTATGCCGTGGCAGCCTACAACTCCGGAAGCGGGGAGGGAAGCTATTCCGATCCGGTTGAAGTGACCGTGGACGAAAGAGCCCCGACGATCACGATTACCAATGAATCGGATCACCCCGGCAACGAGTTCGACGACATGGCGTCGGCAGGAGAATATACGATCACCGGCTCCCTCGATGAGGCAGGAACCGTTTGGATTGAAGGGCAGGAATGGACAGTGGAAGAGGATCAGACTTTCTCCGCTGTGATATCGCTTCGGCACGGCAGAAATCGGATTGAAATTAACGCAGCCGACCTTGCCGGCAATGAAGCCGAGTCGGTCGTCTGGGAAGTGGTTGCCGTTAGTGACAATGCTCCCGCTGAAGGGTAAGGCTGGGTTATAATCATTCTTTATCTGATTTTAAATGGGGTCCCCCGAATCGAGCATTCGCTTCCTTTTGGGGGATCTTTCTTTGTCTTCTGCCATCGCCGTACCCGTGGATTACAAGTGAAGCAGAACGAACACTTTTTTATACCGCTTGTACGAGAGCGATGCATGAGTTGGTAATGTTAACAGATAGAAAACACAGCCCATTTATATTAGAAGGACCGAAAGATAAATATGTGGTGATAACTGGTTAAGGTTTGGAAATCCGTTCAACATAGTGTTGAACGGATTTCTTGTGTCTCTGAAAGTTAAATAATAATAGTCAAAAAAATAAGCACCGTGCCAGCTGTGATTTACTTACTGGTAAAGGTGCTTTTAATTTTCAGTATTAGATGCATTAGTCTTTTTTGACCTGGTAATGTCGCTGGTAAAAACATAACAGGAGTGGTAACCACAGAAGAGAGCTATTTTCACGAATAAAATATTAATAGAGTCATATGTTATCTAGTACCTAGCATATGGCAAAATATATTGGGTTATATTTTTGTGATAATTTGACAGTGTTGATAAAAAGTTAATAGGAGGAATACCTGATGAATTTAGAGAGTGGATTTACTAAAGTAATACAGTTTTTTACAGAATGGATTACTAGATTGTTTTCCGCCAATCTTATGTGGCTGCTTTTCAATCTACCTGTGATCTTGCTTAGTGTTAATGTAACATTTGCAGATAATAGACAAGAAATTACTAGTATCATTGTGTTATTGCTTATGATAGCACCTTTTATTACGTTTCCTGCTACTATTGCTTTATTTGCTGTAGTAAGAAGATGGGCAATGGATGATATAACCATTCCTGTGTTCAAATCTTATATAGCATATTTTAAGGAACACTATAAAGCTAGTATAGTCGCTGGATTTATCATCGAAATTTTTTGGATTATATACGCAGTTGATTACTACTATTTCACTTCGAATATTAGCGCTTCATTATCTCTATTTTTTATCATTCTCGGAGTAGTATTTCTAATGATCACACTCTTTTTTATTTGCTCGCTTGTTCATTATGATTTAAAAATAATAAATTTGATCAAAAATGCAATTATTATGATCATAACAAATCCTTTTTTAACTGTATCTATAGGGGTCTTTAATCTATCTATTATATATATAAGCTTTTTATATGCACCGTACTTACTCCTGTTTTTCTTAGGGTCCTCCATTGCTTTTGTCACTTTCAGTGGTTTTTATAAAATTTTTAGAAAAGTGGAATTAATGAAAAATCGATAAATATAATGGAAATATAACCTTAAAAAACTTTAAGGAATTTCAAAATAACATGGGGCTAACAAATATCGTTTGCTGTGTTCTTTTGGAAATCGATTTCCAAATAACAAACTAAAACATCACAGAAGAGCTTACTTCTCATTTTTATTTGTAGGTATTGAATTATTTTACTATTTCCCTTATTTATCAAGGATTGGTGGGATTATACTTGCTTATGTTTTTTTCAGAATGAAGAGGTAAGCTTTTCTATACCTAGAAATATAAGAGCTTTTGGAAATCGTTTTAGTAAATAAAAAAGGAGCGGATATAAGATGAGTGAATTTAATCGAGAAGAAGTATTGGAGTTGTACAAAGATTTACGTGTAACAGATGTACGTGATGGGATGGACTGGGTAGGTTTACACGGTTATGGAACGGTTGATCATAGCATTCGACCGTTATTCCGGACAAAAGTGGTAGGTATTGCAAGAACAGCACGCTATTTACCTTTTGAAGGACCCGTTCCTAATCTAACAGGAGATGCTTATACGAAGTGGGTGAAATGGTATTACGGTGAAGTTTGTACAGATGAATGGGCGAAGGACATCGAAGAAGGGGACTTTATTGTCATGGATGTCGCGGGTGTAGATGTAGGGATATTAGGCTCGAATAATACCTTAGATCATCTGCATAAAGGAGTGAGAGGATACCTAACCAATGGTGGCGGTATTCGCGACACCGATGAAGTGATCATGCAGAAGATCCCGGTATGGTCAAAGTTTGTCTCACAAGGAATGGACCAAACGAGAATCCGCTATTATGAGAAAGATATTCCAGTTGCTATCGGAGGAGTAGCGATCTATCCAAATGATGTTGTGGTAGCGGATGGTGATGGCGTAGTAGTGGTACCGAGTAAGTACGCTAAAGAAGTAGCGAAATATGCACACCAAGAGTTAACAGGTGATAAAGCAGGACGCCGAAAATTATATGAAAAATTGGGTTGGGAGTTGGATGATACCGTTAAGTAATCTAGTCTAAATTGTTAGGTGAACAAGTAGACAAAAGAGGTGAGGGAAGGTTGGAGAATTTAGGGTTTAGAATCTTAAAAAGGAATGCAAAAGTTGGTCCAGAAGTGATCAAGAGGTTCGAAAACGTTGTGACACCACATGTGAGCGATAATATGAACAGGATGTTTTCTGGTGGGTCAGACCTGAAGCCTTTTTATAAGAGTGGAAAGCTCCTAGGGGCTGCACTAACAGTAAAAACAAGGCCGGGAGATAATTTAATGGTTCACAAAGCTATCGACATAGCAGAACCCGGTGATGTTTTAGTGATCGATGCTGGTGGTGATACAACAAATGCGATTGTTGGCGAAATCATGTTGGAATTATCGAAAAAAAAAGAGATTAAAGGTTTTGTTATCAATGGAGCCATTCGGGATTCAGCAGCCTTTTTGAATGGTGATTTCCCGGTTTATGCCAAAGGTGTAACACATAGAGGACCATACAAAGATGGACCTGGAGAAATAAACGTCCCTCTATCCATAGATGGTATGGTGATCAATCCGGGAGATTTGATCTTAGGTGATGAGGATGGGGTTGTTTCCATTCCGCAAGAACTAACAGAAGACGTACTCAAACTAGTTAAAACCCAAGAAAAAAAAGAATTAGAAACATTTCAAGCTATAGAAAATGACCTTGTAGATAGAAGTTGGGTAGATGCAGCTTTAAAAAATAAAGGGTGTGAATGGAGATGACCTCCCTAAATAAATATAGCTACAAAAGGTTGCAAGATTTTTGTGCGACTGTATTTGTCCATGCAGGAGTGATGAAGAAACAAGCGGATATTGTAGCAGCCTCTCTAGTTCAAGCTGATCTACGTGGTGTAGATTCACACGGAGTAGTTAGAACAGCTATTTATTTAAAAAGAGTAGAACAAAATATGATCAATCCTTCTGCAAATATCCGTATCGAAAAGGAAAATGATTCTACAGCTTTATTAGATGGAGGCAATCATTTTGGAGCTGTCGTAGGAGATCAGGCACTAAAACTAGCAATGGAAAAGGCAAAAACTAATGGTGTTGGAGTAGTAGGAGTAAAAAACTCAAATCATTTTGGAACAGGAGCATATTACGCTTTACAAGCCTTAAAGGAAGATTTAGTAACTATTATTATGTCAAATGCATCACAAACAATGCCACCAACGGGAGGTGTTCGACCTTTCATAGGGACGAATCCTTTAGCTGTGGGAATTCCATGTGGTGCATATGAGCCCTTTATATTAGACATGGCTACAAGTGTTGTGGCAAGAGGGAAAATTATTGTTGCGGCACAAAAAGGTGAAAGAATTCCAATTGGATGGGCAGTTGATAAAAACGGAAAGCCAACAACAAATGCAGAGGAAGCGCTAGAAGGTTCTGTATTACCATTAGGTGGGCCAAAAGGATACGGTATTTCCATGTTTATCGACATATTATCAGGCGTCCTTACGGGTGCTGGCTTCGGTAAATATGTCCATAATATGTATGAAAATTGGGAGAAACCACAAAATGTTGGTCATTTTTTTATAACGATTGATATTAATCAATTTATGAATATTGCGGAGTTTAAGCAAAGAATGGACTTATATATTAGTGAAATTAAAGCAGAACCAATGGCAGAAGATGTCGATGAGATTTTAATTCCAGGTGAAATCGAAAGAAGAATCTCTGAACAAAGGAAAAAGAATGGAATCATTTTACCGTTAAAAGTAGAAAAGGAATTGACAGAAATAGGAATAAAGTATGGCGTATCTTTAAGTGATGCATTAATAACGAATCATACAGAAAGTGAAGGTGTCTAGTCATGCTCGTTAGGGATGAATTTCGATATGAAATGCCAACGAAAATTGAGTTCGGTTCTGGTTATATTCAAAATCTAGCAAAATATGTGGAAGAGATTAATGGAACAAAAGTACTTATAGTAGGTGATCCAGGTGTTTTAAAAGCAGGAATTATCGAAAAAATCGAGAGCCCGATAAAAAAAGCAAATATACCTTATCACATATTTAGTGATATTGGCACAGAGGCAACGATAGAGTCTGTTGATAAAGCCTTTCATCAAGCTAGAGAAAATCAATGTGATGCCGTGATTGGTGTTGGTGGTGGAAGCTCACTTGATATTGCCAAATCAGTTGGAATTTTACTTGGAAATGGTGGAGACATTCGAGATTATGTTGGTTTAGACAAAGTTCCTTCTCAAGGTAAGCCAGTTATAGCGATTCCAACAACAGCAGGAACTGGTAGTGAAATTACGAGATTCTCCGTTTTGTCAGATAAAAAGGCAAAAGCAAAATTAAGTGTTGGTAGTATGTTTAATTGTCCCACCATCGCACTAGTTGATCCAGAATTAACTCTTACATTACCCCCTCATATTACAGCTGCAACAGGTATGGATGCCTTAACTCATGCGTTAGAATCTTTTGTGAATAAAGAAACGCAACCTATATCTGAAGCATTATCAGTAGAATCAATGAAACTAATATCCAGAAGTTTAAGGCTAGCTGTTGTGCAAGGTGAGAATTTGACGGCTAGAAAAGATATGTTATTGGCAAGTACTATGGCGGCTATGGCATTCAATACAACGCGACTAGGTTTAGCGCACTCTTTAGCAATTCCGCTTGGTGCGAAATTTAATATTCCACATGGGGTAGTGAATGCAATATTGTTGCCAGAAGTCATGCAATTCAACTTGGTTGGTAATACTCAAAAATTCATTGAAATTGCAAAGATATTCGGAGAGAAAGTAGATGGACTCTCCGATTTGGAAGCTGCTCGAAAAGCCGTAGATGCTATCAGGAGATTAAAGGAAGACATCGGTATAAAGCAAAACCTATCTGATTTTAATGTAACAGAAGAAGATCTTGAAGAAGTAGCTGAAGAAGCTATGTTATCGGGAAATACTCCTATCAACCCTGTCAAACCAACTATAGAAGACTTTAAGAATATTTGTAGATCTGTCATGGATGAAGTAAGGAGTGAAAAGTGTAATGAATAATGGAGAAAAAATGTTACATTTTCTCGAAAATCACCAAGCTAAAACTTACGGAAACTATATTAATGGCAATTGGATAAACAGTGTAAGCGGCGAAACCTATACCATATATAATGCTGCCAATAATAGGCAACCTTTAGCTCAATTTCCTAAATCAACTCCAGAAGACGTTAATCAAGCTGTATCAGCGGCAAAAGATGCATTTGAAACATGGTCTGTATTACCAGGCCCGGAACGAGGTGCTATTTTATATAAAGTAGCAGACCTGTTAGAAGAAAATCTTCAAGAACTCGCTTTTATTGTTTCTGCAGAGCAAGGAAAAGTATTAAATGAATCGATGGGTGAAGTATTACGTGCTGCCAAGGAAACACGCTTTTGTGCTGGAGAAGCATTTAGAATGGAAGGAAAAACACTTCCTGCAGAAAGACAAAATGTCTGGAATTCCACTGTCAGAAAACCTGTTGGTGTTATCGCCGAGATCGCCCCTTGGAATTTTCCGATGGTTACGCCAATAAGAAAGATAGCACCTGCATTAGCGTATGGATGCACAGTCGTTTACAAGCCTGCAACAGCCACTCCGTGGACTTCAGCTAGAATTATGGAGTTACTTACGGAAGCAGGTGTACCAGATGGTGTAGTGAATTTAATTGTTGGCAGTGGATCAACTGTTGGCGATTCACTAGTTACTCATCCAGATGTGAAGGGGATTAGTTTTACTGGTTCTACGGATTTAGGGCAGCAAATTAATCAATTTGCCTCGAAGAAATTTGCAAAAACACAATTAGAATTAGGTGGAAAAAACCCTGCTGTTGTACTGGACTATTCCAACGTAAATCACGTAGCCCAACAAATTATCAGTGCTGCTTGTACTTGTAGTGGGCAACGTTGCACGTCGATCAGTAGAGTGATTGTATTAAGAGACAAAAAAGATGAGCTTGTTAAAGCGTTAATCAATGAATTAGAAAAAATAAAAATCGGTCCAGCCTGGAACGACAATGCTAATATGGGGCCACTAGTTAATAAAGGGCATTTGGATAGTGTCCAAAACTATATTGCAATTGGTGTCCAAGAAGGGGCGAATCTAATTTATGGTGGCGATCTTTTAGAGGATGAGCAATATAGTCAAGGTGCATATATGAAGCCGGCGTTGTTAGATAACGTAAAAGCCTCCATGAGAATAGCAAAAGAGGAGATATTTGGTCCTGTCATTACCATTACAGAGGTAGACAGTGTAGAAGAAGCACTATCTGTTGCAAATGATGTGGATTACGGGTTGGCGGCATCTGTATTCACCAATGATCTTTCCTTTGCACATCAATGTGCTGAAAAAATTGAATCAGGAATGGTGCATATCAATCATGGAACAGCAAGTGCAGCACACTTACCGTTTGGAGGTACAAAAAGTTCAGGGTTCGGTGCCTTCTCTATTGGGAGTTCAAATATGGATTTTTTTACAGAATTAAAAACAGTATATATTGAGTATTAAGAATAATGCCATAGGGGAGCTCTACATGAAACCGAAAATTTATATTACGAGAAAAATGGAAAATAGCGTCATTGAAAGGTTAGAGAAGTACTGTGACATTTCAATGTGGGATAAAGAAGATATACCTGTTCCAAGAGATGTATTGATCGAAGAAGTGAGTAAGGCTGAAGGTCTTTATTGTTTACTCACTGAAACAATTGATCAAGAAATAATAGCCTCAGCACCTCATTTAAAAGTGATTAGTAATATGGCTGTTGGTTTTAACAATATAGACATTGAAGAGGCTAAGAAACATAACATTATTGTCACCAACACCCCAGAAATACTGACTGAAACGACTGCTGATTTAACATTTGCTTTGTTAATGGCCACTGCACGCCGTCTTGTCGAAGCGGTTGATTATGTAGAAAACAATAAATGGGTAACTTGGTCACCCATGCAATTAACAGGAAGAGATGTTTTTGGAGCAACGCTTGGGATTATTGGAATGGGCCGAATTGGATCTGCATTAGCTAGACGTGCAAAAGGGTTTAATATGAAAATCCTCTACCATAATCGCAGTCGGTCTCTGGAACACGAAAGAGAATTAGGTGTTCAGTATGTAGAATTTGAAGAATTACTGAAAACTTCAGATTTTATATGTGTGATGGTTCCGTACAGTGAAGAAACAAAAAACCTAATTGCAGAAAGACAATTTCAATTAATGAAAGATACCTGCATTTTAGTTAATACGTCAAGAGGTGGAATTGTAAACGAAGATGCTCTCTATTATGCTTTAACCAATCACCAAATATGGGCAGCCGGTCTTGATGTTTTTGAAGAAGAGCCGATTGACAAATCAAATCGATTTGTTTCGTTACCTAATGTTATCACTCTACCACATATAGGGAGTGCAAGTATTGCAACACGTTTAAAAATGGAGGAAGTCGCAGCGGAAAATCTTTTAAGAGTACTACAGAATAAGCCCCCTATGTATAGAGTGATCTAAGATATTTCTGTTTGTTTGTGTAACGATTTCCAAAAACGGTTTGGAAGACAAAGTTGTAACTGATAAGTTCTCTTTTACAACTGGTGATGGGTAGAAAAGTTCTTAAGTACCTAGTTGAGTTTTGGAAATCGTTTTATCACGGTGTTAACCGTCCGTAGACCCCCATTTGAAGTTTTAAGCATTTTCAATGACGGAAGCTAACACCCGGATAAGTTTCAATATTTATCAATGGGCGTCAAGTCCCCCCATTGATGGAAGTCTCACTTTAGTAAATAAAAAAGGAGCGGATATAAGATGAGTGAATTTAATCGAGAAGAAATATTGGAGCTGTACAAAGATTTACGTGTGACAGATGTACGTGATGGGATGGACTGGGTAGGTTTACATGGTTATGGAACGGTTGACCATAGTATCCGACCGTTATTCCGGACGAAAGTAGTAGGTATTGCAAGGACAGCACGGTATTTGCCTTTTGAAGGCCCCGTTCCCAATCTAACAGGAGATGCCTATACGAAGTGGGTGAAATGGTATTACGGTGAAGTTTGTACTGATGAATGGGCGAACGACATCGAAGAAGGAGATTTTATTGTCATGGATGTCGCAGGTGTAGATGTAGGGATATTAGGATCGAATAATACGTTAGATCATCTGCATAAAGGAGTGAGAGGATACCTAACTAATGGTGGCGGTATTCGTGACACTGACGAAGTAATCATGCAGAAGATTCCGGTATGGTCAAAGTTTGTCTCGCAAGGAATGGACCAAACGAGAATCCGCTATTATGAAAAAGATATTCCAGTTGCTATCGGAGGAGTAGCGATCTATCCAAATGATGTGGTGGTAGCGGATGGTGATGGCGTAGTAGTGGTACCGAGTAAGTACGCTAAAGAAGTCGCGAAATATGCACACCAAGAACTAACAGGTGATAAAGCAGGCCGAAGAAAATTATATGAAAAATTGGGTTGGGAATTAGACGATACCGTTCAGTGATAGTTTAATAGTTTAAATTGTTTGGAGGTATTAATGATGAAAAAAGTAGGATTTGTTGGATTAGGAGCTATGGGATTACCGATGGCTGAGAACATATTAAAGCAAGGATTTGAGTTACATGTTGCGCAACATCGGAATCCGGAGCCTATAAGGGCTCTTGAAAGTCAAGGTGCGCAGGTTCACTCCAGTGTAGAAGGAGTAATACGAAACAGTGAAGTGGTTATTTCGATTCTACCAACAGACAAAGAAATGAATGATGTACTACTTTCAGATGATGTCATAGATTCATTCCAAAAGAATGCTATTTTAATAGAAATGACCTCTGGATCACCTGATGCCATCAAAAAGCTTCATGCGGTCTATCAAGAACACGGAATACGAGTATTAGATGCACCTGTTAGTGGTGGCACAGTTGGTGCAGAAAATGGTGCGCTAACGGTGATGGCCGGAGGTGAAACATTGACATTAAATGAAGTAGAAGATGTCATAGATGCAATGGCAAAGAACGTGTATTTAGTAGGAGAAGTTGGTGCGGGTAATGCGATTAAAGCAATTAATCAAATGCTTGCAAGTATTCATATGATTGCCACTTCCGAAGCTGTTAGTTTAGCAAGAGAACTAGAAGTTGATTCTGCCATGTTGAAAGAAGTAATTGGCAATAGCTCTGGAGCTTCGTGGATGTTGATGAATAAACTGGATTCCATTGTAAATAAACAATTTGAGCCTGGTTTTAAGCTGAACTTAATGAAAAAGGACGTACAGATAGCTGTAGATGAAGGTAGAACATCCGTATTACCGTTAGCATCTCTAGCATTACAATTGTATAAATCAGCCCAAAAAGAAAATGGTGAATTAGACTTTGCCGCAATTAGTAAGAGCATTATAAGATAATTCGTATCCTTCCAAGCATGTTTAGTTCATCACGGTGCTAATCGTCCGTAAAATCCCCACTTCAAGGTTCGAGTAATTCAAAGAAGCTAATTGGGGGATAACGGACGCTAACACCCTGATAAGTCTCACTTTATAAAGGAGGTGATGGGAAAGCCTACCATTATTTTGATTTGTAAGTGTTGTACTGTTAATGGCTATTAATAAAAAGGGGAGATAAAACAATGAAGAGAAGTTTATTGTTGTTATCAGTGATAGCGTTTGCTCTTATATTGCTGTTTGGTTGTTCTAGTAATGAGGATGCGGGAGAAACGAATGAAGGTGAATCTAGTGACAATAGCTCTGAAAATGCAAGTGAAAATGATTCTGGTGAGCAAGTCGAGATAAGTTTTTCTTGGTGGGGAGATACTGGACGTCATGAAAAATATAATGAAATCATTGATTTATTCGAAGCAGAGTATCCAAATATTAAAGTAGATCGACAATTTGGAGGCTGGGAAGATTACTGGGATCGATTAACTACACAGGTTTCAGGTGGAAATGCTCCAGATGTTGTTAGTATGCATCAATTTTATGTATCCGATTATGCTCGGCGAGGGGCGTTGCATGTTTTGAATGATATGGTGGAAAGCGGGGAACTAGATTTATCTGATTTTCCTGAAGCAGCGCTGAATAGTGGTAAAGTTGGAGAAGACATTGTCATGGTAGCTAAAGGTATTACCATGCCAGGATTTGTTTATAACACAGCAGTATTTGATGAACTAGGTGTCGATTATCCTGAATCTGATTGGACTTGGGATGACTTTGTGGATAAAGCATATGAAATTAAAGAAGCAATCGGTGAGGATGGTTGGGCTGTAGAAGATGGAAGTGGTGGACAGTTACAACCATTATTTAGATACTTCGCACGTCAAAGTGGTCAAGACCTTTTTACCGAAGATGGCAAATTAGGGTTTGATGAACAAGTATTAACAGATTGGTGGACGATGTGGGATGAAATGAGGCAAGATGGTGTAATTCCAGATGCGGCTACTAGTAATGAGTACGAAGGTTTACCATTGGAGGCGAATATGTTCGCAACCAAAAAAGTAGCTTTACTTGGATTACCAGCAAACCAGATGTATTTATATGAAGAACAAATGGGAGAAGGGCAAATTAACATTGTGCGCCATCCTCATATTGAAGGTGGTCCTAATGGTGAATATATCGAAGGTGCTTATCTAAGTATTACGGAAGCTTCACCTCATAAAGAAGCAGCAGCAAAATTCATTGAGTTTTTTGTAAGTAATGAAGAAGCAGTTAAAATATTCAAAACAGAACAAGGACCTCCAGCGGGTAAAGAGGCATCTAACTTAGTTATGGAAGAACTAACGCCACCTGAGCAAAGGGCAGTGGAACATATTCAAAAGACTGTAGAATTATCAGAACCTGCACCTTATGCTCCAGAAGGTGTAAATGAAGTAGAAACGCTTTTTGCTGATAATGCCGAAGCCATTGCATTTGGGCAAAAGTCGGTAGAGCAAGCTGTAACAGACTTCATGAATGGAGCAAAAAGCATACTAGGGGAATAACTCCAGTCGAAACGGAATCAAGTTTAATAGATAAAAATCAGATTCAATTAAGACATGGAGTCAATACATTTCAACAGGCTTAATTGAATCTGATTCCTTTAAGTAAATAATATTCTATTATAATTTTGGAATAAGGAGTATCCACTATGGAAAAATTTAAATTATTTTGGAAAGATAATGGGATAGGTTATCTGTTCTTAACTCCTTGGATGATAGGTATATTAACCTTAACTGCCATTCCAATGGGAGCATCTCTTTATTTTTCATTCACTAGTTACGATATGTTTAATGCTCCAACTTGGGTGGGGTTTGATAATTACATGTCGCTCTTCTCAGATTCAAAGTGGCTGCAAAGTGTAAAAGTAACAGTCATTTATGTGTTTTTCGGTGTCCCTTTACAGTTGGCATTTGCCTTATTTATAGCGGTTCTATTAAATAAAGGAATTGGTGGATTGAGAGTGTATCGAGCGGTTTACTATGTCCCATCCTTATTTGGTGGAAGTGTGGCTATTGCGATACTTTGGAGGCAAATTTTTGGAGGTAATGGTTTAGTTAATAATATTTTAGGCAAAATCGGTTTGGAAGGATTAAACTGGATATCCACTCCGAGCACAGCACTTTACACATTGATTATATTAATGGTTTGGCAATTTGGGGCTTCAATGGTGATATTCCTTGCAGGGCTTAAACAAGTACCTATAGAGCTTTATGAGTCTGCCAAGATTGACGGTGCAGGACCAATGAAGCAATTCTTTAAGATAACCCTGCCTTTGATCACTCCTGTCGTCTTTTTTAACTTAGTGATGGGGATGATTGGAGCATTTCAAGCATTTACGCCAGCATATATTGTTAGCGGTGGAACCGGTGGCCCATTAAACTCAACATTATTTTATACTTTATATCTTTACCAGAAAGGGTTTACTCAGTTTGCGATGGGATATGCATCTGCTATGGCTTGGGTGTTATTAATAGTGATTTCCATTGCAACTGCAATAGTTTTTGCTACATCTAAAAAGTGGGTATATTATCAAGGATAGAGGTGATGAGAAATGGAAATTAGTGCAAAAGATGCACTAAATACCAATAATCAGTCCAAGCAAAAAAGGAAAATGAGTAAAATAGTCATTCATTGTTTTGTTATCATATTGGGGATGGTGATGCTGTACCCTTTGCTTTGGATGGTAAGCAGTTCTTTTAAGCATCCCTCTGAGATTTTCAGCTCGGTATCTTTTCTTCCTGCAGAATGGACACTCGATAATTACACACAAGGTTGGGCAGGAGTATCTGGATACACATTTGGATTATTTTTTGGTAATACATTATTAATTGTTGTTTTAGCGATTATTGGTAATGTAGTGGCTTGTTCTATGGCAGCCTATGCTTTTGCGAAATTACAATTTAAATTTAAGCCGTTATTATTTGCGTTAATGCTCGTAACTCTAATGCTACCTTTCCATGTTACTGTCATCCCTCAGTATATTATGTTTAATTATTTAGATTGGATCAATACCTATTATCCACTTATATTACCAAAATTCTTTGCAGTGGAAGGTTTCTTTGTTTTTCTCATGGTTCAATTTATGCGAGGAATTCCAAGTGAGCTAGTTCAAGCAGCAGAGATAGATGGTTGCGGTAAGATTAAGACTTATTGGTACTTAATTCTACCATTATCGATTCCAGCTTTAGTAACCACCATGATCTTTACGTTTATCTGGACATGGAATGATTTCTTTGGACAATTGCTATATATTAGCGATATAAAATTGTATACTGTAGCACTTGGACTTAGAATGTTCCTAGATTCCGCTGGTGAGAGTGCTTGGGGACCGATGTTTGCCATGTCCACCTTATCGTTAATTCCTTTGTTTGGAGTGTTTATATTTTTTCAAAAGTATTTAATCGAAGGGATTACTACCGGAGGTCTAAAAGGATAATTTAAAGAATAAACATTATGGTATTATATAGAAAAAAGTAATAGAATTTATAAATTTTGGGAAATGGTGATAGCTATGAAAGTAACAATAGCTGATGTTGCAGAACAAGCTGGAGTATCCAAAACTACTGTTTCTAGGATTTTAAACGGTAATTATGGTCATAACACTCCTGAAACAATTAAAACTGTGTTAAAAGTTGTGGAAGAATTAGAGTATCGCCCCAATGCATTAGCGAAAGGCTTAAAATCAATGAAAACGAATGTGATTGGTATCGTTTTATCTAATTTTCGAAATGAATTTTGGTTTAATGTTTTAGAGGGGGTTGAAGATACTTGTAAAGATGAAGGATACAACTTGATGATATGCAACTCAGATGGTGATCCAGAACTTGAAGAGCAATATATCAAAGAGTTTCAGATGAGACAAGTAGATGGCATCGTAATCAACCCAACTGTTAGAAACCAAGCATTGTATGAAAAATTAGTTACTGATAAATATCCTATGGTTGTCATTAATCGAAAAATAGATGGCCTCCATGCCAATAATGTAGTAGTTGATAATATAAAAGGTGGTTATATAGCAGTAAATCATTTGCTAGAAAACGGCCGTCAACATATATTAGCAATTACCTATAAGAATGAAAATATTAGCACCTGGCAAGAAAGAATTAAAGGTTATAAAGAGGCTCTTTTCTCTAATGGTTTAACGGAAGATTCTTTATATATATTAGAGATTGAAAATTTAAGAAGAGCAAACAAACAAATTAAGAAATATTTGTTAGAGAATCCAGTTATAGATGGGGTCTTTTCTACTAACAATATGTTAACCCTTGAATTAATAGAGGCTTTAAAAAAACTGGATAAAAAAGTACCCGCTGAGATAGGGATTGTAGGATATGATGATACGATTTGGGCAAAGCATATTAATCCTCCATTAACTACTATTAAGCAACCTTCATATGATATTGGTAAAGAATCAGCCAGACTTCTCATTAAAGAGATAAAATCAAAAGAATTACCGACTGTTAAAAATATTATCTTTCAACCTGAGCTTGTAGTAAGAGAATCATCCAAAGAAATAGAATAATAAGTTTACTTTTAGGTGGTGACGATAAGGTGAAGATTGTTATCGGAAGTGATCATTGTGGTTTTTATCTAAAAAAACAGATGATTCCCTTTTTAGAAGGTCTAGGCTGTGAAATGGTTGATATGGGATGTTACACAGAGGAGAAAGTGGATTTTCCTGATATAGTCAAAAGTATAGGAGAAAAAATAGTTACAAAAGAATGTGAACGAGGTATTGTTTTTTGTGGTACTGGGATTGGAGCAGCTATAGCTGGTAATAAGATAAAAGGAATTCGAGCGGCTGTTTGTCACGATACTTATTCTGCACATCAATCCGTTGAACACGATAATGTAAATATGATGTGTGTTGGAGGGAAGATAGTATCAGAATGGTTAGCAGAAGATCTAATCCAATCATTTATAAAGGCAAAATTTAGTACTGATGAAGATTTTAGAAGAAGGGTAGCAAAATTGGATGAAATGGAATCCTATTAAGGAGCCTTCATCACGGTGCTAACCGTCTGTAAGACCTCCACTGATCATAGTCTCACTTTATCGTATACTCTATTAGTACTCCATTTTATTTAAAGCGACGAATAACTGAAGAATGAAACAGACCTCAAGCCATAGTAATTGAGACTATTGTGATGGCTGGGGTTTTATTTTTTTTGATGATCAATAACGTTGCATATCGTGCCATCATAATGATTAGTCATTTTGAATTTTTGATTATATGGTAAAGGTTTCCGACAACGTTTTAAGTGTTCCTCCAATCACCAGAAACCCTATTTCATTTTGTTAGAAATTAAGTGACAGAAGTATTTATGCTTATTTGTCTATCGAACATTTCCATTTCTAATAATCTAATAAATTCTTCGTTAACTTTTTGTTCTTTAGCAGCATAATATAGTTCGACTAAATTTTCGTTTGTAAGAAGATTCATACTCATGTTAAGTCCCCCTGTGTTAATTCATATTCTGTAAATTGAAAGATAAAGTATTAAACTACTTTTTAATTAGATTGCACCCAACTCAAAACCAAATTCGTATTTGAAGTGTCGAAACTATAATATAAAAGTACTAAAAAAGTTTTATTTGTTTAAAATATACTCGATTTTTTGTAGAAATAAACATACTAAAAGTAGAAATTTCAATTTATATTAAAATATTAAAAAAAATGTTAAAAAAATAAAACTAACTAAATGATTATCCCTTTAATATTTAGGTATGGGATAAAATAAATCAAGGGAATGAGGTGAAATATACTTGGGAAATTTAGATTAATCTAGATGGGTGGGAGAGATAGTGATAAAGGTACAGTTGTTATCAGTTATTTAAGCAAATGCTCTAATACATTTTTTATGGTTAGTACATATAGGTATTAATATTTTGACATTATATGACTAATTATCATAAAATTATACATACCTACTGTTTTATTGTATTAAATTACGCTTTATAGATTTAAAAAGAAAGAATAGAATTTAATGTATACGTTAACTTATCAAACGCAGGATGAGAACGTGCTGAAGTAGAATAGCCTATTGAAGAAGGTGTATTGTTTTGAATAGTTTAGAGAGATACATTCCACACATAATCGATGCAAGAGACAAACTTTTCTCCCACGCAGAAGAAGCAGCAAAAAGCAATACTTCTGTATTTGGTCGAAACATGAAATATGTGCTATTTTTGTCCGTTTCTGATGGTAATACACAAGCTTTGGTTTCAACAGGTATTGGAAATTCTATAGAAACATCATGGAGGAATGCAGAAAAAAAGTCTTTATCATATATCAGTAAAAATAGAATAAGACCAAAGTGGATCAAAATAGATCTAGCAATAAATATGTGTGCCCTCTCAAAACAAGCATTCTTCAAAGAATATAACAACACGAAGCAAAATTACTTTCGCAAAGGAGTATCTTTTGATAGACAATTCTTCTTTGCCTTCTTAGAACAAGAATTCCTCGCAAATGCATTTATAAAAAACGGTTCATTTTCCATGAAAAATATTAATTATTATCTAAATACTTATAGAGATTTAAAATATCCAATTCTTGAATCAAGTATCGAGGAGATCATCTTGTTTGATACAATAAGTTATTTTTGTGATAAACACAATGTTTATCCATTACATTCAGGTGGATCGGATAATGGCAGACGGATAGTAGAGGAAGTAGACAAGGCAATGGTTTATCAAATGATAGATAGTGCTTCCGAATTCTTAGCAAAACAAGTTAAAGCTACTGGAGAATTTAACTACGGGTATTCTGGTGATGTTTACCGAAGTATTAGTTTGGGTAATATGTTACTCCATGCTGGTACCTTATATTCAATGATAGAAGCTTTTTCTTTAACTAGAAATCCAACGCTCGAAATTTCCATTAAACGAGCATTAAATTATCTAATCAATCAAACTATCGTTACTAGAAAACACCCTGAATACGGTAAAGTGTCATATGTCATTGAGAAAAATGAGGATGAAATTAAACTGGGAACACTTGGTGTAGCAATTCTTGCAATCACGAAGTACACAGAAATATTCCATGATGATTCTTATCTGCAAATAGCTAACTCATTAGGAAACGGTATTCTTACTATGCAACATCGTAATGGGCGTTTTACACATGTGTTGAATGCCAAGGATTTAAGAATAAAAGAAATACATAGAATGGTAGATTATGATGGTCAGGCCATTTTTTCATTACTACGACTATATGGTTGGGAGAATGATGATAAATGGTTGGAAGCAGCATCTCTATCTGTTAATTATTTTATTAAAAATACATATTGGAAGAATAGTGACCATTGGTTCAGCTATTGTGCTAATGAATTAACCAAGTATCAATTAGAAGATACATTTTTTGAGTTTGGATTAAAAAATGCAACATATAAATTAGATGTTATTTTTAACAGTGAGACAGTCCGTCCAGCATTTTTAGAGTTACTAATGGCAACGGATCAAATGATTCAACGGATTAGAGAAGTAGGGAAGGAATATTTATTAGATAAATATCCAGTAGAATCCATTTTGAAAACAATAAATAAGCGGGCAGAGTATCAATTAAATGGGTATTTCTTTCCAGAAGTAGCTATGTATATGAAAAATCCAAGCAAAATAAATGGTAGCTTTTTTATACGACATCACTCCTTCCGTACGAGAATTGATGATGTAGAGCATTATCTTTTAGGTTACCACTATTATTATCAAAAAGTTTCTCAAATAGAACGATTTAAGTAGCTTCACATTTGTATTTCATCTTACATCAAATAGAAGGGACTGCTTAAATGAAAAGTGATATTTCTAATTTGGGGTATTCACCAGAAAGTAATAACGTGAAACATGAGTATTTATTATCAGATAATAGGAATGATAGTTTTGAGACAGAAGCTGAATTTTTATGGTTATTTAGAAATGGAGATATGCGTTCATTAGAACTTCTAAAAAATGATCGGGAGAGCTTTGTTCATACATTAGCAACATCCAAAAGCAGAAGTCTGAAAAATAATTTAATTGTTTTAGTAACAAATTTAACTAGTTCAGCAATAGAGGTAGGCTGTAATCCTAAAGAAATGTTCCTGTTAAGGGAAAATACTGTAAAAGAGTTGGAAAGTCGAACAACACCTATCGATAAAGAAATATTTTTTGAATTAGTGACAAAGGTGTTATTGGTCTATATAAGGAAAATAAAGCAGAATAAAGTCAAAGGATTGAGTAAAACATCCTTGGAAATTGTTCATTATGTACAAGAACATTTAGCTCAAAACATTACATTGGAGGATTTGGCAGAATATTGTGGTCGACATCCAAACTATTTATCAGCTTTGTTTAAACGCGAAACAAACAAAAATATTAAAAGCTATATTTTAGAAGAACGTATAAAAAAAGCGAAACATCTTATCAAACATTCAGATTTGTTATTTGTTGAAATTGCTCATTTATGTGGGTTTGAAAGCCAAAGTTATTTTACTGTACAATTTAAAAAAATGGTTGGGTCTACACCAAAAGAATACCGAAATAAGTATATACCTGAAACATCTTAAGAGAAAAGAAGTAACCATTCGTCTCACAAGTGAATGGTTACTTTTATGAGTTACTTTTTATTACTTTAAGAAACTCTGTTAATTTTACTCTTTCTTCAGGTGTTAATTGTTTACTCAACTCAATAAGTTGAGCCAAATCATCGGGAATTTCTTTACTTTGTTCAACTTGAGAAAAAAAGGTTGCCATGTCTGTACCAAGTGCGTTTAAAATTTTGGACATCATATTAACATCAGGAATGGCACGATTATTTTCAAATCGACTGATATACGATTGAGAGATGTCAACTCGGTTTGCAACTTCCTGACTAGTCAAATTTAATGATTTTCTTAATGATTTTAATTGTTCTCCTATATTCAATTCATCCATAGTTAATCCCTTCTTTTACTTTGTAAAAAAATGAAGAAAAAAGCAAATTATTACAAATGATCATAAAATATCTTTACTGTTCTGAATCCGTTACCATCCCTTAATTTATATTCCGGTTTACTTATATAATATGGAAATACGAAAGAGTGTTAGCTGGAACTGTTATAAAACACCTATACTAAAGGTCTTTTATCCTATATTATATATGCGGATAGATCTTTTGACTAGTACTTCGGATGATTTAGGTAGGTATTATAGCTTATAAAATGTAACGGATTGTTATATCCATGGACTGGATCGTATAAAATGGAGACGGAATTTACACCTTTGGACTGGGTTTTGTTTGTGACTTTTATTATAACAAATGGAGTAAGTCTTTTCTTTTTCAATTCTGTTACATACAACATTATTATTTGTAACATTTAATTCTTTATTCCCACCGTATTGAAAAATTCTTAACTGTTATTTGGAAATGGATTTATTGTATAAAAATCTGTGTTTTTTTAAAAGCTATGATTGTTCCTAAATTTTAAGAAAAGGAATGATAATGATGGGCGTAATGAACAGGTTATTAGCGGCAGGTGCAGCTGGTGCAGCCATTTATGGTATTACTAAAGGAGTTCAAAACGGAACTTTTCAGCGATTGCCTGAAACCGTAAATAATGCATTAAACAACAATGGGAGAATGCAACAATTTATGCAGCCGATACAAAACATGGTTAACCAAAACCAAAATCAAAATATGGTGCAACCAACTAATACAGTACAAAATGCTGTACAGACAATAGCTCAAGAAGACAACAACAACTCTGTTATGTATGAACAGTAATTCTTATTAGTGGTATTACCCCTTATGGAAACAATTCTATAAGGGGTTTTTAGTATTGTGTTTTTTTAATGGTTCTAATAACTAGCATTATTTTATGAATTAATCTATTATGTTCTATAAACATACTTTAGGAAGTGTTTCATAATGAACAAAACGGAAGCGATTTCACAAGATGGTCAAGTTTCATTTCGTACTCTTCTTTATTTTTTTATTCCATTAGGTGTATCAGCAAGCTTAGTGACCATTTCGCACGTTATTATAAACAGTACGCTGGCCCGTGCTCCTGAACCAGCTATTGTCATTGCAAGTTACTCTGTAGCAATGAGTTTGTTTGGTTTATTGGAACGTTGCGCAGTAATATTACGGCAAACTTGTTCCACATTAGTACGAGATAAGATCTCCTATAAATTAATGAAAAATGCTACATTTTATGTATTGTCAGCTATTTTTTTACTTAGTCTAATCCTAGCATATTCTCCTTTAGGTAAAGGGTTTTTTTCGGTATTGCTTGGTGTCAGTGATCGAATGCTCGAACCAACGATAGATGCCTATCGCGTACTGATGTTCGTGACGATTTTTTCAGGAATTCGTTGTTTATATCAAGGTGTGATAATATCTAATTTAAAAACGAAATGGCTGACAATTGGAATGGCCATACGGCTCATCGTTATGGCTTTTTTAGCCTGGCTCTTACTTAAGAACGATTGGGTGAACCACGGGTATATAGGTGCCTATATCTTTTTATCTGGGATGGCCATTGAAGCACTTGTCAGTGTGCTGGAAGGAAGACTGATTGTAAGGAAATTACCACAAAGAAAGGAAAAACATAGGGTTGTTCAGCAATCACAGATCTTTCGTTTTTATAGTCCTTTAATGGTGGCATCCTTAATTGCTGTTAGTGTCACACCAACGATAAACGCGGTTCTTGGTTGGAGTACGAAAGCAGAAATTGCGATTGCTTCTTATGCTGTTGCTTTATCTGTTGTACATTTGTTAAATAGTATTGCTTCTTATATTCATCAAATTGTTATCAATTTTTATCACCAAGACCAACGATCTGTTATCCGCTTTACTGTTCTCATGAGCTTGATACCTAGCTTAATGTTAATGCTTATTGCTTATTCTCCTGTCGGTGTATGGATTTTTCAACATATTATCGGAGTTTCAGGAGAGTTACTTGATCATAGTATTCTAGCATTACGCTTTTTTGTACTTTTCACGCTCTGTTTTCCATGGATTGATTTTGCCAATGGAATACTCATGATTAGAAATAAAACAAAGGTCATGTCATTTTCACAAACTGGTAATGTGGTAGCGGCAGTGACGGCATTGTTTATCCTTATTTTCGTTTTCCCAAGTGGAGGCGGGTCGATTGGAGCGTTGGCGCAATCCATTGGCTTTTTTGCAGAACTGATCATTTTGTTAATTTTTTTAAATGCTACTTCGAAAAAACCGAAGCGGTTCAAATTTTCAAAAGTGGTGCCTAGAAGGAAAAAGGCGTATACAAATCAGTAATATAACGATTTTTACCAAGGTTACTGCATGTATCCATGACAACGCAAAGGAGTAAAAAGCCTAATTTCGTATCTTTAGTGAGAAATTAGGCTTCAAGTAAGAGGTGACGATTTGAATCAGGCAGCCAATAATTTTCTGAAAAACATTAAACAATTAAGTATGGAAGGGAAATACCAGGGTGCAGCTCAAGAAATAGCAGATGGAATAAATCCGAAGTCCTTTCCGAAGGTTGATGATCTTCGAATATCAGGTGTAGTTGTTTCCGGGACACCTAAGGAATTGGGGAGATTTCAAAATATGGATTTTATACGCTCGTCAACAATTGGAGCAACTATAGATCTTTACTAACGATATAATGTATGGTTAAGTCAAACATAGATCTTTAATAATTGACTAGTTTTTTTATTACAATCTAAGATTCAAGTGTTCAAAAAGGCGATCATCAACTGATCGCCTTTTTCCATGGCTTAAAAAGTTGGAATATTATGTTAAAATGATATTGGAATATTAGGCGTGATTAGGTAATTGAAAATGACGATTGAGCCAATAGGAGGTCAAGCTATGGACAGTCAACGAGTAGATAAACTTAAGACAATGATTGAAGAATTTGGAAGTAGTGTTGATGAACAAGTTGCCAGGAAACTTGAATTAGAAAAGTGTAATCGTATCATTCAAAAGTTGGGTACCTTTTCATCCGATTGTAAAGAATGTTCTCAAAGCTTCGTTGATTTGGAGAACCATATTAAAGAACTAATAAATAAAAGAGAACAACTTGTAGAAAATGATTTTAAACATCATAAACAAAAAATAAATCATATCAGTTCGCATCTTATGAAACAGCACAAAATAGTGACAAGTGGGTATTATTTGAGTATATTTATGTCCATTGGCACAGGGGTAGGTGCGGTTTTTGGATTACTTATATTTGATAATATTGGACTGGGATTACCGCTTGGAGTTGGAATTGGTGTAGCAATAGGAGCAAGCTTAGATGCAGATGCAAAGAAAAAGGGGCTGATCTTGTAAATTACGGCCTGATATGGCGTACCACTAGAAGACACACACTAAATGATGGAAGCTATAAGAGAGTATAGTTAAAAATAAAGGAGACGATTTAATGTCACTATTTTTTGTGTTTCTAGGAGTTATTATATTAGTCTTTATATTGTCTGTATGTTTGAGTCCAATAATAGAAAATAAAACTGGTACAGAAATCACGTTACTTGCAATACTTTTAGTTTTAATTGGATTTTACCTGAATTATTTTGATTATATACCAGATTTAATTGGATTTTGTTTAGTGTTATTTGGATTGATAATTGGCGTTTCAAGTTTTCTATTTAAAAGAAATTAATATGATGAATAAATAAGTAAAGGTAATCAATTTGATATTAACCTTTTTTACTAATGAAGTTAGTTCCGAAACTTAAATAATCGAGGAGGGAAAGATTTAAATGTTAGAATGAAATAAACTTTACCAAATCAAAAAAGGCTGACAGAAAACCTGCCAACCTCTCTGACATCACAGCCCTAACAAATGCGGGAGAAATAAACTTATTTCTGGTATGTAGGTCACAACCATCAATAATACAAACATGGCAACGTAGAAGGGCATTAATGGTTTGATCAAGTTTTCGACTTTTTCTTTTCCAACCATGGATCCGACAAATAACCCAGTTCCAACAGGTGGCGTAATAGTACCGACACACAAGTTTAAAATAAAGAATATGCCAAAGTGTACTGGATCGATTCCAATGCCTTCAGCGATAGGCAAGAAAATGGGTGTAAATATTAGAATCGCTGGGGCAATATCCATGAACATTCCTATAATCAATAGGAAAATGTTTATTAATAATAAGATAATTAAAGGATTAGATGATAAACCTAGAATGAATTGGCTCAATGCATCTGGAATACCGGTAAAGGCCATCGCAAATGACATCAAGGAAGATGCTGCGATAAGCAACATGACAATACCAGACATTTCAACCGCTTTGATTAATACTTCCGGTAATTGCTTAATGGTAAGCGTTCGATAATACACAAGTGCTAGAAATAAAGCATAAACCACACATACCGCAGATGCTTCAATTGCAGTGAATACCCCCGTTAAAATTCCACCAATAATGATGAAGATTAAGAGAATACTAGGAACTGCATCTAAAATGATTTTCTTTTTGTTGATGTTTGCGATTTCAGACTTTTGCATAATTGGGTAATTTCGTTTTCTAGCAATAATAAATGCAACGGTCATAATTGTTATCGCCCATAGAATGCCAATTAAGTACCCACCGACAAACAAGGCTGCGATGGATGTTCCGCCACTAATCAAAGAAAAGATAATAAACGCTGTACTTGGTGGGATCACCATACCTGATGGAGCAGAAGCGATATTGACAGCTGCTGCAAATCTCCTATCATAGCCTTCTTCTTTCTGTAATGGGACCATAACCCCGCCAATTGCGGTCGAAGCTGCAATGGCAGAACTTGAAATCGAACCAAATAAGGCGTTTCCTACTACATTTGTATGTGCTAGAGATCCAGGTACTCTACCGACTAATAATTTCGCAAATTCTACTAATTTATGAGCGATCCCACCGTTATTCATAATAATGCCTGATAGAATAAAGAAGGGGACGGCAATTAATGAAAAGCTATTGAGACTTGCCACCATTTTCTGTCCAGCAGTAAAGACGGCAATATCCAGTGGTAGCATCAAAAGAACAGTTGCTAATGATGCCACGGCGATACATATTACAATCGGAATTCCGACTGCAAGTAATATAGCGAAAACAAGAACTAACATGATACTAGCTTCTGCAACCATATGAATGTCACCTACTTCTTAAGAATTTTCTTGTGCATGTAATGACTTTGAACTGAGTAGATCCAATACGTTAAGCAAACAATATAAAAAGATGACTACTCCTGCAACAGGAAGGGATAAATAAACATAACCCATCGGTAAGTTGAGTGATGGTGAAATTTGTGCCATTGTCAGTGATACTGCCTTGGCACCTCCCATGACCATAATGGTAGCAAGGAGGGCAAAGCTCGCTTGTACAATCACTTCAAATCCTCTTTTTTTCTGTTCACTTTTGATTCGGTTACTTAGAAAGGTTATAGCGATATGACTTTTCTTGCCGACAACGTAGGCACCTGCTAATAATGAGAACCAGATTAAACTGAATCGAAGAAATTCACCTGTTAATGAGCTTGGATTATTTAATATATATCGACTGATCACTTGCCAACTTGTCACAATAACCATGACCATTAAAAGTGAACAAGTAATGATTTCCATTGAACGGTCAATATATTTACGAAAAGTTTTGTTCATATCCTTACTCCTCTCTATTATTTCTTTCATCTTGAATCTTATTGTAAAGATCACCTAATTCATCATCTTGTTTAAATTTTTCATGAATAGGCTGTACTTTCTCTAAAAATGCCTTTTTATTTACATCTTCGTTGAATTTAACACCGTATTCTTCAACAGCCTCTTTTTTTTCTGCTTCTACTGCTTCTTTCCAAACTTCTTTTTCATATTCAGTAGATTCTTTCGCTGCTTCTTGTACAGCTTGTCGTTGGTCTTCACTTAGTTGTTTTAACGTATCATTATTCATAACGACGATATCCGGTACTCGTGTATGTTCATCATAAGAATAATAGGAAGCTACATCACCATGTCCAGCTGTTACAAGGGCAAATTCATTATTTTCTGCACCATCAATAATTCCTTGTTGTAAGGATGTATATACTTCATCACTTCCAAGTGGTACTGCTGTTCCACCTAATAATTCGATCATTTGGATAGCGGTTTCACTTTCCATTACACGAATCTTCTTCCCTTTAATATCTTCTGGTGTTTGTACAGGTCCGTCTGTTAAATAGAAACTTCGTTGTCCAGAGTTATAATAGGTGAGACCAACAAATCCTAAATCTTTGGTAGATTGATAGATTGGCTGCATGATTTCCTCATTGTCCATCACACGGAAAAAATGATCAATATTATCAAAGAGATAAGGGATACCGAAAATGGAATAATTATTGGAGAAACTTTCGAGTGCTGAACCGCTTACTTTTGTAATATCAATTGCACCTGTTTGTGTTAATTCAATTAGTTCACGTTCACCACCGATTTGTCCATCAGGGAAATATTTCACACTTACTTGTCCATTTGTCTTTTCTTCTACTAATTCTCCGAACTTTGCCATGGCATCTTTCACTGGCTGAGCATTACTGGCATAAGCAAATCGTAAGATAACACGTTCATCTGCATGTGTCTGTTGATTGCATCCGGTTACAAAAATAATGATACAGACACTTATCAGAGACCATAAAATTGTTCTTTTCATCGTTTTACCCCCAAGAGTCTAGTTTCTTTGTTGTTAAAGCCCTTACATTTCGTGGTAAATATACATAATTCGACTCCGATTATACTAACGAATAAAAAGAAAGTCAAAAAATAATGTTTATATGTTTTTGTTTTGGTTGGTTTATTTGTGTTTTGTGCTAAATGCAATGCTTTTAATGGCTTATTAAGTAAAATATAAAAAATACCAACGTGTAACAAAAAGTATTGACAAAACATAGTTTAATGCTTAGACTAAAAAACAAGTTATGTGAAAACGTTTTTAAACAAAAATGATGAACGTTCATCATTTTTAAATAATATTGCAGATGAAGGAAATTGGTGAGAGAAATGAAGGTAACGGCAAAGACTATTGCAGAACAACTAAATATGTCAACAGCTACCGTTGATAGAGTTTTACATAATAGAGGTGGTGTTAGTCCAAAAACAGTAAAGAAAGTATTGGAGAAAGCGAAAGAACTTAATTATAGGCCAAATAAGTCGGCAAGTTTTTTGGCGAAAAAGAAATCGATTCAAGTGGCTTGTGTTTTTCCTGAGTATCCAAAATACTTTTGGGAGGAAATAGAAGAAGGTATTATCACAACACTAGAAGATATTAAAGACTATGGGTTTCATGTAGACATTTTAAAAACACCTCATACTATTGATAAACAAATGGAAGTTGTTGATAACATTATAAAGTCTCAAAAATATGACGGTCTTGTTATTTGCCCGAGAGATGGTGTCCCGCTTGCTAGTATCATTGAATCAGGAATTAAAAATGATTTTCCGATTTTTACATTTAACAATGATTCACCATCAAGTAAGCGAATTTCGTATGTTGGTGCAGACTATTATGATGCAGGAAGATTAGCTGGCGAATTATCTGTTAAGCTGACCGGACCATCCAAAAAATTCGCGATTATTACTGATGAAGCTGACACCTTTCAGATGAAACAAAAACGACGAGGCTTCGAAGCTTTTGCTCTTGAAAACAAACAAGTTGACTTTGTCAAAATGCTCAAATTGGATAATCAACATATGGATGAATCATTACAAAAATTAAAAGAAAACATAATGGATGTGGATGGAATCTATGTTGCATGTGGTGCTTTAGCAGAAGTTGCAACAATTTTAAAAGATATTGAGACAAATAGACCTGTTCTGATCGGTCATGATATGAGTGAAACAATATATCATCAATTACAGAATGATATTGTGACAGCTACCATTTGTCAGGATCCTTTGTATCAGGGAAGTTTAGCAATACGATTAGCATTTAATTATTTGATGTTGGAGAAATATCCTGATAAGGAAGATAACATTGTGAAGCTTGAAATTGTCACAAAAGGTAATGCCAAATATTATTTGAAATAATATTTGGTTGCTTAATGTGAGGTGCGTACATCATTTATTGGAACGAATTCTCCTTAAGAAATCGTTAATTTTTCATCACAAAAATGATGAACGTGCATCATATTGAAAGGAGGGATGTTAATGGCAAATTCGTGAAAATCGTAATGTCTTTGTTGGAAGCGCAATCAATTAAAAGGGGTGTAAATAATGAAGAATAAAATAATTGTTGCTTTAACGATGTTTTTGTTAATTGTGTTAACAGCATGTGGAAATGGCGAAGAGAATACGCAGCAGGAAGAGACTAGTGAAAAACAAGAAATCTTATTATGGCATTATTATACTGGATCTGAAGAAGCGTTAAACGAAATTTTAGCAGATTATAATGAGTCGCAAGATGAAGTAGAGGTAAAAGCTGAATATGTACCATTTGATGAAATGAATAGACAATTATCTGTGGGAACAGCAGGTGATACGTTGCCTGACATTGTAATTGCGGATACAGTCAACAATGCTTCCATGGCATCGATGGGGATTTTAGCTGATATCACAGATAATGTAGAAGAATGGGGAAAAGCGGATCAATTTTTAGAAGGACCCTACAATTCTACTTTCTACAAAGGGAAACAATATGGGCTTCCTCTCACAACAAACTCTTTAGGTTTATTCTACAATAAAAAGATGTTAGCAGATGCTGGAATTGAAGAGCCTCCAACGACATGGGAGGAATTAGAAAAGACGGCAGATGCTTTAACTACCGACGAGGTTAAAGGATTTGGTTTATCTGCTGTTAGATCGGAAGAAGCAACCTTTCAATTCTATCCTTTCATCTATTCGGCAGGAGGCTCCTACAAAGAATTGGATTCTCCAGAAGCGGCAGAAGCCTTTAATTTCTTAAAGAACATGTTTGATCAAGGCTATATGAGCCAGGACATTCTAACGGCAACCCAGGATGACCTGACACGTATGTTTATCGAAGAAAAATTAGCAATGATGATCAATGGTCCATGGATGATTGACCAACTCACAGAAAATGAAAATCTGGATTTTGGTATTACATATATACCAAAAGATAAAGAATTTGCTTCTGTTACCGGTGGGGATAATATCTCGATTACAGAGTCCGGCAATAAAGAAGCGGCTTGGGATTTTATATCATGGCTGTTTGAGCCTGAACAAAATGAGCGGTTTGCAAAAGAAACGGGATATTATCCAACCAGATCAGACGTCTTAAATGAGGCAGACTATTGGAAGAATGAAGAGCTTGTGAAGGAATTTATTCCAATTATGGAAGTGGCTGAACCTCGTGGTCCTTCACCTAAATGGCCAAGTGTCTCAGAGGAAATTCAGCTAGCAATTCAAAAAATCTTAACCGATGAACAGCCGGTAGAGGACGCGCTAAGTGAAGCAGCTGATAATATAGCTGAAATTGAAGCATCAGAGTGATAAACAGGAGGCAGTTAGATTAACTGCCTTCTAAACATAAGAAACAGGAGTGGTGAGAAGTGATGGACAGTGTATTTACAGTAGAAGGAAATCGACTTATACGAGAATTTGATGGTGAGAAATTATGGGTTGAACCATGGGGACAAGATAGTTTAAGAGTCCGATCTACCTATTTAGCTTCTATGACAGAAGAAGATTGGGCGTTATTGCCACAGTCAGATACAAAAACAAATATTACAGTAGAAGACGATCGGGCCATAATAGAAAACGGCAAAATTCGTGCAGTGATTTCTGCTGGAGGGGCCGGTAAAACGACCTTTTATAATCAAAAAGGTGAGATTTTGCTACAAGAATATGTACGGAATCGTAAAAATTTAAAAGAATTTACAAGTGCATTGAAAATAGATGCCAGAGAATTTAAAGCTAATCTTGGTGGGGATTTTCAGCTAACACAAAGATTTGAATCAGATCCAAATGAAAAACTCTATGGCATGGGGCAATATCAGCAACCATTTTTAGATTTAAAAAACTGTACATTAGAGTTGGCGCACCGTAATTCACAAGCAAGTGTACCTTTTGCCCTTTCCAGTTTAGGGTATGGTTTCCTCTGGAATAATCCTGCAATTGGTCAGGTTATCTTTGGCAAAAATGTCACGGAATGGGTGGCTAATTCCACTAAACAACTTGATTTTTGGATTACTGCAGGCGACTCACCCGCAGAAATTGAGGAAGCTTATGCAAGAGCAACCGGTACCGTTCCAATGATGCCTGACTATGGTCTCGGCTTCTGGCAATGTAAACTCCGTTATCAAACACAAGAGGAGTTATTGGAAGTTGCTCGTGAGTATAAAAGAAGAAATTTACCGATTGATGTGATTGTCATCGATTATTTCCACTGGCCGACACAAGGTGATTGGAAGTTTGATGCCGATTATTGGCCAGATCCGGAAGAAATGGTCCGAGAGTTAAAGGAAATGGGTATTGAGTTAATGGTTTCGATCTGGCCAACGGTTGATAAAAAAAGTGAAAACTATCAGGAAATGTTGCAGAAAGGTTATTTGACGAGAACGGAGAAAGGTATTCGGATTACTCATGATTTCTTAGGAAACACTGTTTATTTTGATACCACTCATCCTGGTGCTAGAGATTTTGTTTGGGAAAAGGCAAAGAAAAATTATTATGACAAAGGGATTAAGATATTTTGGTTAGATGAGGCAGAACCGGAGTATAACGTGTATGACTTTGAGAATTATCGTTACCATATTGGTCCTAATGCACAGGTTGGCAACATCTATCCGATGATGTTTTCAAAAGCATTTTATGATGGAATGGCAGAGGAAGGGCAAGAAAATATCGTAAATCTTGTACGTTGTGCTTGGGCAGGTAGTCAGCGTTACGGTGCTTTAGTGTGGTCAGGCGATATTGATTCCAGTTTTGAATCATTAAGGAACCAATTTAACACGGGATTAAATATGGGGTTAGCTGGCATCCCGTGGTGGACTACTGACATTGGTGGATTTCAGGGGGCGTATACAGAGGATCCTGATTTTAGAGAATGTATGATTAGATGGTTTCAATATGGTGCATTTTGTCCAGTATTCCGACTCCATGGAGATAGGGAACCTCATTCTGAGCCTCTCGGATCAAGTGGTGGTGGTCTGTGCCCAAGTGGTGCAGATAATGAAGTGTGGAGTTATGGAGAGGAAGCCTACCACATTTTTAAGAAATATATGTTAATGAGAGAACGGCTTAGACCTTATATCAAAGAATTGATGAAAGAGGCACATGAAAAAGGAACACCAGTGATGAGACCACTATTTTACGATTTTTATAATGATCGCCAAGCCTGGAACATAGAAGATGCATATATGTTTGGGCCAGACTTACTTGTGGCACCGGTTCTTCATGAAGGACAGCGAACTAGAAGTGTTTATTTACCAAATGGTGCATCCTGGACAAATGCACACACAGGTGAAGTATTCGATGGGGGTCAACATATAGAATGTGATGCATCGCTTGATACGATTCCATTATTTTTGAAAGATGATGCTACATTACCTATACAAAAATAAGTCATGATGAAAATGATTTAGGAGAAAGGAATGAGGTGCTCCAAGTGTGGAAGAAACTTAGTAAGCAAGCGGGAGGCTATTTGTTTGTGCTTCCTGCTGTGATATTTATGTTGCTATTGATTGGCTATCCGTTACTTTATAATATTATTCTTAGCTTTCAAAATGTTGATTTAAGTAACTTAGCTTCAGGTGACAGACAATTTGTAGGTTTTGACAACTATCGAACGGTTGCAGAAGAAAAAGTGTTTGGAATATCGATTAAAAATACATTGATCTACACGGTAGGTAGTGTATTTTTTCAAGTAATTATAGGTTTTTGTCTTGCATCTTTTTTTAGTATGAAATTTAAAATAGCTGGTTTTCTCAGAGGTATTATGATGATAAGCTGGCTAATTCCGATGACGGTTACGGCTCTCTTGTTTAAATTTATGATGGGCTCCAGCGAAGGGATACTGAATCAGATGTTACTTACATTTCAATTTATCGACGAACCAATTGGCTGGTTATCTAGTCCTGATATAGCATTGTGGAGTGTGATCATAGCTAATATCTGGGTCGGTATTCCATTTAACATGTTATTATTATCAACTGGATTAAGTAGTCTACCACAGGATGTATATGAAAGTGCCAGCTTGGATGGAGCGAATTGGTGGCAGAAGCTTGTTCATATTACATTACCATTATTAAAGCCAGTAATCATGGTTGTATTAATGCTAGGCTTTATTTATACATTTAAGGTTTTTGATGTTGTCTATGTAATGACTGGAGGAGGTCCAATTAATTCAACAGAGGTACTCTCGACATTGGCCTTTAGATATTCTTTTAGTGATTTTGATTTTAGTTTAGGTGCAGCCGTCGCTAATGTATTATTTATGATATTATTCGTGATTAGTTTAGTTTATTTGCGGATGATCAAGAAAGATGAGGCGATTTAAATGAGTGAAAGGAAAAATTGGATATTTAGTATTATAGGTATTTTAATTGTTGCCTTGTTTCTCTTTCCAGTGTACTGGATGGTCATTACTGCTTTTAAAACACAAACTGAAATATTTCAGTCGCCACCAACATTATTCCCACAAAACTTTCAAATCGATAGTTTTATAGCGATTATGCAAGGGAATGTTGGACAATATTTTCTTAATAGTGTCATTATTGCGAGTCTGGCAACCTTAGTTGTTCTGTTATTAGCAGTTCCCTCAGCGTACGGTTTGGCAAGATTTAAAATTAAGGGAGTTTCATCCATGATGCTTATTTTTCTTGTCACTCAAATGTTACCTGCAACGGTTGTATTAACTCCATTATTCATCGTGTTTAATAATTTAGGATTATTGAATACGTACGTCGCACCCGTACTGGCAACTGCTACACTTGGAGTACCTTTTTCTGTCTTACTGTTGAGAACCTTCTTTATCGGTATACCAAAAGAGTTAGAAGAAGCAGCTAATATCGATGGTTGTAGTCGTTTAAGAGCATTCCTGCAAGTAATAATCCCGATCTCACTACCAAGTATAATGGTATGTGGAGCAATTTCTTTCTTTTTCGCTTGGGGAGATTTAATTTTTAGTATTACGTTTAATAGGGATCAAGAATTATGGCCACTTACAGCAGGTATTTTTAATGCGGTCGGGCGGTATGGGATCGAATGGAATAACTTAATGGCATTTGCCACTATTTCCGTCACGCCAGTAATTATTATCTTTGTTCTGCTGCAGAAACATTTAGTGGAAGGATTAGTGAGCGGATCTGTTAAATAGGTTAAGAAAGGTAATGACCATGATGGTTATTACCTTTCTTTTATTCCTTCGAATACGGTTATGCAATGATACTTTGGTGAGTCTACATAATTTTTCTTTTTCACGATAGCTAAGCATTATCTTTGAATCTACCTCTTCTTTTTGATATCGTTTTCACGAATAGTGTATTAAAGGGAGGAGTTTTTTTATGGCTTTCACGTTGGGATTAGGACAAAAGGCACCAGATTTTAAGCTTCCTGCTACAGATGGTAAGACGTATCGCTTATCGGATTTTGATGATGCAAATGTTTTGGTGGTTTTCTTTACGTGCAATCATTGCCCGTTTGTTGTTGGATCGAATGAAGTGACACGGGCGACAGCTGAAAAATTTGCGGATCAAGGTGTAAAGTTTGTTGGGATCAATTCTAATAGTGTAAATACAAAACCGGACGATTCATTTGAAGTAATGGTGGAACAAATGAAAGAGCAGAAATATCCGTGGGTGTATTTACATGATGAGTCACAAGATGTGGCCAAGGCATATGGTGCTTTGCGTACACCACACTTTTACGTATTCGATCAAAATCGTGAGTTAGTTTATACTGGTCGTGGCCTTGACAATCCACGTGAGTCTGAAAAAGCAACAGTAAATGATTTGGAAAATGCGCTTTCTGAACATTTGGCTGGTAAGGAAATTACAACACCATTAACTAATCCGCTCGGTTGTAACGTGAAATGGCATGGTCAAGATGAACATTGGATGCCTGCAGAAGCGTGTGATCTAGTATAGAATAGCAGTCATTAGTTAGTGTCTAGTAGATTAATGGATATTTAAAATGATAAGTGCTATAGCCCACATTCTAAATACTATGTGGGCTATAATTATAATCTTTTTCAAAACAAATAAAACCTCATTTGTTTGTTTTGTTTTTATTTGTATTGACTTTTTTGTATTTTTGTACTATTTTAGTCGTAACATTTCCATTTTTATAGCGAGATAAAAAACTTTTTGTAAACGGATTCATAAATAATTTCTAAAATGGAGGAATGATTCATGAAGAAGCAAAAAGTGACAACAGGGTGGAAGGCTACTGTTGCGATAGCGATGGCAAATTATATTGAGGCTGGTGCGATTATCGCAGCTGCCAGTAGCCTTACACTTTGGCAAACCTATTTGGGAATTGACAGTGTTGGTGTTGGCTTGTTGAGTGCTTTAAGTGCAAATGCGCTTGGTGCAGCTATTGGTGCATTATTAGGAGGCTATATTACAGACAAATTTGGTAGGAAAATTGTATTTAACTATGATTTGCTTGTATATATGTTCGGTATATTACTCATTATGCTTTCAGTCAGTTTCCCAATGTTATTGATCGGTACTATTATTACAGGTGTAGCAGTTGGTGTAGCTGTACCGGTGTCTTGGACATATATCGCAGAAGAAGCACCATCTAAACAAAGAGCAGCACGCGTAGGAGCAGCGCAATTAGCTTGGTCGATTGGTCCAATGATTACCTTTTTCTTAGCGGTTCTCGCAGAACCATTAGGGTTATTGGGCTCACGTCTTATCTTCTTCCACTTATTTATTGTGGCTTTCATTACTTGGTATTTAAGACGTGGATTACCAGAGTCTAAGATTTGGTCTGATGATAATGAAAAGAAAAAACTAGAAAGCAAAGATCAAAAGTTATTACAGAGTTCGTTGAAAGATTTATTTTCGCTAAAAGTTAATCGACAAGCTATTTTTCTATTAATTGGAATCTACTTGTTCTGGAACTTAACGGCTGGAGCAATGGGATATTTCATGCCATATATTTATGAAAATGTAGGCGGTTTAACGAATGGACAAGCTAACTTGATGCAAGCCTTTTTATGGATGTTTACAGTGTTGACTACATTCTTTGGTTTCATGAAAATGGCTGATAAGATGAGTCAACGATTCTTATTTGGCTTAGGTGCTGCTATGGGTATTGTAGCATGGTTGATTTTAACTTTTGTACCAATGAATTGGGTTTCTTTAATCCTATTCGTAGTATTATGGGGATCAGCAGCAGGTATTGGAGCACAAGCCTTTTATGCATTGTGGACGAGTGAACTATTTATTACGCGTTATCGCGCCACAGCACAAGGGTTTATGTACTTTATTGTGCGAAGTGGAATTGCCATTTGGTCCTTCGTTTTACCAATCATTATGGATACACTTAGCTTTACGGTTGCGGGAATTGTTATGATCGGTTTCTTAGTGATCCATATGGTAATTGGTGTTGCTCTAACACCAAAAACCCGTGGTAAAACATTAGAGCAAATTGAAGAAGAACGTTATGGAAATCGGTCAAATCGGATATCTTCGGTTTCCAATCATTAAGTAGTAAGTTAATTCACCTTTTCTTGCTTTAAGAGGAAAGGTGGATTTTTTTATAAGACAAGAAAATTTTCGCGGATGTCTAGCTCGGAAACTAGACGACTTAACTTCATCATGTAAAAAAGGAGGTGAAAGATAAATTCATCAAGAGTGAACAAAGATTTGTAGAATAAACTAGGATAAACGACAAAACCAATAAGGAAGAGTGAAGATTTGTAGAATAAACTAGGATAAACGACAAAACCAATAAGGAAGAGCGAAGATTTGTAGAATAAACTAGGATAAACGACAAAACCAATAAGAAAGAGCGAAGATTTGTTGAATAAATTAGGATAAACGACAAAACCAATAAGGGAAAACAATAACTTTATCTATCAAAGGAAGTATAATATTCATTTCAAATTAGGGGGAAGGGCTTTCCTGTTTTTCTTATAAGACAAGAAAGTATAAAATTTGCGCGAATGTCTAGCTCCGGCGCCCAAAAACTAGGCGACTTCACGAATCTCCCTACGATAAGTCATCATCTCGCTCTAGTCGCTACGTTTCTAAACGGGCGCTCTGCGCTTTTCTTATTGCATCTGCTGGATTTTAAGGAAAATTAATATTTTTAACAATCTAAAATTATCAGTAATGTTTAGAAAAGTGGTAAACTACAAATAAATCAAGGGAGGGATTTGATGGCTGAAAGGACATTAGTAATCAACTTGAACTTAGAAGAAAATCTGTTAAGTGAAATCAAACAAGAAGTACCTGACTGGAATGTTATCGCCAATAAAAATACTGATGAGATCGAGGATGAACTTGCCGAGGCGGAAGTAGTACTTCATTGGAAAAGGGCCGCTGCGCCAACTTTGCTTGAGAAAAACAATCACTTAAAGTGGATACAAACTTGGAGTGCAGGAGTTAATGGCCTTCCTCTTGAGACGTTACAACATAAAAACGTGACTTTAACAAGTGCAAACGGTGTACACGCTTATCCGATTTCCGAAACGATTTTTGCCCATATGCTTGGATTAACCCGGAAAATTCATACATATGTGCGCCAGCAACAGGAAAAAACGTGGCACAATGCAGGACTAAAATTAGAAATTCATGAAAAAACGATAGGTATTATAGGTGTTGGTGCCATTGGTCAAGAAACAGCCAAAATCGCAAAAGCCTTTGGTATGAAAACTTTAGGTGTACGTCATTCTGGGAAACCGACAGAACATATTGATGAAATGTATACTCCTGATCAATTGGCTGATATTTTACCTCAATGCGACTATGTTGTGATCACGCTTCCTTTGACAGAAGAAACAACTGGCATGTTTGGAGCAGAAGAGTTCCGTCAAATGAAAAATAGTGCTTTTCTCATTAACATTGGAAGAGGACCGATTGTTAACGAAGATGAGCTCATTAAAGCTTTGGAAAATCAGGAAATTGCCGGTGCTGGACTCGATGTGTTTGCTACGGAACCCTTGCCGGCTGACAGTCCATTATGGAACATGGATAATGTCATTGTAACCCCGCACACAGCAGGAGCAACAGAACACTATACCGAGCGTGTTATTCGAGATATTTTCATTCCTAATTTAAGACATTATCTAAAGGCTGGTGCCCCAAATGTGAATGTTGTAGATTATGAGAAAGGATATTAAAATTATTCTGATGGTAGAGTAGAATAGCAAGTGTATTATTCAGACGGGGAGTGGCGGTATGGATTGGAAAAAATGGTTGTTCTTCTCATTGCCACTTTTTTTATTGCTAATTTGCGTTATTGTTTTGATTAATTTACATAAATTTTTAGTGTTAGAACAAAAGCCGAAAAAAGCAGACGCTATTTTAGTATTAAGTGGAGGAGAAGGGAATAGAGAGGCAGAAGCAGCAAAGCTTTATCATGAAGGATGGAGCGATACCATTATAGTCACCGGTGCACTTGTTGGTTGGGAAACCTACACATCGGAAATTATGACAGAGCATTTGATTGAATTGGATGTGCCTTCAGACGCTATTTATTCCTTTAAAGACGTGACTAGTACCAGAGAGGAAGCAGAACTTTCCATACCACTGTTGCGCCAGCTAAACGTCGACACCCTGATGCTTGTGACAAATAAATATCATTCCGCACGGGCAAAATGGATCTTTCAAAAAACACTACAAGGTGAAAATATAGAAGTCATCTCTGTCCCGGTCCGTGATGACGTCTTTGACGAGGATTGGTGGAAAGATCATGAAACAAGAAAGCACGGTGCGAGCGAAGTATTAAAATTCGTTTGGGAACTTTTCCGGCTATAACAGTTAAAAAGGGAAGCAGCACACTAAACGCTACTTCCCCTTCAAATATTGTTCCATTTGCTCATCAGCTCTGCCAGCTACTACTAGACAGCAGTATAACACAAACGTTATGAACGAGAACAAACCGCCAACTATCCACCACCACATATCGCATGACCCTCTCTTCAGATGTCTATACCCCGTACCATTTTTCACAAAAAAACAAGTCGATATACGTTATTAATGTGCATATTGTTTTTATCATCAGTGTGTCCTGCGTTATAATATGTTTCGATTATCGAAATAAAGGAGTCCTGCATGTGAGTCAATTGCAAATGAAAAAAGAGAAAATTTGGACGAAGGATTTTGCCCTGATTTGTATGGCAAATTTTTTTATATTTTTAGGGTTTCAGATGACGTTGCCAACGATTCCGTTGTTTGTCCAACACTTGGGTGGAAGTGATGAGTTTATTGGAATTATTACAGGTATTTTTACATTTTCAGCATTGCTTTTGCGACCAACTGCCGGGCATGCGTTGGAATCTAAGGGAAGACAATTTGTCTATATGATAGGGTTGGGCATTTTTGTGATTTCGATTGGTTCCTATGCGTTTATTACGAGCATTGTCTTTTTATTTATTATGCGCTGTGTTCAAGGGTTAGGTTGGGGTTTCTCAACAACGGCTACTGGTACAATTGCAACAGATTTGATTCCTAAGAGTAGACGTGGGGAAGGAATGGGCTATTTTGGTCTTTCTGGTAATATTGCGCTTGCTTTCGGGCCCGCACTAGGACTTACATTGTATGGTTATATATCGTTTACGACATTGTTTTTAATTTGTTCAGCGTTAGGATTAGTAGCGTTATTGTTATCTAGTCTGATTACATATAAGCCTGTTGATCCCGAAGCCAAAAAGGTAGTTGTTCCAAAGTTTGATGTGTTTGAGAGAAAGGCATTACGACCGTCGTTATTGCTATTTTTTATTACGACATGTTTTGGCGGAATTGCTTCGTTTCTACCGTTATATACTGAGCAAGAAGGGGTGGCAGGAATTGAGGTTTATTTTGTTGTTTTTGCGATTTTCTTAATGATCACGAGAACGTTTGCTGGGCAATTATATGATAAAAAAGGGCACATAGTGGTGTTTTTACCAGGGACAAGTGCAATTTTGATCGCAATGGTCTTATTAGCATGGTTGCCAAATTCTTTTGTTCTGTATTTAGCTGCAGCATTGTATGGATTAGGATTTGGTACAGTACAGCCAGCGCTTCAAGCGTGGGCAGTTAATCAGGCGCCTGACAATCGTAAAGGAATGGCGAATGCGACTTTCTTTTCCTTCTTTGATTTAGGTGTGGGTGTTGGTGCGATAGGTTTTGGTTTTATTGCATCTGGTTTTGGTTACAGCTACATTTACATTGCAGGTGCCGCTTCAGCGATGATTTCGATTTTATTATATATATCGTTGTTGGTGAAAGATAAAAAGGTTCGGCAACAGGGAGTGGTTTAACAGATGGTTTGGTCGTTAATGTATAGATTTGCGAATATCGGATGCTTTATAAAGAAAGTATACTTGTTTTATAAAGAGCACAATCATACAAATCTACTAAAAGGATGAATATTATGCCGGTTAATTCTTTTGTATTATCGCATGAGCCGGAAGCCATCGATTGATAAAGCGAAAAGGTCATTTGCAAAGCAATAAAACAGGACATTGTAAATGGAGTTTTATTACCTGGCACTATGCTTCCTCCACAATGAGAACTGGCTGGCTATTTAGATTAAAATTTGAGTACCATTTCCAAAGCGTTCAAAGTATGGCGAGTCAAAAGGATTGTTAAGTGCAGCTGTGGGTAACGGCACATTTATATCTTATGATACGTTATCAAATGCTTATTTACTAGAAGAAACCAAAACATTTAATAGAAATGGGTGCAACACTATCTGATGATGATTCTTATCATCCATTATTCCTAACTCCGATATTGGATATTTATGTTAAAATGTAAATGAGTTTGTGAAAAAATTCATTTAAACTGGCAGTTAAGTTGAACAAGAAATGTAAGTGAATTTCAAACTTTGGAGGTACATATGAAATTTGTAATATATCCTAGTGAATGTGAAGCAGTCGAATTTTTTGAACCAGCAGATGTTACACTTCAAGGAAAAACTTTGATAGGCATACCTTACGATGCTTATCCAGTTGAATGGAGGGTCTAGCCATGGGTATTAGGAATTATCTTATTGAAGGCGTTTCCTGCACTGGCAAAACGACGGTCTGCAACGAATTGCAGCGGCGCGGCTACCATGCTATTCATGGTGACCGTGAATTGGCTTATCAAGGCGATCCGGAAACTGGTACACCGACGGATAGCGCCACGCACGAGAACCACATTTGGCATGTAGATAAAGTAAAAGCTTTGGTCGCCAACCAAGATGAGGCGGTAACATTTTTTTGCGGTGGTTCTAGGAACTTTTCGAAGTTCTTAGATCTATTTGACGGCGTGTTTGTCTTAGATGTCGACATTGACACATTGAACCGGCGGCTTGACGAGCGACCGGAAAATGAGTTTGGCGGAAAAAAAACTGAACGGGAACTCATTGTACGATTGCACCAAACGAAAGAAGACATTCCGAAAAACGGAATTATAATCAACGCCAACGCATCAATCGAGCACGTTGTTGACGAGATCATTCGGCAAAGCGAAATAAATAAACGCCAACGATAGTAACTTACGCTTGCTCATGTATAGAGACCAATACACCGGTGCACATCGAGACGAATAATATAGATTTGTAAAAAAATCACTTAAAGTAACGGGGCTTTTCTGCAAAAAGCAAAAACGTTTATTTTACTATTGAGGCAGGATTTTTGAATTAGAAGGGGGAAAAGATGAATGTAAAGATATTTTTCAGCACAGTTAAATGCTTATCATGAAACACTTAAGCGTTACTAAATTTAATTGATGGCATGCTGAAGAGCAAGCTAACTGAAAACCAAAAAAATGCTTCATTACTTTAAAAGCATCATACTAGACCATCTAACCTGTTTGTTTTCTTTAGCAACTCTTAATTTAGCTGAACTCTTTGAACGTTGTTAATTCCTTTGTAATCGTATTTTTTATTTTCTCCCCACATCTCTCACTACATATAGCAACTATACCATCAGTTCCTTGGTTCTTTGTTTATAGGTCACTAGCTGTTACAATCCTAGGAACACCTAGTATTACGATTACTTAACTTTATTTGAGTAATCCTACTCTCACTGCTCGAGAAATCTACGCCTTTTGCAAACTTAACACTTAATCCAAATCTGGTTTATCATCTTTCATACATCAGGCACAACCCAACATTGAATATCACATCCTAATCAATATTATCAGGTAATTACCTTTCATTATTTACGTAGCACTTTTTATTAGTAATGAGAGTTCCGCTATTACTGTATTTCGCCCGATTCATGAAGATCAAGGGGCAATTTAAACCGGTACCCAATTATTAAAGCATTAGCTATCAGAACAAGTGAAGAATTGGAAACAGATTGTTACCGATATTTTAAGTTTATGAATTAAAGGAAGGAACTATCGAAAAAGTCATGGCAAAAAGCAGTTTGGAATTGGGCTTAGAGATTCTAAAAAAAACGAATCGATGGTAGATAACCTTATTCCATAATCATTTTCTTGTACAAAATTTTTAAAGAAAATTCGCCACACTCTAAGGATTAGGTGGCTTTCTGATTGATTAATTTTTAGAAAATTCAGTATTTGTATTGATTGGAATACATTTCCATTATATACTTTTATAGGTACCAACTAGTTGCTATTAGAAAAGTAACACTCGTAAAGGAGATGATTTAATGACATTGTCTAAAGGATTCTGACAATACTTCTTTGGAGGGGAACCACGATATCTTATTTAGGTTAAATTAATATTTTCATAGGGGAGATTTTCGTGATGAAAAATAAAGTGAAAATGATGTTGAGTTTTTTATTGATCTTTACAATGATTTTCGGTGGATCTTGGCAAGCAGTGATTGCCAAGGGTAATGATCAGAATTCTAGTGAGAAAAATGTAAAACAGTGGTTAAGTGAATATGAATTCTATGAGGATACCAGAGATGGAAAAATCTATGAGAAGGTTGCAATAAATGAATTAAAGCGCTTTGCAAAAGTCATAAAAGATACGAATGCTAAGTTTGATTCTAAAGCACTTGATAAGGAATTTGATAAAACCAGCGACTTTAAGCAGAATGATATTAATGAGCTTGATAGGTTTGAAGAATTGATTAAGCAATATGAAGAGGCAGTTCAAGAGGAGTATATAAAAGGAGTTGTTCTAAAAAGTGATCGACTCTTGAAAATTAAACATAAGTTAACAGTATATCTATGGGGGTATGTATCAAAAAATGATTTTAATCAACCAACTGAAATATTAATTGCAGATATACTCTTTAATTTTTATTTATCCGATAAAATTGTCAATAAAAATGCTATCGGCATCCTAAAGGATATCTCTGAAAATACGGATCACAAAGGAAATAAAATAAAAGCTCATTTGAATAACGCTGTAAAAATGCATGAAAAAGCTAATGAATTTCTAGAAAAAGATCTGGCTATCCCTGCAGCAAAATCCTATCAAAATGTATATAAACAAGTATTATTCGGACTTGAAAAAGCAGGCTATCAATTTAACACAGAATTCTTTGAATCTACTTCTGACACGGATGGTGACACGATAACCGATGGAATAGAATTTCTAGAGGGAATGAATCCATTTGAAAAGGATACAGATGGTGATGGATTAAAGGACAAAATTGAATATGAGATGAAGTCCACTATTTCCCCTATAAAATATGATACAGATGATAATGGCATAAGTGATGCTGATGAAGATAGCGATGAAGACGGCCTCAAAAATAAAGATGAGCAGGCTTATCAAACAAATTTGATGAAGAAAGATTCAGACCAAGATGGTTTAACTGACAGTTTTGAAGTTCAACAGTTTGATTCATTACCTAATAAGAATGATACAGATAGCGATGGATTAAGTGATGGAGATGAACATGTTTTAAAGACAAACCCGAATGCTGTAGACAGTGATAATGACGAGACTATGGATTCACAAGAACTCCATCAACAAACTATTCGTCAATCATTGAAACCATCTGGAAAATCAGAAATTACAAGTGTAGAAATTAGTTTTAGTGCAAAGGATAATATAAATAAAACGACTAGAATTAGCACAAACAAAGGCAATATGAAAACAACTAATTTACACGGTATTATTGGTTCTCCTATTAGGATCAATACGCAATCAGAATTTGAGAAAGCAAGCATTACATTTACTTATGATGAATCAAAGCTAGGAGACACGTTGGAAGATGATCTAGCCGTCGTTTGGTATAATGAGGAGAAAGAAATGTTTGAAAGCCTTAACGCTGAGTTAGATACAAGTAAGAATACCATAAATGTGGAAACGACTCACCTTAGTGAATATATGGTTGTTGATAAGAAAAAATGGTTGGAGCTTTGGGGTAAGGAAATAGACTACTTAAGCAGAGAAAAGAATATAGTTGCTAGTAGCGATGATTCAAGTGGAGAAGTGACAGATCTAAAAGATTCAGATGGGGATGGCTTAAACGATACCTATGAAACTGAAGGCATGAAAACACCATACGGTATAATTTACTCAGACCCTAAAAAGAAAGATAGTGACGGTGATGGGCTAACCGATGGGCAAGAAATGGGTCCATTCGAATCATTCACGTTAGAAATTTTTGGGGTTACTCTTCATTTTGAAGGTTTCTTTCCAACCAGTTTTCCTGACCGAAAAGATAGTGATGGAGATGGAATATTTGATAATGAGGATTCGAGACCATTCTACTCTGATTTATCCGAATTAGTAATTTATCAATCAGATAGACCAGAAGGCTACGATGAAAATGGAAATGTTGCGAATGATATGAAAACAAATGATTATACAGGAGATGAGATAAGAGACATTAGCTGGATGTTTAATTTCCAATTACTTGAATCTTACTTCCCAGGTATTCTCTTTGATGAGTTCGAGACAATGTCAACAAGCTTATTTTCTATGGGAGAAATGGAAGATGTTATTTTAGATATGATTGATCATTTTGAGGAAGGCAATGGTACTGATTATCGCAATCAGACTTTAACGAAAAAAGCGAGGGAGCATGAGACAACAAAAGCCTATATTGAATTTCTAAAAAATGCTTTAGTTGATGAGTTAGAGAAAAATGGAGGCAATTTGGCAGCACTTCAGTTTGATAAAAGTACAAAGGATACAAATAAATTTTATCAATATATACAGGATAATGCTTCGTACCCGACGTTTAGCAGTTGGGATGATAGATTAGGCGGACTTACAATTACAGTAAATGATACGTGGGGGAATACCATTTCCGTAAAAGATTTTTCTGTAGACAACAATCACTTTGAAGGTGTCATGCATGTCCGTTTATATGATCATTTTGGCTTAGATCAGCCAGATGTGGAGAAGATGTATGTCAATTTAGCAGGATTTCGCGCCTGGTTTGTCTTACAGCATCATGAGGATTATGACGGTGAATATAAGCCTTTTATTACTTTAATGGAAATGGATATACCATTCGAGGGGGACTTGAACAATTAAAGTTAATTTTAAAATTCTAGTTTTGATTATTGGTATTTGCTTCATTCCGTTATACTTAATTGGATGTACAAAGAATGAGGGAACAAGCGGGGAAACAAAGATTTTCGAAATTGCCAATACAGAACAGGTCGTTGGTAAAAAGGATGAAGAAGTGGTAACGCTTAGAAAGCATTATATGATACTGAATCCGCCAAAAGATTTAAAGGGTTTGAAAGAAATAGTTGAAAAATACATGAAGAATCATCCAGTTGAAGATGAAATGAAAGAAATAGAAGGAAAAAACAGGATTTTTTATATGTCCTTCTACAGGGAAAGTGACGATTTGCCAAGAGACTGGCAGCCTGATGAAAGTTACATGAATACTGATCGGATGGAACACCATAAGCATGATCTCATTGCATCAAGCATTTGGTCAGATGCTGAGCCGCAAAAAGAATACAATGTTTATGATAAAAATAAGGAAGGAAAGATAATTAAAAGGATGCGTTTTATTGGGGATCAGCTTGTTGAGTGATACACGATCTATACACTAAAATAAATAATTGGACATTATCGGAAATTAAAATAGGAACACTACATGATAGACTGGGGATCACTATGAATATTTTCCATAGTGGCCCTCATTACTCGAGCTACTCAGTTATTCTGTTATAGGGCGCTATCCTTGAAGAGGGTAGTGCTTTTTCCTTTTAAGGACCATATTGTGCAACAAACGTTTAAAGAAAATTGGTAAAGACGAAGGGAATGTGAAAGAGATGAATGGTGCTAGAAAATTCAGAAGGATTTTTTGGCACTAAAAAACAGCTCCCGGATAAACCCACCCTAGAGCTGTGTAAAGATTATTTACCAATTTTACATCAAATCATATACAGATTCCTCGAAATAGAGCCAGTGAAAATATTCAATTTGTTCGTCTGTCATATTGAATAATGTTTCCTCATTAAATTTGTTTTTTTCTAGTAGATGTTCCATTTTGTCATTTCTTTCTATTTGGCTCATGTTAAGTCCTCCTCATGGCTCTTTAAAAAGAGTTATCATTAATGAATTCGCTTTCATGATGTTACTTTTATTGTAAATCTCAATATAAGATTATACAAATATCAATTTGAGAACGATTGGATATAAAGCAATATGATGTTGCTATAGTTAAGCGAACTTGGACTTTAAATAAAGAATCATCTCATTATAGAGTTGACAAGTTCTCTAAATTTAATACAATAAAAGTTGGCTCTTTCATTGGAGCGGGTTGGGAGAGGGACAATTAAATAGAGGGAATTACATTGAGAAAAGATATTTTTCAATTAAAACAACATGAGACCAGTGTAAAACAAGAACTATCCGCAGGGTTAATCGGATTTTTTACCATTGCTTATATCATTGCCGTGAATTCCTTGATCTTATCAGAAGCAGGTGTTCCTTTAGAAGGAGCGGTACTGGGAACCATTCTTACTTCATTTGTAGGCTGTCTGATAATGGGGATCTGGGCCAATGCACCAATCCTGGTCGTTCCTGGTATGGGCATTAATGCGATGTTTACTTACACGCTTGTACAGGCAATGGAGTTGACGTGGCAACAGGCATTGGGTGTTACTGCGGTGTCTGGGCTTATTTTTACGTTGGTTGCATTTTCTTCCTTAACAACTGTGATCAAGAATGCCATTCCTGAATCTTTAAAATTAGCGATCAATATTGGAATTGGTCTATTTCTTATGTTGATCGGTTTAGAGAAAGGTCATCTGGTTGAAAGAGGCGATCAATCGATTATTGCCTTAGGTGATTTCAGTGACCCAGCTGTCTTTGCAACGATTGTTACGTTTATCATTGCGCTTGTATTATTTGTTCGTAATGTAAAAGGTAACTTCTTGTGGACGATTTTAATCGGGACTGGAATAGCATTTTTGTTAGGAGTTTTACCGTCTAAGACAAATGATTCGTTTTCTTTACAAGGATATGGAGAGGTCTTTGGTGGTTTATCATTTGCTAATTTGGCTTCATTTCCTTTTTTAGTAGCGGTGTTTTCGATCACTATGGTTGTGTTGTTTGAGAATGTTGGATTAACGTATAACCATGTTGCGGCAACAAATCGCCCGGAAAAGTTTAAAAAAGCTTTTCAAGCAAATGGGATCTCTGTTATGTTATCTGGTCTATTTGGTTCAAGCCCGACAGTATCAACTGCTGAAACAACAGCAGCAATTACTGCAGGTGGACGTACAGGCTTAACCACGATTACTACAGGTTTCTTGTTTTTAATGGTTACGTTTTTCATTCCATATATCCAAATGATTCCGTCCAATGCGATTGCACCGGTGTTAATGATTATCGGTGGGCTCATGATCCAAGATATAAAGAAATTGGAGTTACGTGATTTAAGTGAGTCTTTCCCAGCGATCTTTATTATCGTGATGATACCTTTCACGTATAGTATAGCGGATGGAATTGCGATTGGATTTATACTTTATGTAATTTTGAAATTGAGTACTGGCAATGCAAGAAAAGTATCCTTTACACTTTATGTGATAGCTTGCTTGTTTTTGATTCATTTCATTATTCAGTATGCTGTTTGAGCCTTTGTTTTTTAAAGGCTCTTTTTTTTATAATAAAATGGCGTGAATGAACAATAAAAAGCATGTTTGATGGATGAAAAATGGTAGGGATAAAATTAATGTATTTATTGACAAATCTTTTAACCACGTAAACGGAATTATGTGCTATAAAAATTTACAAAGGTCTATATAATTTCTTTCATCTTTAAGCTGTTTGTGAAAGTTGGCGTAATTGACTATGATTGCATCTAAAAGTTCCTATACTATATAACTAATCAATTAGTTGGAGGTGAAGCTTAAAAACAAGGTACTTTATCACGGTGCTAATCGTCCGTAAAACCCCCACTTTAAGTTTCGGGTAAATCAAAGAAGCTAAGTGAGGATAACGGACGTTAACACCCTGATAAGTTTCACTAACCATCAGTGGGGTCAAAAATCCCCACTGATGGAAGACTCACTTTATGGAATAATGATGAAAGGTGGGGCAAGATGTTAAAGGTTGCTGTCGTAGGGGTTAACAAAATAGGTAAGCTTCACTGCCAATATTATCATCTTCATCCTGACACAAAGCTTGTAGCGGTTTGTGATTTAGCTCAAGAACGTGCTCAAAAGATGGCAGAGAAGTATGGTGCTGCATGTTATAAAGAAATAACTAGAATGCTTGATGCAGAAGAAATAGATATTGTAAGTGTTGCTACTGCAGGTGAAGAAAATGGTAGCCATCATTATTTACCGGTTATGACAGCGGTGGAAGCAGGAAAAGATGTATTAGTGGAAAAGCCAATATCCAACAACATAATGGAAGCTCGCGAAATGGTACAATTTGCAGCACAACAAAAAGTACGATTCGTGTGTAACTTAAACCATAGATTTGTACCTGCAGCAAGTAAAGGAAAGGAATTAATAGAAAAAGGCAGTTTAGGATCTTTATTATTCCTAAATATGAAATTAACCATTCAAAATCCAAAAGACATGACCGAATGGTTTCACATGCGAGCACTACATCCACATTCCATTGATGTTATGCGGTATTTTGCTGGTGATATACGGCGTGTTCAATCCTTTATGACGAAGGCGCCTAAAAGGAATACGTGGTCTACGGTTTCTGTTAATATCGAATTTACATCAGGGGCTGTTGGTCATTTAACTGGGAGTTATGATATGTCCAGACTTCACCCTATCGAGTATTGTGAAGTAGCTGGAACTAGAGGGCGATTTGAAATAGATAATGTTTATGAAAGATTTACTTTTTTTCCACATGAAAGAGATGAGCTGCTCGTCCAGCGTAATTCTATTATGTCGGGTGTCGGGAGCTTTCATGATACTTTTGCTAATCGTTTTGCTGATTTTATTCGTCAAGTAAAGGAAGGTGTTCCACCTGAGCAAATGAATGCCTCTGGTAAGGATGCTCTTGCTGTACAAGAAGTGATCGAAGCAGCTATTCAATCCCACATCAATAATGGAGCTGTCATTGAAGTTCCTCAAGTTAGAAAACACATCATCCATTAACACTTCATTTTTTTTAACACATTAATGAAAGCGATTACACTTTTCGACAAAAGGTGATTTTGAAAGAAGATTAATTTCAAAAAAAGGGAGGAATGAAAATCATGGGTCAGATTAAATTAAATTTCTTCACACTTTTATCCTGTTTATTGCTGTTTATGATTCTTCTTGTGGGCTGTAGCAGTTCAAATGAGGAAACAACAACTAATGAAGATAATGCCTCAACGGAAGAAGCGGACAGTGGTACTGATGAATTGACTGAAATTACATTACTAATGGGTGAAGCCGATGATACCGCAGGCTTTAGAGCTGTAATGAAGGCGATGGAAGAAGACATAGGAATAAAAACAAAGATTGAATTACGGCCAGGTGGACCTGAAGGAGAAAATATTGTAAAGACTCGTCTTGCAACTGGTGAAATGTCAGATATTCTGTTATTCAACTCTGGATCTTTATTGATGGCACTGAACCCGGAGAAATACTTTGTCGATTTATCGGAGGAACCGTTTGTTGACAGAATTATGGATTCTTATAAAGAGGTTGTTTCTTCGGAAGGAAAAGTGTATGGGATTCCAGAAGGTTCAAGCCAAGTAGGAGGCTGGTTATATAACAAACGAGTATACGAGGAGCTAGGTCTAGAAGTTCCGAAAACATGGGATGAATTGATGGAAAATAACGAGAAAATTAAAGAAGCGGGTAAAGTAGCTGTCATTGGTACTTATGGGGAAATTTGGACATCTCAGCTTCCAATTCTTGCTGATTTCTATAATGTTCAAGCAGAGGCACCAAACTTTGCTGAAGAATATACAGCAGGAAAAGCAAAGTTCGCCAATACTCCACAAGCGCAAAGAGGATTTGAACGAATTCAAGAACTTCATGAGCGTGGCTTTATGAATGAGGATTATACCGTTGCCGAGTATGGGCAGGGAAGACAAATGTTAGCAGAAGGTGAAGGGGTTCATTACCCCATGTTGACACAAGCACTTGAAAATATTAATGAAGATTTCCCAGACAAGGTAGATGATATCGGCATTTTCCCTCAACCAAGTGATGATCCAAATATTAATGGACATACGGTTTGGATGCCTAATGCGTATTTGATTAATAAAGAGTCAGAAAAGGTAGAAGCGGCAAAGAAATGGATGGAATATTTCATATCAGAAAAAGCAATCCAGCTGTACGAAGAACATTCTAAAAGTATTGGGCCTTATGTTATTGAAGGGGTTGAATTACCTGAAGATTCTTATACAGCAGTAAAAGACTTAGTGCCTTATTTTGAGTCAGGTAATGTTGCACCAGCATTAGAATTTGTTTCTCCAATAAAAGGACCAAATTTACCTCAAATCTGTACATCGGTTGGAAGTGGACAAATGACTGCGGCAGAAGCGGCTAAAATGTACGATGATGATGTAGAGAAGCAAGCAAAGCAACTAGGGCTTGATTGGGACTAATGCAATAATTGAGCTGTCTTTAAGGAGGCTTGCAACTGTTAGGATAGTGAGTCTGTCTTTTGGACAGTTTGATTTTCCTTAGGAAAGGAGATGACATAGAAATGAACGGTTCGACCAAAAAAATGTATCCATTAGCTTTTCTTATCCCGGCAGCACTGGTGTATTGTACCTTTTTCTTGTTTCCGACATCGATGGCGTTTTTTTATAGTATGACTTGGTGGACATTAGATGATTGGGAATTTATTGGATTGGAAAACTTTATTCAATTCTTTAAAGAGCCATCACTGCGGATCGGATTTCGAAATACATTGATTTATGCTTTTACTACTATGGGTGGGAAAGTTGTACTTGGTTTACTCCTTGCAGTGTTTCTCTGTTCTCAGATTAGAAATAAGGATTTTCTAAGATCTATTGTTTTTTTTCCTGCACTACTAAGTACCATTGCTGTAGGGTACACCTTTAGCGCGTTAATGCACCCAACAAATGGGATTATTAATAAAGCATTATCATTAGTGGGGATTGCAGGACCAAATTGGTTAGGCGATGCAAAGATAGCTTTGTTATCTGTTGCGATGACTGATATATGGAAAGGGGTTGGGATTGCTACCGTTATTTTTATTGCTGGGATAATGGCTATACCTGGTCATTATTATGAGGCGTTGAAAATAGATGGTGGGAATGCTTTTCAATCGTTTCTTCATATTACGTTACCCCTTTCAAGACCAGCGTTTAATACAGTTGTTATCCTAGCATTAATCGGAGGGCTGCGAACTTTTGATTTAGTGTGGGCAATGACTGGTGGAGGACCAGGGTTCAGCTCTGACCTTTTAGCATCGATCGTGTATAAGCAATATGCAAGTGGCTTTTTTGGCTTGGCAACAGCTGGGAATGTCTTATTGTTTTTGTTTGTTGGTCTTATTGCTTTCCCAATCTTTAAACTCTTAAATCGGAAAGAGGTGGACCTATGAGTTCAAAACAAGAAGATGTTCTACAAGCATCTATACCACTTCAAAAGAAGAAAAAATCGCCAAGGAGACTGTTTGCGATTGAATCATTAGCCATTTTGCTTGCGATTATCTTTTTTGGGGTTCCATTCTATTTTGTCATTATTAACTCCTTGAAAGATAGTGCTGCAGCAGCGGAACTGAGCTTGGCATGGCCGGAAACCGTTCAATTTATAGCGAATTATAAAGAAGTTCTCACACTAAACGATGGAATTGTATTGAGAGCTTTCTTGAACAGCTCCATCATAACAATATCGTCCATTACAGTCATTATTTTGATTTGTTCTATGGCTGGCTTTGTTCTTTCGCGCAGGCAAGGAATGGCTAAAAGGCTTAATTACGTTATCCTGATGGGACTGATGATTCCACCGACCATTGTACCAACCATTTGGGTGTTACAACAGTTGGGGTTATTCAAGACTTTTCCCGGAATTATCTTTCTTGAATCTGCATTGCACTTTTCGTTTGCTTGTTTGTTGTATACAGCCTTTGTAGCTACTATTCCGCGTGAGCTCGATGAAGCAGCGCTAATGGATGGATGTGGGCCATTTCAATTGTTCTTTAAAATTATCTTTCCATTATTAAAGCCGGTAACTTCAACGGTTATCGTATTGTCTTCGATTCAGATTTATAATGACTTTGAAAACATGCTGTACTTCTTTCCTGGAGCGGAAAATGCTACGGTACAGCTCACTCTTTATAATTTTACAGGAGTTTATGGAACATCTTATCATTTGTTGTTTGCTGATGTATTGTTGATTTCAATTCCACCACTTATTTTATTTATTTTCTTTAATAAAAAAATAGTAGATGGAATGACTGCCGGTGCAGTAAAAGGTTAAGTAGTCCTTTGTTTTTATCACGGTCTAATCGTCCGTAAAATCTCCACTGGTGGAAGTCTCACTTTATAAAATGTCCTAAATGGCTTAAGTGAAGGCAAGATGAACCATGCAAGCACCTTTTTTTACCGATATCCTTTAATTAGACGCTATATAGTTGAGATATGAAATGGTCTATATAGTAGGGTTTCGATAATAGACTAGAGGAGGAAGATAAATGAAATTGGGAGTTAACTCTGTTCTTTTCAGCGGTTATGATTTAGCAACAGCTATCCAATACATCAAATTTAGTGGTTATGATGGTATAGAATTAGCATCTATTGTTGGAATGGTGGAACATCTGACAGATACAGCAAGTGACGTTGAACTTACTGAAATACGGAAAATGGTAGAGGAGGCTGGGCTTGATCTTTATTGTGTAGAAGCAGCTACTAATATACTTGTCCCAGAAAATCTTGAACGAACGAAAAGAGTTTTTGAACGTGCTGCCAAGCTTGGTATTCCGATGGTAACGACAGGAAGTGCCGGGAAATCTGATGATAAAGGAAGTACAGAGGCTTCCATTCGAGCAATTGAGAAATTGGCACAAGCTGCTAGTGATGTTGGCATACGTTACGCATTGAAACTACACTATGGGCAAAGTATTTACAATACGAAAACGGCTCTTAAGCTAATGAAAGAAGTGAAACATCCTGCATTAGGGCTGAATTTTGATGCGACACATGTTGGCCGTGTAGGTGATGATCCTGTAGCAGCAATTGAAGCTCTTTCGGACCATATCATTCATTCTCACATCCGTGACACCTTTATCGAACAATTACAGATTGCTGCTCCTGAATTTCAAACAGCTGGAAGGGGAACAGTTCCTTTAAAAGAAGTAGTTGATAAAATGGTTGAAATAGATTATCAAGGAGCAACAGTACTCGAAATTATTGGTGCAAAAGACTATGCATTACCAGAGGTTACAGCGATTGCGGCGGAAAGCCGAGGTTATTTAAACCGCTTATTTGCAGAGGCAAAGGAAAAGAGGGAGGAATTACAATGCTAAAGGTGGCCGTTGTAGGTGTTGGAAATATCGGGAAAATTCACTGCCGGTATTATAGTGAAAATCCGAAAGTTGAGTTAGTAGCGGCTTGTGATTTAATAGAAGAGCGTGCGCAAGCAATGGCTGATCTTTATGGAGCACAAGCTTATCAGGATATGGGAACAATGCTAGAGAATGAAGAAATTGACATTGTTAGTATCGCAACGGCAGGAAAAGAAAACGGAGGTGATCATTATAGACCAGCAGTAATGGCCATTGAAGCTGGAAAAGATGTGTTAGTGGAAAAGCCGATCTCCAATAATATAGAAGAGGCAAGATCAATGGTTCGGCTTGCTGCTAAGAAAAATGTTCGATTAGTAAGTAATTTAAATCACCGCTTTGTTCCGGCAGCATATAAAGGGAAAAAATTAATCGATAATGGTGATTTAGGTGCGTTACTTTTCTTAAATATGAAATTAACTATTCAAAATCCAAATGAAACAAGTCCGTGGTTCCACTTGCGAGCACTTCATCCTCATTCTATTGATGTCATGCGCTATTTTGCTGGCGATATAGAACGTGTGCAAGCTTTTATGACCAAAGCTCCTGGTAGAAGTATTTGGTCGACAGCTTCTATTAATCTAGAGTTTGCTTCAGGTGCTGTTGGTCATTTGACTGGAAGTTATGACATGGCTGGACGACATCCAATCGAATACTGTGAAGTAGCAGGGAACAGGGGCCGATTTGTGATTGATAATGTTTATGAAAATTTTACTTTTTATCCACATGATAGTGATGAATTGTTAGTTCTTCGTAATTCGATCATGACTGGAGTTGGAAGTTTTCAAGAAACATTTAAGAATAGATTGGACCATTTTGTAAAGCAAGTTGAAGATGGGGTAGAACCAGAAAAAATGGAAGCATCTGGTGCACATGCGTTAGCGGGACAGGAAGTGATTGAGGCAGCTATCCAATCACAAATGGCTAATGGAGCAGTAATAGATGTACCGAAAACAGATAATGAAATTTTGTTATGAAAGAATTTATTTTTGATATATTTTAAGGCTAATAATTTACAACAACGGAGAAATCGCTAACGAATATTTGGAAATAAAGGAGCGGGATGTGAATTGAGAATTAAAAGCAGTCTGTATATGAAGGAAAAGGAATTCCCATTCTGGATTGATCACAGAGTTCATACAGCCCGTAATACTCCACCAATACATGCGCACGATTTTATTGAATTAGTCTATGTAACAGAAGGAGAAGCTGAGCACCTTTTTGAAGGGGAGCATTATCCATTATCAAAAGGTGATGTGTTTATCATTAATCCTGGAGAAGTGCACACGTATAAAGTAAATCCTAAAAGTGAATTAGGAATTGTCAATTGTCTCTTTATGCCAAGTTTATTTGATGAAGCATGGCTTCGTGGATTGGGAATCTCTGAATCTATGGACTATTTCTATGTACACCCTTTTTTAGAGAAATGTGAACGATTTCATCGTTGCCTAAAATTAAGAGGACAAGAAGCAGAGGATATACGGACTAAATTGGAGGAGCTTTCGGAGGAATTTGTAAGTAAACGGAATGGTTATTCCCCGTTAATTCGATTACAACTCGTTCAATTACTCATCTTATTATCGAGAATTTACGTTAGGCGCAACGTTACGACAGAACAGTTAAATGTCAAATCTCATGAAAGAAAAATGTTTATTCAACGGATTTGTGGTTATTTGGAAAGACACTATGACCAGAAGATAACGATAGCGAATTTATCTAAATTGTTTAATATAAGCACACGACATTTGAATCGGGTTTTTAAGGCAGAGACAGGAAAAACTGTTATTGAGTTTATCCATCACATACGGATCACAAGAGCAATGAAATTGTTAACCGAGACGAATGAAAAAGTGATTTCTATTGCCATGGATGTAGGCTATGATGATCCTGCATTTTTTACACGATTGTTTACTAGAAAGGTCGGATGCTCACCTGGGAAATACCGTGACCAAAGTAATGTAGAGGTATTTAGGAGTGAAGAGTACCTAACTTCGCCAAATAAGCAATCACTTAATGAAGTATCCAAGGTATGAATCTGTTTTAGGGAGGATTTTTATGAAGAAACAACCAAATGTTATTGTTTTTGGCATTGATAGCCTAAGACGTGATTATATGAGTAGTTATGGATATCATCGATTAACTACTCCGCATATAGATGAAATGGCAAGTCAGGGAGTGTTATTTGAAAATCACTTTAGTCCAAGTATACCAACTACACCAGCTTACGCTTCTATGCTTACAGGAATGGATTGTTTTGGGACAGATGTGGTAGCACTACGGCATCAAGGGGGATTAGGAAACCATGTCAAAACATTACCAGAAATATTAGGTGAACATAATTATAATACGACATGTGTTGGTTTTTCTAATAATCCTTCTTCGAGAGGATTCCAAAAATACTTAGATTACGAGGCGTGGCAGCCTGATGAAACAGGAAGATGTCCAAAAGCAGAGAATTTGAATGAAGTGGCCATTCCTGAATTGAAGCGATTGAACGAAGCAGATAAACCTTTCTTTCTATTTTTAAGACATATGGATCCGCATTCGCCTTATCTTCCGCCAAAACCATTTGAGAGAATTTTCTATGATGGAGATGAAAAGGATCCTACAAACAAATCGATGCAACCAGTGTATAACTTCAAACCACATGCCGACTTTTTTAAATCCTGGATTCCAGAGGGAGTTACCGATCAACGTTATGTATGTGCACAATATGAAGCTGCTATAGCGTATATGGATGTTTGTATACAGAATATATTTGCTACTGTAGAAGCGCTAGGAATCGAAGAAGAGACGTTGATCGCTTTGACTTCTGATCATGGGGAAACTTTATATGAGCATGAATGTTATTTTGATCATCACGGCATGTATGACAATTGTCTAGTTGTACCACTTATTTTAAAGTTTCCAGGGAAATTACCTGAAGGCAAACGAGTTACAGATACTACGGTGATACAAGATGTAACACCGACCATTTTAGAATTATTAGGAATTGAAACAAATATCTCCTTTAATGGTCAGAGTTTAGTTCGTCCTTTGAAAGGCGAGAATTTGGCTGCTGTATCAGATTTTTATATAACGGAATGTACTTGGATGAGAAAGCATGGATGGCGCACGCCTGAATGGAAGTTGATTCAAGCATTAGAACCGGATTTTCATTTTAAACCAGAGATAGAACTATATAACTTAGTAAAGGATCCCGAGGAAAATCACAATGTAGCGAGTCAGGAGCCTGAAGTTGTGAAACTGTTACAGCAAAGAATGGAGCATTATATTGCGAAGCGTGAAGTGGAGACGGGAAGAATCAATCCGATGTATACGAATATTCATTACCACGGATTAGAAGAAGCACCATTGAAATCTTCTCAAGAAGCTTATGATAAATTATATCTTGGTTCGATTTCGAATGCTAGAAAAATCCAAGCCAAATAACACAATAGAGAGGGTCTGCCGAATTGGGTAGATCCTTCTCCGATTTGATAAAAGGTAGGAGGTAAATTATGGGGAGTTTTGGCGTATTAAAAATACCGGAATGGATTTTGAAATTCGCTTTTGTGAATGTATTATGGATTTGTTTTTCTCTCTTAGGTTTGCTAATATTTGGTCTTTTTCCTGCAACTATTTCCATGTTTGCAGTTCTTCGTAAATGGATCATGGGGGAGACGGAGATACCGATTTTTCGTAGCTTTTGGACGTATTTTAAAAAGGACTTCATAAAGAGTAATGTGTTAGGTCTAATTCTTATTCCAATTGGCTATACGTTATATATCGATTTTCAGCTTCTTCAACATGCTAGTGATAGTATGTGGATAACTATTATTTCATATGTTGTTGCAGCTATCGCCTTTATGTATATTTTAACCGTTTTATATGCTTTTCCTGTTTTTGTGCATTATGAGATTCCAATCTTGAAGGTGTTAAAAACCTCATTTCTAACGATGATTGTTTCCCCGCTTTCTACTATTATGATGATTGCAGGGAGTGTTATTCTTTATTTTTCATTGAGGAATTTTCTTGGATTAAGTGTTATTTTAGGTCCTAGTTTGTTTGCGTTTTTAATTATGTGTTCAGCTTATTTGTCCTTTAGAAATATCATACAAAGTAAAAGTAGCCAAGTAACGAAAGAATTCTAGGAAGGGGATGCCGTAGTGAAAAAAAGGCAATCATCTTGGAAAATTAAGAGATTACCTTTTTAATAAATTATCACGGTGCTAACCGTCTGTAGCCCCCACTTAAGTTTCCAGTAACAAGGAAGCTAAGTGAGGGATAACAGATGCTAACACCCTGATAAGTTTCACTAATGCTCAGTGGGGGTCAGACCCCCACTGAGCATAGTCTCACTTTATTTCTGCAAGAGTTTTTCTAACCTTTCAGCGGAAGGATTCTCTAGCCATTCTTGCCAGCTGAGCCCAACCGTACTTAGAATATTATCAATTCTTCTGCGGAATGGCAGTCCTTCTTGCGTGATTTGTATTTCCATAGGGTCTTCTTTGCCCTGTAAAATGCTCTTTATCCATGTATCTAGCTCATGCTCTAATTGGTCTGTGATTTGATGATGTGAGTGAGCAAGATTAACCGTTTCTTCTGGGTCACTGTACAAATCATACAATTCTTTTGGTGGTCGAGTGAAAGGACCACTGTCCATTGTGCGGATAAATTTGTATTGCTCTGTACGTACCCCCCTTGCTGCTTGCCATGCACATTCACTTAAATAGATTTTAGATTGTGTCCCTCGCTCTTCTCCCAAAATAGATGGCCATAGACTTTTACCATCAATATTTTCTGGAAGGGATAGAGGTTCAATGTTTGGTTCGTCACTGTTATTAATTGCATCGAATAATGTAGGCATAAGATCTACTTGTTGAACTAATCCTTTCACTCGTTTTCCGTGTGGTATTTGTTTAGGCCATCTCATTATTAAGGGTACTTGAACAGTTGTATCATAAAGACCGCAGTGATCCCAAAAGATATCATGTTCTGTTAAACTTTCCCCGTGATCGCCAAAAATAATAAGTAGAGTCTCCTCTTTAATCCCTATTTCCTCCAGATAGTCATCCAGTTCCTTTAATTTGTCATCTAAATACCGTATTTCTGCGTCATATAATGCATTGACGTATTCGGCATCTGTGATGGGACCTAATAAATCAAAATGGTGATGTTTAAAAAAGGGGAAGGCTAAATGGTTATAGGCTGGTTTCATACTGTTATTTTGCTTATCATAAGGATCTTTGTTTATGTCATAAAACTCAGTTACATATTCTTTTGGAGGCAGGTAAGGTGTATGAGGATCCCAGTAGTGAAGAAATAAGAAAAAGTCCTCATCTTTGTGCTCTCTGATCCATGGTTTCGTTAATTTGTTTATCGTTTCTCCCTTTATCCACCTTCTATTTCCGACACTATTAATATAGTAGCGAAATCCTCTCGCAAACCATTCTTGTAATTGGTATAAGTTATCTACCGCTCCAGTGGTAATCCCTGCTTGGCGTAACATGGTGGGGAGCCACTCGGTCGATTTAGAAAGGTGGTTTAACTGTGACCCGTGGGAAACAATCCCCGTGCGTAGCCCTACTTTTCCAGTGAAAATCGAGGTGTGAGCTGCCTCAGTTGGTATATCAGATGCAAATGCACTTTCAAAAAGTACACCTTCTGAGGCTATATGATCCAGATAAGGACTTGTAGGTTTAGAATATCCGTAGCATCCTAATCTTTTAGCTCGTAGAGAATCTAGTGAAATCATAATAATTTTCAAAAGAGTAAACCCCCTTCTAACCATTCGTTGATTGCCTATAAACTTATATTCTATTCTAGATGGTTAAGATGGTATTAGCGACACCGATCAAGCCATGTTTATGGTCTATTGCGCCATCTGAAATCGTTATATAAATTTGTTTGATCTTTTTGGAAGTGTATGATTATGGATATAATGTTAATAGTTCCCTGAATGAAGCCGATTGGTACCTAGATGAGGAGGACTTTAATGAAATGAAAAAGAAAAGAACGATATTCTCGATAGCTTCTTTCATATTTTCAATTTATCTCAAGCAACAAGAAAGCACTTATGATAAAAATACAAGTGCTTATTTTAGTTATCTATGTGTCGTTACAGATAAACGAAACATTCTCAGAATCTTTCGTTAATGAAAGATCTACTTGATTCACTACCCAATCATAGACTTTGGGTACCTTGATACAGATGATCTCTTGGTTTTGATTGATTGAAATTTGTTGAAGATCACTCACACTAACACTGGTGTTTAGAGGTTTATTTTTCTGTGTGAATATTTCGTTATTGGCTAATGGAAAAATTTCTGGGCATTGTCTTGGAAGCTGTAATGGTGGACACATAGGTGCAATATCAGGACGTGGCTGACAAACACGTGCTGGAATTTCCGTTGTGGCTTCGGCTTGCGTTTGAATACTTTGGCATATTGTCAAATCAATGGTTAATTGTTGAAACAAACCATTCTGACATACGAGGTTGGCATGACAATCCACATCTGTGACTTCACAGTTTAGTGTCGTACCCTCAGGCGCACATAAAATCAGCGTTTCCACTATGCAAAAAGGAATGGGTTCCGTTAAACACGTCGCATTATTACCGGTAAGTTGGACGACCACAAATCCTTGTTTCGATACCCTCACCTTTTGTAATACCACTTCCTCACCAGTTGGCAGCTGTACATTGATATTTTCTCTATCTCCTGCTGAACGATTTTCTTGACAGGAAATGGCTAATCTAGGATCGAGTAGATTTCCTTGGTCATCCGTAAGGAAACAAGTAACTGTTGGATTATCGCCAACCACTTCACAAGGATCCACACCTGGCTGAAATTGGACGATGGTTTCCACAGCAACTACATTATTATCTGGATTTGGGTCAGGCTGTTCTCCACCAACTGCAGCCATATTGGTTATTGTTCCAGCATTATTTGGAATGACTTCGATTTCTATGGTCTCACTTTCTCCGATATCAAGGCTATCAAGCTCACATGTGACAATATTGGTTGCAGGGTCGAAGGTACAATTTGATGGAATAGAGACTAAGGTCGCTTCTTGTGGCAAGACATCCATTATGATGACGCCAGTAGCAGGGGATGGACCGTTATTGATAGCTGTCACCGTGTAGGTCAATGTTTCTCCGACTAATACTGGATCTGGCATATCTGTTTTCGTAATGGTGAGATCGGCACTTGGTTCACCCGGCTGTTCTACCGATGTTACTGCAATCGCAACATTATTATCGGGATCTGGATCTTCTTCATTTCCTGAAACCATCGCAATATTAATGATTGTTCCGGCTTGGTTCGGTGTAACAACAATGGTGATTGTTTCGCTCTCACCAGGAGCCATGTTTCCAATATCACAAGTAACCGTATTGGTTGCAGGGTTAAAGGTACAATTGGGCGATGCAGACACAAACGTGACTTCTGTTGGTAACAGATCTTCTATGGTTACCCCTGTAGCTGGGGAAGGCCCGTTATTGGTTACGGTCACGGTATAGGTTAGATTCTCGCCTACCAGTACGGGATCAGGTGCATCTGTTTTGACAATAGATAGATCAGTTTCAGCTAATAAAAATTTCGTTACAAACGCATTCACATTTCCAGGATCCATAGTTTGAAAGGCTCCTGGAGTTGTTGGAAAATCAGATGAATCAGTTCGTCCCACTACGTATGCATTTCCTGCATTATCCAATGCAATGCCATTTCCTTGATCGTCACTGCTTCCTCCTAAATAGGTGGAAAAGACGATGGATGACCCATCAGGGCTTAATTTCGTTACAAATGCATCCTCACTCCCAGAAAGTGCTAGTTGAGTAGGGTCCTGTGTCGGAAAGTCACTTGATAAAGTAATCCCCGTCACGTAAACACTGCTAGAATTATCCACTGCGATGCTGAATCCTTCATCATAATTACTACCTCCTAGATAAGTAGAAAAAACGAGGGAAGACCCATCGGGGCTCATTTTCGTAATAAACGCATCAAAATTTCCGGCAAGAGCTGGTTGAATTGGATTTTGTGTTGGAAAATTAGGTGATAAGGTAAACCCTGTTACGTATATATTTCCAGTATTATCCACTGAAATCCCGTTTCCTCTGTCGGCGCTACCTCCTCCTAAATATGTGGAAAACACGAGGGAGGAACCATCCGGACTCAGCTTTGTGACAAACGCATCATTACTTCCAGCAATAGTCGGTTGGAAAGCATTCAGCGTCGGAAAATTATTGGAAGTAGTAATCCCTGTCACGTAGGCACTGCCTATAGCATCCACTGCTATGCCGTTCCCTATATCGTCACTGTTTCCGCCAAGATAAGTGGAAAAAATGAGAGAAGAACCATCAAGACTCAGTTTCGTGACAAACGCATCCCCATTTCCGGGGGCTATTGTCTGAAAGGTTCCCGGAGTCGTCGGAAAATTGTTTGAAAAGGTTCGACCTGTCACGAAGGCATTACCAGCCGTATCCACTGTGATGTCATTTCCTATGTCGAAACTGCTTCCCCCTAGATAGGTGGAAAAAACAAGGGAAGAACCATCGGGACTCAGTTTTGTGACAAATGCATCAAGGCTTCCTGCAAAAGCCGGTTGGAAAGCATTTTGTGTTGGAAAATTGGTTGAGCTAGTTTGACCCGTCACGTAGGCACTACCCACTGTATCCACAGCGATACCAAATCCATCATCGCCTCCACTTCCGCCAAGGTAAGTAGAAAAAATAAGTGATGAACCATCAGGACTTAGCTTCGTAATAAATGCATCACCGTTTAAATTTAAAGTTGGTTGAAAAGCATTTATTGTCGGAAAATTTAATGAAATGGTTCGTCCTGTTACGTACGCATTGCCAGCAGAATCCACGTCGATATCTAATCCTTCATCAAATGAACTTCCTCCTAGATAAGTAGAATAATCTAAACTAGGATCAATGATGAGAGGGTAACGAGAATCATAGTCCTCAACCTCAAAGCGATAATGATATAGACCATTTTCCAATTGTTCAATGACATAGTGGGTATCAATGCTTATCTTTTTACCGTTTATAATCTGATAACTTATCGGACGTTCATCGATAAAGGTTCCTAAAGGAGTGTTTATCTCAAGATTTCCTTCTCGGTCGATGGATACATCATCAATCCCTTTATAACCAAGTTGGATATCATTCGGATCAGCTCCAGGCTGGACGACCCATTCATATTTCAGTTTGCCGTTTTCTCCACGGAACACCCCATCAATATTTGGCCAAATCTCATGATAAACGGTCTCTTGATAAGTGGACATATTGGTATACCACTTATGAGGGTCATTACCTTTCAAATAATTAACTTTTCCCTGTAGTTTCTTTTGTCCTCCAATGGTCACCTCTTTATTTGCATTGATAAACTGTAAAGCAAAAGCAGTTCCATGTTTTTTAGAAGACTCCTTTGGTAAATTATCTACTCCTGATAGTTGCTTTTTTTGTTCAGAGAAGGATTCCGAATTATCCCTTTCCATAAATGCAAAAACAACCTCTTCCGGTGTAAAAAACACGCTACTAGCAGCATCCTTTGCATAAAAACTTACTTTTTCATCCACTTGCCCATGGTTTGGAATAAAGTGTAATGGAAGTTTGGAAAAAGCCTCCTTTACACTATGATTGTCAGACACTCGTATCACCTCAGTTAAACGATTCCTTACTGTAGGTAATATATGCAGAGTAAATGCCTAATGAAAGCCCTTTTTATTGACTCAAAAAGTTTAATTTTTAATTAGTTATTAGTAAAGGGTATCTTTACAGCCTTTTGATCAATGAAAGATTCACTTGAATCCCATCAAAAACACAGACTTTTGATACCTTTGAAATTATTAAAGTAGGCGGGGGTTACAAGCATTATTTTATAAAGGAAAATTTGATAGAGGGATGTTAATACAAAAGGAGAAATCATTTTTAAGAAGAGGATAAGCTTCAAAAGAATGGAGCATGTGAAAAACATGCTCTTTATTCTGTCGCTTATTATAATCTCAAGTGATGGAAGAACAAACAACATGTTAATATGGAGTAGGTACAATTTTGATTCCTTCAGCTTTATAAATAAAAACGTTCTTTAATCTTATTCGAAGAAGATTTTTTTGCGCTAAATCATTTTAGGCAGCAGCCACCTTTTCGTTTTCTTATAGTTATTCTTTTATTCGTTGAGGAATTGATTTCAATCGGTTGTTTAGAACGTTTGACAGGTTTAGAATAAGTTGCTTTTTTTCTTATTGTTTTTCCTTTCAAGTTGTATCAGCTCCCTTCTTTTATAGTGCATTATAGTGTCAATAATGCAAAGAAGGGTGGACCATTAGGAAGGATCTATAAAAAAAAGGCGCTCAACATAATTGGAGCCTTGAATTTGATACCATTTTGTTTTTGGTGAATTGTTTTTATATGAAATAATAACCATATCTACATTATCATCAGAATGATTTAAAACATCATAACTGGAAGGAACAGGGTCTGTAGTTGGATGATTGTGATAAATGGCTAATACCTGTTCTTCCAGTTGTTTTATTTTTTGTATGGATTCCTCAACTATTTCCTTTTTAACAAAGAAACGGCTTACTGACTTCACTTCGTTTTTCAATGGCCATATTGACAGAACATGATTATCCTTTCCCGATAACAAGCCTCATGATTCATAGGGTAGATTTGACCTGCCATTTTCAAGCATTTTATTATAAATGAATTGAGGGATAATTTTCTTTTTTTTTACTCATATTAACCCTTCCTGAAGATATGGAAGAATGAAGCCAAATCTTTTTTTATACTTGATTGCTCCCGATCATCTTGTTGATTTTTTGCGTTATTTTGTTTTTCTGTAGATGTGAAGCCTTTTTCTGTTTTAGTTTTTGTAGAAATAGAATTTTCGTCTGTCTTATTTTGGGTAGTGGTAATACCTTCATTAGTCTTATCTGTGTTATTTGAAATTGGTTCGTCTGATGTCTGTGGAGAAGTATTGTTATTGATAGATACACGGTTTGTGTCTTGTTTTCGAGGTTGATCTATGTTCTTTTCTGAGTGGTTTTTAGTATTTATAGGTATTTCTATGTTTTTTTTCGTAGAATTTTCGTTAGAAAGAGATGAAGTTTTATCCTTCTTAATTTTCAACGCTTTTTCATTGTCATGGTTATTAGCGTCATTGTTTCCTTTTTTCGGTTTTTCTGGTGTAGACGTTCGGGTAATGATATTCTTGTTGTTTAAGCCATATTGAGAGCTGTGAAAGGTTTTTGTTCCATTATTTATTGATATAGTATTTTGACTATTGTCCAAAGATCTTGTTCGACGAGGTTTATGGTTAATGGATGTTGTTTGATTTAAAGTGTTTCTATTTCTCATGCTGTTGTTGGATTGATTGGAAGGTTGATTCATATTATTAGAATGCAACATGTTTTGTAATTGTCTGTATTCTGACATTCTACGACGTGTTGGTTTCTTAGGAGGATTTGATTTTACGTGTTCTTTTAGTTGTGAAAATTCTTTTTTTTGTGTATCGATTTGATTTATAACATTTGTTAAATTATCTTCTGTCTTATGAATTACCCTATTCATCTTTTCATGCATTTCAGAAAAACGCATTCCTTTAACTTTGACTTTGATCAAGTTCACCTCTTGTTTTAGTTGATTTATAGAATCATTGATGGATTGAATTTGCTCGGAAACTATTTTCTCCTGCTTTTCATATTCGGTTATTTTTTCTTGATACATTTCTTCCATAACCTTCATTTCTCCTTTAAATTTAAAAAATTTTAATTTTAATCAAATAATTCCCTTTGCGTCTTGAGATGTTTGGATCCCTCACTAAGGAATCTAACGTTGATTTGTAGACCTCTAGATCTCATTTTAATTTTCCAGCGTCTTCAGAGTTATATAGCCTATATTGATACATGAGTATTCACCCTTTTTCAGTACATTAATATAATATTGATGAAACATTAAATCGTGACAGATGTGCTATGTTTTTGCTATTTGGAAACGTTCTGTTCTTGCGTTCTACCTTAAGAACTACTGTAAGTCATGGTTGTTGTTGCAATTATGCGGAGTATTGTAAGTATGATATTCACCCAACTTCCTAAATATCATGATATTTCCGCTAATTCACTAAAACGTTTTGTGGGGTACTGTCATAGGCTATAAGGACATTAATCTTATTTGGAGGTGTTTGCATAATGCAAACAGAAAATTTAACTGGAGGGCAGGAACTTCTGTGTATTAACACAGAGAAAGTATTTGACTGGATTCTAAACGAAGCAACTTTTGATCTAAGTTTAAATGACTTAGATTTACCGGTTAACCCTGTAACTGGTGATCAATTAGAGTGTGACGATATAGATCTTGATACCGTTACATGTACGGTTGCTCCTGCTGAAGTAGATCCGATCGAGGTATTGGATCGAGAAAATCAGGTATTTGTGGTTGATGGGGCAGAAGTGACATTACAAATAGTGAACCTTCGCAAAAACTTTGAAGTAACTATTTTTGTAGACTTAGTACCAGAGCTTGGAGGAGCCACAGTCGAAGTCGGTACTGTAGAATTTACCCGTTGTGAGCAGGTTATTTTATGTGCACCGGAGGGTACTGACATAGATGTAACTTTTACCGACTTAGACTGTTTTGTTTGTACAGCAGCGTGTGATCCCGGAACAACTACTGAGGTGGATGAACTTGATGTGACCGTTACAGTTCGTCTATGCCAAAGTATTCAATCAACTTTTCCTGTAACACTTGAGCTAGTTGCCGACTTCTGTCAACCAAGAGATATACTACCATTCCCACCATGTCCTGCACCAACTATTCCACCACAATGCCCTGTGGTTTTCCCTAGTAATGGGAATGGGGATACAGGTGATATCGGATAATTTTTTAGCATAGGTTTAAAGAGAGGAAATACTCCTCTCTTATTTTTTTCTACCAGAAAGTATAAGAAAAAAGGGCTTTAACCACGTATTCTTTATGGAGGTGAATGATTTTTATGCAAAAAATGAATGATGTTCGTAAGAAAATTTTGGATTGGAAAGAACTGAATACCACTTATCTAAAAGAAATGAAATCATTAGTAACGGAAATAAAAGCATCAAAAGAATTTCAAGTTATTAGTTACTTCACCTATTCTTTAAATATATCCCACGAACCTGGACGTGAAAATTTTTGCCTTGGTTCCTATCACATCCAAAATATAGGAGGAAAGCCGCTTACCAATCCGTACATTTGTATAAAAGTATCCTCAGATTCTGTTTTCGATTTTTCTGGTAAATATTTGTATAAAAATTCTAAGCAAGCAGTCAGATTAACAAATGCCTGGGAGAGATTAAATGAATCGACAAATAAAGAAGAATTTTGGCTAAAACCGAATGATAAGTTTACACTTGAACCATCTGAAACAGTTTCTTTTTCGAACTTTCAAATCAAATGGCTTCCAGAAGCATCTTATTCGGGCAGCATACAAGGTTTTACATATGGGGATGAGATTACTCAGGGAATAAACGCTCTGAACCGAATCAACATTAATGGTAAGGTAGACATTGTTGATGATGATGAGGAGGTATATGAGGATGAATAACGAAAACAATGAGTTGATGCAACAACTAATTCGGAATTCTATGAGAGAATATACTGATCGATTAAACAATGAAAGTCAGCAAAAGGATAATAATAGTTTTATTTTTTTAGAGAATAACACGCTTAATATGTTAATGACTTATATGTTCATGCATTTAGAGAATCAACAGGATAATGGTCGAAAGGATGAAGTGCAATCAGCCGATTTAGAGGAAATTTCACTGTCACTTGACTCAATGGTAGAAGAAAGTAAAGCGTCATTTGAAGAAATGATAGATATTTTAAAGGAAAGAACTTAGTTTGGGGTTAAAACTAGCGGTTTTATTTGTATATTTTCTTTTAAGAAGGGTTGAACAAAGGTGAAAAAAAATAAAGGATGGATATATTTACCCGTAGAAGTAAAAGTTAGAGAATTGGATGCTAAATTACTATTAGCCTATTATGCCGCCAAAGAAGGATATCAGGTTGGCCTAGGCGATCATATCATGGTTGAATTAGCAGCAGAGGAATACCCTAATGGCATTTTCTTTTCCAAAGGTGGTCCACATGGATTTAGAAAAAGGATTATTACACATGCCAAAAAAAGTGGTCATAAAGTAGTTGAATTAGATGAAGAAGGGTTACTTTTTAAAGAGAAACAATATCTTCGAGATAGAATGAGAAGAGATATGCTTCAGTTCGTTACTCAAGAATACTGTTGGGGGTTATATCAAAAAGAAGTTATTATTGGAGCGAATTCAGATTATAAAAAGAAGTGCCATATTGTAGGTAATCCAAGATTTGATCTTTTAAAACCAAAATTCAGGAGTATTTATAAAGAGGATACAGAACAAATCACAAATAAATATGGAGAGTTTATTTTAATCAATACAAGGTTTTCTCAATATAATGCTGCAAAAGGTAAGAAAGATAACATACATTTTAAGCATATCAAAAAATTATATTACAGCTTTTTGGAAATGATTAAAGCAACATGCAAAAAGTTTCCGAATATAAATATTATCATTAGACCGCATCCAGGAGAAAACTTTGCATCTTACCGTAAAGCTTTCGCTGGTAATCATAACGTACATGTGATTCATGAGGGGAACATTATTAAGTGGCTTTTAGCTGCTAAAGTCATTATACACAATGGGTGTACATCAGGTATTGAGGCTTTTCTGCTTGGGAAACCTTTGATTTCCTATGTACCTTTTACCTCAAATGAGATGAATATTCCCAATCAATTAGGGGCTAAAGCTACTAATATTGATGAAGTAAATGCTTGTGTAGAGGATATTCTATATAAGAACAAAACTCAAGATCATGCAAAGCAAATGGATCAGAGCGAAGAAGGTTTGTTTTATTATTGTGACTGGTCAAAGGACAATTTTTCCTATGAATCTATTCTGCGATTATGTAACATGATTCAACTACCACCACAACCGAAAAAATCATCCTTGACCAAAAAGCCATTTCTTATAAAAGATAATAAGAAACGGAAGCGCCGTTTCTCGCTAACAGAAAAAGAAATAAAGAACTTTTACTCCAAATTAGATGAGATAGAGGGGGAGAATAGTCATCTTATTATCAGGAAGTTAGGAAATAACCTGTATCAAATTCAAAAAAGGTAATATCTTTGTTAAAGCAGTTTATTCTAATCGCCTCATACTTAGGGAAACGTGTTTGATAAAATCATCCCATCCGTTTCTAATTAAAAGAATTGACTAAACTGATTTCCCGCAGCCACAGCCGCCTCTTCGTCTTATCTTCCTTTTTTTAATCGATGACGAATTAATTTCTATCGGCTGATTAGTATGTCTTATATGTTTAGCGTTGCTTACTATCTTATTCACTTTTTTTCCCTTCATAATCATCAGCTCCCTGTTTGGTTATAGTGCATTATAGTATTTTTTACAAAAAAAGTTTGGGCTAATAAGTTTGTTTTTAAAAAAGGGGCTTAACATTGCTTTATTGATCATTTTATTTTTTTTTGTTTTTTTGATGTGGAGATACGGGTAATGGTATTTTTGTTTAATTCATATTGGGATCCTCGAAACATCTTTGTTCCTTTGCTCGTTGGAATGGTATTTTGACCAGTGCGTCGAGATTTTTGATTGATAGATGTCGTTTGTTTAAAGGTGTTTCTATTTGACATGCTATTGTTGATTTGGTTGGAAGTTTGGCTCACATTTTTAACAGATTGAAGCATGTTTTGTAATCGTCTATATTCTGAAGGTGTGCGACTTTGTGGTTTACTAAGAGTAGTTTGTTTCATATGATCTTCAAGTTGAGAAATTTCTTCTTTCCGTGAATGGACTTCAGTTTTTATATTTGATAAATTCTCATCGGTTTTATTCATTACAATATCCATCTTTTCAAGTAATTCATTAACACGTATTTCTTCTACTTCACTCTTAATCAAATTCATCTCTTGCTTTAATTGGTTTAATGAATCATTAATATTTTGAATTTGGTCTGAAATGTTATACACCTGCTTCCCATAGCCCGTTAATTTTTCTATTTGATTACCTTCCATTCTATTATTTCCCCTTTCAAATGATGATTTTAGTTTTTTCATTGACCAAAACAACACGATTTCCGATTTAAGAACCCATTAACATATTATTGATACATCATTAATTCGTGACAATTGTATCAATTTTTTCCACTAATTCATTAACGTTTTGTTGTGAGCTGTCATAGGCTATAAATGAAATTAGTCTTATTTGGAGGTGTTTACTAGATGCAGTCAGGTAATTTAACTGGGGGTCAGGAACTTCTGTGTATTAACACAGAGAAAGTATTTGATTGGATCCTTAATGAAGCAACTTTTGATCTAAGCTTAAATGATTTAGAATTACCGGTTAACCCTGTGACTGGGGATCAATTAGAGTGTGACGATATTGATCTTGATACCGTTACATGTACGGTTGCTCCTGCTGAAGTAGATCCGATTGAGGTATTGGATCGAGAAGATCAAGTGTTTACAGTCGATGGGGCAGAAGTGACATTACAAATAGTGAACCTTCGCAAAAACTTTGAAGTAACTATTTTTGTAGACTTAGTACCAGAGCTTGGAGGAGCCACAGTCGAAGTCGGTACTGTAGAATTTACCCGTTGTGAGCAGGTTATTTTATGTGCACCGGAGGATACTGACATAGATGTAACTTTTACTGATTTAGACTGTTTTGTTTGTACAGCAGCTTGTGATCCCGGAACAACGACTGAAGTGGATGAACTTGATGTGACTGTGACAGTTCGTTTATGCCAAAGCATTCAATCAACTTTTGATGTGACACTTGAAATTGTTGCAGATTTCTGTCAGCCAAGAGATATATTAACATTCCCACCATGCCCTGCACCAACTATTCCACCACAATGCCCTGTGGTTTTCCCTAGTAATGGAAATGGAGATACAGGTGATATCGGGTAATTTTTTAGAGTAGGGATAAAGAGAGGAAATACTCCTCTCTTTTTTTTCTATGAAGGCGACCATTTACTGTTTTGGGTTATAGGAAGTATTCATATGGAGAAGGGTTGTACAGCAGTGAAAAAAAACAATAAATGGATATACTTACCTGTCGAGCAAAAAGTAAGGGAATTAGATGCTAAATTGTTACTCGCCTATTATGCAGTTATAGAAGGTTATGACGTTGTCATAGGTGATCATATAATGGTTGAATTAGCATCTGGAATATACCCTAAAGGTATTTTTTTTTCAAAAGGTTATCCGCATGGATTTAGAAAAAGGATTATCACGAATGCCAAAAAAAATGGACATTCAGTGGTTGAATTAGATGAAGAAGGTTTACTTATCCAACCTAAAAATTACCTTCGAAACAGATTGAGAAAAGAATTACTTCAGTTAGTCACACAGGAATACTGTTGGGGACACTTCCAAAAAGAAGTCATTACTAGGGCAAATCCTGAGTATAAAGGGAAGTGCTATATTGTAGGTAATCCTCGGCTTGATCTTTTAAAACCAAAATTTAGAAGCCTATATAAAAAGGATGCTGAAAAGTTAATAAACAAATATGGGGATTTTATTTTAATTAACACAAGATTTTCTAGATATAATTCTAAAAAAGGAATGAAAGATAACGTCTATTTTAAGCATATTAAAAAATTATATTATAAATTTATTGAAATGATTAAAGTAATGTCTGAGAAATTCCCGGATACTAATTTTGTTATCAGGCCACATCCAGGAGAAAACTTTGAAACTTACTGTCAAGCTTTCTCCGTCTATAAAAATGTACATGTGATACATGAAGGTAACATTATCAAATGGCTTTTGGCTGCTAAAGTTGTTATACACAATGGGTGTACATCAGGTATTGAAGCATTTTTGCTTGGTAAACCGGTAATCTCCTATATGCCTCCTATCTCTAATAAGGATGAGGTTAACCTTCCAAATAAATTAGGAATAAAGGCTGCTAATATGGAAGAGTTGCATACTGAATTGAGAGATATATTACATGAAAAAGACAAAATTAAAACTGATCTTAATGAAAATGATATTGATAGGAACGAAAAAGGCTTGTTTCATTATTGCGAATGGTCAACAGAAAATTATTCTTATGAATCTATCCTTCGTTTATGTAACACGATTCCATTACCACCTCCGGTATTTGAAAAAGTTTCTCTTTCCAAAAAATTATTCCATAACAAAGATGTAAACGGGAGGCAACGTTTTTCTTTAACAGAAAAAGAAATACAGGATTTCTTTAACAAATTAGTCGAAATAGAGGGCGAAAGTAGTCGTATTATGATAAATAAATTAGGAAACAATCTGTTTAAAATTCAGGAAAATTGATTGTGGTAAAGAAGATTTCTCTATTAGAAAGGACCGGGCGGATTTGCTCGGTTTTTCTTACCATATCAGAATTTATATCGTGTTACAGATGAAGTGAATTCGACGTAGATACCACGATGAGGAAGATAGATAAGTGCAACTACGTCTCTGACTTCGCCAAAGGCTCGTCAATAGACGAGTTTTCTTTATACGTTAGGCAAATATACAATTTTAGCAGGAAGTTACGCGACGTAGTAAAAATTTTAAGGTAAGAAGTAAATTGAAACTTACTGCTCTGCTGTCGCCTAAAGGATCGGCAATCGCCGAGTTTTCTTTAAAATGGGTTGAAATAATAGGCTGTGGTCTTTAACTGATATTTTCTTTCTTAATATACATATAAAGTAAGTATTTATCCTTCCTTAGAGTGAACGAATAATCTAGTTAGGAAAGAGGGAGAAGTTGTGTATTTTGAAGGTAAAAAAATATTAGTTATCGGTGGTACCGGAACAATAGGTAAAAGCGTAATAAAACATCTGATAAAAGAAAATCCACAAGTGATAAGAATATTTAGTCGGGATGAATATAAGCAATACAAACTTCAAGATGAATTCGGTAATAGTGATAAATTAAGTTTTGTCATTGGAGATATTCGCGAATACGATACATTGCTAAATGCAATGAAGGACATTGATTATGTGTTGCATTTGGCTGCGATGAAAAGGGTTGATTCTTGTGAGAACAATCCGTATGAAGCCGTAAAAACAAACGTTCATGGTACTAATAATGTAATGAATGCGGCTATCTCCCAAAATGTAAAAAAAGTCATTTTTACAAGTTCAGATAAAGCTATTTCGCCCACTAATTCATATGGAGCAACAAAACTTATTGCAGAAAGGTTAATTTCAGCTGCTGAACGGAACAAAAAAGAAAATGAAACGATATTTGCTAGTGTGCGGTTCGGCAATGTAATGGGTTCAAGAGGTTCGGTAATCCCTCTTTTTAAAGAAAGTATTCTTAAGAATAAGAAGATATCCATTACAGATAAAAATATGACACGTTTCATGATGACTTTGAATCAGGCAACGGAATTAACAATAAAGACCCTACAAGAAGCAAAGGGCGGTGAAGTGTTTGTATTAAAAATGCCTGTCATTAACTTAGGAGATTTAGCGGATGTTTTAATAGAAGAAACATGCAATAAACATCAAATAAATAGTGAAGAAATTGATATAGAAGTGACAGGACTTAGACCAGGAGAAAAAATGTATGAAGAATTGATGACATATGATGAATCAACATTAGCTTTGGAGTTACCTGGTATGTTCATCATTCCCGGAAGTACAAGTGGATTGAACAGATATCGTAATGCGAAAAAGGCTAAAACGGGAACGTACAGTTCTAGTAGTCAAGAAACGATAAACACTAATAAATTGCGTTTATTGCTTAAAGAAGCAGCGTTAATTTAATAATAGGTAGAGTAAGTTGGGAGGTTACTATGGATACATTTTTAAGGAATTATTGGTCTCTGTATCTTGATTTTATTAAAGATTTTGAAAAATTGAATTATAAAGGTTTTTCATTACCTTATTTATGTCATTTACCTAGTTTAATTCTTAATAATGATAAAATTTTGAATGAATTAAAGGATAAAAATTATATAAGAAAATTAAAACATCAAGTTAATGCGCCAAAAGAGTTTCAAGAGGTATTTAATCATTTTATCCGATCACACCAAAAACCGTTAGTAAAAAATAAAAATGGAAAAGTTGTTATACATGTTGATAAGTTACTCCGTTTTCCGCCACATACGTTAAACGATTTTTTTGATCCATCCAATACAATTTTACTAACCAAAGGAAAAAAGCCTAGCTCATTATCTGGTAATAAAAGCAAGGTGAAAAAAACTAGCGGTAAAAAGAGTAGTGCAAGAAAACCTGCCCCATCAGCCAATAATAAAAGCAAGGCAAGAAAACCTGCCCCATCAGCCAATAATAAAAGCAAGGCAAGAAAACCTGCCCCATCAACCAATAATAAAAGCAAGGCGGGAAAACCTGCCTCATCAGCTAGTAAAAAACGAACAGTGAAAAAAAACAACTCATCAATACAGAATAAAAGAAAGAATACCAGAAACCAATCTTTAAATAGTAAAAATAAGAAATCTAGATCAGGTAGTAATATTAAGGCGATCAAAGCTAGATCATTAAGTACCAATCATATCAATAAGAAAATGAGAGCTGTATCACTAACAAATGCCGAAAAACAAAGGAAAAGGAACAATGCCGTAAAAAAGAGGAACAATGCAAAAAACAAGATAAATGCAATGAAAAAGAATACTCCATTGCAAAAAAGATTTCCTTACGTTCATTTATTTAATTATGCAATAGATACGAGCAAAGAAGCAGTAAAAGTACAGGCAAGAAATATGTTAAAAGCTTATAAGGGGCACCATTTTTATAAGAATAAAGAATTCCAAACTTGGTTTTTAAATAATATCGCTACAGTTATATTTCATATTGAAATGACTCAAAATTTCCTTAACAAAGTTCCAGTTTCTTGTATAGTTGTATCGACAACACATAGTTTTAGGAATCGTATATTAGCTTTAGTGGCTGCGGAAAAGGGGATTCCAACCATTTGTATGCAGCACGGGATCATTTCAAGTGAATTAGGATATATACCGAAAATCGCCACGGTGGACGCAGTATATGGAAACTTTGAGAGGGACTGGTTCAAAAAAGTGGGAGCCCCAGATCAATCTACCGAAGTTATCGGACACCCAAGGTTTGATGAGGTGTTTGCATCTCCTAAAATGACACGTACTCAATTCAACAAGAAATTAGGGTTAGACCCAAAAAAGAAAACATTAATGATTGCTGTTAGAGGAACTGAAGATGACGACAAATGGAGAACGTTAATCCAAACAATTTCTAAAAAACTTAACCTTAATATAATCATTAAAAATTATCCAAGTAATACGCCTCACAAATTAACTAAAGAGTTTTCATTTGTTCTTCCGACACAAGGTTATACTATTTATGATATATTTCCACATGTTGATGCAGTAGTTACCTATTCATCTACAGTAGGATTAGAGGCTATGCTTGCCCAAAAAAATGTGTTTATTTTGAACACGAACTTTTCCGGTTATACAGGATACTATAAAGGTCTAGGAAAACTAGTTCAAGCCGATCCTCGAATATTAGCTAACCTCATTATAAGTTATTTTACGAATCGACAAATGAGCAGTTATGCAGCGAATACACGTGAAAAATTCATTGCTTACGCTTATCCTAATTTAAGCAAATCCGGAGCACGATTGAAAAACTTAGTAAAGAAGTTGACAACTTAGCATGATGTGTAAAAGGAGGAATTATGAATACGTACGTAAAAAATTATTGGTCTTTATATCTTGATTTTATTCAAGATTTTCAAACGTTAAATTATAAAGGTTTTTCATTGTCTTACATCTTGCATTTTCCTCGTTTGATAAGAAAACATACGGAACTTTGGAATGCATTATATGACAAAGAGTTTAGCAAACAATTTAGAAATCGTGTTAAAAATCCAAAAGAAATACAAGAAGTTTTTAATAAGTATGTAGAGTCTCATAAGAAAAAAAACTTTGTAAAAAATAAGCAAGGGAAAGTGGTCGTTAATTATGACACAATTCTTAGATTTCCAGAAAAAACGTTCAAAGAATATTTTGATCGATCACATACAATGATCGTAACTGCTGGCAGTAAAAACAAAAAAAGACCAAGTGTTTCCGCTATTAAAAATAAACAGCTTTATAATATTCCGACTAAATATTTAAGTAATTATACAATTGACACAAAAAAAGATATCGTTAAAGTTCAAAATCAGGCCAGAATTTTGTTGAAATCCTATAAAGATCATCATTTATATAAAAACAGAAATTTTCAAAGTTTGTTATTAAATAAAATAGCTGAAGTTATTAATTGTATTGAACAGTCTATCAAACTTTTTGATGAAGTTTCTGCTTCATGTGTGATCGTATCTACTACTCATAGCTATATAAGCCGAATACTTTCTTTGGTTGCTTTAGAAAAGGGAATACCTACAATCTGTATGCAACATGGAATTATTGGAAACGAATTTGGCTTCACACCTAAAATTGCAACGGTAGATGCTGTCTATGGGGATTTTGAGGTAGATTGGTATAAAGCAAGAGGAGCTCCAAAAGACTCTTTGGAAGTTATTGGACACCCAAGATTTGACCAGGCATTTTTGCCACCTACCATATCACGGAATAAATTTTTTAAGCAATTAGGCGTTGATAAAAGTAAAAAGACTTTATTAATTGTTGTTAGAGGAAATCGAGATATCGATAAATGGAGAATGTTAATTAAAACCATTTCTAAGCAGAATAACTTAAATATACTAATTAAAGACTTTCCTAATAGTCCCCCGCATCCATTGACAAAAGAGTTTCCGTTTGTCCATTCTACACAGTCATTTGATCTTTATAACATTCTTCATAAGGTTGATTGTGTTGTATCTTACACATCTACAGTAGGCTTAGAAGCTATGCTAGCACAAAAACCTGTATATATTTTGGACAATAAGATACCAAGTTATACAGGGTATTATGATGGTTTGAATGAATTGGTTCAAACAGACCCAAAGAAATTAGGTAAATTGATTTTAAAATATTTTAATGATCCTATTTGGGCAAGTTATGTCAAACAGAAAAGAGAAGAATTTATTCGTTATGCTTATCCCGATGCCAGTATGTCAGGCGAACGTTTGAAAAAGTTAATTAATGTGCTGACAAGTTAGATTATTTCAAAGAAGTTTTTTTTTATCACGGTGCTAATCGTCCGTAAAACCCCCACTTCAAGGTTCGAGTAAATCAAAGATAAGTTTAGGGATAACGGACGCTAACACCCTGATAAGTTTCGCTAACCACCAGTGGGGGTCAAAAACCCCCACTGGTGGAAGTCTCACTTTATATGATAATTTAATTTATTTAATAAGAGAGGGAAAAACATGAACGATTTTAACAAAAAAACGCTTGATGAAATCCATGATTATTGGATTAATCAAAGTATACCAAAAAACTATATCAAGCATGTGAAAAGAAGTGAATTTTTAGCTAAATATGTGAAAAATTATATAGAACCAAAAGGAAAGATCATTGAAATTGGATGTAATGTAGGAAGAAATTTAAACCACCTTTATGAAAATGATTTCAAAAAATTAACAGGTATTGAAATAAGTGAAAAAGCGATTATTGAACTAAAAAAAACATATCCATCTTTATATGAAAGTGCAGAGATTATTCATTCTCCTATAGAGGATATCATTAAAGACTTTACTTCTAATCATTTTGATCTGGTTTTTACCATGGCTGTGTTGCAACACATTCATCCAGATAGTGAATGGATTTTTGAAGAAATAGCAAATATCACCAAGTCCTATTTAATTATTATTGAAGCTGAGAAACAAAAGCATTGGAGAGTTTTCCCTAGAAATTACAAAGAAATTTTTGAAAAACTGGGATTAAAACAAGTAGAAGAGAATATAGTTGACCAATCCGAAGGCTTGAAAAAATATACAGTTAGGGTTTTTAAAAAATTGAATTCTTAAAAACAAATACAAAACAACTTCTTTATGATCAATTATTTTGATCACTAAGAAAGCTTTTAGGAGAGGATGGAGGCTTGAGTGAAGTATTTATTGTTATCAACATATCCCATTGATAGTTCCAGAAATTCTGGGGATGATTTAATTGGGAAAAGTTTAATCAAACTTTTAAAAGACTTAAAAGGTCAGAATGTAAAAGTAGACACTAGGTATATTGCAAAGACAAATTCAACAGAGGACTTAAAGCAAAACTATAAGGCTATTTTAGCTCCAGCTATGAAACTAAGAGTAAGTAATGGAAAGGTTGCACCAAGGTATCGTAATGAATATATGGAATTTGCTCTTCAATATAATATTCCAGTTTATGCAATTGGAGCCGGATGGAATCATTACCCTGGTACTTTTTCACAGTCTGAAAATGTTGAGCTAGCTCAGCCTGAAATAGAGTTGTTTAATAAACTATTTAACAAAGAGAATGCTGTGAAAAGTCGGATATCTTGTAGAGATATATACACTGAAAACATTCTGAAAAATCATCATATTTCTTGTTTTGGAACGACAGGAGATCCTGGTTTGTTTGACACTGATTATATAGGACGGGCACCTAATTTGCCTCAAAGAATCAATACGATTGCTGTTTCACTCCCACATAATAGACATAATTTTGATAAAGCCTACGAAATAGCTTTAAATCTAAAAAAGAAATACTCATGTCAAGTTAAATTGGTCCTTCACGGATATCGAGGTAAATTATACTCACGATTACTACAAAAATGGTCAAATACACCTATAGAAATTATTGATGCATCTGGTAGAGCAGAAAAATTAGAGTTTTACAATGATATTGATTTGCATGTTGGATTTAGGCTTCATGCACATATCTGGTTTTTAAGAACTAGAAAGCCGAGTTTGCTGATTGCTGAGGATGGAAGGTCGACTGGACATCTAGCTACCATTAACGGACTTGGTTATATGGCAGCTCCAAAGTTTGCGATTATTTTGGCACAGCTTTTACCGGAACTAGCAAATGAATGTAGACTAGAACTTCATAAGCAACCCCCTTCAGATGATGTCTATAACCTACTAGAAAAGGAAATGGAATCGGGGTATGAGGTGACAAAAAACTCATTAAAAATAGTGGATCAATTGTGGGAAGAAAAAATGAAATCATTTCTAAATTTGATCCCTGACTAGTAACTAAGCTCTCTAAGCAATTTAAAACCTTATTATTCTACATGAATATATTTTAGTAAAATGACCCTAATCTGTTAATTAGAAAGGAGAAAGATTTATGTATCAAGATATTTGGGTTAAAGGGAAGGTGATACAAAAAGGCAGTAGAGAATGTGAAAATAGATATAATAAAATTAAACAAGAGCTATCTAAATATAACTTTAATAGACCTTTAAATGTTCTTGATTTAGGTGCCAATTTTGGGTATTTTTCATTCAGAATTGCAGAAGATTTTGATGCACAAGTCACAATGATAGAATCTAATAAGGAAATCAAAAAAATTCTAAAACAAAATCAGAATAATAACGTAAAATTAATAAATAAACATGTAAGTGTAAGTGATTTAAAAAATATCCTAACAAAAGAGAAATTCGATGTCATACTGGCACTTAGCGTTTTGCACCATTTTGAAAATTATAATGAGGTTATAGATACGCTATTTATTGCTTCTGAATTGCAATTTATTGAGGCTTCCGCTTTAGAAGAGGCAAAGGGTGGATACAATAGTAACCGTGTGAAAGGTATCATGAAAAATCTACAAGCAAGGAACCCAGAAATTTTAACTTATACAAATAACATAAGAAATATTGGCAAGAGGCCGCTTATGTTATTTAGACAGTCAATTAAAGGATAAAAAGAAGCTACATGATTCATCTAATAAGAATCATGTAGCTTTTTTAGTTTAGAAGGTGTAACTTTTTAGCCTTTTCTTTTCCGGTATTTGAAAAATATGAATGAAAGATAGCCATTGCTGAATCCTTATCAAACATCCCATCCAGAACATGTGGCCAGGATTGGATATTCTCAATATCTATAACTCTCTTCCATTTATGATAAACCTTAACTTGTATCTTATCATAGCCTAGTACACCGAGCGCTGCTATTCGATGTTGCCCTCCTGAAATTAAAAATCGGTAATTATTCTTATTCTTTAAAAAATGGCCTTTAATATATCCATCTGCATATTGTTCTGGTTGATAACCCTCTAAAGCCAGCTTCTTATAGATGCGAATTGTTCTTATAAATTCATTCTTTATAAAGATATCTGTTTTAGGTCCATAATGATGATCATCTGTTCTATCTAATTTAAAAGCAACCCCCCAAGGTAATTGCAGTTTATGATTAGTAATTGGAGGAAATGGTTGGTCATTCCTGACAAATAAACAATCTTGAATAGTTTTTGGTTGAAATGATTGATAATATTTATTTAGTATAGAGTCTTTATAACTAATAGTTGGATCCTTAATATATTCTTTTAACAATGCACTTAAATAATGCCAACCTTTATCGGTAAAAGTATAACCGAGCCAATCACAACACTTATTAATTTTGACTGTCACTATAGTGGAATCGCTATCTAAAGCCTTTAAACCTTCTGGGATAGACATAAAACATTCTCCTTAATACTTATTGGTCAGTTGAAATGTTATCTCCTCTTATCAAAATACTTATAATATATATATAGTTTAAAGAAAAATTCATTCGCTTTTTTAATGATTAGAGTTAGATTATTATCAATACTCTAGGTTATTGTTAAAGCCAATATAATTGTTTGGCATATTTACAGCCTAAAAATACAAATCGAGATTTAATTTAAACGGCCACCCATTAAATTACATTATTCATGAATATATTTTTGTTAGTAAAAATAAGATAGTGTGAGAAGGGATTAGAAAGGGTGAAGAATTTGAATATCCTTGTAACGGGTGGAGCAGGTTTTATTGGAAGGTGGGTAGTTGATCAACTTTTAAAGGATGGTCATAAAGTTTGGGTGTTGGATGATCTTTCAAACGGGAGAAAAGAAAATCTTGAAGACTTGAAAACTAACAAATATTTTATGGGTTTTATAAAAGGTGATATAAAAGACATTCGTGTACTTAACCATTTGTTTATGAAAAAGTTTGATATTTGTTACCATTTAGCTGCAAGCATTAATGTACAAGACAGTATTGATAATCCTAAAACTACTTTTAATAATGATGTCGTCGGCACCTTTAATATATTGGAACAATGTAAAAGACATCATGTGAAGATCGTCTTTATGAGTACTTGTATGGTATATGAACGTGCTTGGAGCGATGAAGGTATTCATGAGAATAACCGAGTGAAGCCTGCTTCTCCGTATGCAGGTTCGAAATTAGCGGCAGAAAATATGGTTTTATCTTATTATTACGCTTACGGTCTTCCTGTAACCGTTATTCGGCCATTTAATACGTATGGACCTTTTCAAAAAACTGGAGGAGAAGGTGGCGTAGTCGCTATTTTTCTTAAAAATAAGCTAGCGGGTAAATCACTGCATATATATGGTGACGGAACCCAAACTCGAGATCTGCTTTATGTAGAAGATTGTGCTCGTTTTGTAGTGGAATCTGGCTATTCTAATAAGGTAGATGGTGAAATTATTAATGCAGGACTTGGCCAAGATGTCACTATTAATCAATTAGCTCAACTTATTGTCAAGGATGAAACATGGATAAAACATGTTACACATATTCACCCGCAAAGCGAAATACCTAAATTACTATGTGATTACAGCAAAGCAAAAACGTTATTGGACTGGGAGCCGAAATATAGTTTGGAGGAAGGAATCCAAAAAACGGAAGAATGGATTGAATCTACAAATCTTATATAATGGAAAGGAATTAAAGATGAAGAGTAAAGACCATCTTGCACTTCACGGTGGAAAACCGGTTAGAGATTCCTATTTACCATATGGAAAACAGTGGTTGGATGAGGAGGATGTAAAAGCTGTTACCAATGTATTAACTAGTGATTATATTACTACTGGACCTGTTATTTCCGAATTTGAAGATGCAATAGCTTCATTTGTCGGTGCAAAGTATGCTGTAGCTTTCTCTAGTGGAACGGCTGCATTACATGCTGCATGTTTTGCAGCTAGAATCAAAGAAAGTGATGAAGTCATTACAACTCCGATAACATTTGCAGCAACATCGAATAGTATTTTGTACAATAATGGAACCCCTGTATTTGCCGATATACACCCTCAAACGTACAACATTTCTCCGAAAGCAATCAAGCCTCTTATTAATAAAAAGACAAAAGCAATTATTACTGTTGATTTTACGGGGCAGCCTGCAGAGTATGATGAAATCATGTCCCAAGCTAAAAAACATGGACTTATTGTGATTGATGATGCCGCACATGCATTAGGTGCTACTTATAAAGATCAGCTTATAGGTTCTATTGCAGATATGACTATGTTTAGCTTTCATCCAGTCAAACATATCACCACTGGAGAAGGTGGCATGATAACAACAAATAATAAGGAATATTATGAAAAATTATTGAGTTTCAGAAATCATGGTATAACTCGTAATCCTATGAAACTTCAACGAAGAAATGAGCCTTGGTATTATGAAATGCAAGATTTTGGCTTTAATTATCGAATGACAGATATTCAGGCAGCTCTAGGATTAAGTCAAATGCAAAAGATAGATACAATCCTTGCTAAAAGGAGAGAATACGCAAAAAAATATAATCATGCATTTGAAAAAATGGATGAGATTATCACGCCATTTCAACAAACTTACAGTAACTCCAGTTGGCATTTATATATTATACGATTGAATTCTAGTAAATTAAAATCAGGACGTACCGAAATATTTAAAGCATTGCAAAAGGAAAATATAGGAGTAAATGTTCATTACATCCCAGTTTATCTACATCCTTTTTATCAGAAATTGGGTTACCAAAAAGGGGTATGTCCACATGCTGAACAAACTTATCAAAAGATTATAACCCTTCCATTGTTTCCAAAAATGTCTGAACAAGATCTTGATGACGTAATAACAGGTGTGAAAAAAGTGATATCTTATTATTCTATTTATTGAGGTGACAACCATGAAGGTAGTGGCAATCATACAGTCACGAATGGGATCTACTAGATTGCCAGGAAAAGTTTTAAAAAAAGTACTTGGAAAACCATTGTTAGTTTATGAATTGGAACGCATAAGCAGGTCCAAATATATAGATGAATTCGTAGTTGCTACTACAGATCAATCAAAGGATGAGCCGATTGTATCATTATGTGAGTTTATGCAGATACCATTTTATCGAGGTTCAGAGAACGATGTGTTAAAACGATATTATCAGACAGCTACGGCTTTTAATGCAGACGTAGTGATACGTTTGACTTCCGATTGTCCTCTTATTGATCCTGAACAAATTGATAGAGTGATAGAGGATTACTTCAATCATGATTATGATTTACAATATGTCTCCAATGTACTAAAAAGGACATTCCCAAGAGGAATGGATACAGAAGTATTTTCACTCCAAGCATTAAAGAAAGTTTATGAAAAGGCAATATCAAAGGAGGATCGAGAACACGTCACCAGATATATCATAAATCATCCGGACATTTTTAAAATATTTAACGTTGCTCACAGTGAAAACTACAGTTATCACCGCTGGACAGTTGATACGCACGAAGACTTTACCCTCATAAAGAAAATCATCGAAACATTGTATCCTCATAACCCGTATTTCACTATGGAAGACATTATACATTTACTTGAGAAATATCCTGCATGGCAGTCAATTAATACGCATATCCAACAGAAAAAAGACTGAAAGGTAGAGTTTATGAATGTATTGATAAGGGCAGATGCTTCTATTGATATAGGAGCTGGTCATGTTATGAGGTGCTTAGTTTTAGCGAATGATCTCCGTAAGAGGAATGTTAATGTCACTTTTATTTGTCGTGAATTACCCGGTCATTTAATAGAATATATACAATCAAACGGGTTCAAGGTCCATTCTCTTCCTGCTTTACAAAACGAGGAGAACCATTTAAATTGGCTCCAAAATAACTGGAAAGTAGATGTACTGCAAACAATTGAATTATTAAGGCAAGCATCTAATATAGATTGGTTCGTTATTGATCACTATGCTATTGATGAGAAATGGGAATATATCATAAGACCATTTGTTAACAAAATAATGGTGATTGATGATTTAGCTAATCGCTATCATGATTGTGATTTGCTTTTAGACCAAAATCTGTATCGAAATATGGAAGAACGCTATTTAAAACTTATCCCTAAACATGCTACTGCTTTATTAGGAATTAAATATCTTTTGCTAAGACAAGAATTTAGAGATTTAAAAGATATAAAAGAAAGAAGTGATATTGTAAAACGAATACTTGTATCTTTTGGTGGCAGTGATCCAACGAATGAAACAATGAAAGCATTAAAGGCCTTGGATATGATGAAAAGGCCAGATATCACAGTTGATGTAGTGATTGGATTTTCAGATCGGAACTATTCATCTATTAAACAATTTTGTGATAAAAAGCCTCATATAAAATTGCACAGTCAGATAAATTATTTAGCAGAGTTGATGGCAAAAGCTGATTTGGCAATTGGAGCAGGCGGAAGCACGACATGGGAAAGGTGTTATGTTGGTTTGCCAACTATTACGATTGAAACAGCGGAGAATCAGTCTGAAATATTATCATACTTATCAGAATTAGGTGCGATAAGTCATTTAGGACATAGCGAGAAGGTAACAGAACAAGACATAACAAATAATCTCCAAAACGCTATCAATTCTCCAAATATGATCAAGAAGATGATAGGTGCATCTAAATGTATCATGAAGGACTTTGAAGATTGCTCAGTTGTTAAACATTTAAAGTAAAGGAGGATCGTTATGGGTGAAACTGGAGATTTTCAATTGAAATCACTTAATCTGAAAGATTTGAAAAAGGTTCTCCAATGGCGTAATTCAAAAAGAATTAAGTCAAAGATGTATAAAGATCATCACATAACTTGGGAGGAACATTATCAATGGTTTAAAAATGTATCAATAGATTCACGTCAAAAAGTGTGGTTATTGTATCATCAAAACCGACCTTTGGGATTAGTAAATTTTTCAGATATTGACAAAGAAAATTCCCGATGTTACTGGGGATTTTATATAGGGGAAGAAAAGGCACCTAAAGGTTCTGGAACGATTATGGCAATTTTAGCCCTGGACAAAATTTTTAATGAAGTTGGACTATACAAAGTTTGTTCCGAAGTTATTTATACGAATAGTGAAAGTATCCATTATCACAAGAAGTTGGGATTTGAATCAGAAGGTAAATTTGTTGATCATGTGTGGAAAGATGGTCAATATTTGGATGTTATTCCTATGGCATTATTTAAGGAAAAATGGGTGCAGGTTAAAACAAAACTTATAAAGGACTTGGGGGGTGGATAACCGTGAGAGAAATATATTTGGGAGGGCAGCAAGTAGGAAAAAGTAATCCTCCATTTATTATTGCTGAAATGTCTGGTAATCATAATCAATCATTAGACAAAGCACTGAAAATAGTAGATGCAGTAGCGAAGACAGGGGCAAATGCACTTAAAATCCAAACATACACCGCAGATACGATGACATTAAATGAGGCTAAAAATGAATTTGTGATAACCGATGCCAAAAGTCCTTGGAAAAATAAAACATTGTATGAACTCTATCAGGAAGCGTATACGCCATGGGAATGGCATGAACCGATTTTTCGACGTGCACGTGAAATAGGAATCATTCCTTTTAGTACACCGTTTGATAAAACAGCAGTTGATTTTCTCGAAACATTAAATACACCATTTTATAAAATTGCATCATTTGAAAATAATGATATACCGTTAATTAAAAAAGTTGCCTCAACGGGTAAACCAATGATTATATCTACAGGCATGGCTACTGCAGCTGAATTAGATGAAACAGTAAAAGCCGCAAGAGAGGCTGGCTGTAGAGACTTAATTCTCTTGAAATGCACCAGTACATATCCAGCAAGTCCGAAGAATACGAATATTACAACGATTCCTCATATGATAGATCTATTTCAGACACAGGTAGGTTTATCAGATCATACTTTAGGAACGGGTGTTGCTGTTGCAAGTATAGCGTTAGGAGCGACTGTCATTGAAAAACATTTAACATTAGACAGAAAAGACGGTGGTGTGGACTCTACCTTTTCTATGGAACCGTCTGAAATGAAATCATTAGTAGAGGAAACTAAGCGTGCATGGCAAGCGATAGGTAAGGTGCAATATGGTCCAACAAACAAAGAAAAATCTTCTTTACAATTTAGACGTTCTATATACGTTTCTAAAAATGTGAAGAAAGGAGACATTTTTACAGAAGATAACATAAGAGTTATAAGACCAGGATATGGTTTGTCTCCAAAATACTATGAAAAAGTATTAGGAAAACAAGTAAAAAATGATATGAAATCTGGCACTCCTCTCACTTGGGATAACCTGTAACCTTTTTACAGACATTTATGTAGTAAGCAGTAAATAACCCCCACCAATTAATGATGGGGGGGATTTAACGCTTAAAAGTTTCTATTTTACGATTAAAACAGGACATTCCACATTTTGAACAATACCGTTACTAACACTGCCAAGGAAAAATTTCTTTATACTGCCAAGTCCCCTGCTGCTTCCAGTTCACTGTCCATTGTGCGGATAAATTTGTATTGCTCTGTACGTCCCCCCCTTGCTGCTTGCCATGCACATTCACTTAAATAGATTTTAGATTGTGTCCCTCGCTCTTCTCCCAAAATAGATGGCCATAGACTTTTGCCATCAATATTTTCTGGAAGGGATAGAGGTTCAACGATTGGTTCGTCACTGTTATTAATTGCATCGAATAATGTAGGCATAATATCTACTTGTTGAACTAATCCTTTCACTCGTTTTCCATGTGGTATTTGTTTAGGCCATCTCATTATTAATGGTACTTGAACAGTTGTATCATAAAGACCGCAGTGATCCCAAAAGATATCATGTTCTGTTAAACTTTCCCCGTGATCGCCAAAAATAATAAGTAGAGTCTCCTCTCTCCCTTTATCCACCTTCTATTTCCGACACTATTAATATAGTAGCGAAACCCTCTCGCAAACCATTCTTGTAATTGGTATAAGTTATCTACCGCTCCAGTGGTAATCCCTGCTTGGCGTAACATGGTGGGGAGCCACTCGGTCGATTTAGAAAGGTTGTTTAACTGTGACCCGTGGGAAACAATCCCCGTGCGTAGCCCTACTTTTCCAGTGAAAATCGAGGTGTGAGCTGCCTCAGTTGGTATATCAGATGCAAATGCATTTTCAAAAAGTACACCTTCTGAGGCTATATGATCCAGATAAGGACTTGTAGGTTTAGAATATCCGTAGCATCCTAATCTTTTAGCTCGTAGAGAATCTAGTGAAATCATTATGGTTTTCAAATGTGAAAGCCCCTTTTCAGACTAAACGAGATGATCCGTCATTTGAGTATATTTTTATTTTAAATATATACGGAAACTGTATCGACATTGATTAAGCCATGAATGTGCTTTAGTTTTTTAGGAATGAGAGTAGTGTGTTAATATAGTGAAAACGATATCAAAATTTGAGCTTTAGGTAATTACGAGGAGGAATAAATATGATTAAAGGTATAAGCCACACCGCGTTTACTGTTCAAAATATGGAGGAATCGTTAGAGTTCTATTGTGATCATTTGGGTTTTGAAAAACTGTTTGAGTTACATAACGAAGATAATGAGCCGTGGATTATTTATCTAAAAGTTTGTGATGGGCAATTTATCGAATTGTTTTATGGAGGAAAGAAAACAACAAACATAGATAGTGAGACTATTGGTTATAATCATTTATGCTTAGAAGTAGACGATATAACTGAAATTGCAGATCATTTAAAAGGAAAAGGATTAACATTAGATGTGGAACCAAAACAAGGCTTGGATCTAAATCAGCAATGTTGGATAAAAGACCCAGATGGTAACCGAATTGAATTTATGCAGTTACATCCAGACTCTCCGCAATCAAATAAATAATTATGTTTATCACGGTGCTAATCGTCCGTAAACCCCCCACCAACAGAAGCAAGAGGAAACAAAAGAGGAGAAAAACTTTTTGGATCGCTTATTAGATCTATTTAGATAAAGAATATTTTTGATGGCATACCTGTCTGTTAGGTATGCTATCTTTATTGTATAGACCAAGCATGAAAAAGTGACAGGACATTTATTCCGTTATTTTAGCTTAAATTGGTGTTTTTTATATGTTCGCGGACATCTGTTCCGTTATTAACTCAAAATCTTACCATTTTTCTAGTCAAATGACTAAATAGCGGAATAGATGTCCATCAACGCTGGAAAAAGAGTATTTCACAAGGAAATAAGGGATTAAATGTCCGGAAACGAGTGAAGCATGATGAGATACACCGGAACAAACACGGGCAAATACATTGGAACTTACAAAATGGACAGAGAACTCGGTTACCATCGATATATCCACTTTTTTGAGCGGTTTTTGCTCGAAAAAGTTAGCTGAAGGGTAAAACCCACGAACAGGGGAGTGGGCAGCCTATTGTCTAGTTTTTTTAATAGTTGGAGTCTTTCTCCTAAAAAATTTTTGCTTTTTGTGAATGGTGTAAGGAGTAGGAGACTGACTTAGGAAGGGAGGATAAAATTATAAAAAGAGAGTTGACAAAAAAATAAAATTGTTATAGCATCTATGTAACCGCTTAAATAAACGCGTGTTTACAACATTTGTTTTTACATATATCTGTTATAACATCAAAATAAACACGTGTTCATAACAAAAGTGAAATCTAAAATAAACACGTGTTCACAAATGATAATTTTCGATAATATACTTCAAAAAGTATAAACAGAGGTGTCTTGATATGACAAAAATCAATAGTGCAGAAATTGCGAAGCTAGCAGGTGTTTCCAGAAGTACGGTTAGTCGTGTGATTAACAACTACCATAACGTACCTCCTGAAACAAAAGAAAAGGTATTAAGAGTGATTAAAGATTATAACTATTATCCGAAGTTGCATGCGCAGGTTATGGCAGGAAAGAAAACAGGAACAATTGTGTTATGTATCGTTGATGATGGTAATATATCGAATGATTCCACCAGTAACTTTTTGATTACAAGAGTGATTGAAAGTGCTGCAAGTGCTGGATATTATGTTTTGACAGTTGTTATTCGAGATATAAATGAAGCTGGTGCCAAAACACAAATAAGAGAAATCTTCCATCAGAAACGAGTAGATGGAGGAATCTTTATCGGTGTTGATCTACAGGAGCCGTTAATCGCTGAATTAATCACGGAAGGATTTATTATTGGACTTTTCGATTATGAAAAAAATATTGATGCTCCTAATCTATTAACCTATAACTTTGATGATGTAAATGGAAGTAGTGTGGCAGTGGAACACTTGATTGAATTGAATCACAAAGATATCGCTATTTTAACAGGAAATATGAAACGCTTCTCCGGAATGAAAAGATTCGAGGGCTACAAGGAAGCAATGAAAAAACATGGACTTCAAATTAGGGAAAACTGGATTGCTGGTGGGGACTTTAATTCCAAAGCAGGCTATGAGGGAACAAAGCAAATTATACAGTCCGCTACCAATATTCCGACTGCGATTTTTGCCTCAAATGATAGTGTGGCTTTTGGTGCAATGAAAGCTCTTGGTGAAATGGGATTAAAAGTTCCTGAGGATATCTCCATTATCGGGGTAGATGACCATCTATTAAGTCCGTTTCAAAAGCCAGCTTTAACTACTATGAGGGTGGACTTCAATACTATGATGCAAAACTTAACATTTGATGTGATCAGAAGCATTAACGATGAAACGATAGAAGAACCAAAGCTTACCAATATGGAACTCGTTGTAAGAGAATCCTGTAGAAAAATCTAATGTTGAAATAACTTGAGGAGGTGGTGGAACCCAAAAAAATAAGTATAGCACTCTTCACCCAAGAATTCTTTTTCAGAAGATGTAAGTTACTGTCGGTCTTTTAATGGTCCAATTAAGGGGAGGTAATTTATAAAATGAGAAGAAAGAATTTATTTGTTGTCATTATGTCTTTGTTATTTTTATGGATGACTGGTTGTTCATCAAGTTCAGATGAAAGTAGTAACAACAGCAGTAACGGCGATGGTGAAGGAGCATTTACTTATTGGTATCCATGGGGAGGAGATTCTGAAAAGTGGGATAAAGGCAGAATGGCCGATTATGAAGAAGAAACAGGAACAGAAATTAATGCTGTCTATGTCCCCCCTAATGGTGGTTTAGATAATGGAAAGCTATTATCTGCAATCAGTGGTGGAAATCCCCCTGATTTAGTGGTTACTTCTGGAGATGGCTACCAGTTAGCCTATGGATTAGCGGCACAAGGGGCTTTGGAACCGATTGATAAATACCTTGAGAATGCAGGTTTTAATGAAGAGGATGTTCTAGAGGGATTCCGTGATTTAATGAAACAGCCAGACGGAAAAACCTACATTTTGCCACAGGATTCAAATGTGAATATGCTTTACTACAATGTGGAAATGTTCGAAGAAGCCGGGTTGGATCCTGATAATCCTCCACAAACAATTGAAGAACTAGATGCAGCGGCAGAAGCCTTAACGAAAATTGAGAATGACAATATCGAAAGACTCGGCTTTATTCCTTGGTTAGATGCAGGAGAAGAACCCTATTTATGGGGGTGGATTTTCGGAGCTAACTATTTCGATTCAGAGAAAAAAGAAGTGACCCTAGAAGATCCAGCAATAGCTGATGTCTATAATTGGATGGATACTTATGCACAAAAATACGATCCTGAGAGAATAAAATCTTTCACATCAGGTTTTGGAGGCGCTTTCTCCCCCGATCATCCATTTATGACTGGAAAAGTTGCCATGACGGTTACCGGAAACTGGTTTGCTAATGCCCTGAAAATTTATTCGCCAGATACCGAATATCGAGTAGCACCAATTCCAAGTCCTCCTGGAGGAAGAGAAAAATCTACTGTGTTTGGTACGAACGTTTACTTAGTTCCAAAAGGAGCAAAAAATCCTCAGGCGGCTATTGACTTTGCTTTGTATGGAAATACAGATGAAGTATTGGCTGGAAACATTAACATTTGGCGCTCTATTTCCATCTGGAAGGAGAAATCAGATGCGATTGAGTGGGAAAATGACCCTATCTACGATACAGTATTGGAAATTGCCGCTTCCCCAGAATCAGGGCATCCAGCTTTAACTTCAATAGCTGGAGAAATGGGAGATGAACTGATTAGCCTGCGAGACAGTGTCATCTATAACGACAATGATCCGGCAGATCTTTTAAAAGAGTCTGATAAAAAATTACAAGAAGCTGTAGATAAAAAATAAAGATCATCTGATTACAGCTGAATAATCAGTTATTCAGCTGTAATCAAAAATGGAGGTCACCCTTTATGAAAATGCCTGTTCTATCTAACCGAGAGACAGATAATGCGGTATCTTCCATCTCAAATCGGCTGAATCTGCAAAAGTTTTTGAGCAAGATGCCTGTCTATCTGTTTTTATTTGTCTTTGCATTTGTGTTTATTGTTCCTTTTTTTTGGCTACTATCAGGTTCCTTGAAAACAAGCTCTGAAGTGTTTGCAGACCCACCAATATGGATCCCTGAAACGCTCAACTGGGCAAATTACAAAGAAGCTTTTACTTCTTTTCCATTTTTTCTTTATTTTAAAAATACCATTATCATTGTCTTTTTTACATGTGTTGGAGCAGTCTTTTCCAATTCATTAATTGCGTACGGATTTTCCCGGATTGAATGGAAGGGAAGAGATGCTGTATTCATTATCGTGCTGGCAACATTAATGTTACCTTTTCAGGTTATTATGGTCCCTTTATTCTTATTATTTAAAGAAATCAATTGGGTTGGTACATTCTTGCCATTAATTGTGCCACACTTTTTTGGAAACCCTTTCTTTATTTTTTTACTGCGTCAGTTTTTTATGGGCATACCCAAAGAATTGGCTGAATCAGCACGGATGGATGGGGCAAACGAATTGATGATTTATTGGAAAGTCATTCTACCTTTATCGAAGCCGGTATTGGCAACGGTTGTCATCTTTCAATTTATTGAGGCGTGGAGAGATTTCCTTGGACCACTCATCTTTTTAAATGACAATAAATTATACACATTGTCGTTAGGGGTTCAACAAATCATGTCGCAGAATGACCCAAGGTGGACATTGTTGATGGCTGTTGGGGTAGCGATGACCTTGCCGATCATTATCATCTTTTTCTTTTTACAGCGCTATTTTATTGAAGGTATCACATTTACAGGATCAAAAGGGTAAATACAACTGAAAAGGGAGATTGAACGTATGAATACGGAAAGAAGGAATTTGCGAAACGGCTTACTGTTTATTTCTCCATGGATAATCGGATTTGCATGTTTTACGGCTATACCGTTATTCAGTTCATTATACTATTCGTTTACACAATACGACCTAATTTCAGAACCGACTTTCGTGGGATTCGATAATTATCGTAGCTTGCTATTTGAGGATGATTTATTTTACCAAGTATTAGGAAACACGATGTATATGATATTTATTGGATTAACTTTTACAACGATTATGACGATTTTCATTGCCATCTTATTGAATACGAAAGGGATTAAAGGAATCTCTTTCTTTAGAGTTGTATTTTTTATTCCGACTCTAGTTCCATTTGTAGTGTTAGCGATATTATGGATTTGGATTTTACAGCCTGATTCGGGGGTGGTTAATTCTCTCTTAGGTCTGTTTGGTATTGAGGGTCCTGGCTGGTTTTCAAGTCCTACTTGGTCAAAACCTGGATTTATCCTGATGGCGACCTGGATGGCCGGTAATATGATTTTAATATATTTGGCGGCATTAAGTGATATTCCGCAATCCCTCTATGAAGCAGCATCTATCGATGGGGCAAACGCGTTACACAAAGTCTTTCTAATTACATTACCCATGCTTAGACCTGCCATCCTGTTTAATGCCATCACAGGAATGATTGGTGTATTCCAGTCTTTTGCAGAAGCATTTATTATTACAGACGGGGGTCCGGATAACTCTACATTGTTTTATTCACTCTATCTGTATCGAAACGCCTTTCAATATTTTAATATGGGCTACGCTTCAGCAATGGCATGGATTCTATTAGTAATTGCTTTAACGATTACAGCCATCTTTTTCTCTTTATCGAAAAGATGGAGTTAATACATTTAAATAATACGAGGAGGATTTTTATAATGGAAAAAAAATCACTTTTAGGAACAGATGTAGTAGCACAAATAGGAATTATTGTGAAGGATATTGAAAAGACTTCTAAAACGTTTGCTGAATTCTTTGGAGTAGACGTACCATCAGTAGATTGGACAGATGAATTTGATAAAGCACAGACTCATTATAAAGGAAAGCCTGTCAAATCTCGTGCTAAGCTAGCTTTCTTTGAAATGGGAAATATTCAGCTCGAATTAATCGAACCGGATGAGCATCCTAGTACATGGAGGGAATTTCTAGAAAACCATGGGGAAGGTGTCCATCACATTGCATTTGTGGTCAATGGAATGAAGCAAATTATAGCCAATATGGAAAATCAAAATATGCCTCTTGTACAGACGGGGGAATATGAAGGTGGACGTTACGCGTATATGGATTCATTTGATCAATTAAAAGTCATCCTGGAATTATTGGAGAATGATTAGGAGGAGGTTGCAAATGAAATACCTGATTACAGGTGCCAATCGAGGTCTTGGACTTCATTTAACAGAAGAAGCCTTAAAACGAGGTCATCAAGTATTTGCTACGACTAGGAAACAACAGAATGATCATTTACAGGAATTGAAAGATAACTATACGGAGGCCTTAACCATTTTGATATTGGATGTTCAAAGTGAAGAAGACGTGGAAGAAGCGGCAAAAAAGTTAAGAGACAATAGTCAAAAGCTAGATGTGCTGATCAATAATGCGGCCATTTTAAATGAAAGAGAAAAATCGATCGAGGATTTAGATATAGAATTATGCTCCACTGCCTTTGATATTAATGTGTTAGGCCCAATGAGAATAGTGAAACACTTTTTACCTTTGATGAATAAAGGAACATCCTCTTCTATACTCAATATATCGTCTGAAGCGGCCAGTTTTACTAACGCATATGCTGGAGATTACCCTTACGGCATTTCAAAAGCAGCTTTAAATATGTTATCTGAGAAACTAAGCAAGTATTTAAAGGAAGAGCAAGTACAAGTGCTATCCATACATCCTGGATGGATGAAAACAGATATGGGAGGTGAAAAAGCACCTTTTGATCCGATTGAGACAGCAGAAATGATTATTGACCTTTCCGAAAGAAAAAAAGAAGTGAAATCTCGATTTACCTTCGTTAACAGGGATGGTAGTGCTATGGATATCTGACAGAAAGGTGTGTTTGACTATGAATATACTAGCGGTAGTAGGAGATTATTACCATGATGAGGCGTTAATGAAGAAGGCGTTGAATGATGTGGTCGGGGATATGGATGATGTTGAACTGACCTATTCTGATCGTGTAAATCTAGTGAAAGACCTAAGCAGTAACCCCGATCTCGTCATATTAGGTGCTGAAAATCGTTTAAATCCGAATGAAGATGTAATCGAATATTGGTTATCAGAAGACGATGCTGAAATTATTGCTGAATATGTAAGGAATGGCGGAGGTTGGTTTGCCTGGCATTCAGGGATGGCAAGCTACGAGAACAATCAACCATATATCAACATGCTCGGTGGATTTTTTCAATATCATCCTGATGAGCACCAAATGGTTACTTATCTTTATCAAGCACATCCTCTTTTCGAAGATAAACAAGATGCTTTTCAAATTAAAGATGAACATTATTTCATCAAACATGGAGATGAAATAGAAATCTTTTTGAAGTCAGAGTCTGTTGATGGTGAATCAATTGCTGGATGGACTCGAAGTTACGGAAATGGCCATGTAGCATGTTATGCACCCGCGCACTTAGAAAGTGGCATGCAGCATCAGGATGTTCAAAATGATATGAAAAGGTTAATGGAATGGTGCTTAAGCTAGATTAATTCGACATGGAGGTTACTATGAATTCACTATCAACAAAAGAAATTGTGAAGATCGGTATTATTGTAAAAGATGCTAAAGCTTCTGCCTCTGCTTATGCCAAATTATTTGGAATAGATGAACCGAATGTATTTACAGTTAGCCGAGATGATGATCCTACCAAGCATCCTGATACTTGGTATAAAGGTGAAGCAATTTTACCACCTGAAGTTCGCATTGCTATAATAGATACTGAACCGATTTATTTAGAATTAATCGAGCCGATATCCATTGAAGAAAATCCATTTAGGGACTATTATACAAAGCATGGATCAGGTGTGTTTTTTCTATCTTTCTTTGTAAAGGATTTTCAACAACATATTAGCTTGATGGAAAATATGGGTATGCCGATGAATTATAAACAGTCATTTGCAAATGTGGAATACGCTTATTTTGATTCTGAAGACGAATTAGGTCTTGCTTTAGAGTTGAAGGAAGAGAAATAACAAGAAAACCATGCTTGTCTTTCTGAAGAGAGAGGCAAACATGGTTTTTATTTATAAAGCAGGAAAGCATAACCATTGGTATCACAGCATTTTGGTATCCTATCCCCGTTTAAAATGAGTCATAAATAAAGATATAGTTGACTAATCATGTTGTTTATGATGAAAGTTATCGTGTGCAAGAAAACCGCTTCGGCTACCCACTTCCCTTTCCACGGGGTTTTGCTCGGTTTTTCTTAAGCATCAAGACATACATATGGTGTATTGGAATGTTTAAATGGTAACATGGCAAGTGAAGTTATCAAAGCAGACAATCATATAAAATGAATGATCGTTATGTAGAAAAATATTATACATAGAGGAGGAATAAAAAATGACTGAGCTGAACACATTGTTTCGTGAAAAAATCGGTATGCCAGAGAACAAAAAAGTCACATTTACGACGCTAGATCACATTCTTGAAAAAACGGCAGTTGCGTTTCCTTTTGAAAATTTATGTATTATAGCAAACAAAACGGAAGCTGTAACCAAACAGAATTTAATGGACAAAATACTCGTTCGAAACGAAGGTGGTTTATGCTATGAGTTAAATCCATTACTTTATTTTTTTCTGGTGGACAATGGATGTAAGGTAACTTTAATTCGTGGAGAAGTGTACAATAATGAAAAGAAGGACTGGTCTCACCTGGGAAGAACTCATGCAGCAATTCTTTTGGAACATGAAGGCAATAACTATTTGCTGGACACCGGATTTGGTGGCAATTTGCCATTGAAGCCTGTGCCGTTAAATGGTGAGACTGTTACGTCACGTAATGGGGATTTTCGAGTTCGAGCGCTACAAAGTGAATATGGGGATTATGTGCTCGAAATGAAATTAAAATATAAACATACGGAATGGCAAATAGGTTATGCTTTTGATTCACAACGACTAGTGGGGAATGTAACTGAATTAGATGAAATAAGCAATATTATTGTTCACACGCAAAAGTCACCTTTTAATAAAACGCCAATGATTACCCAACTTACAAGTGATGGGAATATAACATTAACGAATACTTCTTTCACGCAATGGAAACATGGGAAATCGAAAAAGGAACAGATTGATGAGACAAGATTCAAACAGTTGGCGAAACAGTATTTTGGATTCCAAGATCTGTGAGAAGTCGGATTCTGTCATTTAGCCAAGAGGAATCCCGCAATGTTAATGGCATCCTTGTACACACTTCAAGAATCGTGAGTCTCACTTTATTTGCTGGCCACACTCACTTAATGTCACTTAAAGGAAGTGAAAGGATGAAAAAAGAAAAACTAATCAAGAAGTTTGATAAACAGGTGAAAATGTATGAAAATAATCGCAAAAATGCAACACTCTTACCATGGAGAAAGAAATTAATAAAAAAAGCATATGGCAATGTTTTAGAAGTCGGAGTTGGGGCTGGGGCAAATTTCCCTTTCTACACAAAGGAAACTGTTCAAGTTACTGGAGTAGATTTTAGCTCAGAGATGATAAAGAGTGCGAAACAATCGGCATCTAATTATCATTTCCATACAGAATTTCTGGAGGAAGATGTCGATCATTTAACATTCGCACCGAACTCCTTCGATTGCATTGTATCAACCCTTTCACTATGTAGTTATGCCAAACCACATGAATTAATGAATAAATTTAATGACTGGTGTCGAGAAGATGGTACCGTGTTATTAATGGAACACGGTCTTAGTTCAAACCTTTTTTTATCTTATACACAGAAAATTATTGATCCCTTACACAAAAAAATAGCTGGCTGTCATTGTAATCGAGATATAGGGAAGATAGTTAAACATTCAGACCTTCAAATTAAAAACATCGAAACATATTGGTCTGGTATTCTATACTTAATTTGGGCTATACCTAACAAGAATTAGTTCAGACTAATTCAGTAATACTATAGATTCTGAACACACACTCAAGTGAATTTGCAGGATCCTTAGCCTCTATTTCGACTACTGCATCTGATTACCTCAATCTGATCAAGGTTGGGGAAAATTATTGGCAACATAATTGAGTTTTTTTTAATCGTTTTGTTAACTTTTCATTTTTCGTTGAAATCAATGTCTCGCGCTTGCTGGACTTGAGCAATGGTATAAAAATCACGTTACGGGATATACCTTAAAGGGTTGGTGCATTGTCTACTTTTGTCAATGCATTTATTTTGAACTCTATCCGTATGGAGGCCATCCAATTACTAGCAAAAGCGAATGGAACCGCCCATTTGGAAGAGTGGGACCTTTTTCGTAAATTCAATAGAGAGTCACGCTAAAAAAGCGTGGCTCATTATTTAGTGAGGATTGGTTTGTGTTTAGGCAAAATTATTAAGGTGCTCATATTGATTCTTAAGAGTTATTTTGCAAAAATCTAAGCTGGACAATACTATTTAAAATAAAAACAGAACAAGAGAACAATCCCCATACAATATTACTTTTTCTCAAGTATCTCCTTAATTCTCTGTAAATCTTTCCTATTTGCTCGTCTTATCATCATCCCCATAAATGGTGTGAACAATTTCGAGAACCCTGATGGTTTGCCTTTGTTTCTCAACACCATTTGAGTACGATTATCATCTACAAAATGCCATGTGTAAATCGTCTCCATTGGAAAAGGTCCGTTTGCAGTTTTCATCACAAGTTTACTACCAGGGATTAATTCAGTAATTTGATAAACATATGCAAGCTCTCCTCTGAGAAACCAAGCTTTGAATGCAATTTGTGAACCTAACTGAAGTGGCTTTGAATTTTTCCACTCAGCTGAATGAATGTTTTCATACCATTCAGGGGCGTTGTCAGGGTTTGTAGCATACGCTGATACATCATCAATAGGACGGTTTATTGTGATTTCTGTTTCTATATCTACCATTGTGACTTCCTCCAACCTCCTTCCTGATTTTTAGAAAGATTCAGGGATTATTTATCTCGTGCTAACTGTCTGGTAAGACCCCACTTCAAGCTTCAAGTAATACAAGGACAAGTTATGGAAAACAGACACTATCACCCTGATAAGTTTCGCTAATGATCAGTAGGGGCCAAAACCCCCACTGATCATAGTCTCACTTTCTTTCTACATAATTTTTTAGTAAGGTGCCAAGGAGATATTCCCAGCCTTTTGTGTGATCTTCTTCCCAATTTTCTTGAAGAATGCCTGAAGCTGTGTGGGATAGTTGAAGTAATGTACCACCGTCTTTTTCAATCAGACGATAAGTATAGGCACTGTTTACTGCACCTTGCATGCCAAGATGTCCGAATAAACGAATTTCTTCAGGAGCATTTACATAATAAACTTTTCCCCAAATGGCACCTTCATTTTCTCCCCATTTTTCAAGAAAATGTCCTCCCGGAACTGGCTCAAATGTGAATTGAGATTTTTTACCTTCAGGGGCTAAGCGGAACTCCCACCATTCTTGTACTTTATCTGTTAATGCTTTAAATACTGCTTCCCGTGGTGCAGCCATAAATATTTCTTGCTCGATATTAAAACCATTATTGTTTGTTGTCATTGTTTGTGTCCCTCCATTTTGTTCTACAGTTGATTTTAAGTTAAGTAATGCACTAGCGGTGGGTTTCATATACTTTCCTACCCATCGGTTATACACCTCTTGAAGTGGAACGGCATTAAGAAAGTTTATTTTATATTTCCCCTCACGTCTGACTAAAACCAAATTTCCTTCTTCCAAAACATTCAGGTGTTTCATGATGGCATATCTTGTAACGTTAGGGAAACATTCATTTAGTTCACCAGTTGTTTTAGGTGATTCCTTTAGTAAATCAAGAATTTGTCTTCTAATTGGATGTCCTAATGCTTTAAATACACTAGTAAATGCTTCTTCCATTACAAAAATCCTTTCAATAGTGGTGTTCCCATAAATGTGACCAAAAGGTAACGTATATAATGTGACTTAATGGTAACATGTGAAGAAAGGGTGAGTCAATATTGTTGTTGCCTTGCTTTGATTTTGGTAGAGTAGAGTGTAACTTAAGTAGCTTTAAGGGCGCTGAAAAATAGCTTAATAGAGCCAGTTTTCTTGTTTAGATAGTAATGTATTAATGTGTATACAAGGTTAATAAGGTATTTAATAAAACATCGAATTATTTTAAAAATGGGTTAAAATGTAACCGTTGACATTATAAGTTGAAAATAATTATTTTACTACATTAAATATGGAGGTGACATATGAAGATAGCAATTATTGCTGATGATTTATCGGGTGCAAATGATACAGGAGTTCAGTTTGCGAAAAATGGATTTAAAACCTCTGTACTGATAAATCAAGATGATTTTCCATTATCAGATTCTGAGGTGGTTGTACTGGATACTGATAGTAGATCCATATCAAGCTCTGAAGCATACCTTAGAGTGAAAGCTGCCTCACAACTTATTCATGCTCAACCTTTTGAGATGGTGTATAAGAAAATAGATTCTACACTGAGAGGGAATATCGGCGTAGAATTAAATGCCGTTACGGATGTTTTTACACCTGATTTCGTTATCATAGCACCTGCATACCCGGAGAATGAAAGAATAGTGGAAGATGGCAAGATGTATGTACAAAATAGTCCGTTGCATCTTACGGAATTTGCTTCAGATCCGAAAACACCGATCTCCACTTCCTTTATACCATACATTTTACAGCGAGATATACAACAGGAAGTTGGTTTAGTAAATAAAAGGGATTTAGAAAAAGGAAAAGCTCATATTCTTAACAAGCTTGAGAAATGGAAGGAAAAGAATATTACTTACATCTTGTTTGATTCTAATGAACAGAGTGATTTAGAGAAAATCGTTTCTTTTATCTACTATTCCAATTTCCATTTAGTATGGTGTGGCAGTGCTGGCTTAGCGAATGCGATAAGCTGCCTAATTGAAAGAAGAAGTGTTCCACCACATTTGCATAAACAAGTTGAGAACGGTACTATCTTGACGGTGATTGGGAGCGTTAATCAGAAAACGAGGGAACAGTTTGATAGATTGTTATCTAGCCAAGAAAATAAAGGTATCCAACTTCACTCCCACTTAGTAGTTGAAAACGAAGCTACTTGTCTAGCGGAGTTGCAAAGGGTGACAGATGATGTACTTGCTTCCTTATCTACATATAAAAGTATTGTAGTATATGCTGCTGGTAACAAACGAGAAATTGCTCAAGCAAGGGAAATAGGTAAAAAATATGGGTTAACTTCAACTATGATCAGTGACAAGATTTCTCAATCGTTAGGAGTCATTACTGCAAATGTGCTGGAACATAATGAATGCGCTGGTTTAGTCTTAACTGGTGGAGATACAGCTAGGCAAGTATGTTTATCTTTAGGTATAGCAGAACTTCGTTTAGTGAGTCAGTTAGAAGAGGGGATCCCAGTTGGTGTCATTAGGTGGAAAGGATCAGATTTAATAACGATAACGAAAGCAGGAGGATTCGGAAAGGTAAATGCATTAGAAAATGCAATTGATTACTTGAAGGGAGTGAATGGATAGTGCGTCCAATTATAGGTATAACAATGGGAGATGCAGCAGGTGTTGGACCCGAGATTATAATAAAAGTACTGAAAAATAACGATGTGTATAAGTTGGCAAAGCCGTTAGTGATAGGAGATGTGAAAATTTTAAAAAGAGAAGCGGCTTATATAGATTCTTCATTACAATTTAATGTGGTGGAGAATCCAAGTCAAGGTTTATATAAATATGGCGTAATAGATTGCTTGGATGTAGATCTATTGCCAATTGATCTACCTTACGGACAAGTTTCTGCAGAAGCAGGTCATGCAGCCTATTCCTTTATTGAAAAAGCAGTGCAATTGTCACTTGTAAAGGAAATAGATGCTATTTGTACTGCGCCATTAAATAAAGAAGCACTACATAAAGGTGGGCATACTTATCCAGGGCATACAGAAATATTAGCTGAGCTGACAGACACGGATGATTTTTCGATGATGTTAGCTACACCAAAGCTAAAGGTTATTCACCTTACTACTCATGTGGGTCTTCATGACGCGATTGAGCAGATTACGCCTGAAAGAACCTATAAGGTTATTAAGTTAGCTTATGATACGTTTGCTAGAGCTGGTCATCGAGACGTGAAAATTGCTGTGTGTGGTATAAATCCTCATGCTGGAGAGAACGGCTTATTTGGAAATGGAGAGGAAGAGGAAAAGCTAGTGCCAGCGATTCAGAAGACTAATAAGGAAAATATGAATGTAACAGGACCCTATCCAGCTGATACATTATTTTACCGGGCTGTTCGAGGGGATTTTGATATTGTAGTTGCTTGTTACCATGATCAGGGGCATATTCCAGTTAAAGTAATGGGTTTGGAAAAGGGTGTTAATATTACTGTTGGTTTAAAAAATAATGTCATTCGTACTTCGGTCGATCATGGCACAGCATTTGATATTGCAGGTAAAAATAAAGCTGATGAACGCTCTTTATTAGAAGCATTAATAATGGCGGTTGATTTAGTTCCTGCTCCACATAGTCTATAATGTTTACACTTTATGCTATTGGGTTTCATTTTGGTACTTACACTGACTTTAAGTACCAACATTGCTTCGTGTGCTTTCTGGTTTTAGTACTTAAATGTCTTTTAAGTACTATTTTGATGTTGCGCATCTGTATTTTGGTGCTTATTTTTAAGAAAGGGAAAATTTCTATAAAACGCTTGATCTCAACATTGCTTAACTTTGTCAATATAGTATCTCCATACAGATAGAATATTTTCCGCATTATAATAATAGTAGCTACAGAAAACGCTTAAACAATCTGGTATAGTATGAATAATATGAATGTGATTAAGAGGGAGGAAAAGTAATGAAAGCAGAAGTAGCTTACGAGATTAAAGCATTACTTGGTGAAGGACCATGTTGGGATGAAAGGAATCAAATTTTGTACTGGACAGATATTTCAGGAAAGGTCATTCACCGATTCGATCCGGAAACGAATCAGAACGACACGTTTCAAATCGGTCAGTTTGTCGGAGCAGTTATTGTGGCAGAAGATGGACGATTAGTTTTGGCGGCGGAAAATGGTTTTTTTTTCTATGATACTGTAACAGAACAATTGACCTCAATACATGATCCAGAAGTAGACAAACCTGACAATCGATTCAATGATGGAAAGGTGGATCCTGCTGGAAGGTTTTGGGCAGGAACGATGCAAAAGAATGACAATGATCCAGAAGGTGCTTTGTACTGCTTGGATGATAAGCTTGAAGTTAAGAAAAAGTTATCTGGATTACGAACTTCCAATGGTATGGCATGGGATATGAAATTTAATAGAATGTATTTTATCGATACTCCTACTAGAAATATTTATATATTCGATTATGATTTGGAAACGGGAACTATTTCGAATCAGCGTGTTGCCTTTCAATTCCCTGAAGCATACGGTTTTCCTGACGGTATGACGATTGATACGGATGGCATGCTCTGGATCGCTGGATGGGGTGGTGGTAAAGTAAGTAGGTGGAATCCGGAAACAGGGGAAGTTTTGTCAACGGTAGAAGTACCGGCCCTAAATGTCACCTCCTGTACTTTCGGTGGAAAAGGTTTTGACACACTATACATCACAACTGCAAGAGTGGGGATGACAGACGAGGAATTGGAAAAACTCCCGTTGTCCGGCAGCCTATTCTTGGTCAAAACCAATACAACAGGATTGCCAGCTGATCGTTTTAGGAGCAGTCACAACGTTTAAATGTTACGTCCGAGAATCAGCTTTGTGACTTCAGATCAATCTTAGAAGAGTACATAAAAAAATAAAAAAAGGACATGGTAAAATGTGCTATCCCTGATTGCTTCTCAGTAGAGGTGATCAGGGGAGTTGGTGTTTGTTATCACGGGCAATTCGTCCGTGAAACCCCCACTGATGAAAGGATCACCTTATATTGTTCGGTTGTGAAGTAGTGTAATGATTCCGTTTTTGCATGCTGCGATTTTCATATTATTATTAAGTTGGAAATTTATAAATAAACAAGCATTATTGTAAATACTTTTATTGAGATCCCTTTTATCATGAAGAAGTGTCAAAATTATATAAAGGGGAGAGTAACATGAAAAGTATGAAACGTATTTTTTTATTTTTGGTTACTGCTTTATCATTAGTATTGATTCTATCAGCATGTAATACAGAAAATACAAACTCAATTGGTGAAAACAATGAGACGGACAATAATGGTGAGGAAGTTTCAAATGGTGATAATGAAGTAAGTGAAGAAAATGAAGCTTCTTCTGAACCTATTGTGGTTGGTTTTTCACAAATTGGTGCAGAGAGTGGATGGAGAACGGCCGAGACTCAATCTATTAAAGATACATTAGAAAATGATCCACAGTTTGAATTGAAATTCTCTGATGCTCAACAAAAACAAGAAAACCAAATCAAGGCACTCAGAAGTTTCATTGCTCAACAAGTAGATATAATAGCATTAGCTCCTGTAGTAGAATCTGGGTGGGAAACGGTTCTAAAGGAGGCAAAAGAAGCAGATATTCCCGTAATTTTGTTAGACCGTCGTATTAAAGTAGAAGATGAATCATTGTACACAAGCTTTATAGGATCAGATTTTATACTTGAAGGTGAGAATGCAGCAAAAGAATTAATTAACCTTATTGGTGAGGACGTAGAAACGAACATTGTAGAACTTCAAGGGACTGTAGGAGCCAGTGCAGCAAATGACCGTATGGAAGGTTTTGCAAATATTATTGATGAAAATGATAATTATAACATTATTAAATCGCAAACTGGTGACTTTACAAGATCAAAAGGTAAAGAGGTTATGGAAGCGTTCTTAAAATCAGATGGAGAAAATATTGATGCGGTTTATGCTCATAATGATGACATGGCATTAGGAGCAATTCAAGCCATTGAAGAATATGGTTTAAAACCTGGGGAAGATATAAAAATTGTATCTGTAGATGGAATTAAAGATATATTTGAGGCAGTAATTGCAGGGAAATCAAACATTATTGTAGAATGTAATCCATTGTTAGGTCCACAGCTTGCACAAGCAGCAAAAGATTTAATGGAAGGTAAGGAAATTGAAAGATGGATTAAAACAGAAGAATCAGTGTTTGTCGGTGCAGAAGCAGCAGAGGCAGCCTTACCAGATCGCAAGTATTAAATGAAGCTAAAAATCGAGATTGTATTTTCAATCTCGATTTTTATTCCTCTTGATAAAAATTTCTTAATAATGAATAATGAGTTTAACTAAGAATTTTACTAAGGGGGAAGAACAATCAATGTAAAAAAAGTAGTATTATATTTTAATAACAAAAGTATTAGATTTAAGCTCTTATTTTATTTTTTTATAATTATCATACTATGTGTATCTACATTGAGTTTTTTTGGCGGAAATATTTATAAAGATTCACTAGAAGAAGAAGCAAATATGCATACTGATCAAATGATTAATCAAGTATGGAGCAATATAAAAACACGGATTGAAGAAAACGAAAATATCATGTTTTACCTTTCGCAAGAAGAATCAGTAAAAGAGTTCATGCTGGAACAGGAAAGTAATAGTTACAAAGAACACTTAATAAAGAACAAAATGCGAATTTACAAAAATAGACATCCTGAGATTGCGGGAATTTTAGTCCTCAACAAGCATGATAGGTTTATAAGTAATGAAATCTCACGTATTTCAAGAGATCCACTCACAAAGGAACCCTGGTATATAGAGACAATAAAGACTCCTGAGAAAACCCATCTAATTAGCAATCCGATTGGTAGAAATATAAAAAACGATTCCAATTATCAAGTAAATAATGTACTCACACTTGTAAAGGCATATGAAGATCCTACTACAAATGAAGTAATGGGTGTTATCTTAATAGACTTAAAATTAGATTTCATCAAAAATATCATTGAATCTATAAAGTTAGGGAAAAGTGGTTTTGTTTTTATTACTGATGAGAGCGGTAAAGTTGTATATGCACCTGTAAATGATATTGTTTATCGAATCCATCCAAGTTGGTTACAGAATGAAAGCCCCTCACCGATTGAACGCACTATTAAAGGGAATAATTATCAAATAATTCACAACACTATATCTGAAATCGGGTGGAAAGTAGCAGGAGTTTTTTCTTTAGATGAAACGACAAAAGTAGTTTCTGAAGTTCAAAAGCTTACTTTTGTAATCGCTTTAATTACTTTGCTGGTTGGTTCTATATGTTCATTGTTTTTTGCAAGTATGATAACAAAACCAGTAAATAAATTGAAAACATTGATGGGAAATGTAGAAGAAGGAAGGTTTGATTTACGATTTCATTCCAAATACACAGATGAAATAGGACAATTAGGTAAGAGTTACAATAAAATGATTGATGAAATTGAACGTTTAATTGAATTAGTATATAAAGAACAAAGAAGCAAGCGAGAAGCCGAATTAGAAATCTTACAAGCACAAATTAAACCACATTTTCTATATAATACGCTAGATACTATTCAATGGATGGCTGACGAATATAATGCCACAAAGATAACGGAACTAGTGAATGCGCTAACAACACTTTTCCGAATTGGATTAAATAAAGGCAAGGAATTTATCACAGTAGAAGAAGAAGTGGAACATGTTAAAAGCTATCTTATTATACAGATGACAAGATACGAATCAAAGTTAGAGTATGAGATAAACATGAATGAGAGTTTGAAAGATTATCAAGTCTTAAAACTTATATTACAGCCCTTGGTAGAAAATGCAATCTATCATGGAATAAGAAATAAGAGAGGCAAAGGGAAGATTCTAATTAATATGGATACTCAAGATGATAAGCTTTTATTTACAGTTCATGATACTGGAATTGGGATCAAAAGCGATAAATTGCGAGAGATTAATAATTATTTAAAGGAAATGGATTCTAATGATTCTAAAGGGTATGGTTTGTTCAACGTTAATGAAAGAATCAAATTATCATACGGAACTGACTATGGTCTTAAAGTGTATAGTGAATATGAAAAAGGTACAACAATTATTGCAATCCTTCCTCTTAAGTTATTCTAATTTATCATGGTGCTAATCGTCCGTAAAAACCTCACGATTCGAGTAAATCAAAGAAGATAACGGACGCTAATACCCTGATAAGTTTCACTAACCATCAGTGGGGTTAAAAACCCCCATTGATGGAAGTCTCACTTTATTTTCAAGGGGTGTTAATTAATGTGGAAATTATTTATTGCTGAAGATGAAAGTATTATTAGAAGAGGGCTGAAAAAATCATTAGAGTGGGAAACTTATTCAATAAATGTGATAGGTGAAGCTGAAGATGGAGAAGAAGCGCTAAATAAAGCTATCGAATTGAGGCCGGATATTCTTTTTATCGATATCAATATGCCGTTTTTAAATGGCTTAGAACTAATGGAAAAATTACGATCAATATTGCCGGATGCGGTTTTTATCGTTATTTCAGGTTATAATGAGTTCATTTATGCTCAGAAAGCAATAAAAATGGGAACAATAGATTATATATTAAAACCAGTAAAAAAGCCGGAATTAAAGCGGGCGGTTGAGAATGCTATTGACATTTTGAAAAGAAAATCTATGAATAGGCTTCGTGAAAAACAATTAGAAGGCAATAAACAACTTCTGAAGGAAAAATTTCTATTAAGTTGGAGTCTTGAACACTATCAAGAGGACGAAATAAAAAAACATGCACAGTTACTTGATATCCATTTATCGAAAAGCACTGGATTATCGGTGTTTAAGATTGTAAAGGAAATTAACATTGGAAGTATGGAACAAAATTGGAGTGATGTTCTATTAAGTTTTTCAATAAAAAATATTATTAGTGATCTCTTAAGTGGCTATCAATCAAAAGAAATGTTCGAGGATCAATCTGGTCATGTTGTCTTATTGTTACCAATGATAGATACAGAAACTTTATTCGATATCAATCGAAAAATAGTATTAGAATTAGAGCGGTTTCTAGGAAAAGTTGTGACTAGTCGGGAATGCGTATTAACTTCCTTTTTGGATTTTCCTAATGAATATAAAAAAATAATAAGTGATTTAAAATCAGCTAATAGAATGACACCCATTGTCGCATTGGCGAAAAATTATATTGATCAACACTATTATAGTCAATCTATTTCATTACAACAGGTTGCTAGTTATGTACAAGTAAATCCTACGTACTTAAGTAAACAAATTAAAAATGAACTTGGTGTCTCATTTATTCAATATCTTACAAATGTGCGAATTAATAAAGCGTTAACCTTAATGAGGGATCCATATTTAAAAATATATGAAGTTGCGGAAATGGTCGGTTATAGTACACAACATTATTTTTGCAACGCCTTTAAAAAAGTGGTTGGGATCTCACCAACTGTATATCGTACAGGGGAAAAAATACATGAATAAAAGAAGTGTCACAACTATCATAGCGTTTGGAACGCTTATGGTAGGTTTAGTAATGTTTATAACTTATGAAATGTATCAATCGAATTCTAATTCAGAGCCGGAAGTAGATTATGTTATTGGTGTTTCACAACCTAATCTACAGGAACCTTGGCAAATTTTAATGAATGAAGAATTACGAGAGGAAGCTTCCAAACATCCTAATTTAAGAGTTATTTACACGGACGCAGCGCAAAGTACACAACAGCAAATTGATGATATTAATACTTTAAAAGGATATGATATTGATTTATTAATTGTATCTGTTGAGGATTCAATAGAAATGACACCAGTTATATCGAATGTCTATAATGAAATTCCAGTAATTGTATTAGGTAGAGGTGTGGAAGGCTATAACTATACACTTTATATTGGCACTGACCATTATTTAATTGGTGAAATGGCTGCCGAAGCCACTAAAAAATTGTTAGGAGATCAAGGTGGGAAAGTAGTTGAAGTGCAAGGCTTAACGAGTGCAGTTCAAGCAGAAGAAAGAAGTCGTGGCTTTAGAGAAAAAATAAATCAAACGAAAAATATTAAAATTGTAAACACTGTTGTTGCTAATTGGCAACGAGATAAAGCAGAAGATAAATTAAAGGCATTATTAAAAAATAGTCATGAGAAACCCGATCTAATATATGCCCACAATGATGCGATGGCTTTAGGGGTGTATAGAGCGCTTCAGTCGTTAGATTTTGGTCAAATTAAAATAATAGGTAGTGATGGAGTAGATAAGCCAAATGGAGGACTTCAACTTGTAAAACAAAAGAAAATAGATACAACTTTTATAACTCCTACAGGTGGTAAACAAGCAATACAATACGCTATTCGTATTCTAGCGGAAGATACAGAAATTCCTAAAAAAATAATATTAAGAAATCATGAAGTATCTTCTCAAAATGTGGATGACTTTTATCTTAAGAAAAATGTGTTAAATAATCATTCAAAAAATGATGAGAAAGTAACACTAGGGTTTGCACAAGTAGGGAGTGAAAGTGCTTGGAGAACAGCGAATACAGATTCTATTATAAAGGCAGCTGAGCGTGAAAATGTCAATTTACTAATAAAAAATGCTAATAATAATCAAGCAAAACAAATAGAAATCATTAGGGGATTTATCCAACAAGGGGTAGACGTTATTGGATTTTCGCCTATGGTTGAACACGGATGGGAAGAAGTATTACAGGAAGCAAAAGATGCGGGAATACCTGTCATCTTGTCTGATAGAGAAATAAAGGTTAAAGATGATTCATTATGGACTTCTTTTATTGGATCAGATTTTGTTGAAGAAGGAAGAAGAGCTGCGCAATGGGTAGTAGATCAAATGAAATCAAGTAAGGATTCAGTTAATATTATTGAATTAGAAGGCACAAAGAATTCAGCTCCAGCAACAGACAGAAAACAAGGGTTTAAAGAAGTGTTAAAAAACCATCACAATCTTCAAATAATAGATTCATTGTCAGGCGATTTCACATTGGGAAAAGGTAAAGAAATGATGGAAAAAGCGTTACAACAGTTCGGCAATGATATTGATATAGTATATGCGCACAATGATGATATGGCAATTGGAGCAATAGAAGCTATTGAGAATTATGGTTTGCGACCTGGGAGTGATATCAAAATTATCTCAATAGATGCGACCAATAAAGCTTTTAAAGCATTAAGCACTGGTAAATTAAATTTTACTGTGGAATGTAACCCGTTGTTGGGACCACAAATTATGCAAGCTGCTAAAGAATTAAAAAAAGGTAAGGAGATACCGATGAAGATTATTACTTCTGAAGAAACCTTTACCCAAGAAGAAGCAAAAAAGGAAATGAAAAAAAGGAATTATTAAATTTAGTCGATCCTAGTCCCCGTTTCACTAACAATGAAGCGGGGATATTTTTTTGTTTATCACGGTGCTAATTGCCCGTAACCCCCACTGATGGAAGTATCACTTTATCATTTAGCGGAAATGTGCAAAAAAAGACTTTTATTTTTAAATACAAAAATAGAGGATGAAATTATACTTTAATTAAGCCTGTTCTTACTTTATCACGGTGCTAATCGTCCGTAAAACCCCCACTTCAGGTTCTTAGTAAATCAAAGAAGCTAAGAGGGGGCTAACGGCTAACACCCTGATAAGTTTCATTAACCATCAGTAGGTGTCAAAAACCCCCACTGATGGAAGTATCACTTGCAATAGGTTAAAACACAGAAATAAGAGGGTGTTCTATATGGTTTCTGAATATTTGTTAAGGGCCGAAGAGATATCTAAGTTTTTTCCAGGCGTAAAAGCCTTATCAAACGTAAACTTCACTTTAAAACAAGGTGAAATTCATTCCCTTATGGGTGAAAATGGTGCTGGTAAATCCACTTTAATTAAAGTGCTTACAGGAGTTCATAAAAGGGATGAAGGTTCTCTATTTTTCAAAGAAGAAAAGATCGATATTAATTCTCCACAAAGTGCTCAGAACATGGGGATTAGCGCAGTGTATCAGGAAGTTAATTTATGTGAAAATCTCTCTGTGGCTGAAAATATTTTTATTGGTAGGGAGCCAAAGAAAAAAGGGAGAATTAATTGGAAAGAAATTAATTCAAGAGCTGAGCAAATACTTTTGACGAGACTAAATATAGAGATTGATGTAAATAAAGCTCTTTCTTCGTATTCTACTGCTATTCAGCAAATGGTAGCCATCGCAAGAGCTGTTGATATGTCTAGTGGTGTTCTTATTTTGGATGAACCTACTTCCAGTTTAGATAAAAATGAAGTAAAACAATTATTTAAGGTAATGAGAGCTTTGAAAGAAGAAGGAATGGGAATTATATTTGTTAGTCATTTCTTGGAGCAAGTCTATGAAATATCTGATCGGATTACTGTTTTAAGAAATGGCCAATATATTGGAGAATATGAAACGAATCAGCTTCCCAGAAAAGATTTAGTATCGAAAATGATTGGACGGGAATGGAATGAAAATTCTACTCGCAAAGAAGAACAAATTAAAAATCTACCATCACCCGAATTACTTTTAAGTGGAACTAATCTAGCAAGAAAAGGATCTATTAATCCATTAAATATAGAGCTGCACAAAGGTGAAGTATTAGGGTTAGCTGGATTGTTAGGATCAGGTAGAACCGAATTAGCTAAATTGCTTTTTGGAATTGATAAGCCTGATCAAGGAGTTCTTTATTTAAACAATGAAAGAATTCGATCATTAAACCCAAAATTATCAATCGAAAGAGGTTTGAGCTTTTGTCCGGAAGATCGCAAAGTAGAAGGGATAATTAATGATTTGACCATTCGCGAAAATATTATTTTAGGATTACAAACCAAAAAAGGCTTATTAAAATACATTCCTATGAAAGAACAAGAAGAGATCGCTAATAAATATATCAAGTTATTAAGAATAAAAACACCGAGTATGGAACAACGCATTGATAACCTTAGTGGTGGGAATCAACAAAAGGTGATTCTTGCTAGATGGTTAGCAACAAATCCAACTTTACTTATCTTAGATGAACCAACAAGAGGAATTGATGTTGGATCTAAGCAAGAAATAAGACAATTAATTTTTGATTTAGCAAAAGAAGGAATTACCATTTTATTCATATCTGCTGAGCTAGAAGAAACGGTAGCTTGTTGTGATCGAGTGATTATTTTAAGAGATCGGCAAAAAATTGGAGAATTACAAGGAGAGGAAATGACAGAGTCCAGGATTATGGACATGATAGCCAAAGGAGATGAAATAGATGAAGCTATATCTTCTTAAATTTTCTAGGCAAAAAATATTTTGGCCTTTAATAGCTTTAGTTTTAATACTGGTTTTAAATTTATTTATAGACCCTGGTTTTTTTGAAATTGAAATAAAAAATAATCACTTTTTTGGCAGTCTGATTGATATTTTAAATCGTTCGATACCACTTGTAATAATTTCAATTGGAATGACACTTGTTATTGCAAAAGAAGGTATAGATATTTCTGTTGGTTCAGTATTAGCCATATCAGGTGCTACAGCAATTGCTATCATGGAGCATCAAAACGTGTGGGTTGCTTTAATTGTTGCTTTAATTGTCGGAGTTGTTTGTGGTTTTTGGAACGGGTTACTTGTATCCGTATTTGAAATTCAGCCGATGGTAGCAACTTTAATATTGCTCGTTGTTGGTAGAGGGATTGCTCAATTGATCACTGGCGGGCAAATCTTAACGACAGATAACGAGACTTACGATTATATCGGTACTGGATTTTTGTTTGGTTTTCCGTTTCCAATTTACATCGGTATATTTGTTTTTTTGATAATGCTTTTGCTAAAGAAACGGACAGCAATGGGTTTGTTTCTAGAATCTATTGGTAATAACATGACTGCCAGCAAATTTGCAGGGATTCAGCCAAAAAAAATTATTCTACTCGTTTACACGATTTGTGGGCTTTGTGCTGCGATCGCTGGCGTTATTGTAAGTGCAAATGTCAGCAGTGCAGATGCAAATAATGCTGGATTATGGATAGAACTGGATGCAATACTTGCAGTTGTAATTGGTGGTACGTCTATGCGGGGAGGAAGGTATTTTTTAGGTGGTACTGTAGTTGGGGCATTATTTATTCAGACATTATCAACCACTATTTATTCGATCGGGATAAACCCACAAATTGTCATGGTAGTTAAAGCTGTGGTCGTCATTCTGGTGTGCCTAATGCAGTCGGAATCATTTAGAAGAATCTTTGCAAATTTGGGCAAAAAGAAGGTGTCATACACATGAAAATTTTTAACATCGCATTAAAAGAAAATCATATTTTTATACTGGCAACAACTGTATTAATTATATTGTTATATGGATATGGATCTCTTTCATTTACTGGATTTTTTAGTATTCAAGTTTTCTTGAATTTACTTATTGATAATGCCTACCTTATTATTGTAGCGACTGGAATGGCTTTTGTAATTATTACCGGTGGTATTGACCTATCAGTAGGAGCATTTGTAGCGTTTATCAGTATGGTTTCAGCTACTCTATTGGAAATTGGATTCAATGCATATTTAGTTATCATTCTCTCTCTTTTAATTGGCGTTCTTTTCGGCGGATTTCAGGGGTATCTCATTAGTCAATTTGATTTGCATCCTTGGATTGTCACATTAGCCGGTATGTTTTTAGCGAGAGGTGCTAGTTTTTTAATTAGTACAGAAAGTATTGTAATTACTAACGAAACATATAGTGATTTATCAAGTGCGAAATTACCGATCGTCGGAGGAGGCTATTTATCTATTGGAGCCATTATAGCGTTATTGTTAGTAGTAATCGCTATATTCATGGCCAAATATACTAAGTTTGGAAGAAATGTTTACGCAATAGGAGGAAATATAAGTTCTGCAAGATTGATGGGACTTCCTGTCAGGAAGACCACCATTTTAGTATATATGTTTTCAGGCTTTTGTTCTGCGCTGGGTGGTTTTGTTTTTACCCTATACATGCTTTCTGGATATGGTTTGCATTTATTGGGTATGGAAATGGATGCGATTGCAGCATGTGTGATAGGAGGAATCTTATTAACCGGAGGCTTTGGTTACTTGATAGGACCTATGCTTGGAGTCTTAAGTATGGGTACTATTCAGACGATTATCATGTTCCAAGGTACACTTAGTTCATGGTGGACAAAAATAGCTGTTGGTTTTTTGCTTTTTATTTTTATCGTGCTCCAACGACTTGTTGTTTTAAATAGAAGAAGGAGAGAGAAGAAATTCAGTAAAGAAATAAAGGGTAAACCTGACACTGAATCATTTGCTGCGAACAGCTAGATACGTATTCCTTTTTCACATTCATCAATAGTATCAACACACCTTTTGCTATCCATTAAAGGAGGTGATCTAAGTGTAGATTTTAGTAAGAAGTTCGTGTACGTGATTAATCATTTTTGTATGAATTATGCTAAGAGGAGGATTCTATGAATATCAAAATGACAAGGAAATTAATGTTTGCATTTTTTATCATCTTTATGTGTTCACTACCACTCTCCACCTTAATTGCTGATTCGGAAAACAATGGCCAAAATGGTTTAAAGGGAGAGTTTTACACTAGTTCAGAACCAGGTGCATTTGATTTCGATGAGAAAAAAGCAACTGTTGTGACACCCAATATCAACTTTGGTAATTTGGAGTCATTATTAGAAGAATTAACGGGACAAGCTGATGATGCATCTGTAAGATGGACAGGTCAGCTAATGCCTGAATTCACTGAAGATTATACCTTTTCAATGATAGGAGATAATGGCTTTCGCTTATGGATAGATAATGAACTAGTAATTGATCACTGGGTGAACGATTGGGATAACGAACAAGAAAGTGCTCCTATTTCATTAGAAGCTGGTCAAAAGTATGATATTAAAATTGAGTATTTTGAAGACATGGGTGGTTCCAATTTAAAGTTAAGCTGGTCCAGTGATTCACAGCCAAAAGAAGTGGTTCCTATTCAAAACTTATATTTGCCAGAGGATTATTCTGTTCCTGGTCCAACTAATGGGGTCATTTCAGCAGACGGGATGCAAGTTTCGCTGAATTTTGAAAACGCTTTAGAGGAGTTGCCAGATGAAGCTGCCAGTTATTTTTCAGCAATAGGTAATAAGCAAGTGGTTAACGCTGAAAGAAAAGCAGATGATCCTTCTACCATTATTTTGGAACTAGACTATCCAATTACTTCAAAAGATAATGACTACCTCTATGTATCTTATGATGGTAATGGTCCAATTACGACTACAGAAGGCAATTCACTGGAAGGTTTTACGACTTTCGCTATTAATAACTCTGAGTATATTATAGCCTCACCATGGGCAGAAGAGGTAGATGCAGAGAATGTATTACCTGAGTACCCAAGACCACAAATGGTTAGAGATGACTGGATGAACTTAAATGGCGAATGGCAGTTTGAATCTGCCGCTAGCGATGATTCACTTCCAACCGGTCAAACCTTGGATGAAACCATTTTAGTACCATTTGCAGTTGAGTCAAAATTATCAGGTATTGAAAGACACGAAGATCATATGTGGTATAAACGGAATTTTACGATTCCTGAAGAATGGTCTAATAATGATCTGTTATTACATTTTGGTGCAGTCGATTGGGAAACAAACGTTTATGTGAATGGCAATGAAGTAGGTACACATAAAGGTGGATATGATGCCTTTAACTTTAATATTAGCGAATATTTAGTAGAAGGAGAAAACGAATTAATCGTTGAAGTAAAAGATTCTACGTCATTAAGCAGGGCGCTTGGGAAACAACGATTAAATCCAGGTGGAATCTTTTATACATCTGTTTCAGGTATATGGCAAACAGTATGGTTAGAACCTGTTTCTAACACACACATTAGCAATTTGAAAATGACACCTGAAATAGATGACGAGTACTTAGAGTTACAGGTAGATGCTACGAATCACACCGATCAAGAAGTAGAAGCAATTGCATATAAAGAAGGTGAAGAAGTTGGCAGAGTAACAGGTACTGTTGGAGAAAAGATTCAAATACCGGTACCAAATCCTAGATTGTGGTCAACTACAGATCCGTTTTTATATGATTTGGAAGTGCGATTGAAGGATGAAGATACGACTGTTGATGAAGTGACTAGTTACTTTGGTATGAGAGAAATATCAAAGGGGATGGTTGACGGAACGCTTCGCCCATTACTCAATGGTGAATTTGTTTTTCAAATGGGACCGCTTGACCAAGGATATTGGCCAGCTGGTCTTTACACAGCTCCAACAGATGAAGCATTAAAGTTTGATATAGAACAAGCAAAATCTCTTGGTTTTAACATGATTCGGAAACATGCCAAAGTAGAGCCACAACGTTTTCATTACTGGGCGGATAAAATGGGTATGTTAGTTTGGCAAGACATGCCTAGTATGTTTAATAATAATCCCTCACCAGAAGAAGCTGCACAATTCGAACATGAATTTGAAGAGATGATCAATGAGCATTATAATTCCCCTTCATTAATTTTATGGACAGTGTTTAATGAAGGATGGGGTCAATATGATACAGAAAGAATTACCAATTGGGTTGAGGACTTAGATCCAACTCGCCTTGTCTCTAATGCTAGTGGATGGACTGATGTGGGTGCAGGTGATGTGATAGATTTCCATGCATATGTAGGTCCGGATTCACCAACACCTACCGAAGATCGTATCGCTGTACTTGGAGAGTATGGTGGGCTTGGCCTACATGTTCCTGGCAATGAATGGAGTGGGAATGTTTTTAACTATGAAATGCAAAGTAGTAAAGAAGCATTGACAAACCGCTATCTTGGGTTAATTGATGGTATTAAAGTATTAAAAGAAAATCCTGGTCTAAGTGCAGCTGTCTATACGCAAATAACCGATGTGGAGATTGAAATTAACGGTTTACTTAGCTATGATAGAAAAATTGAAAAAGCTAATTTTGACAAACTGCGTGCTGCACACCGAGAACTAATTGGCATTGTTGAAAATAGTGACTTAGAGAAGCTAATCAGTGAAGCTCAAGAGTTACTCGATAATGCCCAAATAGGGGAAAAACCGGGACAATACGATCAGGCTGTTGCAGATGCATTACAAAAAGCAATAGCTAGCGCTCAAGAATTTTTGGAACAGAATGTACAATCCAATCAATTGTTAAAAGAAGCTATAGCAGATTTAGAAGAAGCAATGGATCAATTTAAAGATCAGGTAAATCCTCCAATTACAATAGGTGCAACAGTTGATCAGTTTGATAGCGACTCATTATCAGAAGAATGGTCTATTTATAGGGAAGTAGAAGACAGATGGAGTTTGACAGATGTACCTGGTAAGTTAAGAATTTTAACATCAGAAGGTGATTCTCATGAAGCATCTAATTCATTGAAAAATCTCTTTTTAAGAGACGCTCCTGATGGTGATTTTGAAATTACTACGAAGGTTACTGCTCCTATCCGTCAAAATCATCAACAAGCTGGTTTGTATATTTGGGAAGATGAAGATAACTATGTAAGATTAGGACATGTTTGGGATACTAGCACTACTGATGGATACAGTATTGAGACAGCTAAAGAAGAAGAAGGGACGTATTCGAAACCAGATAATATGGTCGCACATCCTGAAACAGACACTATTTATTTGAAATTGAAAAAAATGGGTGACCAAGTGACCTCTTATTATTGGAATGGATCTGAATGGATTCAAGCGGCAGATCCTATGACGGTTTCACTAGATAATATAAAAGTAGGATTTTATGGCACATCTACTTTTGCTGGCGATATCAATGCAGACTTTGACTACTTTACACTTCAAGCTTTACCGATCAATCCACCAGATCTACAGGAACTAATGGATAGCTATATTGAGTCTGGTGATTTAACAGGTCCATTAGCGGAGCAGTTGACAAATACGTATAAACAAGCAGTTCATCATTATGAGAAAGAATCAGAAGCTCAAGCACGTAAGTTTATTGAAAAGTATTTGACACAGATCGAGAAACCATCGATGCAAAAGCATATTTCAGAAGAAGCAAAAGAAGCATTAGTGGAAGCAGCCGATGCTTTTAGTGAACAGTTGGATAAAATGAAATAAATGGAAGAAAGAGGAGTAGCAAATTGCTACTCCCCTTTTTACCTTTAAAAAGGCACCTATCTGAGGTGTCTTTTTTTAAGTAAAGATAGTAAAATTTTGGTGTTTGTCTAGCTCCCGGCGCTCTACGCTTTTCTTAAGTTTAAAAACTAGTATTAGTAAGGTTCGACTGTTGAGAGGTGAAAAAAATAAATCTTATGAAGTGCATTAAATGTTTTCTAATGTACTTCATATGGTATAAACTGTGTTATGATCTACATTAGTTGTCTTAAACGGAATCGATAGAGAATTTATTTATAGGATATTAGGAAGGTGAGCTTTCTGTTATGATTGATTTTTTTCAGAATTTTAATCCAATAATCCAGGCATTTATAGCTACATTATTTACTTGGGGAATGACTGCGTTGGGAGCTAGTCTTGTTTTTGCAACAAAAACCATCAATCAACGATTAATGGATAGTATGCTGGGGTTTGCTGGTGGTGTCATGATTGCAGCAAGTTATTGGTCTTTACTAGGACCAGCTATTGAATTGTCAGGTGACAACAAGATCGGAACTTGGTTTCCGGCAGCGTTCGGATTTTTATTAGGTGGTATTTTTTTATGGGGAATAGATAAGGTTTTACCCCACCTTCATCCAAATACTCCTGTTGATAAAGTGGAAGGAATCTCTCAGAAAAAAAGAAAAAGAAGTACATTACTAGTACTCGCAATTACGTTACATAATATCCCAGAAGGGTTAGCGGTCGGAATTGCTTTTGGTGCCCTTGCAAATGGTGGAACAGAAGCATCTTTAGCTGGAGCCATAACATTAGCGCTTGGAATCGGTATCCAAAACTTTCCTGAGGGTGTTGCAGTTGCCATGCCGTTAAGGGCAGAAGGGATGTCTCGGGGGAAGAGTTTCCGGTACGGGCAATTTTCCGGAATGGTGGAACCAATTGCTGCGGTCATTGGAGCAATTGCAGTCTCTTTTATGGAACCATTATTGCCTTATGCATTAAGTTTTGCAGCGGGAGCGATGATTTTTGTTGTAGCTGAAGAAGTTATTCCAAGTTCACAAGAGAAAGGCAATAAAGATTTGGCTTCCATGAGTTTAATGGTAGGTTTTGTATTAATGATGATTCTTGATGTGGCATTAGGTTAATGGACAAATTTTAATCAAAGCAAGGATTTATCACGGTGCTAATCTTCCGTAAAACCCCCACTGATTGATGGAAGTCTCACTTTATCTGAAACTAAATTGTTACGATTAGGGGAACAGGAATTGTATTGCTGAAGCATTTTGGTGGGAAATGGTTTTAGCAATACATTTTTTTGCTGGAGGATTTATATAGCATTTCTACGACTATCTATTTTTAGGGTGTATAAATTATTGGATATTATATTAACTTTGTTGGATTTTTTAGCTTATTCTTCTATGAGATAATCCAGAATGAAAGCGATAACAAAAACGGAGGGTTAAATATGAGAAAGTGGAGTAATAATTTATTTCTAGGTTTAGTCGTTTTGTTGGTAAGTTTATTAGTAGCATGCTCAGGTGATAGTGGAGAGGAAACGTCTTCCAATAATGGAGAATCCTCAAGTGATGATGCTGTCACTCTTAAATTTTGGAAATCAGAAGATATTGGTCGTGCTGATTACCAAGCATTCATGGATATTGTTGAGAAATTTGACAAAGAGCACCCGAAAATCAATCTTCAAGTAGATACAACTCCAAATGCTGATTATCGAACTCGGTTAAATACACAGGCAGCTGGTGGACAATTACCTGATGTATTCCAAGTTTGGCCAGGAGCAGAGCTGAAACCACTTGTAGATGGTGGTGTTGTACAGCCAATCAATGATATTGTCAGCTATTGGACAGAAGAGACAGGTCTATTGGATGAAGAAGACTTCGATGACTTTTCGATTGATGGTGATGCCTATGCGGTTCCCGCTAACACGAACCCAACACACATGATTTTTTATGATAAAGATATGTTAGCGGATGCAGGATATGATGAGTTTCCTAAAACATACGATGAGTTCCTACAGCTTATAGATGATCTGAAAGCAAATGATATTACACCTATCGCCTTAGGTAACTCAGATGCGTGGGTATTGCAATCTGTTTATATCTCAACGATAGCTGATCGATTTACCGGTAATGATTTCTTGCAAGGTGTTGCAAATGGAGAAAGAGCATTTACAGATGAAGACTTTGTGAAGTCATTGGAAGTGATTGATGAGTTAGTGAAAAAAGAAGCGTTTAATAAAGACCTTAATACGATTGATAGTTCCCAAATGATTGATTATTTTCTTCAAGGTAAAACAGCCATGGTTATTGATGGTAACTGGGGAATTTCTTCAATTCTAGAGAATATGCCGGAAGATAAAAATATAGGTGTTTCGATGATTCCTTTAAATGATAAGAAAACGATATCCACTGTTGCAGGAACGGGAGTTGCTATTAATAGTGAATTAGAGGGAGAAAAACTCGAAGCAGCACACACTTTCTTAAAATATGTCTATAATCAAGAGTTATGGGAAAAGTTAATTAAAGTTGGTCGTCCAATCATCGCAAACGTAGAGGTACCGGATGATGCAGAGTTGCATCCGTTAACTAAACAAATGTTTGAAGTGATTGCCGAATCTGAACCAGCACCTGTTTACGATGCAACCTTAACACCTGCAGTAAATGATCAATTAGAAAATGAGTTGCAATCGATAACGGTTGGCGGGTCAACCCCTGAAGAGGCAGCAAAAAATATTCAACGTGTAGCAGAGAGTAATCAAAAATAGCCATAGTATGTGCTGGAAAGTAGAGTGTCTAAGGATACTCTACTTTTTGCGCATAAGGAAAATGTTATACTCTTCTTATTACTAATGATGAATTTAATAGGAGTAAATAGACATGCAATTTATCCACTATATTAAAAACAGTTTAAAATGGAAATCTGTTATTATTTTTCTTTTACTTGTAACGATTCCAAGTGGTTTAATCGGTTCGATCGTTATTTATCAATCTAACAATATATTAAAAGAACAGGTTATTAACACTACTTACCGTAATTTAAATAACATGGAGTCACAATTAAATACTGTTATCAAAGAAGTTGAGGAGATATCTAGATATATGATTTATAGTAATGAATTCCGAGACTTCATGACATATCCAGCTGTTACTGGAGAAGATTACAAACATTTAAATGAAGTTCGCAGTAATTTGAACGGATTTTTCGTATTCCACCAATCAGAGAAAGATTATTTTCATTCTGTAGAAATAGAAGGAGAGAATCAGCAAGTACTGTCAGTTGGTGAAATTGTTGAAGGAAATGAAGAATATTGGGTTAACAAGGCGAAAGAGAAACAAGGGGAAATCCTTTGGAGTACACCTTATGAGATGCATAATCAACGAACCAATCAAGATGAAAAGGTGATCACCTTATACCGTGTAATTAATCATCTCTATGATATTAAGCGGCCAATTGGACTTGCTCGTATCCGACTAAATCAACAAGCGTTGTATCAGTATGTAACAGAAGGCTATACAAACGAACAGCATCAAGCTTTTTTTGTTCATAACCGAGAACAGGATATTACTGGATCTGATTCGGGAAAGGACTTTAGCTATCAAACCTTTATGGATAATATCCAAACGGAAGGAGAGAGTTTTCAGCTTCAGTCAGATGGAGATGTATATTATGGGGTATCAAGATATATCGAGAAGATAGATATGCATTTAGTATCGGTTGTCAGTGAAAAATATGTTCTGTCTGAAATGAAGGATATTCAATCGACATTTGGATATATGATTGTAATCGCAGTGTTAATGGGACTGATGACATTTGCTGGATTTGTCTTCTTTGTCGTTCGTCCTATATTAGAATTAACAAGAGAAACAAAACGGCTGGAGCTCGGAGACTTTAAAGCGAGAGTTAAAATCCGATCGAAAGATGAAGTTGGTCAGCTCGGCTATCGTTTCAATTCGATGGTGGAACAGATTCAGAAATTAATCGACAGCAAATATAAGCTGGAAATTCAAAATAAACATTCAGAATTAAAAGCGTTACAAAGTCAAATAAATCCTCATTTTCTATATAATACGCTAGATATGATTCGTTGGACAGCTCGTTTAGAGCAGGCACCGGAAACAAGTAAAAGTATCGAAGATTTATCTACTTTGTTTCGAATTACCCTTAGTCAAGGGAAGATATGGATTCCATTAAAGGATGAATTAAAATATGTCCAAAGCTATATGGAGTTGCAGAAGAAACGATTAGGAGAAACATTTCAGTATGCCATTTTTATGGAAGCAGGTTTAGCTAACAGTATCGTTTTAAAATTAATACTGGAACCTCTTGTCGAAAATAGCTTTAAACATGGTTTCAGGCAAGCACAAGAAAATAAAAACATTACGATACGTTGCTATCATAAAGATGGGGGAATCGTAATGGATGTCTTAGATAATGGTGTCGGGATGGATATCGAAAGAGTAAATCAATTGCTGCATGCTGCTACACAAGACCAAGACAGTTATGCGCTGAAAAATGTTCATGATCGTATTACCAATGCATTTGGCAATTATTATGGAATTGAAATGCTAGAAAGGAAGGAAGGTGCATGTGTCCGAGTCAATCTACCATGGATTAAAGATGATTTGATGTTGAACGAACTGATAAAAGGAGATGAAAGGTCAAATGACGTTAAAGATGTTGATCGTTGATGATGAACCATTAATATGCCAAGGACTATCTAATACAATTCCTTGGGAGGAAATAGATATCGATATTGTTGGATCTGCCAATAATGGTAAAAAAGCATTAGAAATGATACGCAAAGAGCCAGTGGATATTGTAATTACCGATGTGTATATGCCAGAAATGGATGGCATAAATCTATCAAAGGCACTTGTTGATTGTTTTCCTGAAGTGAACATTATAATGATCAGTGGTTATGAAGAATTTGAATATGCTCGCCAAGCAGTTCGAATTGGGGTGAGAGATTATTTATTAAAGCCAGTGGATATCGATGAATTGCTTACATTAGTCAAAAAAGTAAAACAACAAATATTGAAAGATCGGAACGAAGAATTAGATAAACAAGAGACGATGTTAACCAACTATTTATCTCAACAACTATTTGACTTGCCTGATTCCTATAATTTGAGAGAAAAAATGGATAGGCAAGCATATGCCTTTCGCGTCATGGTGATCGAAAGAAGAAATTATATGGAAGTTTGTTCAAAAGATAAAGATGAGGAATTGGCGGACTGCTTGATACCACTAATAGTACCATTTGAGATGTCATCGATCTGTATTGAAACACATGAGAATCAATTGGTCGTCTTTCTTTATGATCAGCATGATATTTCTGATGAGCGAATGAATAAGCTAACTGCTGTCATAATGGAAACTTTTGACAACGAGATTTCAATAGCTAATTCTTCTGGTTGTCGTGATTTGGATTATGTATCGGTGCTATATCAAGAATTAAACCAACGGCTAAGTTTCTATCGAGGTTCAGCCAAACAGATTATAACGGATACAGAAGATATGCCGTCTGAAATACAATACGAAATGGATAAACAAAAAATGAGTGCTATTAGTGATGCTGTTTTTCAACAGGATATGTCTGAAGCAGAGAAACTGGTGAAGCAACTCTTCACTGACTGGGAGCATAACAAGTTAACACTGGAACAAATAAAACATCAGACTATTTGTCTCATTAACTCAATTAAGGAAAAAGGTCAAAATTCTACCTTTGAAGATCTGGATTTTACACTACATCAGGAACTAGATTTACTTATTTATAATAGTGTGGGTGCCATTCAAGATTTAGTGTTAGAGGATCTTAAGCGGGTGAATAATTACTTACAACATTCAAGCGAAAATCATTGGATTATTCAACAAGCTAAACAATATATTGAGAGAAACTATCAAAAGGATATTAAAGCAGTGGAAGTAGCGGAAGAACATTATATTACACCCAATTATTTTAGTATGCTATTTAAGCAAGAGACAGGTTACAACTATTCTGAATACCTTAATACTATTCGGATTAATAAGGCGAAAGAGCTGCTCGCAGGAACCTCGAACAAAGTGTTTGAAATAGCGGAGTATGTCGGATATCGGGAATATAAATATTTCGTTCAAGTATTTAAAAATTATGTTGGTATCACTCCTACACAATTTCGCCGGTTCCATTCCATAGAAAAGTAGATATAATGTTAACTTTTTAGGATTTCAGATAAATGAAAGCCCTTTTATAATGGAGGAAAGTTAGCAGTTGTAGGGAGTGATGACATGCATTTACTAAAGAAACCGTGGATTATCGCGGTGGGTGTTATACCCGCATTAACGATCTATTTGATTTTTAGTATAGTTCCAATTTTTATTTCCTTTTATTATTCTTTTATGTCTTGGAATGGTTTTTCTGAGATGCAATTTATTGGACTAGCAAACTTTAAAGAGGTACTTCAGGATTCTGTCTTTTGGTTATCTGTACGGAACAATATTTTAGTAGTTCTGGCATCCGTGTTTGGACAGATACCGATTGCTTTGGCATTAGCGTTATTATTGAATCGAAAAATAAAAGGCGCTAAATTTTTCCGAACGATCGGTTTTATGCCGGTAGTTATTTCAACGGTGGTTATTTCGATAACCTGGCGTATGATCTATAACTCGGAATATGGGATGATCAATAACTTTTTAGAGGCAATAGGGTTAGGTTTTTTACAACAGAATTGGCTTGGTGATCCAACCTGGGCAATGGTTGCTGTTTGTATCACGATTATTTGGCAGTTTGTCGGGCTTTACTTTATTATTTTCTTATCCGCATTGCAAACGGTTCCAAAGGAAATCTTAGAAGCTGCAGACCTTGATGGGGCGTCAGAGTGGCAAAAAACACGTTATGTGGTGATCCCATCGATATGGAATATCATTTTAATTTCGATCGTGCTTTGTATCAGTGGTAGTTTGAAGACATTCGATTTAATTTATGTAATGACATCTGGTGGACCTGCGAATTCCACGGAAGTAATGGCTACTTATATGTATAACAAAACATTCGAAGGACTTCGCTATGGGTATGGTAGTGCGATTTCTGTATTAATCTTTGTGTTTAGTATCGGACTGATCTTAATAACTACTAAATTACTTCGTAGAAAAGAGGTGTAGATAATGAGTGATTCAATGGTTACTTACGATACCGTTTCCAAACAAGCACGCAAGAAAAAGAGGTTTAAACGAAGTACGATTTATTTGATACTATTGGCGTTTACCATTATCAATGCTTATCCGATTTTTTGGATGATTATGAATTCCTTTAAAACAGGTCAGGAATTTTCTTTTGATCCGTTCGGCCTGCCAAATGACTGGGTGTTTGTCAATTATGTTGATGCATGGGTAACGGCTAATATTGGATCCTATTTCTTCAACAGTTTATTTGTCGGTATTGTCGCTTTGATTATTTGTATATTAGTTGGCGCATTTGCTTCCTATTTTTTGTCGCGCTTTGAATTCAAAGGTAGAAACATGCTTTATGGCTTTTTTGTAGTAGGGCTGCTTGTACCGATTCATGCTACATTGGTACCGATGTTTATTTTAATGCAGAAGCTTGGTTTCATTAATACTCATCTTGCCTTAATTTTTCCATACGTAGCGTTCAATCTACCAATTACGATTTTCTTGTTAACAAGCTTTATGGGTTCTTTTCCAAAAGAAATTGAAGAATCAGCTATTATGGATGGATGTGGTCCGTTTCGGATCTTTTGGTCGATTATTTTGCCGATGAGCCGTCCAGCATTAGCGACGGCAGTAATATTAAACTTTATTAACAACTGGAATGAATTTTCATTTGCATTAGTATTAATTAACGATGATGCCTTAAGTACTTTACCATTAGGGTTAGCAAATTTTGCAGGTGAATATGCAACCAATTATACTGCCCAAATGGCAGGGTTAACGATGGTATTGATTCCAACTATTTTGTTTTATTTAGTAATGGAAAAACAAATCGTGAATGGTATGACACAAGGTGCTGTAAAAGGTTAAGAGGAGGATTACGTGTGACAAAAACATTGTTTTTTTATGATGAGCAATTTCCTTATGAGGGGACTAGGCCATCACAAGAATGGCTGAATCAAATCGGAGATCAATTCGAGGTGGTAGATGCAGATCATTTATCTGAAGCGTTAACTAATCATGATTTTAGCAGTTATGTGCATTTACATGGTCCTTATTTTCCTAAAGAAGTATGGCCGGATTTGTTAGCTTTCTTTCAACAAGGGCATGGTCTATTACATATTGGAGGTGCTCCTTTTCGCAATCCGGTTAATCAATCAGAACAAGGGAATTGGCAAATTGAAAGAACACAAACAGCTTATCACCGACAATTACAGATCCATGAAATATTACCGGTTGATCCTGAGCCAATAGAGCAACTAGTGGCCGATTGTAAGGTGCCAATTTTGGAGGGGAAAGAGTCGCTTTTTTCCATCAAACCGACACATAACCTGATTTTGCATGTAACGCGATATCGAGATCGTCCAGAAGAAAATGGCTCTAGTGGTCCAATGGATGCTCATATTTATCCGCTACTCAAAGGAATATCCAAAGATGATCGGGAAGTAGCTGCTCCAGCAGTATTATTGGAAAATACGAAAGGAACCTTTGCTGGGGGTAAGTGGTTATTGATCAATCAAACTATTAATGATCACTTCTGGCAAAATGGCGGAGTAGATGCGATATCAGAGTGGGCGGCTTTTACTGACAAAGGTGTGACGGAAATTTGGGTCAAGCCAAATTACGCAACATATGAGCCTGGTGACCGGCCAACCATTACGATTCAGACAGAAAAAATGGTTAGTAATGAACAGGCTTCGGAAGCATGGCAGTTTGATATTACACTTACCCATGAATCGGAGTTAGTCTGGACAGGTAGCGAAAAAATAAACGTAACAGATGAGCTACAATTTTTACGAATTCCAGTAGATGTAACTATTGAAAAAGGACAATATCTAATTGAATGTCTTGCCACTGCTGAGTCTGGAGAAAAGCGCATTTTCACACAAGGCTTCTGGGGAAATGATCCAAATTTATTACAACAAGGAAGTGTCATGGAAGCAGGAAGAGACTATTTCTGGAAAGATGGTCGTCCTTTTCCAATTGTTGGGCAAACCTATATGACTTCTGATGTTGCACGTAAGTTTATCTTTATGCCAAACGTAGCAGCTTGGGATCAAGACATGGCTACAATGAAAGAAGCAGGGATTAATTTAATTCGTACCGGCCTTTGGACAGCATGGCGTCATATGATGTTTATCGATGGACATCCATCTGAAGAGGTATTACGCGCAATTGATGCATTCCTGCTTACTGCCAAAAAGTATGATATCGAAGTAACCTTTAACTTTTTTGCCTTTACGCCAATTGCTTTTGAGGGGGAAACCCCTTATCTTGATCCGCGTAGTGTAAAAGCACAAAAACGTTTTATTAGCGCATTAGTATCGAGGCATGCAAAGACGACTAATGTGCAATGGGATTTAATTAATGAACCATCAATGTTTGATCCGAAGCGCTATTTCCAAGGTCCTCGCTCGGCACAGGATCGCTTTGAACATGCCGCATTTGTGAAATGGTTGCAAGAGAGACATGAGTCCATAACTATACTTCAGGAGCGTTGGGACATGACACCTGAGGAATTGCCGGACTTTGAGTCAGTTGCATTACCTGAACAAGAAGAGATTAATTTTGATATCCAGGATATGAAGCAGCCCAAACAAGGACTGCGTTGGCTGGATTATACGTTATTTACGATGGACATGCATAATCAGTGGGCAAAGGAATTAACCACTACGATTAAGTCAATCAATCAAAAACAGTTAGTGACAGTCGGGCAAGACGAGGCGTTAAGCAGCCAGCGTCCAACGCCGTTTTTCTATGAAGAAGCGGTTGATTATACTACTGTTCACTCCTGGTGGCTGATGGATCAGCTTGTATGGGATGGTATTTTTACCAAAGCACCATATAAACCGAATTTGATTCAGGAAACTGGTATTATGTATGTCGAAACAGCAGACAGTAAAGCGAAACGATCGGAAAAAGAGTTGCGTAATATTCTCGAACGAAAATATGCGTACGCCTTCTCAACCGGTGGAGCTGGTGCAGTCCAATGGTTATGGAATACTAATTTTTATATGGACAATACGAATGAATCTAATATTGGTGCGCTACGAGCAGATGGTACACAAAAACCGGAAGCAGATGTATCCTATGATTTTGGAACGTTTATCGGTGAAATTCGTGATCTATTTGTTGATCGAAAACTAGAAGAGATAGCGGTTGTGTTCCCTTATTCTAATGATTTCTCTAATCGTAAATTTGCTTTTGATGCAACTACTAAATTAACAAGGGTTCTCGCTTATCAACTGAATGTACCATTTAGAGCGATGGGTGAATATCACTTAGAAGCATTGGAGGAACAACCGCCGAAGCTGTTGATGGTACCAAGTGCGCATAATTTTAGTAAGGAAGCGATGGAGAAAATATTTCAATATGTTGAAAATACAGGTGCGACCCTTTTATGGACAGGACCGATTGGGCTGGATGAATACTGGAAGCACAGACAGAAACTAACAGACAAACTAGGAGAATATCAGTTATCCAATGTTGTACGGGAAGAAGTAATAGCGATAGATGGTGTGAATTATCCCGTTTCGTTCGGTGATCGTCGTATTGGCGAAGTAAGCAAGGAGCGTATAATTGGTCAGGATGATGCAAGTTTAATAGAAGTAGAGATAGGTAAAGGAACATTACTATGGTGCCCGTTGCCTGTTGAATTGAACGAACGTACCGATGTCTTAACAGCTTTATACCAAAAAGCAATATCTTATGCAGGTGTAGAAGCAGAACTGGAATGGGTAGAAGGTGGAGACCTTCCAGGGGTTTATGGAAGAAAATTGTCATTCCGAGATGGATATCTGTATACATTCGTATCCGAATATGCAGTTGATACAGATATAAAAATAAAAGACACCGCAACCGGCCACGTATATCAGTTTAATCTGGAGAAAGAACGATCTGTCTTATTTGCAACAGACAAGCAAGGTAGTATAAAAGCATCCTATCGAGATCAGAAGATTACCTAAAATAAGGTCCTACCCTTAGGTTTTGTATTAGGGTGGGACCTTTATTAGATAAACGACAAATCAAAGAAGTGAGCAGATAGAATTGTTGAATAATACAGAGATAAACGACAAATCCAAGAGTAGAGCGTGAAGATTTGTAGAATAAATCGAGATAAACGACAAATCAAAGGAGTGAGCAGATAGATTTGTTGAATAAACAGAGATAAACAACAAATCTATAAAGAGCGGAAAAATATTTGTGAAAAAAGGGGAACAAAAGACAAACTCAGGATTTTATCCAAAAATTTATCACGACATTCAAATTAATCGTTCTCTTTTTTAAAAACATTAGAAATGGTGATAAGAATTATGCCAATTATGATGGCAGGAGTAGAGAAAGAATAGACACTTTCAGGAGCATCTTGAATAATATCTAATGTCCCATTAAACGCTATTCCTAGAACAAAAATCACAAAACCTAACCAAAAAACCATCTTGCCAAACGGAGTATGTTTTTTCATCATTGCCTCCCAAAAAAATTATTTATCTCTTTTCCTCGTAAGTAGAATAACACATAATGATGTTTTAAAACTATAATATTTGTAAAATAATTACCATCTCTGATTTTTAATGATTTTCCACTGATATTTTGTATTACGAAATTCATTTTCTCTGTTATAATCATGTTCACGAAGGGAGGCGAAAAGAATTGAGCTAAGACCGTTTTATTATGCGCATTAATGTAAGCGTTTGCTTAAATGGTAACTGGTATGAAACGGTCCAAAAAATTAGAGGAGTGATTATTTGAGAAATCAATCGTTCACTAAAAAAGTATTTAGTTCAATCACAGCCATGACTTTACTTCTATCAGGTGCAGCAAGTGTATCAGCAAATGATCATAACACAAACGAACAATCAGATGTAACAGAGGGAATTCAACTTGAGAACTTAGACAGAGGATTAGTAGCAGCTTCCACCTCTGAAGGTGTGTTTTTAAGTTGGCGGCTTTTGGCAAATGAAGTATCCGGTTATTCGGATAGTGGTCTAACAGGTGTCGACTTCAACGTATATCGGAACGGTGAAAAAGTGGCAACGGTGGAGGAGAGTACCAACTATTTAGATACAGAAGGTTCCTCTGGAGATGAATATACTGTTAGTAAGTTAGTGGATGGAGAAGAAATAGAGGAGAGTGATACAACCATACCATGGGACGACGGATATTATGATTTACCTCTACAGAAGCCAGATGATGGGGTGACTCCAGCTGGAGAGTCTTATACGTACCATGCGAATGATATGAGTGTTGGTGATGTGAATGGCGATGGTCAATATGAATATGTCGTAAAATGGGAGCCGAGCAATGCTAAGGATGTGTCACAAGTTGGCTACACCGGCAACACTTATTTAGATACTTATACAATTGATGGAGAGCTTCTTTATCGAATAGATTTGGGTGTTAACATTCGTTCAGGGGCTCACTATACGCAATTTTTAGTTTATGATTTTGATGGAAACGGCAAATCGGAGATCATGTTTAAAACAGCACCTGGAACAAAGGTCATCAAGTACAATGAAGATGGTGAAGTTGCATCAGAAGAATATATAACAATGCCAGAAGAAGATATCGAAGCAGGGTTTAGTCATGATGATGATTATCGCATGAGTAGTGATGACTATTATGAGCATATTGTGGATTTATTTATGAACTGGCATAAGCAAGAAGAAGTTGTGAATGGTGACTGGCCAGAAACTTTGGAAGAATCCTTTGGCATCGAGCAACAGTATGATTATCCATTATCTAGAGAAGATGCGGAAAGCTTAGCAGATTATTTCATGGATGAGTATGCACCTTCCCGTAGTGGACGAAATGATCTGAGAAATTTTGAAGGATTCATTTTGGAAGGGCCAGAATATGTAACAGTATTTGATGGTGAAACAGGTGAAGAGTTAGAAACGATCCATTACAAACCAGCACGTGAGGATGATGGTTTAAGATGGGGAGACTATGCGATGTCACGAATTGAACCTGGCAATCGTGTTGATCGTTTTCTAGCTGGTGTTGCATACTTAGATGGAAAGAATCCTTCCGCTGTATTTGCGAGAGGATACTATACGAGATCAACTATCGTTACCTATGATTGGGATGGAGAAAATTTAAAGGAAAACTGGTATGTCGATAGCGGTTGGACACCAATGAGCAATCCGTTTAATGATGGACCACATGGCGTAGATGGAACGAATGAAGAGTTTGGAAGCATTACGACACAAGGGTTCCATTCTTTAAGTGCAGCAGATGTCGATGGCGACGGCAAACATGAAATTGTCTATGGTGGTGCAACGATTGATCATGATGGTTCTTTACTATACAGTACGTTCGATGAAATGCCAGAAGAAGGATCAGCAGAAGGCATGGCACGATTAGGTCATGGAGACGCAATGCATGTAACTGACATTGATCCGAACCGTCCTGGCTTGGAAATGTTCATGGTATTTGAAGGTGGACCATGGGCACCATATGGTTATGCCTTACGAGATGCAGCCACTGGTGAAGTCATTTATGGTGCGTATACCGGTCGTGATACTGGACGTGGTATGATTGGTGACGTTCTGCCTGAAGAGCCTGGATTAGAGACATGGGCAGTTGGCATGCATACAGCTGACGGAAGAGAAATGGCGGATAGCTGGCGAGATGCACCAGGAACGAATATGAATATTAAATGGGCTGCAGATATGACAACACAAATTATTAATGGTTCGAGGGATCAAACCCCAACGATTAACCACTGGCAAAAGGGTACTGTCTTAACGGCTGAAGGAACGAGAACGAATAACTGGACAAAAGGGAATCCGGGCTTAGTGGCTGATATATTTGGAGATTGGCGAGAAGAACTACTTGTAAGAACAGAAGATAGTTCGGCCATTCGAATATACTTAAGTACGGAAGTGACGGATCGAAAACTTTATACATTGATGCACGATCCACAATATCGAGCAGAAGTAGCTAGGCAAAATACAGGCTACAACCAGCCTTCTTACACAAGCTTTTATTTTGGTTCTGATATAAATTGGTCTCAAGTACCAATTCGAAATGTATGGCTGCCGATAAATACTTCAGTTCTCCAAGAACTAATGGATAGCTATATAGAAGTTGGTGATTTAACCGGTCCATTAGCTGATCAATTGGCGAACACGTATAAAAAAGTGGTTCATCATTATCAGAAAAGATCAGCAGATCAGGCACTTAAGTTTATCGAAAAGTATTTGACTCAGATTGAGAAGACATCAATGCAGAAGTACATTTCGGAAGGTGCAAAAGAAGCATTAGTGGGAGAGATCGAAGCTTTTGCAGAGCAGTTGAATTAATTCGGATAAAAGGTAGATGTTCTATTTAAAATAGACAGAAAAGGAGTAAGCACCTGCTTACTCCTTTTTATTTCCAAATATGTTCAAATATGAGAGGTGAGTATATTTCTAGGGAAGATAGATTTCTTTTTATTAAAATAATTTACATGATTTTCTATCTATTGAATGCAGATTTTAATAGTGCTAAAATTATATCACTAATTTATGGAAGTCTTATTTATAGTGTTTGGTCTATATTTTTTCAAATTGTGTAAAAAAATGTATTAAATTTTTGGTTACAGATCAAGAGTTTTATAATTGCTAATTTAGAAAACGCTTTCTTTCTATTAGAAATTATTAAACTTAATTGTTTCTAGTATTTTAATCTTTCAAGGAGGAAAATAAGTGAAATATGCAAAAATAAACCCTCTCTCTAGATATCCTTACTCACTAAAAAGTAGACTTTATATTATGTTAACAGCAAGTTCAATTATCCCTCTGATATTAATAGGCACGATTTCAGTCTACGCAATATATTCTATATTAGTAAATAAAATTGATAAGGGTATTGAAAATAATATAGAACAAGTAAGTTTAAGTTTAGAAAATACCCTAGAGAATATGAATTATACATCTCAGCAGTTTACATTTAATGGTTTAATTGGACAAGACGTATACAAATATTTAAGGTCGGATGATTTAGTTGAGAAAATCAAACAAACAAATATGATAAATCACAATATTGCTTTAATGAATTATACAAACCCTATAGTAGGTATGACGTTATATTATGATAAGAAAAATCAAACTCCCCTTTTTACTAATATGCAAACAGAAGACTTCCAACTAAAACATTTACCTTTATTAACTACAACGCAAGGTAGTAATTTTTATGGCCCTCACGAGTCACAATATAAGAATAGCAATAATAATGTATTTTCTCTCAGTAGAAAATTTGATATCACTAATGATGAGCAAACTTCTAATGTAATAATTTATATTGAGAGTAATTTTAGTGCCTTTGAAAATATATTAACCTCAATGCAGTATGGAATGGAAGCATTTCATATTTTAGTGAATAGTAATGGGAAAGTAATTTACACAGGAAATGAACAATTAATTCTAACTGGAAGTGATTATGATTTAAATAGTGTAGAAGGCTACAAAGCCTTTAGTAAAGAAAGTGATCAAAACTGGAGAATTGTTACTTTTATTGATCAAAATGACTATGGTTATGAAATAAGAAAATGGTTATATACTTTTTTATTATTTGCATTATTATCACTTCTATGTAGTATTTTTATTGCTGTATTAATTAGAAAAATAGTATATAAACCACTGAATAAAATTAATCAAGGGATTGCCATGATATCAGGTAACAATTTAGAAGTGAAAATGAATTTTAGTGGAGTTAGAGAGTTTGATTCTATCATTTCCGAGTTTAATAACATGACTAATAAAATTAAAAATTTGGTAAAAAAGGTGGAATTGGAAGAAAAGAATAAAAGTGAAGTCGAAATTGAAAAGTTAATGGCACAAATTAATCCACATTTTTTGTATAATTCTTTAAATACGATACAGTGGCTATCTAGAATGAGGGAACCAGAAAAAACAGATCGATTTGTAGCATTGTTTATAAAGTTACTAAATTATAATTTAGCAAAAGGTGGTTATGTTGTACCAATTAAAGAAGAAATTAATACGTTGCTAGATTATATAGAATTACAGAATATTAGGTATGACAATATATTTGATGTTGAAATAGAAGTGGATGAACAAGCATGGGATTACAAAACGCCGAGATTTTTATTACAACCCCTCGTAGAAAATGCTTTATATCATGGCCTAGAGGGTAATGAAGGGTCAATTAAGGTATACGTCACAGCAATTGGTAATAATAAATTATCGATTGTTGTTATTGATGATGGTAAAGGGATGGTTGAAACAGAAATTGCTGATTTATTAACAGGAAGAAAAAAGAAATACGGACTAGGTATTGGTCTGAATTATGTTGATAAGATGATTAAGATTTATTTTGGTCCTAGTAGTCGGCTTGATATATCAAGTGAAGAGAATAAAGGAACAAAGATTAGTATAACATTACTTTATGAAGAAAGGATGGTTGATCATGATTAAAGCTTTGATTGTTGATGATGAGCCTCTTGTTAGAAAAGGGCTTAATTTTGTACTTCCCTGGACTAAATATGGTATTAAAATTGTTGGGGAAGCTAATAGTGGCCGTAAAGCTCTTGAATTTATACAAGAAAATAAAGTTGATTTAATCTTTACAGACGTTAGTATGCCCGAAATGGATGGTCTAGAATTATTAAAGGAAATTTCTCAGGATTATCAAGATATTTCTGTTGTAGTATTAACATGTTATGAGGAGTTTAACTATGTTCAAGAAGCGTTACGTTTAGGTGCTATAGATTATATTCTAAAAACTCAATTAGAAAATGATAAAGTTGATGAAGTTTTAGCACCAATAACAAAGCGACTACATTCCAAATTACAAAGAGATACATTTAATAATTTTAAAAATGGACTTATGTATATATCCCTTTATCAAAATAAAGATACTGAAATAAAGGAATGGTTAACACTGCATTTCAATCTTCCTGTTTCTGAAGGTGTTGGGTTTATACCGACCGATGAGGATGGTGAGCAAATGGCAGAAGAATTCCTGAAAGAAGAAATAATAAAGGAGCATCATGGGCTAGTCGTAGTAAAAGTTTATAATCTTGAAGGATATTCATGGGAAAAGATATACAAACTGTTAAACCATTACATAGAAAATGTTTTTTATTATGATTACAATCCTAATACGAAGATTTATGAATGTAATATTAACGATTTACAAGATGCTAACCCAAAAGATTTGAATAAATTAATCTTACAATGGTCGAGCTATGAATGGATGTTTAATGATAGTTTCTTTAACAAATTACTATCTTTAGTGGAAGAAATGCGTCCATATCCAAGTGAAATTCGGCAAATATTTTACGAGGCAATGTTTAAATGGGCAGATGAATTTGCGATCAGTCATTTTATTCACGAATGGTTGAGTAAATTTGATGAATTTCATTCTTGGCAGGATTGGAAATCTTGGCTAGAGGACGTCCGCGATTCCATAAAAAAAATATATAATAATAGTCAATACCCTGAAGAAATTGTTGTAGCTATCTATAGATCAATTGAATATATGCGAACTCAAGAAAATCTGAATTTTACACAAGAAGATATTGCTGAAATTGCATGCATGAGTAGAGTTTATTTTAGTCGGTATTTTAAAAAAATCGTTGGTTCCAACTTTGCTGATTTTGTAAAGCAACTTCGTATTGAGAAGGCAAAATATATTATTTCTACAACGAATCTTCCTATTTATGAAATTGCCGAACAAACTGGTTTCAAAGATGAGAGATATTTTAGCAGGGTTTTTCAAAATACTGTAAACTGCTTACCTTCGGAATATAGAAAAAAGGCGAAAGCCCAAACGAAGTATGAAAATCGTAAAAAATAATGCAGAAATCTGTTCAGATATTTTTGTAAACGGTTACAATATTAGGCGTTTTTATATACAGTAATCTATCCCTAACATCTTACTTTTTAAATTACAATTAGTTTGTAAAACATTATGAAAAAGAGAGGGGAATAAAGTTATGAGGAAATCATTTTTATTTTTAATTTCATTACTTTTTTTGGCTTCTATAGTGGCCTGTAGTGATGATGAATCTTCATCGTCAGAAGATAATAATCAAGTGCAAGATTCATCTGGTCCTATAGAAATAACAATTGGTAAAGCGGGTAATTTAGACTCCGATCTACCTAATGGGGATACGGTAGAGGACAACGAATATACGAGATTTTTGGAAGAGGAACTGAATGTTGACTATATGCTTGCATATCAAGGAAGTTCACAAGATATTCAGCAGAAAAATAGTTTAGCAATTGCTAGTGGAGATATACCAGATGTAATGGTTGTTGACAAAACCCAACTTACACAGCTAGTCGAGGCTGATTTAATCGAAGATATGACAGATGCATTTAATAATACAGTATCTGATGATTTAAGAGGCGCATATAAAGATACGGATGATTATGGATTATCACAAGCGACATACGATGGCAAGTTAATGGCGATTCCTAATATTAATCCAGGAGCTGATGGAGTTAATTTACTCTGGGTACGTGAAGATTGGTTAGATAATCTCAACCTCGAAAAGCCTAAAACTTTGGACGAAATTATTGAAGTAGCTAAAGCTTTTAAAGAACAGGATCCGGATCAAAATGGAAAAGATGATACTGTCGGACTTCTAGGTAGTCAAAATATTGTAAACATTGGAAATAGTTTATTTGGATTTGATACTATCTTCAGTTATTTTGATGCCTATCCTGAAATGTGGATTGAAGATGAGGCTGGGGATGTTGTTTATGGATCGATTCAACCTGAAACAAAGGAAGCACTTGCAAAATTACGGGAAATGTATGAGTTAGGTGTCTTTGAATCAGAGTTTGGTGTGAAAAAACCTGAGGATTCGGAAGAACTCGTAGTCAGTGGGAAATCAGGGATTATTTTATACCCATGGTGGGCTCCTTTTTCGGTACTTCGAAGTCAGTTAGAACAGGATCCAAAAGCAGAATGGACAGCATTAACTGCTCCAAAGAATGCTCAAGGAACAATGAATACACATATGACAGCTCCCAGCTCATCTTATTTAGTTGTTAAAAAAGGATTTGAAAAATCAGAAGTCATTGTAGAAACATTAAACTATCAATTTGATATTGATCAGGTACAAGGTGATGGTTATGGGTTTTATGAGGGTGTAGAAGATATGGGATTTAACTGGGCAAATATGCCTTTCTCGTTGTTACTAAGTAGATATGATGATAAGGAAGTGAAAGCTGCTCAAGTGCGAGAGGTTATAGAAGGTAATGGTTCACCGGATAACTTAAAGGGAGAACCTAAACAGATTTATGAAGATTATTTAATAAACCAAGAGAATCCGAAAAAGGATCTGTCCGCATGGGCAAGAGCTAATGCATTTCTAACAGGTGCCGATGTGATTAATAAAACAGATGTAAACAAGGTCCAGGGAGTATTTTATGGTCAAACAGAAACAATGGAAAGACGTTGGGCAAATCTGCAAACAATGGAGGATGAAGTGTTTTTGCAAATAATTCTTGGCTCCGAGCCTTTAGATTATTTTGATGAGTTTGTTTCAAAATGGAAAAGCCAAGGTGGCGACAAGATAACAAAAGAAGTAAGCCAAATTGTTGATGGGAATTAACATTAACAAACGAGAAATGGATTATTTGGCCATTTCTCGTTTACCTTTAATGGTGACATTTGTTAAAACGAGGAGTGGAAGAAATGCAGTATAAAGGAGTAACTATACACTATCATTTAATGTTACTACCAGGAATGATTATATTATTTATTTACAATTTATTACCTATAGCTGGTAATGTTATGGCTTTCCAAGATTATATTCCGGCAAAAGGGATTTCTGGCTCTGAGTGGATTGGATTTGAAAATTTTACGTACATGTTTGAATTGGATGGTAGTAGGAGAGTATTTTTTAATACGATTTTTATTGCCAGTATGAAAATTATAATGAATATTATAGTTCCAGTAACATTTGCTTTACTATTAAATGAAGTCATATTTATGAAAATAAAAAGGTCGATTCAAACAATTGTTTATTTGCCACATTTTTTATCATGGGTTGTGCTAGCTGGTGTGTTAATAGATATGTTATCAGGTAATGGTTTAATTAATAAAGTAATTTCATTTTTCACTGGTGAAACGATGTTCTTTTTGGCAAGTAATACTTGGTTTCCGGTTGTAATTGTTTTAAGCGATGTTTGGAAGGAGTTTGGCTTTAATGCAATTATTATATTGGCTGCACTCACTGCTATTAATCCTGCATTATATGAAGCGGCAGATATAGATGGAGCTAGTCGTTTACGAAAAATCTGGCACATTACCTTGCCTGGTATTGCACCGACTATTGTATTATTATCAACATTAAGTATAGGTCAAATTCTTAATGCTGGATTTGATCAGATCTTTAACTTATATAATCCACTAGTATATGAATCCGGTGATATTATAGATACCTATGTTTATCGTACGGGATTAATAAATGCCCAATTTGGTTTAGCTACTGCAGTAGGAATGCTGAAAGCTGTTATTGGATTTGTGTTAATTATACTATCATATCGACTTGCATATAGATATGCAAATTATAGAATATTCTAGCTTCGACATTGAGTGAAAGGATGTGTTTAAGTGGATGTTGTAAGAAGAAATACGAGTGTAACTACGAAAGTTAAGGGAAAAAGACTTAATATAACTGATCTAGTAATTCTAACAATCCTATTGGTAATATCATTTCTTTGCTTACTGCCGATAGTCCATATCTTTGCTCTATCTTTTAGTAACAGTTCTGCTGCCTCAGCTGGGATCGTGACGCTGTTTCCAATAGAATTTACGATTGCACCGTATACACAAATAATTGATGATCCATATTTTTTTAATTCATTTTTTGTCTCTGTTAAAAGAGTATTACTTGGTGGGATTATTAACTTTGTATTAACTGTAATGATGGCATTTGCTCTCTCTAATGAAACATCAGAATTTCGAAGTCGTAATATTTATATGTGGATCATTGTTTTTGCTTTTATGTTTAACGGTGGTTTGATCCCGACATATATGGTGGTACAGTCTACGGGTTTAATTGATACTTTATGGGCCTTGGTTCTGCCAACAGCTGTGCCAATATTTAATGTAATAATTTTAATGAACTTTTTTAGAGGTCTACCAAGGGCTTTAAAGGATGCAGCTATAGTTGATGGTTCTGGACCTTGGCGAATGCTTATTCAAATATATATACCATTAGCTCTTCCTGCGATTGCGACTGTAACTTTATTTAGCATTGTAATGCATTGGAATTCCTTCTTTGATGGATTAATCTATATGAATAAAACTGAAAATATGCCATTACAAACATATATTCAACAGCTAGTAATTCGTCCGGATGAGATAACATCAGCTAATAAGGATGAGATAATGCAGAAAGCATCTAGTAGAACTTTTAATGCAGCTAAGATAGTGGTTACTATGCTTCCTATTTTAGTGATCTATCCATTTCTTCAGAAGTACTTTGTAAAAGGTATCACTTTAGGTTCAGTTAAAGAATAACTAGTTAGTCCCAATAATGTTAAAAGATAATTGTTGCAAACGTAAGCTTGTTAACAGGAAATTCTAGGTTTGTTATATAGAGAGTGGGGGGTGAAATATCAATGAATTCTAGTGGGTTTATGGGATTGTTTATTAGGGTATCGGAGTGGGTATTCCGGTTTACGGCTGTTAATTTATTATGGATTATCTTTAATTTACCTATAATATTTTTGATGTTAAATATTCTATTAGTAACAAATTTCCATCATTTAATCATACTATATTTGTCTGTAATAGTTATTGCGCCTTTTATTTTTTTTCCGGCTACAACAGCAATGTTTGCGCTTATACGCAAATGGACGTTGGGAGAAGATATCTCTATTATAAAAACCTTTATAATGTATTATAAAGCGAATTATTTGAACAGTATGCTAGGTGGAGGAATTATTTCTATAGTATTGGTGGTATTATTCATAGATTACTGTTATCTGGAAAATTACTTAAGCCCAAATAGACCTGTTTTCATTTTGTTTCTGTTTATATTCATGTTCATGTTCATTGTGGTATTTACCCTGCACTTTTTTTCCATAACTGTTCATTTAGAAATAAAGTTATTTTCCATTTTAAAAAATTCGCTATTGATAACGTTAGGAAAACCTATTCTCACTCTTACTTTAGGAGTTGTTAGTTCATCAATCATTTACATTAGTATTAAAGTTTTTACCTTTGCTATACTTTTTTTCATGGGTTCACTTATTGCTTACATCGCTTTTGTTTGCTGCAGTAATATTTATGAGAAATTTTCATCCGTACAGGAGAATGTGTAATTTCAAAGATGAACAAGAGTTTTCATACTTTATAGATTATGGAGGTAAATTTGATGGACAGACAGAAACCAATTATTGAAGGGGAATGGGCCGATCCATTCATATTAAGGGATGGAGAATATTACTATTTATATCCAACGAAAGATAGTGAAGGATGGTTATACGAAAAATTCCATGTGTTTCAAAGTGTTGATTTAGTGAACTGGGATGGACCATATTTAGCATTGGACTTGAGTGATGTGAGTTGGGCAAGTTCAAGAGCTTGGGCACCGAGTGTAAATAAATACAATGGTAAATATTACATGTATTTTTCTGCTGAAGCCCAAATTGGTGCAGCTGTATCTGATTCTCCAATTGGTCCATTCAAAGATTTACTTGGTTATCCATTAATAAAAAAGAACGAATACAATTGTCAAAGTATTGATGCAGACCTATTTATTGATGATGACAATCAACCATATTTATTATGGGGACAAGGTAAATGTTGGATAGTACCGTTAAAAGAAGATATGGTTACATTTAAATCGAAACCAGTGTTATTATCCAATCAATTATATGAAAGCCGTAGCAAAGACCCAAATGTATTTGACATTGGTGTTTATAATGAAGGTCCTCATCTGCAAAAAATGGGAGAAATTTATTTACTGACATGGAGTAATTACGATACCCGAGACCCAAGATATCAAATTTGCTATGCGACAAGTAAAAATATTTATGGTCCTTATAAAACTCCCGTAGATAACAGAGTGACACGTCCATCCAATCATGTTTTTGGAACTGGTCATGCATCAATAACAGAATATAATGAGGAATGTTTTTTAGTATACCATAGGCTAATAGACCCCGAAGAGTCTTTATTGAGAGAGACGTGTATAAGTAAAATTGATTTTATAGATAAGAGACCGGTTGTTAATGTGGATAAACAAATTGAATAATTTAAATCAATATTAATAGTAGTGATTAACTACGGAGTGGTAGATACTAAGTATTGATATTTGTTCATATTTGGTTTGAGGAGGGGGATTTTTTGTAGTTAACCAACCAGTTCGATTAACTACAAAATAGTCCCCGTCTATTTTAAAAAATTCCCAATAAAGTCTGTATGTTTCTTTAAATCATATTGTTTGTATAGTTCGCTTAATAGTCGATTTGGACTCCCTAAGAAAAAACGTTCATATTGGGTTTGCCTGCTGCCAAATGCACTCATTGTGGCGTCCCAAGCTAGGCGAAACAACTGTACTCGGTCTTTTGCCTCTAGTGTTGCACTTTGCAAATATTGATCGAGATCTCCTCTAATCTCGGACTCAAAATCAGCTTCGGTTGGAATAGACACAAGCCCGCTAGATCCTAATAGTTGGACAATTTCCGATAGTCGAGCATATACTTTTGGAAAAGTAGAGGTAGCTACTTGTAAAGGAGATAGTTCTGGACGCATTAGTTCAAATTCATCCATCTTTGCATTCGTCTCTGCTTTCAATAATAAGGCTTCCATCGTTTCTAACACTGTAATCATTTCGGCCATATTTTCTTGAATATTTGGATATTCACTAATATTAATGGTATTTACAATGGCCTCTGCCAGTCCTATCATAAACTCTGTTTTAATAATCTGTCTGCTAACGATTTGATGTAAAGTATAGGGAGCAAATGCACTTGTATTTTTAAAGCTATTGGATATTTCTAAATTGTTATAAAAGAATACTCTTTCCCATGGAACAACTACATGATCAAATACCACCAAACTATCTGATTCTTCAAACCTAGAGCTTAGTGGATAATTATAAGTTGACTCGCCTCCAACAAAGGAATCTCTGCTAATGAATTTCAATCCTTTTGTATCACTTGGAATAGAAAAAGCAAATGCATAGGCTTTATCTGAGATACCGCCAGGGGAAAAGACAATAATTTCATCGGTAATGCCACCTTGGGTTGCTAGTAAACGAGCTCCTTTTATGACGATTCCTTCTTCGTTTTCAGCAACCACTTTCGCTGCGATCGGTTCTTCGGAGTCTTCAAAGTAAAGTTGTGACCGATTAACTTGTGGGCTTATAAAAGTATGTGTAAATGATAAATCCTCTTCTCTGGCCTTCTTATAAAAATTAATCAAATGTTGTGGGAAGCAATTTTCTTTTCCATTCAACAGTTTAGCCGAAGCAGCAAAAGTCATTAAAACAGTATTCATATAATCAGGGCTTCTACCAAGCATACCTCCGCTCATCTTCGCCCAATGTTGAGTCGTTTTTCTCCTTTTTATCAGTTCTTCTTTTGTGGTTGGCTGTAAGTAAGAGGTTCCGACTAAACTTCCTGTAACAGGTGAGGGGTAGGTCATAATATCTTTTTGGTCTTTTTGATGCTGTAGGTCATAAAGGGAGGCCTGACTCTTAATAATTCCTCTAAACGCATGATGCTCTAAGATGTTTTTTACTTTTTCTCCATTATGCCAAAGTTCCACTTGCCGATTATTAATTCTGTTTCTGTATACTTCCCCTGTTATTGCTGGCATACTTAGCCCCCTTATCACAAAAAATAAACTCACATTATTATATTTTTGGATGGGGAATATGTTCCGGTTGAGGGATGTACTGTTTGATGATTATCTTGTATGTTGAGTGTGATCAAAGAGATCACATGTTTTATATTATTTAATGGGTAAAGAGGGACATCTTACTGTCCCTCTTGGGTGAGAGCACGTGTTGTCTCTCCTTTAACCAGCGTAGCACTGATTTCGTCCTTTTTGATTTGGAGATCTCCTTTGTACATATCCATTAATCGCTTGATCGTTTTTTTTCCTAATTCTTTTTCATCTTGTTTTAAATGTGAAAAGTTTAATTCAAGGTCATTAAATGGTGGACTATCAAAACAAATAATCGATATATCATCTGGAACCTTCAAATCTAATTCTTCTATGGCCTTTTTGGCTAACAACGCGATATTATATTCTAAGGCAAAAATAGCTGTTATTTCTGGGTGTTTTTGAATATGTTTTTTAATACTTTCGATGTCTTCTTCTTTAGAAGCAAGCGGATATGGCAAAGTACTGTGAATATCAGCGTGCCATAGACTTTTATCTACCATCACATTTTTTTCTGCATATGCGTGAACAATGCCGGCAATCCGATCTTCAATAGTGGTTGTTTCAAAGTTAGACGGCATAAGTACAGCAATATGTTGATGACCGATGTCAAATAAATAGTTAACACCTGTTTGTGCTGCTTCTTGATTGTCCGTAGAAACAGAAGTTACACCGATTCCTTTGATGGATCTGTCAATTAAAACAAGTGGAAATTTATTTACGACCATTTTTAATATTTCTGAACTATAATGTTCAGAATGTGCAGGAGCTACAATCATGCCGTCTACTCCTAATTCGATTAGCTCCTGCATCATTTGTTCTTCTTTATCTGGTAGTCCTAAAGATATTTTTAAAATGACGAAAAATTCTTCATCGGTATCCTCAGTTAATGAAGTTACCAAATCATTTCCGAAGCTTCCATCAAGTGATGTGATAATTAATCCGAATAGCGGCTTTTTTACATCAGGTGATTGTTTTATTTGATTAGTGGAGGAATCTGCGACGAAAGTTCCTCGTCCTCGTTGCCGGTATACATATCCTTCATTCATTAGTAACTCAAGAGCTTTTTTACTGGTAATTCTACTGACCTGGAATTTTTCGGATAATTCCTTCTCTGATGGGATCCGGTCACCTACTTGGAATTTTCCGTTTGTGATGTCAGCTTTTATGGATTGATAAACTTGTTGGTATAGTGCTTCCATTATGCATACTCCTTAATTAAGACCTATAAATATCATCATCTCTATTAATCATATCAAAAAGGTCTTGAAAAACAATCTAATTAACTTTGTAGTTCAATGATGAATGCTTTGATTTCATATGGGTGTATCGTGAAATGTAGCGGTTCATCAGTCTTGTTTTGCGATATTGGTTCCTCAACTAAATTACATTCTTGCCAGGAATGAATAGGGAAATCACTTTTGATCTCGATTTCTTCTCTAGCTCCTGTAAATTCATGCAATCTAACGATGATTTTATTTTCGTCTTCTGCTTTTTTTACAGCATCAATCATGACGTGATCAGAATCAACAGAAAATAAGGATCTGTTGTCTTTTTTTCCTTCGATAGCAACAAGCGGGTTATTCAGGTTCCATGCTTGTTGAACTGTTTGTGCATTTCTCCAGTCGCCTTGGTGTGGATAAAGCGAATATTGAAAATAATGTTCTCCTTGATCTTGCTCGACATCAGGATTTGTAGAACTTTTCAATAACGTTAGTCTCATAGTGTTATCCTTGATATCATAGCCATATTTACTGTCATTTAATAAACTGACGCCGTAGCCTGTTTCTGATAGATCTGCCCATTGATGTCCGACAGATTCAAAACGGGCAAGATCCCAGCTTGTATTCCAATGAGTTGGACGTTTAACATTTCCGTACTGAATATCATAAGTGGCTTCTGTTGATCGTACATCTACCGGAAATGCAACTTTTAATAGTTGTTCTCGTTCATGCCAATCAATATATGTCTCAAAATCAATACGGGAATTTTCGTTATAGACGATCATATTTTGTTTGATGGTCGAATTAGCATACTCCCATTGAAATTGAACAATAGATCGGATTGGTCCATTTTCTATTAAATCTACAGAAGTTAACTTATGGATCTCTTTCATTTTTTGTTGATAATAGATGTCGATATCCCAAGCATCAAATTGCATTGGTTTATCCTCAAACACTTGAAAGGTATTAGCTTTTGCTTGAGCAGGAAGGACATCTCTTTTTGCTTTTTTATCAACTATTTTGGTAAGCTGTCCGTTTTCGTTCCATGCGATTTCGAGTAAAGGTGTCGATATCGTATCACCAGAATAGGCAAAAACAGTTGAAGACGCATCTTTATGCCTTTTGGCGTAGATGGATTTACTACCTAATGCTGGAACATCATTCACCTTCACCACCCAACTGCCATCTTGCGTCTTTTGAGATTCCAGTTTCTCTCCTTGAGCATCATACCATTGAAGCTCTTCTGCTTGGTTTGCTATTTCGACTAGGTCATTTCTCGTGAATGAAGAAGAGTTCATAACAGTATAACAATCGGATTGAGTTTCTACCAGACGGGTAGAGGCTTGATCATAGGATTCTTTGGCCAGTTGATAGGCGTCTCTATACTCCTGATAACTATCTTCATAAACTTCTCTTATCGAAGAACCAGGTATAATATCATGGAACTGGTTTCTTAAAACAATTTTCCAACTGTCATGAAGCTTTGTTTGAGGGTAGTGTTCCCAATTTTTCTCCATAACCGAAGCAAGAACATTGATCCATTCACTATCTCTTAATAACAATTCCATTTTTCGGTTCATTCGTTTATTATATGCTTGGCTCGTATAAGTTCCTCGATGGTATTCTAAGTATAATTCTCCGTCCCATGTATGGACGTATTGATCTGTATTTTCAATCGTATCGTGTAATCGTCTGAAATATTCATCAGCTCTACCTGTTTTGATATTCGGTAAACCAGGCATCTTATCTAATCGCTCGATCATTTCCAACATTTCGCGATTTACACCACCACCGCCATCACCATAACCGTAAGCTAAAATCAGTTCATTGTTTACGCCTTTGTCACGATATGCTTCCCAAATCCCTTTAACTGACTTAGGATTTATTTTTCCGTTATATGTGTAAAACCAACGGTCATCTTCAGGTGTTGTAATAAAGTGGGTTAAAATTTCTGTTCCGTCAATGCCACGCCATTTAAATGTGTCATGCGGCATTTTATTATACTGGCTCCAGCTTATCTTCGTTGTCATAAATGTTTTAATACCCGATTTCTTCAATATTTGTGGTAATGCCCAGCTATAACCGAATACATCGGGAAGCCATAAATATTCACATTCTTTGCCAAATTCCTCTTTGAAAAATCTAGTTCCGTGTAAAAGCTGTCTAACTAATGATTCTCCAGAAGTTAAGTTACAATCTGCTTCCAGCCACATACCGCCTTCCGGTTCCCAGCGTCCTTCTTTTATACGTGTTTTCATTTGTTCGTAAATCTCGGGGTAGTCGTGTTTTATATATTCATATAATTGTGGTTGTGTTTGTAAAAAGATATAGTCTGGGTATTGCTCCATTAAACGTAAAACAGTGGAAAAGGAACGTGCTGCTTTCTCACGGGTATGCTTTAAGCGCCATAACCAAGCGACGTCTATATGTGTATGACCTATAGCATTAATGGATACCGGATATTGATTTGGAATATTATCTAGTTTTTCTTTTAAGACAGATAAAGCATGATAAGCAGATTGGTAGAAATCATCTGTACCTGGATTTGACCAATCAATCTCACGGTAGGACATATCCACTGCTTTTAATAGTTCCACTCTTTCTGGCTGATTTTGCTCTAAGTATTTAACTGTTTCTATCGTCGCCTTTGACGTAAAATACAAATCATCTAATGCTGGATCTAGACATGCGAGAAACGCTGTTTTTAACTGATGTTCTTGAATGGTAGGCTGGCCACCGCCTTCTAGTCCCGACCAGAGACGGAAGCATAGTGTCAGATTATTCCCAGCTAATTGCGAGTCGAAGAATACTTCCTGATGATTAGAATCTACTCCTTGGTAGGGCTGATCATTAACATAGAGTAACGATTCGAATCCGGAGTTATGACCTCCACCTGTTTTTCCAAAATCAAAAACGCCAATTATTTTGGAGTCTTTCCAAGTTTCAGGGATCGTTACGTCTGTTTTTAACCAAAGGTATTTATCTCTTCCTTCCCATCTATCATTAATATTTATTGTTTGCCAATCAGTGCTAGATGGTGGACGTTCACCAATTCTACCTTCTTCATCTAGTAAACTGTTAAATGATGTGATTCGTTTAATATTACGATATCGGTAAGTTTGTAATTCGTTTATTTGTTTATCGAGCTTTTCAACAGTCCAAAACATGTTCTGTTCCCTCCATTTTTTAGTTATCCTTTTGTTGCTCCGCCAAAGCTAAATCCTTTTGACATGAACTTTTGCGAGAATAAGTAAAGAATCACAGCAGGCATTGTGTAAATGACGGAAAATGCCGCTAGCTTTCCGTATTCGACCATTCCATATGTGCCGAAGAATTGATATATCGTTACAGATGCTGGGAATTTATCTGGTGATTGAATCAAAATATAAGGAACAAAGAAATTTCCCCAGCTCATGGAAAAGGTAAAGATCGCAACTGTGCAAATACCAGGAATCATTAATGGTGCGACTACTTTACGTAAACAAAGCCAGATCGATGCACCATCTACCCATGCGGATTCTTCTAATTCTATTGGTACCCCGTCCATAAAATTCTTTAGCATCCATATTCCATAAGGTAGGCCAGATGCGGTTAAGAAAAACATCGTTCCAATTAATGAATCTTGTAAGTTAAGAAACATAAACAATTGATACACAGGTACCATTACTGCTGTAATAGGTAGAGAGGTCATAAACAATACGGTAAACATAAAAGGTTTTTTATATTTTAGAGCATATCGGGATAGAGGATATGCAGCTAATACGCCAACGATTATGACAAGTATCGACTGACCTAATGATAAAAACAACCCAATAATAAATGAACGTATATTGGTAGGGTCTGACAAAATAGCAGTAAAATTTTTGATCGTAAACGCAGAAGGAATCGTTAAGGCTTGCTTGGCATTGGGATCAATTGATGCGAAGATTACCCATAATAGTGGTAATACAAACAAAATGCCAATGATGCTTAATACAACGTACGGTATTATTTGTTCCAGTTTAAATCGATTCATTGTTCTCCTCCTCCCTACATCTGAACTTTCATTGATCGGATATAGAACAAGCTAGCGACAACACCAATTAACAACAGTACGAGTGAAATGGCGGTACCATATCCTAATTGATAATTGACAAAGGCTTGATTATACATAAAAATAGGTAGTGTTTGAGTGGATGTACCAGGACCACCACCTGTCATCGCATAAATTAACGTGAAGACTCCGAGCGTTTGTAAGGTAACTAGAATCATATTCGTCACAATAGAACCTTTGACAATTGGGATGATAATACGAGATAAGATTTGGAGTCTGGAGGCTCCGTCAATTTTAGCTGCTTCTTCTAAGCTTTTGGGAACGTCATCAAGAGCTGCTTGGAATACTAACATGGAAAAAGCTGTTCCATGCCATATATTCGCAATACATACACTAATCATCGGAAACGTATATAGCCATGTTACTGATTCCAAACCAATCGATTGTAAAATAGTATTGAGTGTTCCACTGTCGCTTAAGAAGGCTACCCAGCAAAATGCTACGACGATTTCTGGTGTCACCCAGCCTGCAATCACTACAATACCAATGATTCTTCTAAAGGTAGTATTTTTCTCTTTCATTAAGAAGGCTAATAGAAACCCTAAGATTTGTTGCCCGACTATTGCTGATAGAAACAGGAAAATAATCGTTTTGGTCAAACTTATTCGAAAATTAGGATCCTGAAACATTTTGACGAAATTTTCAAATCCAGTAAACTGCATATGCTGTGCTTGTGCACCAGTTAATGCAAGGTTTGTAAAAGAAAAATAAAAGGTTAGTAGAATTGGTCCGACAAAGAAAATTAATAAGAGTACCCATGATGGTAAAAGAAAAAATATCGATCGACGAGCAATGGATCTGGCTGCTAGATTCACAGGATCACCTCGTTTTTCATCATTGTATAGAAACTCCCTCTTGAAAGGGAGTTTCTCTTTTATAAGTTAAGAATGCATATACACCTAATTTACACAGCAACTTTTATGACTTTCTCCCATTCTTTCGTGGATGAGTGGTAAACCGTCGCTGCGGAAAAACGCTCCCTTTCCGTGGGGAACGCTTCAGCCTCCTCACGAGCAAAAAACGCTCGTTGCGGGGTCTTCAGACTGTTCCTTTCCCACTGGAGTGTCGCATTTTTCCGCAGCTTTGAATAGTGTTCTGTACGAATAAGAGGAAAGCCTAGAAATATTCAGAGGATTTCTCTTTCATAAATCAGAACATAATAACCAGTGAAGTATCTTGCCGGAGCGTCTCCTTGTACTCATCTTTAATTAGAATGGGATCAAAACAAAATAGGACAGTGCGGGTTATACCCGATTTTTCTTATTTTTCCATTACCTTATCTTCACCTACAATATCTGTTACTTGTGTTTGGTATTGTTCTACTGCTTCTTCTGGTGATATCGCGTCTGTGACGACTTGTTCTACTAGTGTTTGAATGACGGTGGAGACGTTTGGATACTTGTCAACGGCTGGTCGGAAGTTTGTGTTTTCTAGGAAAGAAGTAGCTTCATCAAAGAACTCCATTTCCTGATATTCAGGCTCTTCCGAAACATCTTTAAACGGAGTGATATTTCGATCATTTAACTGCAATTCAAGATTCATTTCTGGAGTTGAAGCCATTTTGATAAATTCCCAAGCCATATCTTTATTATCAGATTTTGCTGGAATGGATAACGCCCATCCACCAGACATGGATGTGGTGCCAGGTTCCTGGCCATTTTGTGTTGGCATGGCAGCAAATCCGAGTTTCTCATCGAATTCTGGCCAAGGAGCTGACCCTTCTTCGTGCCAATTACCTGTTTGCCACATGCCGTCTAGCCCGATGGCAAGCTTACCTTCTGGCATTAATTGTTGGTAGGCAATTGTACTACCTTGACCATTTAACACTTGTGATAATTCTGGCCCTAAACCTTGTTCATAAATCGTATCAATAAAAGTGAATGAATCTAACAAGCCGTCGCTCTTCACGATCCATTTTTCTTCATCAAAGTCATACAGTGGATCTTTCGTTCCGTATAATAGCATTTCGAATGTTTGCATAGAAGTCGCTTCACCTGTAGCTTTACCTGAATTCATCCAAATAGGTGTGACATCTTCACCTAAATTTTCTTTGACAGCAGTAGCTGCACTTAATATGTCTTCCCAGGATTTAGGCTCCCAAGGTACAGTTATACCAGCTTCAGCTAATAAATCCTTGTTATACCAAAGCCCTCTAGTATCTGTGTTGTATGGAACTCCATAAATACTACCGTCTTCTGCTTTGACTCCATTTTTTACAGATTCCGTAATGTTGTCCCAGCCATCCCATGAATTAACGCGATCATCAAGTGGTTCAAGATATCCTGCACTTGCATCCGAATTCACCATAAAAGTATCCTCTGTAACGATGTCTGGAGCTGTATCTTCGGATTGAAGTAATAGGGCAACTTTTGCGAAGTAATCCCCCTCATTAACTTCCAGCGGGGCTAGGTTTACATTCACATCTGGGTATTCTTCATTGAACTTTGGAATGACATTGTCATTTAGCCAATTTACTAAACCTTGATTCGTTCCACCGCCAGAGCGGAAAGTAATGCTAATTTCGTTCGTGTTTGCATTATCATTGTTGTTAGTGGACTCTTCATTTTCACTATCAGTTTGGTTTTCTGTTTCATCTGGAGGAGAGGTATCTTGGTTAGACTCGCTTTCAGAGCAAGCGGTGATAAACATTAAAAATGACATACATAATACAAAAAACATCATTTTGTTCATTTTCATTTCAAAACTCCCCTTTTTATGAAATTTGAATAAAAGACGCAAACAACCTCAGGAAACGCTTACAAACAACTGGTGAATTTAATAAAAAGATCACTTCCTTAACCTAAAATGATATGTTGATATACTATTGTATGTTAATGGATATGTCAATATGTTTTATTTATGCTATTTTAAAAGATGAAAAAATGTAAGTAAAATACTGCGAATATATAAAATTATGTAACCTCTTAATTAGTAAGATTAGGAAAGGAGGAGAAGTCGGTTGAATAACAAGGTACGTTTAATTCAAATTAAGAAAGGATAGTGGAATATGAGAAAGTTAATCAAGCTATTGCTGGTATCTTTCACCTTTTTATTTATAATGGCGTGTAGTGATGACAGTACTTCAAACCAAGAGCAAAATGATGGTGATGGGTCAAATGAATCGGAGGGAGAAACTAATTCTAGTGATTCTGAGGAGCTATTTGAACTGTCTGTTATGTTAAATCTCCACACACCAGAGGTACCTCAAGATAAATTAGAAAAGTTATTGGAAGAAAAAACGAATACAGCACTTGAGATTCAGTGGATTCCAGACGGTAACTATGAAGAACGAGTTAACACAGCTTTTTCCACCAATTCATTACCTCATGCCGTTCTAGTCAAAACAGCTCAATTCACACAATTTAAAGATGCGATACGAGATGAACAATTTTGGGAGATTGGTCCTTACTTAGAGAAGTTTGAAAATCTAAGTAAACTCCGTGAAAGTACATTGGAAAATTCCAAAGTGGATGGGAAATTATACTCTTTGTATATGGGACGTCCGTTGTCACGTTCAGGACTAATCTATAGAAAGGATTGGGCGGACAACTTAGGAATTGATACGCCGACTACTACCGATGAATTTTATGAAATGTTACGTGCTTTTACAGAAGACGACCCGGATGGCAATGGAGAAGATGATACAATAGGTCTTACGGATAGAGGAAACTTAGGAACATTTGTTACAGTTTCCAGCTGGATGGGTGGACCAAATAGATGGGGCGAACGAGACGGTCAGTTGTTACCTGAATTTATGTTTCCAGAATATAAAGAGACCTTGGACTTCTTTAGAGATTTGCATAGTAACGGATATATGAACAAGGACGCACCAGTAACGAGTAAGACAGATCAACAGGACATGATGAAAAATGGAACAGCAGGCGCTTATATCGGATCTATGCAAGATGTGCATGGCATTTATCAGGATGCAAAAGGCATCAATCCAGATGTGGAATTTGATGTACACAATTATATCGAAGGACCAGACGGGGAATTTGGCGTCCGTGCTATACCCGGATATGGCAGTCTTATCCTGTTTCCGAAATCCGCTATCAAATCAGAGGCAGAATTGAAAAATGTACTTCAATTTTTTGATTATTTAATGTCAGAAGAAGGTGCTAATTTACTCATTTGGGGAAAGGAAGGAGTACATTATGAAGTAGTTGACGGTCGGGCGAAAGTAATTGACCAGAACAAATTTGATATCGAGATTAAACCGTATACGCCATTTGAGATTGGTGAACCACTTACAAATGGTAGATATGAACCTTATTTCGACTATGAGCCTGCCGCTAAAGCAAATGAGTTATATAAAGATAATGATAACTATGTGGTCAATGACCCAACGATAGGGCTGGACTCTGAAACATATAATCAAAATGCTGCTTCATTAGATCAAATTATCGAAGATGCGACATACCAATATATCTTGGGGGAAATCGATGAAGCAGGGTTTGACAAAGCCATAGAAAAATGGAAAGAGGCCGGTGGAAATGACGTGATAAAGGAATATAATGAGTAATGGTATGAGTTTAATATCCCGCTACTAGCGGGATATTTTTTTGTGAGAAAATATAGAATCCCCATGTTGCCAACCTTAACATTAGTTGCTATGCAAAATCTAATGGACAAAATTTCGTTTTCAGTACAAACTTTGTCTATAAGAACTAATCTTGCGGACAGATTATCATTATTTGACATATTATTGTCCGTAAGAGCTAATCTTATGGACAAATTTGTTTAAATCGCTCTTTTTTGTCCGTAAGAAGGAAGCTTATAGACAAAAATAGTGAAATGTTCATTATTCTGTCCATAAGAATTTCCTACTTGCATAGAACTTCTTATGCGTAAGGCGGAGAGGTTTTTCTTATCTTTTTAAATCCGCATGATACCCAAGACATAGGTATTATTGCACTTTCCATATGATAGGGAATTCGGTATGCTAAAATTACTTTCTGGAAAATTAAAGGAGGGGTAGTTTTGGCAGAGAAGGTAAATGTATCTTTACGAAACAGGTCTTTTTATATCGATTATTCCCGTGGTTATGAGAATAGTCGCGATATGCAGCACTATCATCTTCATCAGGATTATGAGATTTTTTATTTGCTTGAAGGAGAGAAAGTTTTCTTGATTGATGATGAGAAATTCATCGCTACAAAAGATACTATCATGCTGATTGATAAAAATATCCTACATAAAACGATCGTCAATGATCATAAATATCAGCGAATCGTCCTAAATTTCCGAGATTGTTTCCTCTTGGAAGATGATCAATTCCTGCTTTCTACTTTATTTAAAAGAGGCCCTCTGATGCTCTCAGTTAAGAACCCAACCACATTTCGAAGCATTTTAGAAAAAATGTTAGAAGAATATTATCTAGATACTCCTGGAAGTGATCGTTACCTACAATTACTCCTGTCACAATTTTTACTCGAATGTGAACGGCTAATACGTACTCAGACGTCGATGATGGAACAATCAAAGGCTGCTTGTAATCAACATGAATTAATAGATGGTATGATTACGTATATAAATGAACGTTTCCATCAAGATATCACATTGTCGATCCTTGCTGATACGTTTTTTCTCCATGAGCAATCGATAAGTAAATTATTCAAGCAAACTATTGGATGTAGCTTCACAGAATACTTGAACGCTGTACGTATTACAGAAGCAAAAAGGTTACTGATAGAAACAGATATGAAGATCAACCAAATTACCAAGAAGGTTGGTTATATGAATCATGTCCATTTTTGGAGAATCTTTAAGAAATTCACCGGCATGTCACCAAACAATTTTAGGGAAGTAGAGACAAATAAATGTAAGCGTTTCACTAATAAAGCGTAAAAAAATGTAATCTAGCGATTGGTAAAATAAAACTAATAAATGATGGAGGTGAATAGTCGAATGAAAAAGTTGAAAAAGATGCGGCAAATGTGGTTGATTGGTGTTATCGCGATTTTACTTGTACCTTTGATGGAAGTGGATGTTGTAAACGCGGAAGAAGCAGAGGACGAGAAAGTACTTGCTTTCCCCGGAGCGGAAGGTGGAGGAAAATATACATCAGGTGGAAGAGGTTATGATGTGTATGAAGTAACAACAACAGAAGACTATGGCGAAGATGAGGAACCGATTGAAGGATCATTACGAGATGCGGTAAGTGAGGATAACCGCACAATTGTATTTCGTGTGTCAGGTACCATTGATTTGGAACAGCCTCTAAGAATTAACAGGAAAAACCTTACGATTGCAGGCCAGACTGCTCCAGGTGATGGGATCACTGTAGCTGGATATGGTACTGATATAAGTGATTCAGAAAATCTTATTATTAGATACATGAGATTTCGTCCTGGTAGTGACAATATTCACACAGAGTTTGATGCATTTGGTGGACGAGATATAAAGGATGCGATCATCGACCATGTTTCAACAAGTTGGGGGATCGATGAGACTTTTTCTATGTATCGAAATGAGAATACTACTGTACAGTGGAGTATAATCAGTGAAAGTCTATTAATCTCTGGACACTCCAAAGGAAGACATGGCTATGGCGGGATCTGGGGTGGACATAATGCGACGTTCAGCAATAATCTAATCGCAACCCATATTAGTCGTGCGCCTGCGCTAGGAAATGGTGGCAATACCATTCATCCGGTAGCCAATGATGAACTAGTGAATAACGTCATTTATAACTGGGGATTCAACTCGATGTATGGCGGGGAAAATCAGCGCAATAACATAATTAATAACTATTATAAGCCCGGACCTGCAACATATAGCAATGTCAGCCAGCGAATTATTAGTCCTGGCCGTGATGGCGAACCAGGCTGGTTTTATATTGCTGGTAATGTGATGCATAATAATGAAGAGGTAACGGCTGATAATTATTTGGGTGTAGAAGACATTAAACAGGATGTAACGTTTGGTGATCAACCTTATCCTGTCGCCTATCAGAATGAGTTAAATATTAAGCCAGCTGAAGAAGCATATGATCTCGTGTTAAAAAGGGCAGGTGCAACCTTACCGAAGCGTGACCCAGTAGATGCTCGTATTGTTAACGATGTCAAGAATGGTACAGGTCGTATCATTAATAATGAATGGGAGGTAGGCGGCTTCCCAGAAATGAAATCAGAGAAGGCACCACAAGATTCCGATCATGATGGAATGCCGGATAGATGGGAAATGGAAAATGGACTCGATCCTGAAAATGCAGAGGATGGCAAAGAGATCTCGGATTCAGGATATTCCAATTTGGAGCTTTATCTGAATTCATTAGTGGATATGGAGCATGAGCCAGCAAATCCTGAGGTGGAGTTAGCATCTCCAGTTGTACACAGTGTACATGAGACGGGGAAGGATATTACATTTAATGTGAATGTGGCAAACAAAGAAGATATTGACAAAGTGGAATACTATCAAAATGATGAAAAAATTGGCGAAGGTTCAGGACGCTCTTTCTCCTTCACTTGGGAGGATGCACCAGAAGGAACATGGTATGTCTCAGCGAAAGCAATTGATGAAGGTGGTAATGCCACTCAGACAACTTCAGCACCGATTTACGTAAATACGAAAAATCAATCCGGTGACTGGAAATCGAAAGACATCGGAGGAGTTGCAGTAAAAGGTAATGCATCCCTTGCGGATAATGCCTTAACAGTAAAAGGTACAGGCCGTATTATGGGAGATGAAGATGAATTCCAATTTGCTTATCAAACATTGAACGGTGATGGCTCTTTAACTGCAAAAGTTTCAGATATAACCAAATTAAATAACAATGCGATATCTGGATTAATGATAAGAGACCAGCTAGCACCTGATGCCAAAACAGCGATGATTAGTACTTCTGTCGTTAAAGCTGACCGTCAGGATACATTATATGCGATACATTTTTCATCGAGAGAGGAGAAAGGAGCAGACATTATCGCACCGGGCGAACATGATAGACCGGAAGAGAATGGAGTTCCGTCTTTATTAAATACGGATATCCCGTATTGGTTAAAAATTGAACGAGAAGGCAATCAAATTACAGGATATGCATCTGAAGACGGAGAAAGCTGGGTAGAAGTCGGTCAGAAACAAATCGACATGTCCGACAAAATTTATATCGGATTTGCAGTTGATGGCTCGCAAAACCCTAATCAATTAATCCATTACACTACAGCGACTTTTACTAATATCCAATTAGAAAATGATTGATAAGGAATAGGGAAAGGTCCTGTGAAATAAACCATACTACTCATATTTTTGAGGTGGTGTGGTTTTTTCTTTTACTCTGATATATGTAAAATCATGTTAAAATAGATTTAATGTACTAACAACGACCGGGCAAAGAAGGTTTACTAGTGAGTTCCTATACTAAATTACCCTTAACAGACGCTGAAAAAGTAAAACTTAGAAGAGCCAAAGTGAAAATGGGAGAACTACATACTTTTAATAAAGACCAGATAGCCCAGATACTAGATATTTCAGTTGATAAAGCTAATCATCTTAAGGGGTTAGCTGATTTTCAAACTGTTCCTTCCGTTGGAGATAAACTAGCAAAAAACCTGGTTTATCAATTAAATATTTTTTCGTTATCAGAAATCAAGGAAAAGAATGCAGCTGAACTTTTTGATAAATTAGAACAAACCCTAGGTGTTTGGGTTGATTCTTGTGTTGAAGATCAAATTCGTTGTGTAGTTAACTATGCAAATAACCGAACAAGTAATAAACAGTGGTTTGATTTTACTGAAGAAAGAAAAGCTTATCGTGAAAAAGTTGGGTTTCCTGAAGATAGACCTACAAAGGCCTGGTATGAGTGAAATAAATTCGTGCACAAAGTCCGCCTTAGTTTAAAACAAACGAGGAGGTGAAAAAAATCATTACTTAAATCGACTTTCCTTTTTACCTTGAATGTGCTAATGTTTACTCATTATGATATCGCTTTCAATTATTGTTTTTTACGTAACTTTCCTATGGTAGGAAAATGGAATATCCCAAGTACTTTACTTACAGTTTATCTTTTAATAATACATACTAATGTGCAAAGTAGGTGTCACATATGGAATTACGGGGAATTTGGGGAGTTTTTTATAAAATATCGATTTGGTTAACTCGCGTTGCAAGTGTAAATCTTCTGTGGTTTCTCTTTAATTTACCTGTAGCAATATTTTTATTTAATATACTTTTAGCAAATTATATAGGAGAGTTAATCGTTTCTTTAACGTTAATCGTAATATTAATTCCACTGGTTACTTTTCCAGCTACAACTGCTTTATTCGCTGTAGTGCGAAAATGGGTTTTAGGAAAAGACATAAAACTAGTAAAAGATTTTTGGAATTATTATAAGCAAAATTATTTGAACAGCCTAAAAGGTGGCATATTTATTACATTAGTCTGGAGCTCGATGCTATTTTATTTTTATATCCTAAAATTTAATTCTCTAGAGATATTTACATATTTATTTTATCTTTTGCTTGCTATATTATTTGTCTTCACTATTCACTTTTTTTCTATCACGGTCCATTTTCATTCGAAGACAATTATCGTTTTAAAAAATGCATTGTCATTTACAATCATTAATCCTATTCTGACAATTGAAATTCTGGTGGTTAGTGGCTTACTGATTTATCTGAGTAGTACGTATTTCTCTTTCCTGATCCCATTTTTTATCGGTTCTACTATTGCATTTGTTTCTTTCCTAGGTTTCCACCGGTTCACATCTAGGTTAAAAATTGTAGATTAACATGTCTTTCCAATTGAGGAGAGGCATTATTTTTTTGTGATAATGACCTTGATATAAAAGGCTTTATTAAAAAAAGACAAAGTTATAAAAAAAGTGTTAACCCCATTTTTTAAAAAATAAAAAGAGTATTATTGCAGGAAAGGTTTCCACTGTTTACATTTAAAACACATCTTTTTTCACAGATTCTACATATGAAAAGGATATTTGTAAGCGCATGCATAACTGAGAATTTTAAGGAGGGATTAAAAAAATGGAAAGGGCAAAAGAATTAAATCAACAGGAATTAATGAATAAATCCAAACCTAAAAGTAAATTAAAGAAATTTTTGTTACAGCTATCAAGGGATAAATACCTTTACCTCCTAGCGTTACCGGGTTTAATTTATTTTCTCCTATTTAAATATGTCCCGATGTGGGGGATTACTATTGCGTTTAAAGATTTTTCTCCTTTTTTAGGGTTTGCGGAAAGTCCCTGGGTAGGGTGGCAGCACTTTCAAAGATTATTTACAAACCAAGATTTTTTTATGTTATTAAGAAATACACTGGCGATTAGTTTTTTGAATTTGCTTTTCTTTTTCCCTTTACCGATCGTTCTTTCACTATTATTAAATGAGGTAAGAAACCAGTTTTATAAACGGACAGTACAGTCGATTGTGTATTTACCACACTTTTTATCATGGGTTATTATTGCTAGCTTAACCTTTATGCTATTGTCTAAATCTGAAGGGATCATCAATCAGCTCATTGTGCTTTTTGGATTTGAAAAATTTGATTTTCTCACTAATTCGGATATTTTCTGGTTTTTACTTACAGGACAATCCATTTGGAAGGAAGCTGGTTGGGGTACGATTATCTTTCTGGCAGCCATTGCTGGAGTAAATACCGAACTTTATGAAGCTGCGAGAATTGATGGTGCAAATAGATTTCGCCAAATTTGGCATGTGACATTACCTGCGATTAGAAATGTTATTATTATTTTACTTATCCTGCGATTGGGAGATGTTATGGAAGTAGGATTTGAGCAAGTTTTCCTAATGTATAATGGAGCAGTTTCCGAGGTCGCAGAAGTATTTGATACTTATGTTTATCGTGTCGGGATCCAGCAAGGCCAATTTAGTTACAGTACGGCTGTAGGGCTGTTTAAGTCATTTGTCGGATTGATTTTAGTAGTGATTGCCAATAAGATGTCTAAAAGGTTTGGTGAAGAAGGAATTTATTAGGAAAGGAGTGTAAGGAAAATGATTAAAAAGAGTTTAGGAGATAAAGTATTTGATGTTTCTAACTTAATTTTTCTAGCAATTACAGCGATTGTGACAATCTTTCCAATTTATTATGTAGTCGTAGTTTCCTTTACAGATCCGATTGAGTATATACAAAAGAGTATGGTTATCTTCCCAGAAAACTGGTCACTAGCTTCCTATGAGTATTTGCTCTCATCCGGAGCATTTGTGCAATCATTAGGGGTGAGTACCTTTTTAACTGTTGTAGGTACAACATGCAGTTTAGTGATTACTTCATCATTTGCTTATGCTCTATCAAGGAAGAAATTTAAAGGTAGACGATTTATTTTATTATTAGTTTTGTTTACGATTTTATTTAACCCCGGGATAATCCCTAACTATTTGCTTGTTAAAGAGTTAGGCTTAATTAATAGCTTATGGTCTGTCATTTTAGTCTCATTATCCAATGGATGGTTTGTCATTTTAATGAAGGGATTTTATGACAGTATTCCCGATACGTTAGTGGAAGCTGCTACCATTGACGGATGTAATGATTTAACAGCATGGATTAAAATTATTTTGCCATTATCTCTACCATCAATTGCAGCATTTGGGTTATTTTTTGCCGTGCAATATTGGAATCAATATTTTAATGCCTTGTTATATTTAAATGAATCAAGTAAGTGGCCGATTCAAGTATTGCTGCAAAACATGTTAATAGATGCATCCAGCAGTAGTTTAGGCGATGTGGATCCACTTCTGCAGCCACCACCAAGTGAAACGCTTAAGATGGCTGCGGTTGTTATTGCGATTATACCGATCCTTATGATATATCCATTTCTACAAAAACACTTTGCTAAAGGGGTGATGATTGGATCGATTAAAGAATAAAAAGGCATCGGTATGAATACAAGAAAAGTTCAAAAATAGGAGGGTTAATATGTTGAAAAAAGGTTTGCTTATGTTAGCAATATTGTTCTTATCTATTTTAGTAGCTTGTAGTGGTAATAATGAAGAAAGTAGCAATAATAATGATGATAGTAATGAAGATACTGGTACTGAAGAGAATGGTGGAGAAGAAGCTGCCAATAATTCTGATCCTACCAAAGTAAGGATTATGAGTCACTTCTTTAGTCCAACGCCACCTGAACAAGATGGGGAAGTTGAACAGAGAATCGAAGAAGGAACCAATACAGACTTAAGTATTGAATGGGTTTCAGCAAATAACTATGAAGAAAAATTTAATGTAATGTTAGCTTCAGGTGATTTGCCCGATCTTATGCTAGTGCCAGATCCATTTAGTCCGGTATTTCGTCAAGCTGCACAACAAGGTGCTTTTTGGGATGTGTCTCCATATATTGATGATTACCCAAATATAAAAGAAGGTATAGCTGATATTGCCTGGAAATTGACGAGTATGGACGGAGCAAATTATGGGATCCCACGCCCAAGACCGTCTGAAGGAGATACATTCTTCTCTCTCAGAAAAGATTGGTTAGATAATTTGGGAATGGAAATTCCAGAAACATCGGATGAGTTATATGAAGTAATGAGAGCGTTTACTCATGATGATCCTGATCAAGATGGTCAAGACGATACAATAGGTTATGCAGGCTATGTAAATCCAACTGATATGGGTAATATGGGAGTTTTTGAAGGTATCTTTACAGGTGCTACCGGTCAATGGAAAGATGTAGATGGAGAGCTGATCCACACATCCTTATTACCCGAAACCCGTGATGCAATTGAGTTTTTAAGTAATGCATATCAAGACGGATTAATTCCAGAAGATTTTGCGTCCCTTCAGAACAGTCAGACACAAGAAATGTTTAAAAGCGGGGAAGCAGGAATACTAAGTGAAAAAGCAGGTGCTTTCCAGCAAGTATATGACACATTAAAAAGTATCAACCCTGATTTTGAGTTTACTAGCCTTTATCCACTGGAAAAAGTGAATGGATATAATCCAGCAGGACCTGGTTTTGCTAGTGTCAATGTTATTCCTAAAAGTGTACCGGAAGAAAAAATGAAAAGTATCTTGCAAATGATTAATGACTGGATGGAAGAGGATGTATTCCAACTACATCGACATGGTATTGAAGGTGTTCATCACACAGTAGAAGACGGAGAAGTAGTGATAAACACAGAAAAAGCACAAGAAGATGCCATCGGTGACTTTAATCAAATCGTATATGTATCTGATCCTTATGCAAGTACTGTAAAACCAACGTTCCCAGAAGAGGCTAAAAAGTTATACAAAGAAATTCAAGATGCCCGAGAAAAAACTAGTGTTCCAGATGTAAGTTTAGGGTTGTATTCGGAAACTGCCCAAACGTATTTACCTGAGTTAGAGAAAAACTTACAAGACTTGAAAACAAAAATTATACTTGGATCGGAATCAATTGAAGCTTGGGATAGTCTTGTCGAAGAGCTTAAGCAAGATCCTGATATGCAAGCAATGACTGAGGAAATGAATGAGGCTTATCAGGCACGATAAAAAATAAGAGTAAAAAAATCTCTCTGCTAATACACTAGTAGGGAGATTTTTTAATCCAAGGATATATGCTAAAATAATGAAAGCGCTATTATTTGGAGGGAGGAAAAAATTATTGAAGCAAAAATTTCGAAACTATCGGACTTATATCGCTAATCTGCTCTTAAATAAAAATTATCGGAAAAATTTAATTGGTTTTTTATTAGTTACAAGTCTTCCAGGTATTATCTTTACGTTTGTTCTTTTCATCGTAAGCAAAACACAAATGGAAAACGAGCTACATGAGGTTCATGAGAATTATTTGAATAAAACGATTGAAACAATTGATGAACATTTAACGAATATTGAGTTGTTACTCGGACATTGGGCATCAGATTCAAATTTCATGAATACTTATAACAGTATTGATGTTGTAACCGAATATGAAAGTGTACATCGCATTTATAATACGTTATTAATTATGGAAGGTTCTAATCCTTTAATTGGCAGAGTAGAGTTATTTATTAATGAACCAAAACCGTTAGTCTTTTCGAAAAATGGCTATTTTCATTTAACAACCGATGAACAAAAAGAAAATTATCAACGTTTATTACATGACTATGATCGAAATTTATATTGGACATCGGATTTAGCTCCCATTGAATCAGGTTATGCGAATAGGTATGCACCGATAAAATTAGTACATAAAATCACCACATTTGATTCTCCTGGTTCGGCATCGATCATTGTTTTTCTGAATAAAGATGCTTTACTTGAATTAATCAATTCACCTTATAAAGAAGGTTCGGTTTTTATTCAGAGAAATGAAACAGATTGGATTTTTACTGAAGATGGTCGCAGTAAATTAACTGACTTAGAAAACGAAGTATTAACAGAAATAGAACAACATACCTTCCTGAAAGAGCCCTTTGTTTTAGAATGGGATGGGCTTCGGTATACCGTCACATATGATACTATTGCACGGTTACAGGAAGATTGGAAATACATTTCTGTGGCACCTTTATCGACGATTACTGAACCGGTTGTATTTATTTCCAAGTTATTTCTCATTATCAGTTTTAGTATGCTGGCAATTGCTATTATTTTAACTATTTTTGTTTCGAATAAACTGTATGCACCTGTTAAAAAGCTTTTGGAGAAAATGAATCGAAATCGAGATCGAAAAACTATTAGTGAGTTTGAAATTATTGAAGAAGCATGGGAGAATTTATCAACTGAAAGTGCACAACTGGAGAAAAGGATAAAAAGCCAGCTTCCTTATTTGCGGCAAGGCTTCTTATTACAGTTAATACAAGGTTTTTTTTACTCATATCCTGAACATATCTTGATTGAGAGAATGGAGCATTTTGGCTGGACAGTTAAAAACCACCGTTATATCTTAATGTATATTCAACTATTTGGCTTTTCCAAAATTAAAGATAAGTTCGGAGAAGATGAAGGGCTGATTACATTTGTAGCGTGTAATATTACTGAAGAATTGATGCAAGATGCTAATATTCAGGCAAATGTCATTAATTTTCATGACCTGTCTCTAGGTGTATTTATTACTTATGACGATAACATGTCATATACTGATTTAAAAAATGAGCTAGTAGAGATAAGCGAAGATATTATAAAATATATCAATCAATTATACAAGCTGGACGTATCTATTGGTATCAGTAGAAGAATTGACAGTATTAAATTGATCCATCATCATTTTGAAGAAACAAAAAATGCCCTAAGCTTTCGGAATGTCCATGAAAATAATCAAATCATTGAAATTGATCATATTGATTATCTCACAAAGAAAAGCGCAACACTTGAATACCCTCTTGATATCGAAAAGCAAATGTCACAAGCTATTAGATTGAGGGATAAAGAAGAGACGAGTCGTTTATTGAAGGTGTTTTTTCAATCTATTACATCTAATTACACTAACGAAGCACTTTTTAAACAGAATGCCTTTCAATTATTAGGCAGTGTTCTGCAGGTAGCAATGCAATCCGGGTTGATGAATGATTTTGTCTATAAAGGTGCTAATTTGTATCAGCAATTGAATGCTATCAAAGATATGGAAGAAATCAATCGATGGTTTGAAGTGAAAGTGATTGACCCGATGATTGATGAGTTGTCACAGAAGAAAAATCAAAGGCTGCAAATAATAGTGGAAAGGGTTATGGAACTGTTGGAAGAACATTATATGAGCGATATCTCGTTAGATGAGTGTGCGGAACAAGTGAAATTAAATCCATCTATTTTAAGTAAAGTATTTAAAGACATCACGGGCTGGAATTTTATTGATTATTTGACTAATATTCGCTTGAACAAAGCGAAGGAAATGCTGATTGAAACAGATTTAAAAATTAATGAGATAGCCCAAAATATTGGTTATCGCCACAGTTATTTTAACCGTCTTTTTAAAAAAAGTGAAGGTGTGACTCCGAGTGAGTATCGTTCACTAAATCGGAAAGTCATTTAATCAAAAAAAGATAAATTTTTAAAAAATGTATCATTGCAAGGAATGGGAATATCAGATAGAGTTTTATTGAAAGCGTTTTATCATGGTGCTAATCCCTCATTTCAAGGTTCGAGTAAATCAAAGATAGGTTTAGGGATAACGGACGCTAACACCCTGATAAATCTCACTTTATATTTAGGGAGGTAAAATAATGGATTTTCAAGATTTCAAACATCCAAGTCCAGAATACGGGATTCATCCATTTTGGTTTTGGAATGGAGAATTGACTGAGGCGGAGATTTCCCATCAGCTAAAAGAAATGGCAGATAAACATGTGACAGGAGTGTATATTTGTCCAAGACAAGGAATGGACGTACCTTACTTGTCCGATCAATGGTTCGACAAGGTAGAATATGCAATTCAGACTGCTGCAAGTTATGGTATGGATGTTTGGTTGTATGATGAATACCCTTATCCAAGTGGGATGGCTGGTGGAGAAGTAACATTAGAGCATAAGGATGCCAAACAAACAAACCTGGTCCATCATGCGGAAACAATAAGTCGAGAACAGAAGGTAAGGATTCAGTTACCTTGGGGCAAGATTCTTTTTGCCAAAGCTGTTCCGCTCCATCCAAATTCGGAGGAACTTTTATGGGAGGAAGCGATTGATCTAAAGCTCAATATAGGCAACTCACAGGTTGAACATATCTATCAAAAGACAGGGTTAACAGCATATAACCAAAGACGTTTCTTTACTTATGGACCTAAAAAAGTACTAGAGTGGGATGCACCTCATGGAAGCTGGGAGATTCATTGTTTTATTGAAGAGGAAATAGAAGATTTTAAATACTATGGTACTTTTGTAGATCCATTGCATAAAGAAGCCATTCAAACATTTATACAATTAACACATGATCGTTACTTAGAGAAAGTAGGTACACATTTTGGACAAACGGTAAAGGGAATGTTTACTGATGAAACCCATTTATTGGGGCGATTTCCATGGTCACCAAAGCTAGTCCCATATATCAAGGATACTTATGGATATGATATTAGAGATTATTTATACTTACTAATCACTGATGCGAAGGGTTATGCAAAGGTACGCTATCATTATTTTCAGTCGATTCATGTTTTGCTAAGAGATACTTATCATAAGCAAATTCATGATTGGTGCGAGAAAGCAGGAATTGACTATGTCGCAGAAGTGCCATCTACCAGAATGTCAGGTCAAGTTTACAGTCATGTCCCTGGTGGTGATAGTGCACATGAGAAACTAGGACGTTCCCTTGATTGGATTTTAAAAAGGTACTTCTTCAGCATGAGAGCCAACCCTAAAATGATAAGTGCCTTAAGTAATCAACTCAATCGGGATAGAGCATTGATCGAATGCTTTCACAGTGTAGGCTGGTCGATGACATTGCAGGATGCAAAATGGATGATTGATCGTCTTTCGGTATTAGGCATTAATTTCTTTAATTTCCATGCCTTTTTTTATACGCTAAATAGTTTAGTCAAACATGATGCCCCACCTTCGCAATTCATGCAAAATCCTTATTGGAAATACTATCGAAAGCTTGGCGATTATGTTTCACGGATCAGTTATTTAATGAGTCAAGGAGAAGTTGTTCGTCCTATCGCTGTGTTAGATCCTACAACAAGCTTCTGGACCAAAATGGCGAATCCATTTGCCTCTTTTTCTTATGCAGGAGAAGATGATAAGGAAAAAGCCATGCTGGAAAGCTTGAAAAATGACTGGGCAAGTATTTGTTTGGAACTGACAAAGGCTCATAAGGATTATGACCACTTGGATCCAGAAATTTTATTACAGGCGGAAATAGTAGATGGCAATATTAAAATCGGAAAAGCAACCTATAAGGTATTAATTTTGCCTCCGATGACAAATTTAGAAAAACAAGCATGGGAAAAAATCAAGCTATTCCTTGATCAAGGTGGAACAGTCATTGCTAATGGATTATTACCATATGAAGAGATTGGAGAGGGTACGGATCATTATCAAGAAATGAAGTGTTTATTTGATGATGATGTGAATGCTTATTTTCTACCTATTTCTGCAAACCTATCGTTATTAGAAAAAATTCTAGATGATGAAGTGTTTATCGATGTGAAGGATCAATCGCAAAGCTTTTTGGTTCAGCATCGGAAATGGGATGATTCTGAACTGATTTTTATTACTAATCAGGAAGACGGTAGACACGAGGTATCACTTGGGCTTTATCAAGCAACAGAGGATTATTACTACTACTTAATAGATTTAGAGACAGGGGAAAGAAAACCAATATCATCGGTATCAAGAGAGGGGATTTATCAAATAGATTTGTCTTTTGAGCCATTTCAATCTTATATGGTGCAAATCGAGGAAAATTCCCGTCAAATAGTAACAAGCAAAAAAGAAGTAAAAAACATGACAATAGCAAGTAATCAAGAATGGCAATTGGAGACAAAGGATAAAAACATCGTAAGATTTAATTCCTTTTTGTTGGACATTGCAGGCTCTGATGTAAAACAAAGTCAAGTAGCTGCCAAAACCTTTATTGATCAATGCGAAGATTTAGCTCAACATAATACGTTACCTGTTTCCTTTACACAGTTATTTGGGACACCAATGAAAGCTCGTTTAAATTATCCGATCGACGTTAACTATCAGACAATGTTTATTGTTGATAAAATGCCGCCTGACTGTACACTTGTGATGGATCGCAACGCTATTTCAGAAGGATTGTCGATCTATATTAATAATCGAAATATAGATTCTGAGTCCTTTGAAGATATGTTTGTTTATGATCACAATAATATCGTTGCAGATATAAGGGGTTATTTGGAAAAAGGAGAAAATGTTATAACAATCAAAGGAGAAGTGGAGAAAGATTGGGATGGAGTTGTTGATCCTATTTATTTCAGAGGAGATTTCGGGATTCAGTTTAATCAAGAGAAAACACCTATTCTAGTAGAAAAACCAACTACAGCTTATTCATTGGTCGGACCTTTTGAACGATTACCTTTTTATGCAGGTACCATTGAATTCACTAGAAACATAGAGCTTCATCCTGAAGACACTACTTATCGAATAAATATCGAAGAAATCGACGAAATACATGATGTTGTCGAAGTAATGGTTAATGATGTTTCATTAGGTGTAAAAGCTTGGACTCCTTATACTTGGGACGTGAGTGGGGATCTGTTAAATAAAGGTTCAAATAAAATTACGGTACGGATTACGAATACGTTAGTAGGCCTACTGGAAGGGAAGTATTTTGACTATAAGAAACATGAACTGATAGATGTGACAGAAATGGAATAAGGAGGGAATCACTTGAAAAAACAATCTACTAAACCGAACGTCATTGTATTTTTTACTGATCAGCAGCGTTGGGATACCACTGGTGTTCATGGTAATCCCTTAGATTTAACCCCTAATTTTGACAGAATTGCACAAGAAGGCACACACTTATATCATTCTTTTACTTGCCAACCTGTATGTGCGCCTGCACGTGCTTGCTTTCAAACGGGCAAATATGCAACAGAGACAGGATGCTTTAAAAATGGTATTCCATTACCGGCGGAGGAAAAGACTTTAGCGGATTACTTCAAAGCGGATGGCTACTATACCGGATATATCGGAAAATGGCATTTAGCTGCGGAAGAACCAGTAAGTGAAGAAAGGCAAGGTGGCTATGATTACTGGCTTGCGGCCAATGGATTAGAGCATACGTCCGAACCTTATCAAACAAGAGTTTATAATAACAAACAAGAACCTGTTGATTTACCAGGTTATCGTGTTGATGCGCTGACAGATGCAGCGATTCGTTTTATCGAAAAGGAAGAGAAAAAATCACAGCCTTTTTTCTTATTTTTATCCTTCTTAGAGCCACACCATCAAAATCGCACAGATAATTACCCAGCACCAACAGGATATAGTGAAAGATATACGTCTAAATGGACACCACCTGACCTTCAGGCATTAAGTGGAACGGCTTTTCAGCAATTAGGTGGCTATTATGGCATGGTAAAACGACTTGATGAAGCATTAGGGAGATTAATGGATATACTTAAAAGTTTGCAAATAGAGGATAATACCATTGTATTGTTTACTTCAGATCATGGCTGTCATTTTAAAACACGTAACCAAGAATATAAACGCTCTTGCCATGAGAGTTCTGTTCGAATACCTACAGCTGTAACCGGCCCTGGTTTTGTTCAGGGTGGACGAAAGAAAGAACTAGTAAGCTTAATTGATTTTGCACCTACATTATTAGATGCAGCTGGAATCACTATACCTGATGAATTGTCGGGACAATCCTTTTTGCCTTTGGTAAATAATAAAGACACAGATTGGAAGAATGAAGTGTTTATTCAAATCAGTGAATCACAAGTAGGTAGAGTGCTTCGTACAAAGAGATGGAAGTACAGTGTTTCCAATCTGTCCATCGATCCTATTGAACATGATAAAGCATCCGTTTACCAGGAAGAATTTTTATACGATTTGGAAGCTGATCCATATGAGCTAACTAATTTAATAGAATTAGAATCTCACAAAAAAGTAAAAGAACGTTTGCGTGAGAGATTATTAGACTACATTCTTGAGATAGAGGGAGAAACTCCAGATATTCAAAGCAAAACTGAAATACCAAGTGGTCAGCGAAAAGTGTTACCTGATGAAATAGGTTTTTAGTAGATAATTTAATTAAACAGTAGTAAAGCAATGCAAAAAGTGTCATTAGAACCCTAATGACACTTTTAGTATGAAAAGAATTATGAATAGACCGTTTCTAATAACAATTATGATAAGGATTGGTAGCAAAAATTGTAAAAAAGATCCAGTGATAAATAGGGATTTAATATTAGAAATATTTTAGTGAATCGTCGATATGTAGCTGTAATTAGATTGGTTTAAAAACGAAAGGGTGTATGTAAGATGGAGTTAAGTTTAAAAAAGCTTTAATCAAAGAAAGCTTTGGGGCGATTGAGGAACAAATTATAAGTATAAAGGAGTTTCGTATAATGCAAAAATGGTTTGGCTCTTCAGGTATATGTATTAATAAGAACAATGAATTGCTTATGGTGTTACAAGGAAAACCAGACGAAAATAAAAAATGGTCAGTACCGTCAGGGGGACAAGAAATTAACGAAACTTTCGAAGAATGCTGTATTAGGGAAATGGAGGAAGAAACAGGTTATATTGTGGAATTAATTGATGAAATAAAAGTGAAAAAAGCTAGTTATAAAGAACTCAATATATCTGTTGAAGTTCATTATTTCTTAGTCAAGATTGTTGGTGGGGAGAGAAAAATTCAAGACCCTGACCATTTAATCTATGATATTGCATGGAAAAACATAGATGAATTAAAAGAATTAGATTTAAGTTTTCCAGGAGATAGAATTTTATTAATTGATTGCATGAACAACCAAAAATAGTGACTTAAGTTTTAGAGAGCGTATATTTTTTGGTGAATAAAAGTGAAAACTTTTTGAAGCATTATTCTAGAGTGAATGTTGTTAATCATGTAAAATCAACTATGATAGCGCTTTAGTATAGTGTTAGAGTTATAGAGAATAAGTCACAATGTCGGCTAGTTGAAGTGGTGAGTGTAAAATGTCAAATCAGGACAGCAAGAAATCAAGCTTGAAAAAGATCGGCTTACTAGCGATAACATGGCCAATTTTTATTGAGGTTTTTCTGAATACCTTTATGAGAATAGCTGATATTTTCATGCTAAGTTTTGTTTCAGATGAAGCAGTTGCGGCAATTGGTGTGGTCAATCAAATTATGATGTTTACATTTGTATTGTTCAATTTTACAGCAATGGGATCTGGTGTTGTTGTTGCACAGTTTGTCGGTGCCAATAAACTACAAGATGTTAGTAAAACAATTGCGAATGCGATTTTTGTTAATTTACTCTTCGGTTTCTTTATCAGTAGTATGGTCGTGGTTTTTCGCTATCAATTTTTAGATCTGTTTCATTTGTCCCCGGAATTGATCGAATATGCCAATATTTACATACTTATAGTTGGGGGAACATTGTTTACGCAGGCAATGGTTATGACTCTTTTTTCTGCACTTCAAGCTCAAGGATATACGAAAGAAGTGATGTATGTTGCCTTAGGGATGAACATACTTAATATATTTGGTAACTACTTATTTATTTTTGGTCCGTTCGGTATTCCATCATTAGGTGTAATGGGGGTGGCGATTTCTACTGCATTATGCCGTGCAATGGCAATGGTCGTTATCTTTGTCCTTTTATACAAAAAAACAGCAGTCAAAATCAAACTACAGGATTACTTCAAGTTAAAAAAAGAATATGTAAAAAAGATATTAAGTATAGGTGTTCCTGGTGCCGGGGAGCATTTATCACATAATTTAAGTCAATTAACGATTACCGTTTTTATTACGATGCTAGGGGCTGATGCGTTAGCAACTAGAGTGTATACACAAAATTTAACGAATTTTATGACAGTATTTTCATTATCTATTGCCAAGGGAATGCAAATTTATATTGGTCAACTCGTTGGGGCAGGGAAGCTGGAGAAAGCATACAAGGAGATGTATCGCGGCTTAAGAATTGCGATAATTGTTGCCCTAGTAGTTGGAGTTACGATCGCTCTTTCTGGGAAATTCCTGCTTGGATTCTTTACGAGTGACGGTGATATTATTGCGCTAGGCTCTATTATTTTATTTTTAGGAGTTATATTGGAACCAGGCAGAACATTTAATCTTGTAATCATTAGCTCTTTACGGGCATCAGGTGATGCTACATATCCAGTAATGGTAGGTATTCTTTCGATGTGGGGAGTTAGTGTAACACTAGCTTACCTGTTAGGACTGCCATTAGGCTATGGATTAATAGGGGTGACTATTGGAGTGATTGTTGATGAGTGGTTCCGTGGCGGTTTAATGTTCATCCGTTGGCGTAGTAAGAAATGGCAGGAAAAAGTGCTCGTGGAAGAAGTAAAGCCAGCTGTTGGTCAATAGTATAAAATTAGAAGGTTATTTAAAGGAGGTAAACATCGTGAATTTTGTTCCAAATGACCAAACTAATCAGAAATCCAAACAGCAAGGAGCAGTCAGTCGTTACGCTACACAATTCGCACTTGGATTCGGCCAAATAAACATTGATATTAAAGAAACCGACTAAGAAATATTTGCTATGATATGCTAGGAATTGGAGAATAAGGAAGACATACATATTGATATTCAAAACAATACGTTGAACATTAGCGGTTCTATCCATAAAATAACTGATACGAAAGAAGACAATATGTATCAATCACCAAACTATGAAAGTAGTTTTCAGCAGTTGTTTTTGCCCCCCAGTACCGTATCGGAGGAAAACGTTGAAACATCTTATAATAATGGTTAAGAATAATACACCTTTTTAGGCTGCTTTTCCTCGAAAAATTCGAGAGGGGATTGGTAGCCTGTTTTTTTATATTCTTACTTCACCATAATATTTTCACATACTTTCTAACTAGCGTTCTATATTGCCTCAAGAATGTCCTACTTATTTATAGTTTTTTATAACATTTTTAACATTTTTTATATATAAAAAGAGAACATTATTCTATATAATCAGAAATGTAAGCGATAACAATAAGGGTGAAGGGGTGAATGTTTTGAGGTTAAAGAGAATGATACTGAGAAGTCTTATCTTATTATTCGCACTAATACTTGTGGGGTGTAATGACGAATCCACTAATGGTGGGCAAGAAGATCAAAAGAACTCTGATGAAGAGACACAAACAGAAGATTCTACAAATGAACAAGTTGAGTTAAGAGTAGCTTGGTGGGGAGCGCAAGATCGTCATGATCGAACACTTCAAGTGATTGAACTATTTGAGAAAAACCATCCTAATATAACCATTTTGCCAGAATACACTGGATGGGATGGTTATTGGGAAAAATTAAATACGCAAGCAGCAGGAAGCAATTTGCCGGATATTATTCAAATGGGCGATACTAAAATGAATGAGTATCTATCTCATGGTACATTAATGGATTTAGCACCATTTATCGATGAAGGTATTATTGATATGTCGAATGTTGATGATGTCTATCAGGATATAAATGTTGAAGGAGAGAAAGTTTGGGCTATTTCGTTAGGTGCAGGTGCAAATGGAGCGATTTATAACCAAACTCTATGGGATGAAGCAGGAATAAACTTAGAGCCTGGTTATACGTATCAGGATTTATATGAAGAGATGGTAAAAGCAAAAGAAGTGTTAGGAGAAGGTTTTTATGGCTATAGCTTCTCCAATGCAGACTATGAGCAATTTTATATTTATGCAAGACAAAATGGAGAACAATTTTACAATGATAAAGGAACAAGTCTTGGATTTAAGCCGGAAACACTTATAAATTATTTTAAATATGTTTCTAAATTAATAGAGGATGAGGTAACACCTCCACATTCATTAGTATTAGAACACTTGGATTTATCAGATTCATTAGTTGCTAGAGGAGAAGTGGCACTTCAAGTTGCTGCGAGTAATCAAATTGTGGGGGTTCAGTCGGGAACTGAAGACGAAATTGGGCTAATAGTACTCCCTTCATTAGAAAATGGTGAACATGGTAACTGGATTCGACCGAGTCAATCACTTGCTATCAATTCAAATACAGAAAATGCAGAAGAAGCAGCAATGTTTATTGACTTTATGACCAATAATTTAGAAGCAAATGAAATATTAGCAGCTGAACGAGGAGTACCAATTTCGTCTGAGGTCCGAGATCATATATACGATAAGTTAGATGCCTCCACACAAAAACAATTTGCATTCTTAGAATCGCTAGCTGAATACTCCAAACCAGCTGATCCATTACCACCACCTGGTGAAACGGAAGTGAGAGCTGCTTTCATGAGAATTGCCGAAATGATTAACTACGGTCAAGTTACGTCTGAAGAAGCAACGGAACAATTTATGAATGAAGCTAACAAAATTCTTTCTGATTAAAAAAAGAGCTTTTAGCTCTTTTTTTAATCAATAGGAAAGATAACAGCAATAAGAATGAGGTGGAGATAATATGAATGCAGAGAGTCATAGTATTGCACAATTAACACAAGAAAAGAAGGTTCAACTAGAACAGGCTAAAAAAAGAAAGCGATTGAAAAAACATATTGAAGGATACTTGATGATTTCCCCATGGTTGATAGGGTTTATCTGCTTTGTGCTTGGTCCAATGATTGCATCTCTATATTTTTCTTTTACTAACTACGATATGCTATCTAGTCCTGCTTGGGTTGGTGTAAATAATTATATTGAAATATTCACAGATGATCCAAGGTTTGTAAAATCATTGCAAGTAACATTGATATTTGTATTTGTTTCAACACCATTAAAGCTGATTTTCGCTTTGTTTCTTGCGATGCTATTTAATATGGGCAGAAAGGGAACAAAATTATTTACCACTATTTATTATGTACCATCTATTATTGGGGGAAGTGTAGCCATTGCGGTTGTTTGGAAGCAACTTTTTGGAAATGAAGGGGCATTCAACTCCGTTATTGAGTTGTTTGGTATCCAAAGTGTAAATTGGATTGGACATCCTGATTTTGCCTTGTCCGTTTTGATTTTGTTAATTATTTGGCAGTTTGGATCTCCTATGATTATCTTTTTAGCGGGTTTAAAACAAATACCAACAGAACTATATGAGGCAGCTGCAGTTGATGGGGCAAACAAATTTACACAGTTTTTTAAAATAACGATCCCACTTTTGACCCCGGTGATTTTTTTTAATTTAGTAATGCAGACAATTGGTGGTTTTATGACATTTACTCAGTCCTACTTGATTACGAAAGGTGGCCCAATGGACGAAACGCTTTTTTATGCGGTTTATTTGTATGAAACAGCCTTTCAATTCTTAAGAATGGGATATGCTTCAGCTATGGCATGGCTTCTATTAGTGGTGATTGCTATAATTACTCTTATTTTATTTAAGACTTCTAATCAATGGGTCTTCTATGAAACAAAGGAGGGAAAATAAGGTGAAGAAACATCTACCTAATATATTGTACTATCTGTTTGTTATTGGGCTAGGGTTTATCATGATCTATCCGATTCTTTGGATGATAGCTAGCTCACTTAAGCCTAATCAAGAGATTTTTAGCAACGTTACTTCCCTTATTCCAAGCGAATTTGTCTGGTCTAACTATATAGAAGGATGGGAAGGGTTTGGAGGGACATCCTTTGCATTATTCTTTAAAAATTCTATAATCATTACAACACTAGTAGTGAGTGGCTCCCTATTTTCATCAAGTATTGTAGCTTACGGGTTTGCTAGATGTACTTTTAAGTTTAAAAAAATTCTGTTTGCTTGTTTAATAGCGACTGTTATGTTACCTGTTCAAATTACACTTATTCCACAGTATATCTTGTTTCATAAATTGGGGTGGGTAAATACGTTTTTACCACTCGTTGTACCGGCGTTTTTAGGAGGTGTTCCCTTTTTTATTTTTCTAATGATTCAGTTTATAAGGGGGATTCCCAAAGAATTGGATGAAGCTGCTGTTATAGATGGTTGTTCTACATTTGGAGTTTTTTTGCGAATTATATTACCATTATTGAAAGCACCTTTAGTTACTGTTGCAATTTTTTCTTTTATGTGGACATGGGATGATTTTTTAGCACCATTAGTTTATTTAAATGAAACAAGTGTGCAAACAGTAGCATTAGGATTAAGAAAATTCATGGATTCACAAACAGGAACAACTTGGGGGCCGTTGTTGGCGATGTCTAGTTTATCATTGTTACCACAATTTATTCTGTTCCTCTTCTTTCAAAAGTATTTAGTGAAAGGTATAGCGACTACCGGATTGAAATGATGTAAGTAATAATAGAGGGAGTTGGGAGTGCCAATTTGTCAATTTTTAAACGCTATCGAATAAAGAATATTTTCTTTGTGAGTTTTTTCCTCCTTATGTTGATTGTTTTTATCATGGTGATTATTATTAGTTACCACTTTTCGGTCAGAGAAATCGTACAAAAAACTACCGACCATCAAGAAAAAAATCTAAAATTAATCAGCGAAGATATTGATGGAAATTTATCCTCTCTACAAGATTATACGATTGTAATGTCACGACAACAAGCGTTTCGAGATGCTTTAAAAAGCTTTGCTAATAATTATGAGAGATCAACCACTTTTTCAACACTAACAAAAGACTTTTCTAATATCATTTATAGTGTACCAGTACCGCATTCAGTCGAAATATTTATAGAAGATCCACCTCGTGACAATTTATACTATCCTGTTCGATATCAAGAATTAGATTATGTAATTAGTGAACCATGGTTTTCTGATTTGGAGAAAGTGAATTCAATTTGGTTAGATGAACGAAAGGTTAATACAATAGCGGGAGAACAAGAAGTTGTTAGTTTAGGAAGAAAAATTGTCTCGCCAAGAGGAAGTTTGCAAGCAGTACTTATTGTGAATATTGATCCTGTCATTGTCGAAGGATGGTTACGAAATTATAAAGAAGATGCCAATGTTGTGTTAATGCTTAATCACAACGATGTTATTACGAAAATTGGCGACCAAGCTTTTCAAGAAAATTTTCCTATAGAGTTGTTAGGTAAATATTCAAGACAATTAACTCAACAAGATGTCTCAAACCTAAAAATCATTCGTCAGGGGCAAGAATATGTGGTCGTATCTTATCAGATTCCATCTGTTGATTGGGTGTTAATGGAAGTTACACCATTGACAGAGTTAACATCAGGCTTAAAAGATATGATTAATTATTTAATTTTGATCGGAATAACTGCTATTATCATTGCATTTATCGGAACTTTTTATCTGACACGGAAATTCACCGAACCAATCATATTCCTCGCAAGAATGATGGGTACGAAGGAATTGAGTAAGTCCAAGAAGCATATTCCGGGGGATTATACAAATGAATTTGGTGAATTATTCAAAGGATATAAAAAGTTAATTAATAGAGCAGAAATATTATATATGTCATTAATAAAGCAAATGAAGCGTCAAAAAGAAGCAGAGGTGAAAGCATTACAAGCGAATATTAATCCTCACTTTTTATATAATACGTTGGATCAATTAAATTGGATGGCGATCGAACGTGACAATCACGATATGAGTCAGATGCTTGAGTTGCTCGGAAAAATGTTGCGAGTAGGTTTGTCGAAGGGAGAGAGTATTTTTACGGTAGAGCAGGAATTACAATATTTATATTATTATTTGCAGATACAAAAACTTCAATATGGTGATGCTTTACAATATTCAATTGATGCACCTGCTACTGTATCAAAATATTATATTCCAAAGCTCACGTTTCAACCCTTTGTAGAAAACGCCATCATTCATGGTTTGCATAACCAACATTCAGGCGTGATTTCTGTTGAGTTAAATGAAACAGATAAATATGTTATCTGTAAAATAAGTGATAATGGCGTAGGTCTTACATCCGAAGCTTTTACTTCATCGAAAATGAACACAGGTGGGTATGGTATACGTAATGTCAGAGAAAGATTAGATGTCTATTTTGGAACAGAGGCAAGTGTGACAATTGGCGAGAGAGCAGAAGGTGGAGTAGTAGTAACCATCAAGTTACCTAAAATTATGGATAAAGAATTATTAGACCAATTTTTACTAGAGTCCTTTTAATTACAGGGGGTTAGCAAAATGTGGAGCGTAATGATAATTGATGATGAAAGCAGAGTGCTTTCTGGGATGAGGAAGATCATACCATGGGAAGAACTTCAATGTGAATGTATAGCTGAAGCTAATAATGGGAAGGAAGGTTATCAATTAATATTACATTACAACCCAGATATTGTAATTACGGATATTTATATGCCTGAATGGAACGGGATAGAAATGATCAAGAGGTTAAGGGAAGAAGGATATGATGGAAAAGTAATTATATTAAGTGGTTATAGTGACTTTGAATATGCAAGACAAGCAATGCGTTTAAAAATAGATGATTATTTAGATAAGCCAGCATCTGTAACGACCATACGAAATGTAATGCAAAAATTGATTGATACTTTAGAGAGGGAAGCTAATGAAATGTTGCGATATTCTCAGCTAAAGGAAAAAATAAAGCTATATGAACCTGTAGTAAAGAAGGAATGGTTAAAGTCAATCATTATGGGGGCAGAGTTGGTGGAAAGATCACCGGTGGTTATTGCAGAAGAATGGAAGTGTAAGTTACATGTAGTCATAGTCCTTTCTTTTGATAAAACTTTAGAGGAAATAACGGTATATAAAAATGATTGGTATTTATTCAGGTTTGCCATTGGGAATATCGTAAAAGAAGTCACAAGGCAATACTTTGATGATTTCCATTATCTTGAATTATATAGCCACCAGTCTGCTTTAACGTTGCATATAAAAAAAGAAGCAGATGTCGAATTACAGAAGAAAGTGGATCTACTAAAAAAACAATTGGAAAATCGAATAAGAGTATATATGCAAATCAATGTCGTGATCTCTATAGGTAGGATTAAAAATGATTGGAGAAATTTGGGGGAATCTATGAGTGAAGCTCTTGCCAAAACACCACTGGAGAAAAATTCAACATTGATTGATGGAGAAACTACTTTTTTTAAACAACAAAGAATACTAAAGTCAATGGAATTTCATCAAAAGATCTCGGAAGCTATTAGATTTGCTAATAATACCATGGCGAATCAGGTAATGGATGAATTGTTTTATCAAGTAAAAGAGCATGATTTTAAGCAAACGACTGCCATTCAGATTGGTATTGAGATGTGGACAATTATGACATATTCTTTGTATGACATTGGTATTCGAATTGATGAAATGTTCGATACTCATTTTGATATGTATCAAGAATTATCCATGATCCATTCCTGGGAAGATTTTTTACTTTTTATGAAAGAAAAAATTCAAATCGTTTGTCGCAATCAACAGTGGGATGAAAACTTAAAACATCGACAATTAGTAGAAAAAATGATGGAATTTATCCATCAGCATTTACATGAAAACATTACTTTACAAGATATCGCTGACGAACTATATATTTCTCGAAATTATCTAGGTCAAATCTTTAAAAAAATTGTCGGGGAACCTTACAAGAATTATATTACAAGAGTCCGTATGGAAAAAGCAAAGAAGCTGATACAAGAGGGAAATAATTTAATATATGAAGTATCGGAAAGTGTTGGCTATGATAATCCAGCTTATTTTTCTACTATCTTCAAAAAATTCATTGGTTACACACCATCAGAATTAATTAATAAACAGATAAACTAATTTCGGTTCTTTTTGAACTTTCTCTGATTTTGAGGGACATTTTGTTTATGTAGGTCTATTTTCCAAAAACAAATTATTGTATAAATTCCGGTAAAGATAAAATAAGGTGTTAACTTACGGATATTAGTCATATAATTTGTAGAAACCGATTACATAGAGAAAAAGTAGGAGGAAGTATGAAACAAAAATCCATAACGATATATGATATAGCAAAAGAAGCAGGAGTTTCCTCCGCTACAGTTTCAAGAGTGATAGCAGGAAATTATCCTGTAAGTGAAAAAACTAGAAAAAAAGTGCTTGATCTCATAGATAAATATGATTATCATCCGAATGCTGTAGCGAGAAGTTTAACAAAGAAAGAAACAAAAATGATAGGATTCGTTTTGCCGGATATTACGAATCCTTTTTTTTCGCAAGTATTTATTGAAGCAGAAAAATATGCACTAACTAAAGGGTATACACTTATATTATGTAATTCTATGAACAGCAGTGAAATGGAATCAAAATATTTAAGGATACTTTCTGAGCGTCAAGTAGAAGGTATGATTTTTATGGGGGGAAGAATTAATAAGACGTTTACTGATGTCGTGGAGGTAAATGAATTATTACACGTACTCGATAAAATGCCTGTTGTGATGATTAATGGAAAGATAGATGGTCTTGATTGCTATAGTGTTCGAACAGATGAAGCAAGAGGGATTGAATTAGTTATCGATCATTTAGTAAGTCTCGGACATGAGAAAATCGGTCTTATCGGTGGTGTAAAAGGAGTTACAACTACCGATATAAAAGTCGAAGCTTATAAAAATCTCTTATCAAAATACAGATTAACATTTAGAGACAGTTGGCAGATTTATAGTGGATTTGATGTGCAAACAGGAAAAGAAGCAATCAATCAATTAATGGAGTCAGATAAAGAAGAGTTACCGACGGCATTAATAGGAATAAATGATTTAGTTATCATTGGGGCACTAAAAGCATGCAGACAGAAAAGAATAAAACAATTCTCTTTTGTCGGTTTCGATAATACAGATTTAGCCAAAAATTCTAGTCCTGAAATAACGTCTGTAAGCCATCCTTATAGTGAACTTGGAAAAAAAGCGATAGATCTGCTAATAAACGCTTCTAAAGCAAACAGTCAAAGAAAAGATATACTTATTGCTCCTTATTTAGAAGTAAGAGAATCATCTGGGCTTACTAAATTGTGAATCATAGGTCTCGTAATGAATAAAAGATAACACAAACCCAATATAGAAATATACTTAGATCGTAGGAGGAGGATAGCATTGGCAACGCCTAAGCACATTGTTTCAGCAGCTACAATTGTGATAAACGATAAAAATGAAATGTTATTAATAAAAGGACCACGTCGGGGGTGGGAGATGCCTGGTGGACAAGTTGAAGAAGGGGAATCATTGAAGGAAGCAGCAATAAGGGAAACAAAAGAAGAGTCCGGTATCGATGTTGAAGTAGAAAAGTTTTGTGGTGTTTTTCAAAATGTTAAAGGTTCCATTTGTAACACATTGTTTTTGTGCAAAGCAATCGGTGGAGAGATAACAACTAGTTCGGAAAGTTTAGAAGTAGGTTTCTTTCCTATTAATAAAGCTTTAGAAATGGTCGAATGGGGAAATTTTAGACAAAGAATTGAGTATACGTTAAACGAAAGTCTTCATCCGTTTTATATTGAGTTTTAAGAACTTTGAGAGGAAAGAAGATAGCTAAATGAGCTATCTTCTAGAAATTACATTTGAAAAGAAGTTGATCTAATATTAATTCTGTTGTTGATCATGTGCTTCATCTTTTATTTCTTCTCTTAATCCCGAAATTGCTTCTTCTCTACGACGATTTTTTTCTTTAATTTTTTCTTTTTCCTCTTGTGAAGCAAATTGCATTGTGTCATGTGCCGCTTCAATATTCTCTATCGTATCCTGTACCATATGTTGTAATTTTTCAACATTATCTGATCGGTCATCTGGCTTTGGTTTGTTATATTGCTCTGCCACCATAATTCCTCCTTCAACTTTAATTATTTTTATTATGAGTAAGAGAGACGAAATTATGTATCCACTAATTATTGGGAGCGTAATCATAGAGCTGATGGATTCAGAGCAAAAATATAACGTAACCAACATTGTGAATTTTATATTATTTTATCCTATTTCTGCTTGAAAACTAAACAATAAGGTATAAAATACTTTGATATGAGTATTATCATATTTTTTTACTAACAGTTTGGAATAGCAGGGATAGCTTACTTAAAAGGCATCTGAATTAATGTTTTAGAAATCTTCCCATTTAAAGCTCCAATCAGTTATTCTTAACCAAAAAACATAAGGAGATAGCATGAAAAAAACGAAGTGTAATTTAGTCCAGATTATCATAGGAACTATATTTCTATGTGGTATAATGTTTATCTCATATGGTAACAACACAATATTAGTCCTACTTGTATTTACTTGTTTATTTGTACTTGGAATTACTATTAAGAAATATAGATATATAATCATTACCATTTTTATTTTTCTGTTAAGTTTTCAGTTATATGTATCGGTAAGGAAGCTGTTACACATATACATGGAAAACATCCAGATAATAGTTATTTTAGACCGCATCTTACTCAGTATTGTAATATTAAGTCTTGTATTCACCTCTTACCTTTATAAGAAGCCAGTGGATTCTTACCTAAATAAACCACAATGGCATAATAGAGTATACTTTCCGTTTGTAACGCATGGCTTTCATTTTATCAAAATAAGTAAATTTCTAAAAATAGCTATTTTATGTAATGTGGTAGTATTCGTTCCACTGATTTTAGTCTTTAAAAATATAGGAGAAATAAGAAATCTGTTCTTCTTTGCTATTATGTTTTCGCTCATCAATGCTACTATAGAGGAGCTAATTTGGCGAGGAGCATTTTTGAATATGCTCACTAAAGAATTTTCGAAGGTCTTTGCGTTAATCGTTACTAGTTTAGCTTTTGGAATTCAACATATCGTTCTGGGTATTCCAATAGTTGCTGCCATTAGTTTTTCCATTGGTGGTCTATTCTTTGCGATTGTTGTGATACGAGCGAATAGCATTTTTCCGGCAATTATGTGGCATTTCATCATTAATTTGTTTATGGTTTTTAGTGGTTTAATTATTTGATTTTAACAATATAAAATACCTTTGACATAAACAAATTATACATTGTCTGGATGCCAAAGGTATTTTTCCAGGAATATCTGTTTTTTTATCACGGTGCTAATCGACCGTAAAACCCCTACTGATGGCAGTCTCACAGTACGGTTACTTAGTGATTAAGTAAGTTTTTCCATCCCGTTGTTCAATTTTTCTTTCTTTCATTAACTTGCCAAGTGCACGTTTGAATGCTGCTTTACTTATGTTAAAGGTGTCACGGATATTTTCTGGGTCACTTTTGTCGGAAAACGGAATAACACCATCACTTTCTTCTAATCGTGCCAATATCGCATCAGCATCTTCCCCCATACTGTGCTGTTTTAATGGTCTTAGTGAAACATTTAATGTACCGTCATGCTTCACTTCAATCACGCGTCCCTTCACTAGTTCACCTAACCGTGGTTCTTCCTTTCGTTCGGTGTGATGGATAAATCCGCGATAACCTTCATCAGTTATACATACAGCCCCTTCTCTGTCTGTACGATAAATACGACCACTGATGGTTGAATTTAATAGATCATCAGGTGCTAATTCGAATTCTCTTTCAAAAATTCCTTCAGTTGCAGGGATTGCGAGAAGGCGTCCTTTACGATCTTTTCCTAGTGTAACATAAAGCTTATCGCCTACCGCTGGCCATACATTTTCAAACAATGGCAAGTCATCTTTTGATACGAGGATTTCTTTTGATGTACCAATGTTAACAAATACTCCTAAGTGTGGTAATACTTCCACAACTTCAGCCCAGCCATACGCATCGATTTGAATAGTTGGTAATTGTGTAGTTGCAACAGTTTGTCCTTTTTTATCCTGATAAATAAAAACATCAACAGATTGCTCAGCTTCAAGTTCTGAGTCTGTTTCATTATGGTGTAGGAGTATGTCATTTTCTAAAACATAACCAGTATCAATTTTTCGTAGTACCTCCAGTGTTTGGATCGTACCTATTAGATTATTCATGTTAAGACCTTCTTTCTTCATTTATATGTATTGGAAAAGGGGTACTCTTACTATAAGAGTACCCCTTAGGTTTATAAAGTAACACATAAGATTTATTATTATTTTTATATCCCGATAAATTCGGGTGGGAAATTTCAATAATGGAATTTCGCTTAACCGCGGTACATGTTCCACTGGGTATTTTCTAACTTAAGCAACGTAAGCCCTACCTGCTCTTACGTCCTTGCGACCCCTTAGTCGCGCCAGTGTGAATAAGCATCTTCAAAAAACTTTCCGTAGAATGCCAGATACACTTAGTTGTTACTTCAGTTTTGTTAACTTGACTATAATCTCATAAATAAAGATAAATGTCAACTATTGTAGATCTTTTCTCGATCCCAATCATTCTTACCTTACGGATTCGATCACCCAAATAAAAAAATAGTAACCGGTTTCTATTTTATAGCATTTTATTTTATTTCGTTAATACTATATATAGTAACCGGTTACTTTGAAAAAGGGGAGATTTCGTGTTCGATATTTCTAATAAAGCACAAACAATAGAAGGATTTGGGGCCTCAGGAGCTTGGTGGTCACAGGCTATTGGCGAATGGAATGATGAAAAGCGTAAACAAATTATTGATTTATTGTTTGATCAAGAGGTTGGAATTGGCTTATCCATTTATCGTTATAACATTGGGGCAGGTTCTGGAGAAGAAATCAGTGATCCGTGGAGACGATCGGAATCATTTGAAGTAGAAAAAGGTATCTATAATTGGGGTCGAGATAAGCATGCAATAAGAGTATTAAAAGAAATTCATCGTAAAGGTGTCCAGAATATTGTAGCCTTTGCAAATAGCCCGACCGCAAGAATGACAAAATCGGGTCTGGTTACTGGTGAGAAAGATGGAACATCCAACTTGAAAGAGGATATGTATGAAGATTTTGCAGCGTACCTCGTTGATGTAACCAATCATTTGATCAAAGAAGAAGGCATTCCAATAACATATTTGAGTCCTATTAATGAACCACAATGGGACTGGAGGATGGAAAAAGGTCAGGAAGGCTGTCATTATTCTCCTGATGAATGTGTTCAACTGTTGAAAATTTTGCGAAATAAGTTAGAACAACAGTCTCTATACGATGTAAAAATATCAGCTATCGAAGCGGGAGAATGGAAAACGGCTCGAACATATATTGATCCTATTTTCAAAGATAACGAATTAATGATAGCGCTTACTCATTTTGATGTCCATTCTTACTGGTCTGATGTACAAGATAAAATAAAAATCGCTAACTATTTGAAAAAGAATTATCCGTCACTAAAGTTAAATATGAGTGAATGGACCGAAATGAAGCAGAACCGAGACTATGGCATGGATTCGGCTTTAGTATTAGTGAACACAATTCATGATGATTTAACCGTAGCAAATGTCAGCTCATGGCAATATTGGATTGCAGTTTCAAAATACGATTTCCGAGATGGGCTCATCTACACCAATGAGGGAACAGAGGACATAGAAGAAACGAAGCGATTATGGGCGATGGGCAATTACAGCAAATTTATTCGACCAGGTGCAAAGAGGATTAATCTGCCTCAGCCTGAAACACAAGACTTCATCAAAACCTCGTTATTTTACGATGAAGCTGCCCAGCAATTGATTTACGTTGTTATAAATAACGACAAAAGCAAAAAACGTGTACCAATCCAATTTACTGAGTTTAACTATGCAGAGTTATTCGAAACCTCCGAAATTAATAACCTAACCAATCTATATAAAGGAGAACTCCCAGAATATTTTGACGTTCAGCCAGAGAGTATCACCACCATTAAAATATATTAATTCCTTTTAAGGAGGTGATTTTGTCACTTAGGTAAAAGCCAAGTTACATCTATTCTTTTAAAAAATAATAATGGGGGAAGTGTCAATGAAAAAGATAAGTATATTCATTCTTAGTATGATGGCGGTCTTATTAATACTTAGTGCCTGTAACTCTAATGAGGAAGAGGAAAGTGGTAAGGAAGACGAGGATGTTGTAACACTTTCGTTCTGGAATAGATACCCGGAACTTAGAGGTGGATTTGACAAGTTAATCGAGCAATTTGAAGCAGAGCATCCAGGAATAAAGATTGAAAAACAAGAAGTCCCAGAACCAGAAACACAACTTCGCACCGCGCTTTCAGAAGGAAGTCTACCCGATATGTGGACTAATATTGTGGAATTAGCTGAATTAACTGAAGTAGATGCGGTAAAAAATCTGGATGAAATATTTACCGAAGAAGTGAAAGGTCAGTTTCAGGAAGGTACTTGGTTTGAAAATGGGACAACTTCAGACGGTTCTGTATACGGATTCCCGTTGGCATCACCAAGAAGTAAAGCAATGATCATGTATTATAATAAAGACGTTTTTGACATGTTAGGTTTAACTGAAGATGATATACCTTCTTCATGGGCTGAGTTTAAAGAGCTTGGTAAAAGAATTAAAGAAGAATCAAATGGTGGTGTTTATCCGATCGTTTGGAATAATCCAGGTTGGGCGAATGAACAGCTAGTTTCCATGATGGGAACTGCGATTACACCGGAAGTGCCTTGGCAAGAAAATTATAAAGAAGGTGTTCCACAAGTATTAACAGAAGGTAAAGTTGAAAGTGCAAAATTTTTAAAAGAACTGCTAGATGAAGGACTTATGGCACCTCAAAGTGTTGAAATTGGCTTGGGTGAGGCAGAAGCAACTTTTTCAGTCGGTCAAAGTGCCTTTTTATGGAGTGGTGACTGGGTTGGCAGACAGCTGTTTGTTGAAACAGAGTTTGAAAATTGGGGTGTAGCGCCACTTCCAACAAAAGATGGTAATCCATACTATTACCATGCTGGATCAGAAGCGACCAGTATCCGTGTTAATAACAAAACAGAACATTGGGAAGAAGTAAAAACATTTTTGGAGTACTCACTTGAGCATCTTCACGAAGTAGTTTATGTCAATACAGGTGCTGGGCTGCCTGCTAAAAGAGATGTCGGTGGTGAGCCGCCATTTGAACAATATAAAGACATAATGGAATTAGAAAATGAATTGGCAATTCCAGTACCAAAACCAGCAGAATTCAACCCTAAAGTAGTTGAATTTAACAAGGCTTACAGAAATAAATTAGAAGTTGGCGGTATCGGTGATGCTGTAGTCGGTTATATCACAGGCAATATTGATGATCTGGAAGCAGAAATAGAAAAAATAGATCAGGATATGAAAGATGCTTTCTTTGAAACACTAGAGGAATTCCCAGAAGTTTCTCAAGATGATTATATTTATCCGAACTGGGAACCTTTTGAACCTTATACAGTTGATAAATATGATGAGCTAAAGTAGGTAGACATAAATTACTATAGTCTGGAAGCGGGCTATAGTAATTTATCCTTTTCTGTCAAAAAACAGTTAGAAAGGGTGAAAGTGTTTTGTCAAAAAATAGTAAATCGGAATTTAATGAAAAGTCTGAGTCTAATACAAAGTTACAAACTTTAAAAAAGAAAAAGGCCATTTGGGCATATATTTTTCTAGCACCGCAAATTATTGTGTTTTTTGTTTTCTCCGCATATCCAATTGTGATGAGTTATGTGTATTCCTTTTATGAGTGGACAGGAATTGGTCCTTTGAATGATTTTGTAGGGTTAGGTAACTATCAGCAATTATTATCTTCACCACGTTTCTGGAATTCAGCATTGGTTTCTATTTATTATATTTTAGGGACAACCTTACTTGGTGTTGGGGGTGCGTTAATATTAGCGATTATCCTGAACGATCAAAAGCTTAACGGGAAAGGCTTTTATCGAGTGATTTACTTTCTCCCGGTTGTTACGACAACAGCAATTGTTGGGATAATTATGGGGAATATTTTTGGAATTAATGGTTTTTTTAATCAAATTCTTTTAGATTTCAGTATTATCAATAAACCGATTCCCTGGTTAACAGACCCTTTCCTTGCGGTAATCATATTAATTGTGATTGGATCCTGGAAAGGTCTCGGAATTAACATGGTCTATTGGCTGGCGGGTTTGCAATCGATTCCTAATGAACTATATGAATCGGCACAACTCGATGGAGCAGGATTCTGGTCGATTTTAAGACATGTTACATTACCATTATTAAAGCCAATGGCCGCTGTTATTATTTTGTTATCACTCGTAAGTGGTATCAATGCATTCGACTTAGTAAAAACACTAACAAATGGTGGGCCAAACTTTGCAACCGAGACGATGGATCTATTTATTTATAATTTCGCCTTTTCCAGTCAACTAGGCGGGGGGCAGGTGCGAATGGGGTATGCTTCTGCAGCAGGTGTTTTATTAGGGTTATTTACCTTTGTTATCAGTATGATATTCGGTGCTGCTTCATTTGGTAAACAGGTCACAAGACTTAGAGGAAGCAAAAGAAGAAAAGGTGGTGTGAATGTATGATTTCGACTAAATCAGCGCGCCTTGTTATACACGTATTCTTAATCCTTTTTGGGATTGTTTGGATTTATCCTTTTGTCTGGATGGTGTTTTCTTCATTAAAAACAAATCAGGAATTTTTGACTAGTGGCACAAAACTTATTCCGGAAGAATTTCAATGGGAGAATTACGCAAATGCTTGGTATACTGCAAATTTTTCAGGTTACTTCATCAACACTGTGATTTTCACAGTAGCTACTGTTGTGATTGTCATTTTCCTTTCCTCATTAACCGGCTATGCACTAGGGAGAATTGATTTTCCAGGTAAAAAAACAATTATGATTTGTGTAGTAGCTATTATGTTTATACCCAAAGGCTACACTATCATTCCATTATTTAAATTAGTAAGTAATTTGGGTCTAGCTGATTCCATTTTAGGTATTATTGTTGCAGAGGCTTCGGGTGCTCACGTTTTGTTTATTCTTATGTTTGCTTCTTTCTTTGCGAATCTGCCGAAATCAATTGAAGAAGCAGCTGAAATTGATGGTGCCGGATTTTTAACGGTCTTCAGCAGAGTCATGCTACCGTTAAGTATGCCAATCGTCGCAACTACTGCGATTATGCAATTTATTTGGACGTGGAGTTCTTTCTTAGTACCTCTCGTATTAACCATTAGTAAACCAGAGCTGAGAACCCTAGCAGTAGGGATGCAGAGTTTTGTTCAAACATATGCAGTTGATTTCTCTGGTATGGCAGCTGGAGCAACGATTTCTTTATTTCCAGTCATGATTATTTTCATCATCATGCAACGTTACTTTATTGAAGGGGTAGCAGGGGCAGTTAAAAGCTAACTATGCAATAGTAGGGATTCCCACAGATAACAATGTGAAAGTATTCCTGTGGGATCTCTTTTTCCTCCATAAAAAAGAAAGGTATGATAAAAGGTGAATACGTTTATTTATAAAGGATCTGAGTGGGTAATGAAAGTGTGTTTCCTGAATGTATTGTGGATTATTTTTACAATTATCGGATTAGGATTTATCGGTTTTTTTCCAGCTACCGTTGCGATGTTTACGATTGTAAGGCGCTGGATCAAAGGGGATGTTGAGGTACCGATTTTTAAAACATGTTGGGATTGCTTTAAGAAGAACCTTTTCAAAGCAAACATTCTTGGATATATAAGTGCTGCTGGTGGAGTCGTATTATATCTGGATTATCTCCTGGTCAAACATATCAGTGGACCAATTCAAATAGTTCTGATGTTTTTACTGATTACCATCTCTTTCTATTATGTAATGGTAGTATTTTATGTTTTTCCGGTATATGTACATTACGATATCAGGTTAATGGAATGTTTTAAATATGCATTTGTAATTGGTTCCTCCTATCCTTTACGTACGATATATATGGCGTTTGCAACCTTTGTAATCTATTTTGTAACAGTCTCTTTACCTGTTGTTTTTTTATTTTTCTCTGGCAGTATATTAAGTTTGCTTCTGATGCGTTTTACATATGTAGCTTTTGAGAAAGTAAATGACAGGTTAACTGCAAATGCATAATTTTGATAGAAGGATCTGGTAGAGAGTATACTATCAGCTTAATGCTTAGAATTTGTCTAACTTTTCTGATTTGTGGACAAACATGGATTCAGAACTTTTTATTCTCTCATAGATTAAAGAAAAAGGAAATGAGGGGATAATTTGTTTGGATATTCTATGATTCATATGGTGCGTAGCTATGCGAAACAACTAGATAGACCTTTGCGTGATGAATTAGTTAATCTGTATCGGCCTTTTAAATATACACCTTGTTTTTTGCATCGCTTATCTGAGAATCGGTTAAAGCGCAGAAAAAAACTGTCAGTTATTCTTCAGTTTCACCCAGAGGCTTATGATGATGGTTGTTATCAATTAGAGCAGATTACCAAGAAACATGGAAAAAATAAAATAAATCATTACTATTCCAGGATTTCCTGTTGTTCAGCTGATATAACCCCAGATAGCTTGGATGAGATACTAACAAACTGTAAGCATGTTAAGAAGGTGTATAAGAATAAAGAGGTTCATGCCTTGTTAGATGTAGGTGTTGAATCAGCTAACGCAAAACAAGTGATTAGAAATGATGTAAGGTTAACAGGGCAAGGGACGAAGATTGCCATTATTGATACAGGTATTTATCCTCATCAAGATTTGTCAGGAAGAATCACTGATTTTGTAGATTTTATTAATGGACGCTCGGAACCATATGATGATAACGGTCATGGAACACATTGCGCTGGAGATGCTGCCGGAAATGGATATGCTTCATCTGGAAGGTATATGGGACCGGCTCCACAAGCAAGCGTTGTAGGCGTGAAAGTATTAAATAATATGGGGTCAGGTACCTTAGACACGATCATACAAGGTGTTGAATGGTGTATCCAATATAATGAAAATAATCCGGATAGTCCGATTGATATAATCAGTATGTCTCTGGGAACAGCTCTACAAGAATATGGAGAGGAAGATCAGGATCCGATGGTTCAAATCGTTGAGGAAGCTTGGAGGAATGGGATCACTGTTTGTGTTGCAGCTGGTAATAGTGGACCTGATCCACAAACTATTTCCAGTCCAGGTCTAAGTGATCAAGTTATTACTGTTGGAGCGTTTGATGATCGTGACACCGCAGATACACGCAGTGATGATGATGTAGCAAGCTTCTCCAGCAGAGGACCAACGATTTACGGTGAAGTAAAGCCAGATATTCTCGCACCAGGAGTCGATATTATCTCCTTACGTTCCCCGAATTCTTATATTGATAAAATTCAAAAAAATAATCGTGTTGAAGAATATTACTTCACCATGTCGGGTACGTCGATGGCGACACCAATTTGTGCCGGAGTAGTTAGTTTGATGAAACAGCATAACCCGAATTTAACCCCTGACCAGATAAAAGAATTATTGAAAGCCGGAGCCGATTTATGGGAAGACGAAGATAATAATATCTATGGTGCTGGTTATATTAACGCTGAAAATTCAATACCACAATAAGTGGGGAAGTGGATCAGAAATATGAATAAACAAATTAGTAAGATTTAAATAATCAAACAAACGCTAGGATATAACTATGTTATTCCTAGCGTTTTTTATATGTATGAGTAAAGAAATTTATGTATTTGTCTAGCTCCAAGTGCTACGTTTCTAAGCGGGAACTCTGAGCTTTTCTTGTAAGGTAGGAAAGTATATAACCGTTGGTATCACAGTATTTTGGTATCCTATTCGCATTTTAAACAATGCGTTATTTATGCACTTTCACAGGCATAATAACCCAAGTTGCAAGGTCTGACAGATGTTGTAGCGCATGCATTAAACGAAGGCGCCCACTTCAACTCCTGTGGGACTCGTTTGCCCTGAAAATCCACTTTTTTGAGCGATTTTTGCTCGAAAAGTTAGCTGAAGGGCAAACTCCACGGGAAGGGAAGTGGGCAGCCGGAGTGGTGGTCAAACGGACAATATATTTCATAATGGCTACTAATAGCAATCGTCACATATTTACTTAGCATATAGTTATAAGGCTGGGTGGTTTTGCCCAGTTTTCCTTATTCAATTAATTACAAAGAATAGCTAACAATTTTCAATCGTTTTTTACTGGAATGGACAGTTGTGTTGTTTGCAAATTGTCTGATGTAGCTGTGACAGTAATGATTCCTTCTTCTTGTTTGGAACGGAGGAAAGCTAATACTTTTCCATGGTAGGCTCTTCTATTATTAGCGTTGTATATTTGCAAGTCTTGAACATTACCGTTTTCCATCCCAATAATTTCTCCCGGTCCTTCAACGGAAAGTTCAATTCGATTATCTGCGAGAAAAACGGGGTGTCCCTTTTCATCTGCTATTTGCATTTCAACATGTGTGATATCCTGACCATCTGCTTTTAACACGGGATAGTCAATTTCAATATCAAGTTTCTTTGGATGTGAAGCAGTTATCAGTTGATTGGTATGTTCGTTACCATCGATATCTTTTGCCACCACCTTTAACACACCTTCTTGAAAAGCCACATGCCAGTGAAGATAGCTGTCAGCTTCTTTCATTTTTTTCTTTCCTAAGGAGGTGTCATTCAGAAATAACTCGGCTTCTTGGCAATTTGTATAACAAAAGACTTCAAGTTGCTCTCCATTTTTCCAGTTCCAATGAGGATCACCTTTCCATCTGGGATTTTGTTCTGAGGCTAAATCGTCTTTGCTTTTTGCAGCCAAAAATACCATAGGTTCTTCACTCCAGAGACTTTGTCGGTAATAATAGTTTGATTTTTTATTGCCGGCAAGGTCTAAGAAACCAGCTTGAGCGGCCCTTATTGGCCAGCCTTTTGCCTCTCCCAAGTAATCGATTCCGGTCCAGATGAATTGAGCACAGATGGCATCATTGTCTTTTACTTTTAGCCATGCATCTAAACTAGGGCTGTTTTCACTACCATAAATCACATGGTCTGGAAATTGTTCGAGGTCATTTAGATATAGGTGTTCTTTATAATTGTAGCCGACGACGTCCAAAGCTTGTGCATAACCAGTCAGATTAGACAGCTCGGGAAATGCAAGTGCTGATGTAACAGGTCTTGTATCATCACACTCTTTCACATATTTAACAAGACGTTTGGCGATGGTGGCTAGTCTTTCTGCATTAGGTTTATTAGGATCATAGATTCTCTCGGTAGCAGGTTTATTTGCATCGTTATTACCTGTCATTGTTCCGAAATAAGGATGACAATAAGGATCGTTAGGATAATCTATTTCATTACCAATACTCCATAAAATAATAGAAGGGTGGTTTCGGTCTCTTAAAACCATTTCCTTTAGATCTGTTTCACCCCATTGTGGAAAGTCCTCGTAATAACCAAAATGTTTAGGTGGGTATACGTTATGCCCGGTAGACCACTTGTTTTTTACACCTTCCCATTCGTCAAATGCTTCATCCATCACTAAAAATCCCATGCTGTCACATAAGTCTAGTAAGTTTGGGGCTGGCGGGTTATGACTCATTCTAACTGCATTACATCCCATTTCTTTTAAGGCTTTAAGTCTTCTAATCCATACCTTTTGTGGAACGGCTGCTCCCAAACCTCCAGCATCGTGGTGCAGACAAACACCTTTTATTTTCATATTTTGATCGTTTAAGAAAAAGCCTTTCTTTGCATCAAATGAAAATGAGCGAATCCCGGTTATCGTTGATACATCGTCAACAACCTTATTGTCTTTTATCACTTCTGTGACAACCGTATAGAGATAAGGATGATCAGGAGACCATAAATTTGGCTCATTTATAACTATTGTCTGATCGACTTTGATACTGGATTCTTCTGATATAAATTTAGTTTCAGAGGAAGATCCGATAAGATCTCCAGATTGGTCAAAGAGTGTATTTATTATTTGAATTTCCTCAGATTGATTTGTCTCATTGGTTAATTGTACGTTGACTGCTACAGTAGCCTCTTCCGCTGATACTTCTGGAGTTGTTACGAATACCCCGTATTGATCAATATGAATTGGATCTGTTACCGTAAGATAGACATCACGATAAATGCCAGAGCCCGTAAACCATCTGGAATCAGCGATATCTTTATGATTCACCTTTACAGATATAGTATTGTTTTCTTCAAAGCTAACAAAGTCCGTGATGTCATATGTAAACGAACTGTATCCGAAAGGTCTTTTACCAATGTAGTAACTATTACACCATACCTGGGAATTGTTATATATACCTTCAAAAGTAATATAAACTTTTTTTCCTTTTAATTCAGGAAGAAGTGTGAAGTCTTTTCTATACCATCCGATACCGCCTGCTACGTAACCAGTTCCACTTGAGTACTCTTCGGAAAAAGGTTCTTCAACAGACCAATCGTGGGGAAGAGTTATATCTCTCCAGTTGGAATCGTCATAGCCTTTATACCATGCTTTAGGTTCATCTCCTCGGGAAAATTTCCAATTTAGATTCATATTACGAACGATTCTAGTTTGGTTCATTTTGTCACCTCTCCATTATTTTTTTGGTAGATTGAATCAAAGGTGAAGATTACTATTAGTATATAAATATAAATTAATGAATGTAATATATTGCTAGAAATAGACAGTAGCTCGGAGGCAACTTGTTGACTTTGGCAGAACAAATATTGGTTAACAAACATATGCTTTAGTACCATTCTTTTGTAAGGGGCTTAAGTATGATAAGGAAGGCGACGAATCAAGATGTTCAGTTTATTTTATCGAAAGCAAAAGAAGTAGCAAATGAAGCTATGTTATCGAAAGATGCCATAAGTCAGGAACAGGCTCTGCAAATGGCTTTATTTACCCTTGAGCAAAAAGGTTATTATTTAGTATATGAGAATAAAAATCGAGACATTGCTGGTTGGGTTCTAGTGGGGGAAAATATTGATTATATCACCAATCAAACTCATGCCTTTATTTACGAGCTGTATGTTTTACCCAAATATCGGGATTTAGGCATAGCTAAGCAATTATTACAAGCTGCCATAACAGAAAGTAAGCTTTATGGTTTTAAAGAAATTCGGCTCAATGTGTTTGCTAATAACTTTGCGAAAGAAATATATAATCGGATCGGTTTTCAAGATTTGCAAACCATTATGTATAAGAAGCTGTAGTTTCTAACGTCATCCTTCATTCAAGTGAAGGGTGACTTGTTTATGTTTTTATTTTTAAAAAGAATCAACTTTAGTAGATTTGATAAATTCTTTAGGTGTCATATTAGTATGTTTCTTAAACACTTTTGTAAAATAACTTTGATCCGAAAAATGCAGTGCATTACATATGTCTGTGAGAGAGCGATTAAAATATATTATCATCTTTTTCGCTTCCTTCACTTTTGCTTTTTGCATATATTGACTAATCGATATGCCAACTTCTTTTTTGAATAAATTAGATAAGTATTTTTTATTTACTTTTAAGTAATTGGCTATCGCCTCCACACTTAAATCAGGGTCATAGATATGTTTGTATATATAATCCTGACTGAAGGTAATTTTCCTAGTGTATGTTTGTTTTTTAATTTTTGTCACCATGTCGGTAAATTTATATAGGATTTCTTCTCTAAACCACGAGATTTTAGCAGTTGAATTTAATTCTTCCAATTCTTGAATCATAACATCACCTAAAGAATAGGCATCTTCTGGGTGAACGCCTCCCCTTATTGCCGCTCTGGTTGCCAGTGTTATCGTAGCAATCGTTATATTTTTATCACTTCTTATAGCACTTGTTCTAGATAGAACGCCTAACTTAAAATCGTCTCTATTCATAAACGCTTTATAATAAGGAATAATCTCTTCTGTATTACCCTCTTCAATTATTTGATATATCCTCCTTTCCAGAATAGGATCGTGATGATGAAACGAGTTTTCTCTAACATTTGCAATGTACTCTGAAGAATGGGTGATATCTGAAGCATAGTCCCTGTGTTTTATCATATTTAATTCTTCTCTAATATTAATTTGAATTCCTTTTAATAAAAAAAGTGCTAGATTGCCAGCTTCTATTAACTGATTTTTGCTTACTACCCTTAATGATAATAGATATTCTTCTACATCAACTTTTAAGTATGATTTATTTATATTATCCAGCAGTCTTCCTATACTATTTTTGGAAGGTGGATTATATAAGACAGGACCTAATACAATCCAGCCATTACCATCCGAAAAAGGTATACTTAAAAAAGTTTCAAAGTACATGGTGTCAATCAATTGTATATCAATACCTAGTACCTCGGTATATTCTAGATGTTCACTTAAAGATTGGAATAATGGATTGAATGGCGTTTGCTCCGGAATGGATTCATATGTTTGGGAATCCTGGAATATATTCAATGGTATTTTTGTCAATTCATAAAAAGATTCAAGTAATGATATATTATGGTGATTTTTCAGGTTAGGCATACTATTCATCCCTCACTTATCTGAAAGCGTATACAATTTAAATGAATAATTACTGAAAAGCTAACTTTTATACCATAAATAAGCGTATCAATTAGTTATACTTTTGGCAAGTTAGTGAATAGTTATTAGCGTTCAGTATTTTTAAAAAAACAGAGGGGTGAAATGATGTTTACGAAAAAAATGGTTGGAGTAGTGTTCTTATTTATTTTGGTTAGTTTATTAGTTGCATGTAGCAATTCATCCAGTGGTGGAGATGTAGAAGATCTCACTATACCAGAAAATCCGGAAGATATAACTGGTGATATTACCGTTTGGGCATGGGCGCTGGAAGCAAATTATTTAGAGAAAGATGTATTGCCAGCATTTCAAAAAAAATATCCAAATGTAAATGTAACGGTTGAACACATTGGCGTTGATCAAGTTTATCAAAAAGTAAGTGCTGGGCTATCGAGCGGTGGCAGTGGTTTGCCTGATGTCGTCCAGGTTGAAAATAACCGTATTCATTCATTTACAGATGAATTTCCAGATGCATTTACTAATTTAAGTGCATTGGGTTATGACGAACATGAAGATAGATTTTCAGAAGCTAAAATCTCGGGGTTAAAAGATCAAGATGGAAACATTATAGCAGCTCCTCGTGACTTAGGGCCAGTAGGTGTAATTTATAGAGTAGATATTTTCGAAGAAGCTGGTGTTGATCCTTCTACAATTAATACTTGGGATGATTATATTGAGGCAGGCAAAAAAGTTGTTGATCATACCGGGAAATATTTCTTAGGAACTGATGGTGACGGTCTACTCAGAATTATGATGCAACAACAGGGAAGCTATTACTTTGATGAAGAAGGGAATTTAGATATTACATCAGCGGCTGGAGAAAACGCAGCAAGGGTATTACAAGAAATGAAAGATAATAACTTAATTACTTATACCAATAATTGGGATGGTCAAGTAGCAGCAATGAAAAATGGGGAAGTTGCAACTCAACCAGGAGCTGTCTGGTGGAGTGGTACGATGTTAGAGCAAATGCCTGAATTGGCTGGAAAGTGGGATATGTTTAAACTACCAGCATTTGAAGAAGGTGGAACAAGAGCGTCCAACGATGGTGGTTCTGCTTTAGCAATTCCTTCTTCATCGGAAAATAAAGTTGCTGCATATGTTTTTGCAGAGTTTGCAACAACAGATGTTGACTCACAAATAAAAGCTTTAACAAATAGGGGATTATTCCCAGCTTTACTCGAAGCATATGAAGAACCTATATTCTCGGATAACCAAGAATATTTTAACAATCAACCATTTTTCAAAAAATTTGCAGATACAGTAGAAAACATACCTCCAGTTAACCATGATGGTGCAGAATTAGAAGTCCGTTCTGTTATGGGAAGCGAGATTGAAGCATTCTTATTAGAAGATAAACCTGCTATAGAAATGCTTGAAGATGGTGAGAAGCAAGCAGCACAGCAAACGGGTAAAGAAACAACAGAATAAATAATGGGCTGGCTGATGCATGCTATCCAGTCAGCCTTCTTCTTAATTAGGAGGGATGTTACGTGGAAAATGCAGCTGAAAAAGTTGATTCGAAAAAATATAAAAAAAGTATTATTACCCCTAAGACAGCACCATATATTTTTGTGTTTCCAGCAGTGGTACTATTTCTAGCATTTACTGTGTATCCTATAATCGCTTCATTTTTACTCAGTTTTCAAACTAGAGTTGGTGGTGTATATACCTTCTCTGGATTTGATAACTATATAAGATTATTTAGTGATCCTATATTTTATAAAGCTTTAGGTAATACTTTTATCCTTTTAATTGTTCAAGTACCTATTATGTTATTTTTTGCGCTGATTTTGGCGGTGTTTCTTAATTCAAGATTACTTCAGATGAAAGGTTTTTATCGAGTTTCTTTCTTTACACCTGCTGTTACATCGTTAGTTGCAGCTTCTATCATTTTTATTCTGCTACTCAATACTGATTATGGGCTAATTAATTATATATTGACTTCTATTGGTCTCGAGAAAGTCAATTGGTTAACTAATGCGTTTTGGGCAAAGGTAGCTTTAATCATTGTGACGACATGGAGATGGACTGGGTACAATATGGTTATTTTGTTAGCTGGACTTCAAAATATTCCAAATGAATTATATGAAGCGGCAAGTATTGATGGTGCTTCGACGATTCGTAAATTTTTTTATATAACAATACCTCAATTAAAACCAGTGTTATTGTTCTGTTTTGTCCTTTCAACGATTGGTACATTCCAATTATTTGATGAGCCATATAACTTAACGAATGGTGGACCAAATAATGCTACGTTAACGATAACCTATTACCTATATAATCAAGGCTTTGGCTATTTTGATTTTGGATACGCTTCTGCGATTGCCTATGTCATTGTATTATTTATTGCGATACTATCATGGCTTCAATTTAAGGTGGTGAAGGATGACTAATGAAAAGTGTATATGTTAAAAAATCATTGTTACATTTCATTTTAATAGTTGGGGTTATCATTTCACTTGGACCTTTTTATTGGATGATCGTTGGTGCGACAAATCCTTCAGGTGATGTATTAAGCTTTCCACCAAAGATTGTTCCAGGGAATTATCTGATGGAAAATTTATCGAATTTGAGTGATGCTATACCAATAATGAAAGCTCTTTTTAATTCGGCAATCATTGCGGTAACATTTGTAGTAGCTAGTTTATTTGTTTGTTCAATGGCAGGTTATGCCTTTGCAAAATTTAAGTTTAAGGGTAGCAATATTATTTTTTCAAGCTTTCTATTAGCAATGATGATCCCTTATCAAGCAACCATAATTCCTCTTTTTCAAATTTTTGGAGCTTTGGATTGGATCAATACGTATCATGCGGTCATATTACCGCAGATTTGCTATCCATTTGCTATTTTTTTGATTCGACAAAATATGAAGGGGATTCCGGATTCCATGATTGAAGCAGCTAGAATTGATGGTGCTGGTGAAATTTCTATTTTTTTTAAACTAGCGTTACCTACTATGAAACCTGCATTAGCAGCAGTAGGCATATTTTTATTTACGCATCAATGGAACAACTTCATGTGGCCATTAATTGTCATGACGACAAGTGAAAAATATACATTGCCTGTTGCACTGTCAACATTGGCAGGACTAAACTCTGTTGATTATGGTCAGTTGATGCTTGGAACAGCTATTTCCGTATTACCAATCATGATTGTATTCTTAATGTTGCAGAAACATTTCGTTTCAGGTATTTTAGGTGGATCTGTTAAGGAGTAATAGTAGAATTTATCATGGTGCTCGACCGTAAAACCCCCACTGATGGAAGTCTAACTTTATAGAGAGAAAAGGAGTTTAACAAATGAAAAATATTATAAACGAAACAGCAATCAAACTAGGAGTTTGTTATTATCCCGAACATTGGTCGGAGCAGTTATGGGAAGAAGATTTTACACGAATGAAAGAAATAGGATTTGAGTACGTGCGAATGGCAGAGTTTGCATGGACGATTTTTGAGCCTGCAGAAGGAGAGTTTACATTTGATCTTTTTGATCGGGCGATAGATTTAGCGGGGAAGCAAGAGTTGAAAGTAATATTAGGTACACCGACAGCGACACCTCCTGTCTGGTTAACAGAGAAATATCCAGAGGTGTTAAATGCATCGCAAGAGGGTGTTCGTTACAGTCATGGATCAAGAAGGCATTATAATTACAATGCAGAAATTTACCACACTCTTTCTAAAAGAATTGTAACAAAAATGGTCGAGCATTATCGCGATCATCCGGCAGTAGTTGGCTGGCAAATTGATAATGAAATAAATTGCGAAATCAGTATGTTTTATTCAGAAGCGGACACCTTAGCATTTCGTGAATGGGTGAAAAACAAATACGGTACATTGGATAATTTAAATGAAGCGTGGGGGACGGTATTTTGGAATCAGACTTATACAGATTGGGAGCAAGTATTTTTACCCCGTCCAACTGTGAATAACTCCCAGAATCCACATCAAAGTCTTGATGAGAAGCGTTTTATCTCTGATAGCGCCATTCGTTTTGTGAAGATGCAGTCCGATCTAATCCGTTCTTTAACCAATAAACAATGGGTGACGACGAACGGCATGTTTGGCCATCTTGATAATCACCGCATGACGAAGGATGCGTTAGATTTTTATGCTTATGATTCCTACCCGAATTTCAATAAAATTATAGAAGATTCATCGACCAAGCAGTTACGAGATCGGAAATGGAGTTTGAATTTAAGTACGGTTCGTAGCATGGGTGGCAATTTTGCGATATTTGAACAACAAGCAGGTCCGGGAGGCTGGGTGAATCGCATCGAACAGCCGACACCAAGACCGGGCCAATTGCGTTTGTGGACGTATCAATCAATGGCACACGGCGCAGACTTACTGCTGTATTTCAGATGGCGTACAGCTACGAAAGGTTCAGAGATATATTGGCACGGAATTAATGATTATCATAATCTGCCGAATCGCAGAATAAGTGAAATTAAACAAACGAGCAATGAAATTAAAACAATTGGTTCGAAATTATTTGGTTCAAGTTATGTTGCAAAGACCGCCATTCTTATGGATTATGATAATGAATGGGATGGCGAAGAGGATAAATGGTATGGCAGCTTTATTGGAAAAAGTCGTGAGGCGTGGTTTAAAGCATTTCAATATCATCATATCCCGGTTGATATTTTTAATGTGCATACTGAAACAAAGCTGGATGATTTATTAAAATATGAAGTGCTTGTTTACCCTCATGCTGCAATTATGACAGAAAGTACTGCTGAACTTCTGACCCAATTCGTCGAGCAAGGTGGTCAAATAGTATTTGGCTCAAGAACTGGCTACAAGGATGTAACTGGTCAGCCGTATATGAAAGCATTTCCAGGTACTATTAAAGAGTTAGTAGGCATCACGGTAGAGGAATATACATTGTTGAATGGCTGGCAGGAAAACCCTGATGTGAGGTTATTTAATAAAAAATTGGTTGAGACTTTTGGGTTTAACGAAGTGCTTCGAATAGAAGATGATGACGTAGAAGTTGTGGGAACATATGAAAATGCTTTTTATGAAGGAAAGCCTTCACTAACGAAGAGAAAGGTTGGAAAAGGGAAAGCCTATTATTTCGGAGGAGTATTCGATTATGAAATTGCCACAATGGTCTTGGAGGATCTGCAAGTGACAGACTATAAGGATATGTTTAAGCTGACAGAAGAGATTGAATTGGCAGTACGTGAGAAAAATGGTGAAACGCTCTTTGTTTTGATGAATTATTCAAAGGATGAACAGGTTGTGGAGTTAAAGCAAGAAATGACTGACTTGTTAAGTGGCAAGACTATAAATGGTAAGAAGCAACTGCATGCATATGATGTGGTGGTATTGAAGTAATAGCATCTTAATTTGAAAATATTAGTCACTCCTCAAGTATTTTTGGAGTGACTTTTTTAATCATGCAGCTTATCTTACTACTAGACTATCACAAGAGATTTTGTTATCTTTAGAGCAGAATAATAGAAAGGAAGCTTGATAAGATGCAGCGGGATAAACCGTATGAGTTACAGTTGTATGACGCTTTAAACAGAAGAAAGTTATTATCGAATGAAGAAAGAAAAAAATATAAAAAGCTCCAAATAGGATATCAAGGCGAATTATTATTCGATGCCTTCGTTGATAAAATACCTTACAAGACCTCTCCCTTTCCTTCAAAAATCGCTACTTCCAAATCGACAGTATTCATATCATTAACAATCAACTCCATTTATTTGAAGTGAAAAACTATCAAGGCGAATATTATTATGAGAAGGACAAGCTCTACCTGGAACAAGGTGTTGAAGTCGATGATCCATTAATTCAATTGAAGAGGTCAGAATCATTACTTCGTCAATTGATATCAGGATTAGGATTTCACATTCCCATTCAAGCACATGTTGTTTTTGTTAACCCTGAATTCACATTATACCTCGAATCGCGCCATCCTAAAATTTTACTACCTACACAGTTGAATCGTTATTTCCATCAATTTCAGCAAAATATACCAATAGCTCCTACTTTCCATTCATTAGCAGCCAAATTAAAAGAGCGTGCACTTAGCAAGTCTCCCTATTTACAATTACCAAGTTATCATTTTGATGAATTACAAAAAGGCATTCCATGTAAAAAATGCAATACTTTTTTACAAAATACAGATGGTCGACTTGTCATATGCTCCACCTGTGGTAATCAAGAGCTAGTGCAAGACGCTATTTTACGAAACATTCAAGATCATCTATTTCTTTTTACAGAAGAAAAACTAACGACTAAACGAATGGCGGAATGGTGTGGACCAAATGTTTCTAAAGAACGTATTCAATATACTTTAACTAAAAATTTTGAGAAAAAAGGAAATAAAAAGGGTGCGTACTACACAAGACGAAATAATCCAGATTCACGTATATAAAAAACAGAACGAAACATATAATAGGGATTCACACACGTAAGAAGCGGTGTGAATCCCGAAAAAAGCGTATAATCGGTATTCACGCATCCAAAAAAAAGGGTGAATCCCTTAAAAAAGCGTATAATCGGTATTCACGCATCCCAAAAACGGGTGAATCCCGAAAAAAAGCGTATAATCGGCATTCGCGCATCCAAAAAACGGGTGAATCCCTTAAAAAAGCGTATAATCGGTATTCACGCATCCAAAAAACGGGTGAATCCCGAAAAAAAGGATATAATCGGTATTCACGCACCAAAAAAACAATTGAATCCCTTAAAAAAGCGTATAATCGGCATTCGCGTATCAAAAAAATGAGTGAATCCCGAAAAAAAGCATATAATTGGTATTCGCGCATCCAAAAAAACGAGTGAATCCCGAAAAAAGGATATAATCGGCATTCGCGCATCCCAAAAACGGGTGAATCCCGAAAAAAAGGATATAATCGGCATTCGCGCATCCCAAAAACGGGTGAATCCCGAAAAAAAGCGTATAATCGGTATTCGCGTATCAAAAAAACGGATGAATCCCGAAAAAAAGGATATAATCGGCATTCGCGCATCCAAAAAACGAGTGAATCCCTTAAAAAATAGAAAATCGCCATTCTTTTTATCACGGTGCTAACCGTCTGTGAAATCCCACTGACCATAGTCTCACTTTATCTTCATACAAAGAAATGTCATCTAAGTTTAAAAATTGTTATAATAACTAGGTAAGTCATTCTATAGGAAGGGGGCATTTTCGTGAAAAAACTTACGTTAGATTCAGAAGAGTTTAAACGAATTATTCATAATTTACATATTGAACAGCTTCACTTAGATGAGAAACGTCAAAAACAAATATTATCATTAGTAAACTCAGGAATGAAAATTACTCCTTCAGTGCTTAAGGAAGCATGGAAGAATGGATAAGTATAATAATGAACAAAATGATCAGTTTTTGTTAGAGGTAAATCTGTTAGGAGCCGAGACATACGAGGAACTGAAAGAAGCTGAGGCATTTGCTTTTGCAGTGCGTGCAGCAGAATTGGAACGGACACAGAATCGGATCAAATCATTTAAAGAAAGTGACTTTCAGGAGTTACACCGTTACCTTTTTCAGGATATTTACCCGTTTGCCGGACAATACCGAAATGTGCAATTGTCTAAAGGTAATACACGTTTTTGTCAGGCACAGTTTATTTCTTCCTACGCGGCACAACTATTTGAGGAATTAAATAATGAGTCCGGGTGGGAAAATAAAGACAAAGCTGCAGAGCGTTTAGCTTATTTCAAATCTGAATTAAATTTATTACACCCTTTTCGTGAAGGGAATGGAAGAACGATTCGAATTTTCCTCCATGCATATGCCATGACGATGGGGTATAAATGGGAATATGAAAAAATTGATAGAGAAGCATATTTAAATGCGATGATAGCATCAGTTACAGATACTAACGCTTTATATCAATTGTTTTTGGATTCAATCGTTATTGTTTAAATATTTTATGTTGACACACTTTGGGCAAAAGTGTGGCTTTTTTTTGCACTCAAAGAACTATAAAATTCGTCTAATCTGTCCTACAATCAGATAATCATTTTCTTAGCATTTGGGATTAAATCTTAAGGACGTCTGCTGTTTTCATGAGAAGGTAAGAAAGTGATTGTATTGAAACAACAAATATTGAATATACATTACTTATCGTCATTTTTAACCTTTACCACGGTGCTTACCGTCTGTAAGCACCACACAAGCTTCAATTAACACAAGGATATGATCAGTGGGGGTCAAAACCCCACTGATCATAGTCTCACTTTATTAACAGGAGGTAATGTTATGAAAATGAAAAAGACGGCAATATGGTTGTTGGTTCTATCCTTTTTTACGTCATCGTTATTATGGGGTGAAACTATCGTAACAAACGCATCAGAGATTGATTCTATTCCAAACACAACAAGAAATATCAAGGACTATGACGATAGTTATCTTTCCGTAACTGGTTATGCATCATTAGGGGTTAATGACCGAAGTCAATACATTGATACTTCTTATTATCGAAAGGTTAAAACAGAACGAGAGTTTTTACAGGCGATTTTGGATGCAGGAAATGGAAGTGTCAAAGTAATTGAAGTGGCGAGAGATTTAAACCTAGGGTGGAAAGAGTTAAATCTGAGTGAAGAAGAAGCTAAAAAGTATCGTTTTATAAGGGAATATCGGGATCCTATGAATGGATTTACCAATCCAATATTAGCTTCATCCGGTGTTTCACAATTAGATGTAAATAATGTGAATGGGTTAACTATTTTTTCGAAGAAAGGAAAAACAATTAGGCATGTAGAAATAAATTTACAAAGATCAACGAATGATGTTGTTATAAGGAATCTCAATTTTGATGGAATGTGGCAATGGGATGATACTGGAAGACATAAGGAAGTAGGCTGGACATTTATAAAGGTTAATGGGGCGAATAACGTTTGGATCGACCATAGTAAATTTTCCATTGCATCTGATGGTTTAATTGATACAGAGAATGGTGGCTCTAATATAACTATTTCATGGTCTGAGTTTGGATTACCTGCAAACGAGAATCCGCCAGAAGATAGTGATATTTATCAATCGATTCAGTTTATGGAAGAAAAATATGCTGCAAGTGAACTTAATATAGATAGTGTGTATTATAAGATGCGTAATGGCGGTGCGACCAAAGAACAGATTATGGCATATTCCGCCTATCACAGTAAGGTGCATTTAACTGGTTCAGGAGATAAGGACTATGTAGATTATGTAAGTAGTAGTGGAAAAGATTACAAAGATGGTAATCAAAGAATCCGATTAACTCTTGCCTATAATCGTTATACCAATATTGGGCAGAGAGTTCCAATGATTCGTCAAGGTACTGGTCATGCATACAATCTGTATTTAGACAACTCAACTCATGAAGATGTTTTAGAAAATGTAAGTGCTATTTCTGAGCATGGAAGAGATACACTTTCACGAGCTCTTAATGCAAGAAACGGTGCTTCGATTGCAGCAGATACTTCTGTATTTCATGACATTAATGAGCCAATTATAGGTGCTGAAATACAAGGATTAGATACCAAAAACATGGATGCACAATGGGCGGAGCTATTCCATGACGCTTATAATAGAAATTTAATTGTAAATTCCCAAATATCAAATAAATATGGAACGTATACAGGAAGCAGTTGGGATAATAATGGTGAAAATCTATTTACTAGAGGGTTTACATGGTATGACAAATCAACAATCGGAAATTGGGCGTGGTCTTCTCATATTGTGGGAAGTGAGAATATGGATAAAATGAATCCACCGTCAGAACCATTTACCTTTGAATATAATTATGATGAGGAACTACCCTATACGTATAATGTACTTCCTTTAAATAGTGTTGTGGAAACACTTAGTGAATACGCAGGGGTAAACAAAATTAACAATAATATTAAAGATTGGTTAAAAACAGAATGAAAATGGATATAATCTGAGTGTAATTTAAGTTTGGACTGTTCAGCAATCGGCCATAGGTCTGATTGCTGAACATAAAGGTTAAAATCATTTCTATTTAACAGTAAAAGTGCCTCCTGAAGTATTGCCACGTTACTTCCTCACATATTTTTATTTTCTCCTTTATTCAAATGTATAAAGTGATTAGAGCAATTCTTTACACTTTTTTTATACTTTTCTAGTTAAATTATTTATACCTACCACTTACTATAAGATTATCACGGTGCTAATCGTCCGTAAAACCCCCTTCAAGATTTGAGTAAATCAAAGAAGCTAAGTGGGGAATAACAGACGCTAACACCCTGATAAGTTTCACTAACCACTTTATCAACATCGAAAGGGTGAATATATATGTCAGAAACGATTCTTAAAGCAACGAATGTTTCCAAAAAATATGGCAAAAACAATGCGCTTGATAAAGTATCGATCGACATTAAACGAGGTATGATTTATGGATTAATTGGTGAGAATGGCGCAGGAAAATCAACATTTATGCGCACGATCATGGGGTTAAGTACCATTGATGAAGGCGAAATCGAACTTTTTGGAGAAAACAGCAAGAAGGGGTTGCAATATGCACGAAAAAAAATGGGACAATCTATTGAAACACCAGCACTTTATGACCGATCATTTTTATGACTTAGCACGGATTGAAACGAATCAAAAAGAAATAGAATTAACTTCCGTTTCTCTCCCCAATTTAGTCGAAGAAATTTTTTTGTCCTATTATGAGCAATTGGAAGAAAAAAACATCGGGCTTCAATTCCCTGGACAAATAATGGACCGACAAGTTATTGCCGATCCATTAATGCTTACTCGCGTTATCCAAAATATCGTGCAAAACATTATTCGTTATGCCAAAAGTCAAGCGGTTATCCATTATAGAAACGAAGATAGCTATCCGTCATTATTGTGAAAAATGACATCAAACCTGATAGTAAAGTTGCGGTAGAAAAAGTATTTATGCGTTTTTATACGGAAGTTACCAGTAGAACGAATGCTGAAGCAAGTGGGTTAGGCCTTTATCTGTCTAAAAAACTGGTAGAAAAGATGGATGGGAAAATGGAAGCAGAGATTGAAAAGGATTGGTTTATTCTTCAAATCCATCTTCCTGTTCACGGTATGCAAACTTAATTTCCAGATGGGTGTTATGCGCTTTTCTTAATAATTTGATCAATAATCCCGTATTCCATTGCTTCTTGTGCGCTTAAGAAGTAATCACGTTCTGTATCTATTGCTACCTTTCCAACATCTTGACCTGTTCGCTCAGAGATGATTTTGTTAATGTGATGTTTCAGTTTTAAGATTCTCTGAGCTGTAATTTCAATTTCCGTCGCTTGACCTTTTGTTCCACCGCTAGGTTGATGAAGCATTATTTCGCTGTTGGGAAGAGCATATCTCTTTCCTTTTGTCCCCGCAAGAAGCAGTAGGGCTCCAAAAGATGCAGCCAACCCCGTGCAAATAGTTCTAACATCCGGTTTTATAAGTTCCATCGTATCAAAAATTGAAAATCCTGCTGAGGTGGATCCACCTGGACAGTTAATATAAATGGAAATATCTTTTTCAGGATCATCTGCTTCCAGAAACAACAGTTGGGCTGTAACAATATTTGCTACTTGATCATTAATTTCATCGCCTATGATAACAATTCGATCTTTTAACAAACGTGAGTAAATATCGTATGAACGTTCTCCGTTACTTGACTGTTCAATTACATATGGAACGGTAGCCATATCATTTCCTCCTTTTCTATGCGGCCATAGAATACATATTGAGAGGTGAATTGGAATGCTTTTGCTGTGGTTCTGCCAACAAATGCAAAGTGGAGATACAATCAATTAATACAACTGGATCATCTGCCTGAAGGGACTGATAGAGCGAGTTATATAATATTTCTCTCTCTTCTTCCTGCCAAAAAGAATCAATGGATTGAAGGGAGGTGTCGGTCTTTAATCTTTTTTTCGCTCTGTGAAGGGTAGATTTGACTGCCATTTCTGTTGTGTCCAGCAAATCCGCTATTTCATTTGATTGATAACTGAATGCTTCTTTCAAGATGAAAATGGCTGCTTGTTTTGGAGTTAAATTACTCACTAATAATTTGACCAAATCAATTATTCTGTCTGTCTTGCGTACATTGTCCTCTTTTCCTTCATCCTCTACTGTATTAACAACCTCAAGTTTTCTTTTCTTTACGGTATCAATCCATTGATGATAAGCAATCTTGTTCAAAAGTGCTGAGCTTATTTCAGACGAATGATAATATTTAATCGCTTTAAAGAAAGTTTCTTGCATGAGATCTTCAGCATCCCATTTATTTTTGGTAAGGAAATAAGAATATCTCTTCAACCCGGGATATAGCTTTTGTACTTTCACATGATGACCTCCTTGATTGGCAGTGTTAGCATTCAATTCATTCACTCCTTTTTAACCTCTCTACTTATATAACTAATTTAGGGAATGGAAAGATACGGGCAAAATAAATTTATTTATTATTATTCTGTGTAACTTTATTTTAAATGTAAATACGAACTTTATACCAGGATATACAATTGGTATTCTTAATTCGTTTTACAAACATTATAATCGATCACATGATAAAATGAACTAGTGTAATTTTGTAATGAGAGGAGTTAATATGATGAAGGAAAGAAGCTTAGTGATTGCATACTTATTATGGTTTTTCTTTGGACAAATCGGTGTGCATCGTTTTTATACAGGTCGAACCGGAAGTGGTATTGCCCAATTATTACTTGGTGTTGTGGGATGGGCTACTACTTGGATCCTAATTGGTTGGATTCCGTTAGTCGTACTATGGATTTGGTTATTTGTAGATATATTCTTAATACCGGCAATGTGCAGGAATCCAAGATAAAGATAAGTCTGTTGTATCCCTTTTAGGTGATGCGATAGGCTTTTTTATTTGGATAAAAAGTTATTGGTGTAACTTTTCACCAAATGTATCGACTAACTTAAAAAAGGGAGTGATGATGTGTTTAGAAAGAAAATATATATAACTTTTGTGTTTTTCTTTATCTTATTCTTAGTTGGTTGTGAAGGAAGTGAGACCAGTGAACAAAAAGAAGATAATACTAATACTGAAAAGCAAGAAGAAGAGGTTGTTACTGAGAAGGAAGTTACTGAAGCAAGCACCCAAACCAAAAGTAAGGCAGATGATGTGATAACAGTAAAAAAGCAAGTAGGAGATGCTAATAAATATGAAGACTTTCAAGAAATCACTGGCGAAACATTAACTGAGTTAGTGAATGTTTTTGAGACACTTGATTGGGAATTGGGGGTAATAGATCTAGAACACTCTCCAAAATATCAATTGAATTTTAAACTGTCTGATGCAGAAAGGAAAACATACTTGTTATATTTATATTCTGATCATAGTGGTTTTACATTGGTTGAAGAAAATGGTGCTAGGTATGTAACACTAGATCATCAAAATAGAGCTTCGAAAATATATAAAATAATTAGTGGTAAGGAGTTAACAGTAGCAAAGTAATAATTGAGATAGCGCTTTTAAAGGGGGCTATTTTTTGTGTCTAAGTAGGCGTATTTTATATTCGGAGGAGGCATCCATCATTACCACAATAAATACTCCGCATATATTTTGTAGTGAATATGGCTGGTTCTTTTTTTAGGCTAAGACTAGTATTTAGCTTACATTTCGATACTTTTACAATTGCCACTGACTTAACCCACAACTATTACCAATTTTTTCTTGACGAGAACATAAGGTATATGTATAATTATAAATCGTAATCATTACGCTTTGAGGAGGGGTGTTGTAAAATGAAAATGTCATGTGCAAAAGGGTTAAGAGTTTTAGTTATCAGTATGTTACTTTTAGTAGTTGGGTGCAAGGCTACAAATTCATTACAGGACGGGTCTGGAGATAATGAAACAACAACATCTTCATCAGCTACAGAAAACTCGTCTGAAGAACAAGAACAAACTTCTGAAAGCCAAACACAAGAAGATGGCGAACATACACACGAAGAAGATGATCATGATCACAGTCATGTGCATGATGAAGAAACAGAACAAATTTATGCCGGTTATTTTGAAGACAGCCAGGTAGAGGATCGTCCACTTTCAGATTGGGAAGGAGACTGGCAATCTGTATATCCATATTTAGAAGATGGTACGCTTGATGAGGTATTTGCCCACAAGGAAGAAGAGGGTGATAAGACAGCTGAAGAGTATAAGGAGTATTATGATGAAGGGTATCAGACAGATGTTGATCGTATCGTAATTGAAGGAGATACTGTAACTTTCTTTGAAGACGGTAAAGAAAATTCAGGTGAGTATGTCTATGATGGATATGAAATTCTAACATATGATGCGGGAAATAGAGGAGTCAGATACATATTTACACTAGCTGAAGAAGCTGAAGAACTTCCTCAGTATATCCAATTTAGTGATCATAGTATCTATCCGACTGAAGCTGACCATTATCACCTGTATTGGGGTGTCGACCGAGAGGCTTTATTGGAGGAAGTCACAAACTGGCCTACCTATTATCCATCAGAAATGGGTGGACATGATATTGCTCATGAGATGATGGCGCATTAAACTTTAAAAAAGCAATAAAAAGATGGTGTGATTTGATATTTCACGCCATCTTTTTGTTTAAGTAAAAATTTTCAAAATATTTTACTTCACCTGTCGTAGTAATTGTGATAAAATGAAATTACTACGACAGATGAAGTATATGGATTTTAAGGAAAGGAGGATCAGCTTTTTGATTAGTAGTGATGTTATTCGTGGATACAATGATACAATCATTCTTTATTTACTGTTAGAAAAAGAGTCATATGGATATGAAATATCAAAAAGAATCAAAGAGCTATCCGATGAAAAGTACGTCATCAAAGAAACTACTCTTTACTCAGCCTTCAACCGACTATTGAAAAAAGGCTTTATTGAATCTTTCCATAAAGAACAAACCTTCGGGAAAAAACGAACGTATTATAAAATGACCGAAGCAGGATTGCTTTATTATAAAGAAAAATGTCGAGAGTGGGAGTTAACAAAAGAAGTGATTAATCGATTTATAAAGGAGGAGTTTCTATAATGGATACCATTATTAATTACTTGGATAATATGTTTTCTTCATTACCTAAATCACCTGAAATGAGACAATTAAGAGATGAGCTTTTAGCTAATATGGAGGATAAATATCATGAATTAAAACAGGGTGGTAAGACGGAGAATGAAGCAGTAGGTATTGTTATTTCAGAATTCGGTAATATTGACGAAATTATTGAAGAATTTGGGATTTCACTTGAGGAAGATAGAAGGTCAAAGCCATTACTAACAGAGGCTGAAGTGGAGGAATACCTCAACACAAATAGAACAACAGGTAAGTTGATCGGAATAGGAGCGACTTTGTGTATTTTAGGTGCTGCAATGCTTGTTCTTTTACTTGGTATAATTGAAAATGGGTTCATTAATATCTCTACGGAAACAGGAACATATGTTGGATTAATTTTTCTTCTATTATGTGTAGCGATTGCAGTTGGTTTGTTTATTTATGCTGCGATGAAACTAGAAAAGTATAAATCTATCAGTTTCGAAGGAGATTTTGATTTGTCAATTGGGCTTAAGGATAAAGTTAGGGCAAAGAAGGATGCTTTCCAACCAACTTATATGGCAGTAATGATTATTGGAGTTGTTCTCATTATTTTCTCACCAGCTGTTCTCTTTACCATGATAGCTTTTAACGAACAAGCAGCTAATTTTGGTGTGTGTATTATGTTAGTACTTGTCTCTATAGCAGTATATTTATTTGTCTATTTTGGTAATGTTTATGCTGCATACGAAAAGCTACTAAAGGGTAAATCTCAAAGAAAAAAAGCAAAAGAAGAAGAAGGAGACCGTATTATTGGTGCGGTAGCATCGATTATTTGGCCGTTAGCTGTCATTGTTTTCTTAATAAGTGGTCTCGTTTACGGTCAATGGCAGATTAATTGGATAGTGTTTCCTGTTACAGGTTTGTTATTTGCTATGTTCAGTGGAGCTTATTCTATTTTGGTAAGAAAAGAAGGATAAAGATTGGAAAGTGCGCGCCCATTTCAAAATACATGCATTACTTAAGCTCAATACAGAAAAAGGTAGGTAATGCATGTTAGGGTATCAACTAATACAATAGCGTTTAAGAGATTTCATTTTAAGTACCAATTAAAAGCATTTTTATATAGAACCTTTTCAACTTGATTTTCGTCAAGAACATCGTAAACTAGCTCTAAATCAGAAACATTAAAAGGTCTATTTGCTCTTGTTGAAGGTAAGTCTGTTCCGAACATTAATGCATCTGGGTTGATAGAATATATATTCCGAATTGCTTCTCCTGGGTCGAAATCAATTCTTCCGAAACCAGTCGCTTTTACTTTCACTCCTTTATCTACTAAAGATAAAAGGGTGGAAAAGCCACTTTTTGATAAACCCAGATGGTCTATAGAAACCGCAGGCAGCTTTTCGACTGTTGTTGCTATCTCCGTTAAGGATTTAGAATTGATGTATAGCTCTGTATGCCAATTCACTAACTCATAGACTCTTCTAGCAAAGTAATCCAAACGTGAGATATCCTCAGAACCTCCACGATTGACATTAAAACGAATAGCTCTCACACCAAGTTTGTGTAGTTTAATGATTTCATCATCTGGTGTAGTGTAAGGTAACTGAGTGACTCCAACAAAATTTTCACCAAGGGTTTGTAATGCATCGATTAAATAGGATTGATCAAATCCTTGAAAAGAGCCTGATACAACAGCTCCTCCAACCACATTAAAATTATTTACACTGTGGAGGTAATCTTGACTGGTAAAAGGATCAGGGATATATCCTTGGTTTTTAATCAATGGAAATTTCGTGTCAATAATATGTAAGTGTGAATCAAAAATTTTCATGTTTTTCTCCTCCAGTATCTAACTTACAGCGAAAAAACAGTGAGCTTTTTCTCCATGAAGAGACACACCCATAATTAAATAACAAATTCTATCAGTTTTTTTGATGTAACTCTATCAAGTAATGAATAAGGGAAATTAAGTAACATAGCAATAATATTATAATTGTACCAATTGATAACAATGTGGTTTCTATATGGTCTCTACCATCAAAAATAGTATTAAAAATAATAAAAAGGATATAGCAAATTACAAAAGTCCCCAAAAATAATCTAACTGATATTCTCAAGGTATTCCCTCCTTTTTCCTACTATCAGAAAGCAAATTTCTATTCATCATTCCTACTACTTCACTTCTACAAATAGCGGAGTTGTCTTCTTGAAGAATCGCATTTGTTTGTAGAACAAATTAAAGCATAGTAACCTCTGTTGGTTGAGACAGTATTAAAAATAACCTTTTAGTAGTAATTATTTTATTTTGATTATCATACATTAAAATGAATTCCCCTTTTCTTCAACTAATTTTAATATACTATTCAAAATGGTGATTTGGAAATTTAAATAAGAACAAACGATAAAATTAATGATCGCCTATGTTGACTCTTGCAACTCGTTAGTTGAAAATGATCTACACGAATCTTGGTAATTCTATGCTTCTTACTCTTAATAAAAGAAATAACTGCTCTTCTTTTGCAAAGGTGCCGGTTCAGGATTATAGATGAAACTATTTTTATATTCTACATAGAATGTATTAAGTTCTAAACTCTATGGAGGTGTTAAGAATTATCCATATAGTTAAATCCGGTGAAACACTAACTCAGATATCTTTAGATTACCGAAAATCACTAAATGAAATCATCCGTGCTAATCCATCTATTAACCCCAACATTATATATCCTGGTCAATCAATTGTTATTCCAGGTTTTCCGCCACAAAGTGCAATCCCATACCAGATTGATGTGTCTATTAACAATCGATGGCTAAAGTTACTAAAAGGTCGAGTTCTGCAGAAACAATATCCCATAGCTGTAGGAAGAATGTTACATGATACACCGATAGGGAATTATATAATTATTAACAAAGCTCCTAACCCTGGTGGCCCGTTTGGTACAATGTGGATGAGTTTATCCAAACAACATTATGGAATTCACGGAACAAATGACCCAAGTTCGATCGGTAAAGCTGTATCTAAAGGTTGTATTCGGATGTATAATAGAGATATTGAGGAATTAGCTAGTATTGTTCCAATAGGAACACCAGTTACAATACACCCATAATTTCCTGAAGTATGTAGATAATCTATATACTTTTAATTTGTTTTTTTAGTTTTTTTGGGTACTACTTTAAGGTACTCTATTAAAAAGAATTCTGATAGTAATTGTTTTATAGATTCATCTGCATAAAAGGAAAAAATCTTTTGTCTTCCCAAATCCTCTCGTAATTTTTACCACTATAAACCTAAAATAAAATAGTCCAGATGGTTTTAAGACCCTGTTCCAATAATTGAAGTTTCCTCTTTCCCGAAGAGTACCACCCCATTAACACTATAAGGCCAAAACATTTAAACGATGGATTCAATGATGGCAAGGAGTTGCATAATCTTCTTATCTGAATAGCTCCCTGTAAAAATTATCTCTGCCTAATTTATCAAGGTAGTCAATTTTTCGTTTTTCGAAAAAATCATTTACATTACCTCTTTCAAAATACCAAATACAATCAATTAAAATTGAAAATTTAATTAAATCAAATAAATGTACTTTTTCAGATTTATTCAGTGGTCTATAATTCGAATATTCTAATACTATTTTCTTTGCATTACTAATATCAAAAACATTTTCTTCTAAACTGAATTTTTCCCAAGTATCCCAATCAAAGCTAGTTTTAAACGGTTCTATCAAACACACAAGGTCAAATGCTAAAAAGGTATAATTGGCATCATCGAAGTCTATTAGAGCCTTAAATTTGTCATTTTGATAAAGGACATTTGTGAAATGAAAGTCACTATGACAAATACCTTTTGGCAATGAGCAAGGAAGCTTTAGCTGATTTAGTTGATATATGTACCACTTTAGTTTTTCTTGAGCATTTAATGTATTAATCTTTTCAGCACTTTCCCGAGCTAACTTTTCGCATTGTTCAACGTTGTAATTCAAGCGGTACTGTATTAAATCCGATTTATAGCCTTTAGTAATATTGTGTAATTCTGCAACTTTTCTAATGAACTGTTTTTTTTGATTATATGTTGGATTATCTATATGCTCACCCTCAATAAAATGAAATAAAACATATGGTTTATCATGATAGATACCAATATACTGTCCATAATGATTACATAATGGAGTGGGACAAGGAAAGTTTTTATCTTTTAAATAGTTTATTAAGTTAATTTCAAAGCAAACCGATTCTTTAGTACGATTTTCATAATATCTAAAAACAAGTTTATCGGTTGTTGTCTTCATAAAATAATTAGTCTGAACTGTACCTGAGGTAATTGGGTAAGCATATTCAAGTTCACCTAGGCTGTAATATGAAAGTATATTTTTAAGATGATCAGTTGAAAAAGTTGTTTTAACCGCCATAGCTTATTCCCCTTAAGAAATTCGTAATTCTACTATTATAAATAACTAATATTTGATTAGGGTCATTGTACATCAAAAGAAGATTTATTTCTTCTATTTTATTGATCTCCTTATTGTACCAACTTGCTTCGTTAGTACAATATACTAGATAATCATTTGCCCTTTTTCATCTGCATATAAATTGCTTTTTGTATTAACTTATATATATATCCAATTATTCTTCTAGTGAAGGATTAAAATGAATGATAAATAAATTGTAGTTATCGACTCTTTCAATCACTATCTAAAAATAGATAGCGATTTTTTTATGTTTTTTCAAGTATATTTTCTTTTTCTCACACATAATGTTTTAAAAATGTTCGATTTAAACATTAACGAACAAAAATAAAATATCATGCATGGAGTGAGGAATAAATATATGGAAAAATCCCTCAATCAAAGGCAACACAAGATTTATAATTTATTAAAAATAGAAGAAGCGGTAAAAGTAAATGATTTATCAAAGCAATTTAACGTAGCAGAAATGACAATAAGAAGAGATTTAGAGAAGCTAGAAGAACACGGCTTAGCAAAACGAACTTTTGGAGGCGCTATCTTATCTGCTAATACGGATATTACTTTTAACAGCCGCAATGCATTACATGTAAAAGAAAAAAAGATGATTGGCTATCTTGCAGCGCAATATGTTCAGAATGGCGATTCTATTTTTATTGATGCTGGCACAACAACCTCCCATTTTTCCCGTTATTTATCAAGTAGCCTGGCGATATCACTTGTAACAAATGGAGTGAACATCGTTTCTCAGAATCAGGATTCAAACAAAGAAAAAATTTTACTAGGTGGTATTTATAGAGAATCCACCAAGTCTTTAGTTGGACCTATTACCCAGTCACATCTGGGAAATTTATATTTTGACAAGGCATTTCTTTCCGCTTCCGGTTTTTCTGTGGAGAAAGGATTTACAAACTCGAACAGTTTGGAGGTTCAAATTAAACAAAAGGTAATAAAGCAATCGAATGAAGTAAATCTGCTTATTGATAGTTTTAAATTTGAAAAAAATTATCTTCACAAGATTTGTGACTTACACGACGTCCACCGTATTTTTACAGACAAAATGCCACCTGACAATCAGAATATAATCATTCAACAATCTGGAGTGGAACTAGTCATATGTGACATCTTTTTACAATAGGATGGATAACGTTAATAATCACATTAATTACGTGATTTATTAAAAATTTAAAAGGGAGAGGTCAGCTATGAAAAGGAAATGGTTATTATTTTTATTATTATCAGTCTCATTTGTCTTATTGTTAGTAGCTTGTAATGAGGACACACAAAGTGATGGGGAAAAGGATCTGGGGAATGACGCTGATGAAGAGAACTCTGATGGCTATACATTCGGATATACCTCGATGACGCAAAACAATCCTTTTTTTCAAGTCTTAGAAGAAGCAATTAGAGAAAAAGTGGAAGCGAATGGAGATGAGTTGATCACAACCAATCCCGCGATGGATGTGGAGTTGCAAATCAACCAAATAGAGGACATGATTGCCCAGGATATCGATGCGATTTTTCTAAATCCAGTTGATTGGGAAGGAATCAGACCTGCGTTAGTAATGTTAGAAGAAGCTGGTATTCCGATTATTAATTATGACACAGAAGTCAAGGATTTTGAATATGTGACAGCGTATGTAGGATCTGACAACAAAAATGCAGGAAAAGTAGTAGGAGAAGACTTAGTGGAAAGATTTCCTGATGGTGGGGAAATAGCGATTCTCGACAGCCCGACAATGAATTCGATTAATGATCGAATAGAAGGATTTATGGAAGCAATTGACGGTCATAATTTTGATATTGTGGCACAACAAGATGCCAAAGGAGATTTAGAGACTGCTTTAGGTATTACGGAAGATATTCTGCAAGCACATCCTGACATTATTGCAATCATGGGAGGAAACGATCCAAGTGCATTAGGAGCTTTAGCGGCAGCAAAGTCAAATAATGTGCAGGATATTGCGATTTATGGTGTAGACGGTTCTCCGGATGCAAAAGCTGAAATCGCAGAAGGTAGTCAATTCGTAGGTACCGGGGCCCAATCCCCGATTTCTATCGGAGAAAAGTCTGTTGAAGTAGCGTATCAAATTTTAAATGGTGAAGATTACGAAGAGAGAACCCCAGTAGATACGTTTCTTATTAATGAAGAAAATGTAGAGGAGTATGGGGTAGACGGCTGGCAATAAAGCGGTTAGGAGTTTTACATACGGTGTAAAACTCCTTTCTATACAGATTAGATAGAAGGTCGAAAAGAGGTGAGGGTATGAGTAGAGAACTATTAAGTATGAATCGAATCACCAAGTCATTTCCAGGAGTGAACGCATTAAACGAAGTAGAATTTCATTTGGAGCCAGGCGAAGTGCATGCTTTGCTGGGAGAGAATGGTGCCGGGAAATCAACGTTGATTAAAGTTTTAGGAGGCATCTATCACCCAGATGATGGTGAAATTTCTGTTAATGAAAGGAAAGTGAAGATAGAGAAGGTTACCGACGCTCAAGAAAATGGGATAAGTATTATCCATCAAGAAATTGTGCTCGTACCGTATTTGTCGATTGCAGAGAATATTTATCTGGGAAGAGAACCATTAACAAGAGCCGGATTCGTTGATATGGATAAAATGATTGAGTATTCCACAAAGTATTTAGAAGATTTTGGTCTGTACTTGAATCCGAGAACAATTATAAAAGATTTGACGGTAGCACAACAACAAATGATCGAGATTATTAAAGCGGTTTCATTTGAAGCGAAGATTATTGTAATGGATGAACCAACGTCTTCGTTAACAGACAAGGAGGTGAAGGCTTTATTCCAGACAATTCGCCGGTTGAAAAAGCAAAAGGTAGGCATCATCTATATCTCCCACCGCATGGAAGAATTATTTGAGATTACCGATCGCATCACGGTAATGAGAGATGGTGAGTATATCGGAACAGTGCAGACGCAGGAGACCACTCGTGATGAATTAGTAGCGATGATGGTAGGGAGGAGCGTTAGCAATATTTATTATAGAGAAAAAGGAAGGAAGAATGAGGATAAGGTCTTAGAAGTTAACCATCTTTCAAAAAAAGGTGTAATCGAAGATATTAGTTTTAACTTAAATAGAGGTGAAATTTTAGGTTTTTCAGGTTTAGTTGGCGCAGGAAGATCAGAGCTAATGCGGTGTCTTTTTGGTATCGATGCATTTGACGAAGGTGAAATTCTGTTGAATGGCAAGCAGGTAGAAATTGAACGGCCCAATGATGCGATTGAGTATGGATTAGCTTATGTACCGGAAAGCAGAAAAGATCAAGGCTTGTTTCTGTCTAAAGCAGTGGATTACAATATATCGATTAAATTTCTCAATAGATTTATTAAATGGCTACGGGTAGACAATAAAGTCGAACAGCAGCAGGTAAATTATTATATTAATGAGTTAAAGATTAAGACACCCCATGCGAAACAGACAGTGAGAAATTTAAGTGGTGGAAACCAGCAGAAGGTACTGATATCAAGGTGGTTAGCAACAAAACCAGATGTATTAATACTAGATGAACCGACAAGAGGGGTTGATATAGGGGCAAAGTTTGAAATCTATTCGATTATGCAAAAATTGGTCGAAGAAGGGGTCTCAATTATTATGATTTCTTCGGAGTTACCAGAAATTATTCATATGAGTGATCGAGTCGTTGTGATGTACAAAGGGCGAGTTGGTAATGTATTAGAAGGAAACGCAATAAAACAGGAGCAAATCATGTATTACGCTACAGGGGGTGGAATTAGGTGACTCCATTAACCTATGAAAATGGCAGAGAATCGATATGGTTTAAAATGAGCAATGCTGTTACGAGTTTTATGAGAGAGAATATGGGGATTTTAATTGGATTACTCGTATTATGTACCTTTATCTCAATTATGAATCCTGATTTTTTGTCTACTAATAATCTTATGAATGTCTTAAGACAAACCTCAACTAACATGTATTTAGCGATAGCGATGACAATGGTCATCATCTTAGGTGGTATAGATTTATCCGTCGGCTCTATTATTGCGGTAACCGGTGTTGTAACAACATTGTTAATTGCGATTTTAGGATTTCCGGTTTGGGCAGGAGTTTTAGCAGGATTATTAGTTGGTATGCTTTTTGGTGCGTTTAACGGGTATGTGGTGGCCACTACTATTATTCCACCATTTATTGTGACCTTAGCTACGATGAATATTGCCAGAGGTGCCGCCTATGTCTTTAGTGATGGAAAACCGGTGAGAGTGATGTCTGATTCCTTCAATAACATTGGTTCTGGTTATATTGGAGGAGTTCTGCCAGCACCTGTTCTCTATCTTATTATTATTTTAATCATTGCTTACTTCATTATGAATAAAACAAAATTAGGAAGATATATGTATGCTGTTGGTGGTAATCCGGAAGCTGCAAAATTTGCCGGAATTAATATTAAAAAGATAAAAATCATAGCTTATACCTTTAGTGGTTTGATGGCAGGGGTAGCAGGGATAGTGTTATCTTCTAGGATGTTTTCTGGTCAGCCAACTGCAGGTGATATGGCGGAGTTAGATGCGATTGCCGCCGTTGTATTAGGTGGTACGAGTATGACTGGTGGGGCAGGTAAGATCGGAGGAACGGTCATCGGCGCACTGATTATCGGTGTCTTAAGCAACGGCCTTAATTTAATGGGAGTTAGCTCCTTCTGGCAATACATCGTAAAAGGTATCGTTATCCTTATCGCAGTATACGCAGATGTCATCAAGAAGCGGAAATAGTAAAACGCTATATGTAATTTTGTAGAATACAGGGGGTGTATTTTTGCGTAATGGGATAGCGATTGCTGGTACTGTTATGGTCGATGAAATCAAAACAGTGAAAGGATACCCGGCAAAATCAGAATTAACGACGATTGAACGGATGAGTCGGTCAATGGGAGGAGCTGTTTCTAACTGCTCACTATCTTTGGCTCATATAGATCCAGCTTTACCTATTGAGGTCATTGCTTATTTTGGAGCAGACGAGAAGGGACATTATTTATATGAAGGTTTTTCTAAATATAAGAATATTGATTTAAGTAAGGTTCAATTTACTAAGGAGACACCATTTACGGATGTAATTTTTGATGAATTCGATAAAACAAGAACCTTTTATACGTTTAAAGGAAATTCTACTTCATTTAACGAAGATGCTTTTCCACTCACTGATATTAGGGCGAAAATTTTGCATGTTGGTTATGTCCTCTTGCTAGATGCCTTAGATAAAAACGATGAGCAATATGGGACAAAGCTGGCAAAATTATTGTACCATGCCCAAAAAGAGGGGATCCAAACATCGATTGATATCGTGAGTGAAAATAAAGATAGATATGAAATGATTGTGCCGCCAGCTTTAAAATATACAAATTACTGCATTGTAAATGAATATGAAGCAGCAAAAAGTACAAGAATAGAATTACGTGAGCAGGATGGCAGATTAATAGGAAGAAACATAAAAGGTGCGTTGGGTGAAATGAAGAAGATGGGAGTAAAGGATTGGGTGGTGATTCATGCACCAGAAGGAAGTTTTGGTTATAACGGAGAAACATTTTATAGTTTACCTTCTCTGCTGATCGACAAAGATAGAATCAAAGGTACGGTTGGAGCTGGTGATGCCTATGCAGCAGGTGTCCTATATGGTGCGGAAAAAGGGTATTCACTGTATGAATCTATGAAAATCGCCACCGCCAGTGCTGCTTCCTCTTTGTTGGAAGAAGATAGTACTTCCGGGGTGAAAGATATACAAACATTAAAAGAGATGTATGATGACTGGAAGAAAAGAGATGAGATTTCTTTTTCATAGGGGGATAAACGATGTTAATTACACTTAGAGAAAACCTGGAAATGGCGGAGAAAGGGAACTATGCGGTAGGAGCCTTTAATGCTCCTACCATAGAATCGGCAAGAGCTGCATTAGAGGCAGCGGAGGACTTAAAAGCTCCGCTTATTTTAGCGCATGCCGAGGTTCATAATGAGATTATGCCACTACAGTTTATCGGACCAATTCTGGTGGAGATGGCGAAAAACGCAAGAGTGCCGGTTACGGTTCATTTGGATCACGGTTCTAGTTTCAAGTTAATCGAACAAGCGATTGACATAGGTTTCACATCTGTCATGATTGATGCTTCTCATTTACCTTTTGAGGAAAATGTCAAAGAAGTGAAAAAAGTAGTAACGTATGCGAAAGCACGAAATGTTTCGGTAGAGGCAGAATTAGGGGTGATGACTGACTCCAAAATAGGTGGCGGAGAAAGCTATGATGGTGCAAGTAAAGAGAGGGAAGATAATGACGGTATTTATACCGATCCGGAAACTGCCAAAGCATTTGTGGCGGAAACAGCTATCGATGCATTAGCAGCTGCATTTGGCACCGTACATGGTATTTATTTAGAGGAGCCTAAATTAGACTTTGATCGATTGGAGCAAATCTATCAAGGAACAGGTAAACCTATCGTGATGCACGGCGGTTCCGGCTTAAGAGAAGAGGATTACACACAGACCATTAATGCAGGGGTAAGAAAAATCAATTACTATAGCTATGCAGCAAAGGCCGGGGCTGAAGCCGTAAAACAATATGTCAATCACTCAAAACACATTTTCTATCACGATATCACCACCGTCGCCAAAAAGGCGATGAAACAAAACTACCAACGCGCCATCGAAATATTCATGAATTAGGCGGGATGGATCTCAGCCACAAAGATATATTCACCGATACTAGAATAAAAAGATACACAAGTTGCCTGTAACTGCCTAGGTTAAGCTAAGATAACTGAGGAGTTACAGGTTTTCAATGTTAGGAACAATGTTGTGAAAACCCCCTGTAGTTTACCAAAATTATAGTATAATAGATTAAATGTCACCAAATACTTTTTAACAGACAGTTTTATCTCGCCAACCGGTTAACTTATAGTTAAATCATTTTTTCGGCGCCTCTCATTGTCGAAAGAATAGAAGGAAGCACATAATTAAAAAGGAAAAAGGAGGCTTCATATGTCTGATTACTCGCTAACAGTCGCTACAAGAAAAAGCCGATTTATCGCCTTATTTATCGATTGGTTATGTATCAGTGCCTTTCTTATCCTACTCTTAGGTTTAACACAGCTCTTTTATTGGCTCGTTTTTAATGGAATTCCCATTTTGTCGTATTTGCAATCTCAACTAATTGCTATTTTCACAACTGTGATTCCAGCCATTATCGTATTTTCAATTATGGAAGGGTCATCTCGTTCTTCCACTTTCGGTAAACGAATCCAAAGCTTGAAAATAAGCTATCCTGATCATCCCAAAACAAGGAGTACAATACGTAATATAGTGAAGTTTCTGCCGTGGCAGTTAGGCCATATGGGAGTTATTCACGGTATGTATCATAACTTCAATTGGGTAGCGCTGACGCTTCAAAGCATATCAATGTTGTTAGCTTTTCTCTATATTATGATGGTTCTTGTACGTCGGGATCATCGCCATCTTGCAGACTTAATAGCTGGAACGACGGTAGTAAAAAGTAACTCCTCAAATCCTTAATGCGATGCTTGATGAATCATAGTATAATGAGGGGAAAAAAGGGTGACCGTTACTTTCGAAGGAGTATTTCTATATGAATAAAACCTATTTTATGTGGATTGCTATTCATATCCTTGTATGGCCTATAGCAATTTGGGGATCGGATCTACATTTATCTTCACAGCAGTTGGCAAGTTTATGTTTATTTTTAATTATCTTGTTTATTATTCCACTATTTTCAGAAAAAGCACTCTTACAAACGATATTATTCTGTGTACAATCACTTACACCATTGATTATTTTTTATCCTGCTGATCAGGTACTCAATCCATATCTAATGCTTGTTCAAGCATTAGTAATAGCAGAAGCGGTGTTTAGACTCTCTCTGACAAAAAGTATAGTTGTGATGCTGGCTCAGATTGCAGGATTACTCTTGCTTCTAACGCAAACGGCCCTTTCCACTTACCAATTAGCGTGGACGGTCCTTTTTTACATATTAGTTATGGTAGGGTTGTTGTATTTTCAAACGGTAAAAAAAAGCGAAGTAGAGGTCCGGGAAAAGAATGACGTGTTACTCGATGAATACAGAAGGATGAAAAGACAACTAGTGACTGAAGAGGAGAACGCTAGACAAGATGAGCGGATGCTGATTGGACATGAAATTCATGATTCTGTCGGTCATAAACTGACAGCTTTGTTAATGCAATTAGAGGCATTTCGCTTAAATACAGATGAAAAAGATAAGGAAAAAGTTGAAAAACTAAAAGAACTGGCAGAACAAAGCTTGGAGGAAACAAGACGAGCGGTGAAATCCTTTAAACAAAATGAAGTCGGTGGATTGCAAGGTTTAATAAGATTAATTCGTAAATTAGAAATGGAAAAATTCATGAAAATCAATTTTTCCGTCAAGCATGGAGCATTCGCCGCATCATTGACAGGAGAGCAGTCCTTTGCGATTTATCGAGCGGTACAAGAGGCACTAACTAATATTATGAAGCATAGTTCTGCAAGAGAGGCTCACATTTCTTTTGAGGCACCGGGTGGAAGTGTTTTTCGCTTTGAAGTGGTAAATCCTGCAAGAGCAAACTCCTTTTTTCAAGAAGGTTACGGATTACATGCAATGCGAGAACGCTTGGAAAAGGTGGGCGGCACTTTGGAAATACACCATGATGAGCGACAGTTTGCTGTCAGAGGTAGTATTCGACTAACGGAACGGAGAGGATAGTATGATTAAAGTATTGTTGGCTGAAGATCAGGTGATGGTACGCCAAGGTTTGAAGGCGATGATCGAAACAGATGCGGAAATTGAAGTAACTGGGGAAGCGGATAACGGTAGGCAGGCTGTAGCATTGTGTGAAAAACAATTATTCGATGTCGCCGTTTTAGATATTCGCATGCCAGAAATGGATGGAATTGAAGCAGCTAAAGTGTTACGATCCCGTTTTCCTCATCTTAAAATTTTAATGCTGACAACTTTTGATGATAATCAGTATATCATGGATGCGCTAAAACTTGGTGTCAGCGGTTATATGCTGAAGGATGGAGATACTGAATCGCTAATTCGCTCAATCAAAAGTGCTTTAAAAGGAGGTCTGTCACTTCAGGATCGAGTGGCAGCAAAAGTAATGCCATCATTACTGCAAAATGAAGAAAAAGAGGCAGTTGATCCAACATTAACACCACGAGAAAGAGCAATCCTAAAATGTATTGGAGAAGGACTGAATAACAAAGAAATTGCAGAGCGATTGGGATTATCTGTTGGTACCGTTAAAAATCAAACTAGTCAAATATTAGACAAACTAGAATTACGAGACAGAACCCAATTAGCGATATATGCAATTCGTCACCACTTAGTATGATGTGTAGAAAAAATGACTAAAGTAATATATAAATAAAGAATGAGTGACCAGAGTCAGTAGTGACTTTGGTTTTTTTGTTTTATGATGGATATATCAATGACGCAAGAGATTAAAGGAGGCAATCACATGCTTGAAACGATACATTTAAGTAAGTCCTTTAAGGGCAAAAAAGCGGTACAGGACGTTAATTTATATCTCGATAAAGGTGAATCAGTTGGCCTATTAGGTCCAAACGGTGCAGGGAAATCAACAACGATTTCAATGATTTCGACTTTACTAAAGCCAACTTCTGGTGAAATAAAGTTGAACGGCATCAATACGGTAAATAAACCTGGGGAAATAAGAAAAATTTTAGGTGTGGTTCCACAGGAATTAGCACTTTACCAAGAGCTTTCTGCTTATGAAAATCTGAAATTTTTTGGATCTATTTATAAAATGAAAGGTAAAGAATTGGAAAAAAGTATTCAACATGCCTTGGAAATTGTCGGGTTGAAGGAACGCCAGAAGGATTTAGTGAAAACTTTTTCCGGAGGTATGAAGCGAAGAGTCAATATAGCTGCCGCCTTATTGCATCAACCACAAATATTGATTCTCGATGAGCCGACAGTCGGTATTGACCCCCAATCGAGAAATCATATTCTCGAAACCGTACGAGCATTAAATGAAACGGAAGGCACGACGGTTTTATATACGAGTCATTATATGGAGGAAGTTGAGCAGCTATGTGACCGTGTGTACATTATGGATGATAGCGAAGTAATTGCGGCAGGCAGTAAAGCAGAACTGCTCAGCATTTTATCGTCAGAAGATACGATCAAATTGGAATTAAGCATGATTAATGAAGATTTCGTGGAAAAGGTCAAATCTCTGGAAGGCGTTCGTAAGGTGGAAGTGGTTAATTCACAGCTGAAGATCATTGCAAAAAAAGGAAGTGATTTGATCAGTGAGCTGGTCCATTTATCTGACGGACACCAAATTCAATTGCTGAATTATCAAACAGAGACACCTAGCTTGGAGGATGTATTTCTCCATTTAACAGGCCGGACATTGAGAGATTAAGGAGGTGTTGGTATGGGAAGTTTCATCAAAAAGGATTTATTAATGTTTTTGCGTGATCGTAAAGAACTGATTATAACACTTGCGCTCCCAATCATTATCATCGCTGTGTTGAATTTTGCTTTTGCCGGGTTATTAGGGAGTGACGAGGAAATTTCGATGGATTTACAATTGGCTTTGGTCAATCAAGATGATAGTGAAAATGTAGCGCAAGATTTGCAGAAAAAACTGGTTGCTGAGAGTTCGATTGACGAAACAAAGGCAGCTACGATCGCAGAACAAGCAAATTATGGTGATCCCGTGCAAGCTTTGTTTGGTTTTCTTAAGAGTGAGGATTTACAAGAGTTGGTCACTGTACACGAACTGGACGAAGCAGCAGCGGCAGAAAAAGTAGAGCAAGGTGAGATCGATGGCATGCTCGTGATTCCGGATGGTTTTACGGTGGAAAGTCTATATGCCGCCTTTACCGGTAAAGCGCCTAATGTTTCGTTGATCTATAAAATGAAAGAGGAAACGACAAACAATGGGACCTTATATGATATTATTCACGGGTTTATTGATAATCTGAATTACCAATTTGCCATCCAGCATATTGGTGGCAGTAATGAAACGGAAATAGTTCAACCACAAGGTGGTGTGGAACAATTAGGAAAAGGAGAAGCTTTCACATTATCCCAATATTTCACGCTCGCAATGGGGATTTTGTTTGCATTATTTCTATCAATTACTGTAGCAACTAAGACAGGTGAAGAAATCAGACAACAGGTTTTTAACCGGATTTTGGTGTCAAATAGCCATCCTATACTATTTTTGATGGGGAAAATGGTATCAACATTTATATTAGCATCGTTGCAAATGACTGTCGTCTTTATTTTAGCGCACTTTATATTAGACGTATTTCCTGGTCGCTCCGTCGAATTTTGGTTAGGTGTTGGGACGATCATTTTACTTTTTGCTCTAGCGGTTGCCAGTTTAGCGGCAGTGTTCACATCTATTTCTTTAAAAATGAAAAATGTTGATGCTGCGAATGGTGTGTTTAATGCTATTGTTATGGTATTGGGTGTACTTGGAGGGAATTTCGTTCCGATCTACGTTTTCCCTGACTGGATGCAGAAACTTGGTGAATGGACACCAAATGGCTTGTCGCTTTCTGTGTTGATGGAATGGATTCAATACGAAGAAGCATCTTCTTTAATGATACCAAGTTTGATGCTGATAGGTTTCTTTATACTATGTACGGTGATTGGTTTAGCGATGTATCCTAGAAGGGGGGAAGCATAATGAAGTCGGTAATATGGGCACAAATTTCTAAAGATAAACGTAATCCAATCCTTGTTCTTGCTTTTATTATTGGAAGCATTTTGGCGACCCTCTTTTTTGCAGGTGGCATACAAACACCAACAAAAGTAGCTATTTTTAGTGAGGAAGTGAATGCTGAGGAAATTGAAGCAAAATGGGAAGAACTTTTAAATGTGGATGATTCTTTGAATTTTGTTGTAACAGATCCTACTGAAGCACGTGAGGATGTGCGTGATGGCAATATAGACGTAGCTGTGCAATTAATGGAGATGGATTACAGACTTTTAGTGACCTCTGAGCTTCCGACTGTTTCGATAGTCAGACAGCATGTTGATAAGGTGTTTCAACAGGAGGCGCAAATTAGTGCACTGATCAGCTCAACAGGGGATGAAAATGTCCGAAGTGAAGTCGAAAATTATTTGGCTGATGCACCTGTGCAAATGGAAGCACAAGGGTTAGATAGTGAAGAGGTGCCGAACTATAACATGGGTATACAATTAATGTTTGCTTTTACCTTTCTGATCTCAATGTTTCTTGTTGGATTTAAAGTCAATAATGTCACAAATGATAAAGTTTCCGGTGTATGGAATCGGATGATTCTATCTCCGATCAGTAAAACAAGTATGTATTTCGGCTATATTCTGTACAGCTTCTTAATCACCATGTTCCAAATTGTTGTTGTTCTAGTAGTCTTTAAGTACGTAATGAATTATGAGCTGGGCGATAACTTATGGATGCTTGTCTTAATTTCAGCGTTTTTCACATTCAGCATGATCAGTATTGCGATGCTTTTAACTGGACTCGTAAAATCACCGGAGCAATTTTACGCCATCTATCCGTCTATAATACCGTTAATACCATTAGTAAGTGGAGCATACATGATGCCAGGTACGATCACAAATCAAGTTTTGTTGTTTATCGCAGACTTATTTCCACTGGCACATGCAATGGATGCGCTTATGTCCGTTATCTTCTACGACGCCAACTTCAGTGACATCCTGATGCCATTGTTATTCATGATTCTAATTGGTGTTATAGCCATGGGTATCGGCATTAATCTGATTGAAAGACGTGGATTGAACAAAGTAGTGAAGTAAAGTTATTTTAAGTGCTGAACTATAGTGGGTAAGAAGAGAGAACCTGGGCGAGTCGGGGTTCTCTTTTTTGGATTTTTACTGTCTTTTTTTACGATAAAAAACACGTCGTCAGAAGCGATCTAATCGACGTTACGGTTCAAAAAACAAGGGGAAACGTCGATTAGATTTTCTACAGTAGAAAAGGTAGAGTCCCATAAAGCATGAGGGACATTCCCTTTTCTTTTTTGTGTACATAAAATCTGACTGCCAGCTATATATTTGTATTAGGGCTAGTACGTTTCAAAGGTGGGGGATCCCAGTGAAGCTAAATGAAGAAGTTATTCGTGTAGGGCAGTCGGCCTCGGATTGGGAAGAGGCGGTGAAGCAGTGTGGACAGTTATTGATTGAAAATGGAAATGTGGAAGCCCGTTATGTCAATGCAATGGTGAATACGGTTCATACGTTGGGTCCGTATATTGTTATTGCCCCAGGAGTGGCATTACCGCATGCTAGACCGGAGGATGGGGTTTTACAACAAGGGATATGCGTTTGTGTTTTGCAAAAACCTGTTTCTTTTTCCCCAGATAAAGAAGCAATCGTTTTTATTGGTTTAGCTGCGCAAAATAAAGTAATGCATTTGAATTTATTGAAAGCGGTTGCGGAGGTGGTAGGAGATAGTGAAAAGTTAGCACAATTAAAAAAGGCAAGAACGGTACGTGAAGTACAACAGTTGTTTGAGAAAGGGAGCGGGTGAAGGTATGAAGATATTAGCTGTTTGTGGTATGGGCTTTGGTTCAAGTATGATGCTGAAAATGACAGTGGAACAGGTGTTAAAAGAATTAAACCATGTAGCAGATGTAGAGACAGCAGATTTTAGTACAGCAGCTAGTTTACCAGCAGATTTAATCGTAACGAATGCAGAATTTGCCAAACAGCTGGATGATGGATCAAAACCAGTAATAGCGATAGACAATATAGCGGATAGCCAAGAGGTTAAAGAAAAATTGATTGCATATGTTGGGTAAAACTGATGACCGTTTTGATAACCTAGGGGGTGGAAGAAATGGGCTTTTTTGAATTTTTAATGAATGAAGTGTTAAGTATTCCTGAGGTATTAGTTGGTCTGATGGTATTAATTGGTCTTGTTGCTCAACGCGCTATTGTATCAAAGGTTCTAACAGGAACGCTAAAAAGTGTAATTGGGTTTGTCATATTAGGTGCTGGTGCTGGGGTTATTATTGGCTCGCTAGATTCGTTGGGTGGCATTATTGAAGAAGCGTTCCATATTCAAGGGGTGGTACCGAATAATGAGGCAATCGTTGCGTTGGCTCAGCAGACGTTTGGTGCGGAGACAGCCTTAATTATGGGATTTGGATTTATAGCTAACATTTTATTTGCACGGATTACCTCATGGAAATATATTTTTTTAACCGGACATCATACATTATTTATGGCTGCTTTATTATCGGCTGTTCTTGGCACAGCAGGATTAAACGGATTCTGGCTAGTATTTATTGGTTCCTTATTATTAGGATTTTTAATGGTGGCTATGCCTGCATTAGGCCAACCTTTTATGCGTCAGGTAACTGGTAATGACCAAGTAGCAATTGGTCATTTTGGTACAATTGGATATATTTCCTCCGGGTTAGTTGGAAAATGGTTTGGCAATAAAGAAAAGTCAACTGAAGATATCAAAATCTCTGATCGTTGGGCCTTTATAAAAGATTCCTTAGTTTCTACAGCGCTGACCATGGTTGCTATTTTTATCATTATTGCTGTTTTGGCAGGGTCGGATGTTGTCTCTAATTACAGTGGTGACCAGAATTATTTGATGTTTAGTATTATGCAAGGGATTACCTTTGCAGCAGGACTAAGTATTATTTTGTTAGGTGTACGGATGATACTAAATGAAATTATCCCTGCATTTAAAGGGATAGCAGATAAGATTGTTCCAGGTGCTAAACCGGCATTAGATGTGCCGATCGTTTTTCCATATGCACCAACTGCTGTGATGATTGGTTTCTTGTTTAGTTTTGCAGGTGGATTAATTAGTATGGCAGTACTTGGAGTACTAGCACTTCCATTGATTATCCCTGGACTTGTCCCACACTTTTTTACAGGAGCAGGTGCAGGTGTATTTGGAAATGCAACGGGTGGACGTTTAGGTGCTGCTCTAGGCGGTTTTGTTAACGGGGTACTCATTAGCTTTATTCCTGCCTTTTTGTTACCGGTGTTAGGTGATCTTGGATTTGCTAATACGACATTTGGTGATACGGACTTTGGGATAGTTGGTATTTTAATTGGTATTTTAACATCCTTTTTTCAATAAATAGATGAAACCAGTCGTGAACATAGTTCACGGCTGGTTTTTTATAAGATATTTATCCTTTCACAGATCCCGCTGTCATCCCCTCAATTAATTTTTTCTGGGCAAAGAAGAACATAATACAGACAGGAATGATGGTAATGATCCCCCCAGCCGTTAATAAATCCCACTGCACACCCAATTGACCGATTAAATTCTTTAATGTGACAGGTATCGTTCTAGTAGCTTCATTCGTAAAAAGTACGGCAAAAGTGTATTCATTCCATGACTGAATAAAAATATAGACACCAGTTGCAACAATTGATGGCGTTAGGACTGGCAGGATTACTTTTATAAAAGCTATGGCTCGATTTGCGCCATCTATCATGGCTGCTTCCTCTAATGCATTAGGCAAGTCTTTTAAATAACCTGTAAGCATCCACACGGAGAAAGGAATCGTAAATGTTGCATAAGCCATTACTAACGATAGTGGCGTATATAATAGATCAAAGCTTCGCATGATCGCAAATAAGGGAATAAGCAACAATACATTTGGAAACATATTATTCGTTAAAAATAAACCCATCAGTAGACTTTTTCCTTTGAATTCGTATCTGGTAAAAGAATAAGCTGCCAAAGTAGAGACAAAAAGTGTAACAAAGGTAGTGATCGTCGCCACTAAGAAACTATTCCAGATCGGCAAAAGAAAATTAAACTCGCCAAATAGTTTTTGATAAGAAGCAAAAGTTAACTCTTTTGGCCAATAGGTGACGGTGGAACCATATAACTCATCTTCCGGTTTGATGGATGTAACAAATGTCCAATAAAAAGGAAACAGCAAAAACAGTAAAATAGTACCCAATGGAATATATAATGAAACAATTCTCTTCCAACGCATCACTCATTACCTCTCTTTAAACGCATTTTTGAGATATGGAACAGCTACCATGGCTAACATGAACATTAAGACAAGTGCCATACTGGAAGAATAGCCTAAGTCCAAAACTGTAGCCTTATTGAAGATATAAACACTTAAGGTTTGTGTAGAGTATGATGGGCCACCACCAGTCATGTTATGGATAATATCAACAGAATTAGAAACCCAGATAATTCGAAGTAATATAGTAATTATGATGACATTCTTTAATGATGGAATCGTGATATGAAATAGCTTTTGTAGTTTGCTGGCACCATCAATTTCAGCAGCTTCATACATTTCCCGTGAAATCACTTGCAATCCAGCCAATATCATAATGGCAAAAAAAGGGATACCTTGCCAAATGATTGTGACGATGACAGATCCAAAGGCGGTGGATGTTTGAGACAAAAAGGGAATTCCTTGATCAATCAGTCCTAATTTCATTAACAAGTCGTTTAAAACCCCATAATTTCCATCGTAAATCCACTTCCACATCAGACCTATTAAGACACCAGGTGTAGCCCATGGGATAAGGCTAACCGCACGGACAATGCCGCGTCCCCTAAAAGATTGGTTCAATAATAACGCCAACAAAAAGCCGAACAAAAATTGCAATCCAACACCAAAAACAACCCATACAATCGTGTTTTTAAAGGCAAGCCAAAAGATAGGATCAGAAAACATGTCTGCAAAATTTTGAAATCCAAGATAGGCAATCTTATCAGGACGCCTTAAATCATAGCTCTGAAAACTCATGAAAATGGCCTCAATAACGGGTATAAAAACAACAAAGGTGACAATCAATAATGCCGGTAATACTAGTAGATAAGGCCATAAATTTATTTTTTTCCGTTGCACCTTTTTTCACCTCTGTTTCGTAGTGACTTGGTAAAAGGATTCATGACACAAATTTTGGTAGGTCATGAATCCTGTTGAATCCGATTACATTTTTGTTATTCTTCGTGTAGACTTTTTTGTAATTGCTGCATAGCTTCTTCCGCTGTGATATCTCCTAATAATGCAGAGGCTGTCGTGTTTGGCCAAACTGTACTGATCCATTCTGTCGTCGTATCTTTAATCGGTAAAATTCCGGCAAAAGGCATTCCTTCAATCGAAGCTTTCATAAATTTATTGTTTTGAAAATGGTCCATTTCCTGTACACGAGTACTTACTGGTACATTACCTGTTGCGATCGTCCAATCTTCTTGACCTTTACCAGTGGCTAAATAGGAAACCCATTCGAATGCTGCTTCCTTATGTTCGGTTGATTCGAAAATAACATTATTGGTATCTCCCATTGATGTCCATTGTCCAACACCTTTAGGGAACGGAAATGCAGACACATCATCACCGAATGTTTCCACCATTCCAGCGGAAGAACCTGTATGGTGAACGGTCATGGCAGTCCGCCCTGATTTGAAATTAGCAATAATTTCATTAAATCCATCAGTAGTAGCAGATGGTGGGGCATATCCATTTTGGTATATATCAATAAAGTCCTGCATGCCTTGAATTGCTTCTTCACTGGTCATATTGTCAAAGTCCCCGCCACGGGCATGAATAAAACTTCCCCAAGGCTCCTGGCCACCAGTGGCACCACGCATACCGAAACCATAAATATCTGTATTTCCATCACCATCAGTGTCCATTGTTGTTTTCTCAATGGCGGTTAACAATTCTTCATAGGTGGTTGGAACTTCAACACCTGCCTCCTCAAAAATCGAAGGGCGATAATACATGTATAAAACTTGCGTATTCCAAGGCATTACATATATGCTGTCTGTGCCACTTGCTGTTTTCATAATATTGTATAAGTTCTCGTCGATATCGGATTTATCTTCCCAGCTATTAATATAGTCATCAAGATTCACCAGTAAATTATTTGCAGTAAAAAGTGGAGTAGAGGTCAGTTTAAAAGCAGCAACATCTGGTCCGCCGCCACCCATTGCAGCAGTAAACAATGTTTCACTATATCCGCCGCCATCCCATGGATATTCTTCTCCAACAACTGTAATTCCTTTATCATTTGTCTCATTAAATTCTGCTATAATATCTTGCATTAAGTTAGAGTATTCGGAATTATCAGCCCAATACCAATAGGTTAGTTCAACCTTTTCCTCCTGATCTGACTGCGTTCCTTCCTGTTCCGTTTCGGTTGATTTGTCATCTTCAGAGTCAGTGGTATCTTGATTGGAAGAGGAGTTATGGGTAGAGACACAAGCAACTAAAAGGAAAGATAATGCCAATACGAACATCAATGCTATTAATCTCTTCATCCTTTTCAACCCCTTATTTTTAAATTTTGTTCTTTATGATCCAATGCTTTTTTACAAGCTGCGACAATGTTGTCAGCAGTTAATCCATACTTTTCGAGCAATTCTTCAGGTGAAGCGGATTCTCCAAACGTATCTTGTGTTCCAACTTTGTGCACTGGTACAGGGTATTCTTCAGCTAAGAGTTCTGAAATAGCACCACCTAGCCCCCCGATAACGGAGTGTTCTTCAGCTGTTACCACACATCCAGTCTGTTGTGCTTCATTAATAATAGCTTCCCTATCCAGTGGTTTAATGGTATGGATGTTAATAACGGAAGCATTAATTCCTGCTGAAGCTAGCTGTTCTCTAGCTTGGAGTGCACGTTCGACCATAATCCCACATGCAAAAATGGATACATCTTTCCCTTGTTTAATTGTACGTGCTTTACCGATTTCGAACGGAGTGGTTTCGTTAGTAACGATGGGAACCGGGGTGCGTCCTAGCCTTAGGTATACTGGTCCCATCCATTCCACGCTAGCTTTAGTGGCTTCATATGCTTCATTTTCATCAGCTGGAACAATAACAGTCATTTCAGGCATGGCTCTCATCGATGCAATATCTTCTAAAGCTTGGTGAGTTGCCCCATCCTCTCCACATGTCAATCCTGCATGGCTGACTGCGATTTTTACGTTTGCCTGATTGTAGCAAGCGGCTAGACGTATTTGTTCATTTGCTCTTTGTGCGGCAAAAACAGCATAAGTAGTAGCAAATGGAATGTAATTCGATAATGCTAAGCCTGAAGCTGTTCCGATCATATCTTGCTCTGATATTCCAATTTGAAAGTACCTTTCGGGATATTTATTCGCGAAAGCCTCCACTCTGACAGATTCAGCTAAATCGGCACATAAGGCGACGACCTTTTGATTTTCTTCTCCCATTTCTAGCAAAGCTTTGCCAAAACCATCACGACCACTTTTTGCCTTAGTCATCAGTATTCCTCCTTCATTATCATTTCGCAATTAAGTCTGATCCGAAACTGCTAGTGCCGATTTCTTCCAGTGCGCGAGTGGCTTCCTCTGTTGAAGGAGCCTTTCCGTGCCAGATTGCTTCATTTTCCATAAAAGAAACTCCTTTTCCAATCACAGTTTTTGCGATAATGGCTGTTGGAGCACCAGTGTTTTGTTCAAATAGATCAAATGCCTTTTTAACTTCATTTACTTCGTTTCCATCAATTTCAATCGTATGCCAGCCGAATGCTTTGAATTTTTCAGCGATAGGCTCAATATTCATGACATCCTTGACATGGCCGTCAATTTGGATGTCATTCCAGCTAACAATTAATGCGATTTGATCCAAATGGTGATGTGCTGCTGTCATCGCTGCCTCCCAAACTTGGCCTTCTTGAATTTCACCATCACCAACTAAGCAATAGATCTTCGCATCGCTTCCTCGAAGACGATTGGCTAGTGCCATTCCATTGGCAATTGAAAGTCCTTGTCCCAGTGGACCTGCTGAGGTTTCAAGTCCGGGTAAGTCATGACGAGATGGGTGTCCCTGTAATCGGGAATGTAGTTTTCGGAAAGTCCATAATTCTTCAATCGGGAAGTAGCCACTTCTTGCCATGGCTGAATAGAGCGCTGTACAAATATGCCCATTGCTTAAAACAAAGCGATCACGGTCTTCCCAATCAGGTTGTGATGGCCGATGGTGTAATCGATTGAAGTATAATTCGGCAATGATGTCGGCAGCACCTATTGCACCACCGGGGTGCCCAGTATTTTTACTTGTTAATTGAATGACATCACGTTTAATTCTTTTTGCAATTTCTTTTACTTCTCTCGTATTTGCCATTAATATTTTTTCCTCCTTTAATTTGGATTGGTCTCCATCATGTTGACAATTCGTTGTCTAACATCATGAAACTGCAATTCTAGTAATTTTTCTGCTTCCCCAATATTTTGCGTTAGGATAGCTTGATATAGTTGGTGATGAAGTTCTGCAGCTTGTGCTAAATTTTCGGAGTGATGTAGTTCGCTTTTTTGTTCGAACAATTCCCAAAATGCATGAAGTAATTGGTCTAACACTAGGTTGTTTATTCGTGAATAAAGAATACGGTGAAATAATTGATCCTCTTCTTTAAATAGTTGCTTTTTAAGAGCTTTTGCTTCCATCCGATTAACCAAATCTCTCATCATCTGTAAATCTTCCAAATTTAAAGCTTCAATGGCGGAAGGTAAAAACCCCCTTTCAAGGTTATAGCGAACATCTAATAGTTCCAGTAAGGATGCCGGTCTTGCGCGAAGCAGAATGTTCCAACCACCGAGTATGGAGTTGCTGACATCAGGGAATTTCACTTCTCTTCCTCTTCCTTGTGTAGGTACAATAATTCCACTTGCTTCAAATTCACGTAACAATTCACGTAAAACAGGCCTGCTAACACCTAGGCGTTCTGTTAATTCTTTTTCTGATGGTAGATTTTTTTTTGCTGATAGGCATTCCACGATGATGTCGATAATTGCACCTTTTTGTGCCACTTTTTTCTCTGCATTCTTTTTCATCATCTTCCTCCAACTAATAGGGACATCTTAACTTGTTAAACATTTATTAGATTTGTATGACAAATGGATAATAAGTATGACAAAAATAATGAAGCTGGGGGTCATGAGGAACTTAGCCAAGTTCTATTCGACCATAAGGATAAAAAGACAGTGTGGGACGTCGGTTAGAAGAGTTCTATTCGACGGTAAGGATAAAAAAACAGGATGGAACGTCGATTAAAAGGATTCCATTCGACGATAAGGGTGAAAAAAAGGGGATGCCCATAAGTCATTTGCTAGTACTTATGGGCATCCCTTCGATATTCTTATTCATAGATATAAGCAATGGTATCTAATGCTTGATCGATATTTTTAACGGTGACATTAGCTTTGTTAGACAGTTCTTTTAATGGATGGATGAGTGATTCTGGTCTGACAATAATGGTTGGAATATTCATCGCAATCGCAGTGCTTGTGTCCATTGCGGTATTCCATTGCGGTATTCCATTGCTTGAATTTTTCGCCAAAAAGGGCAATGACGATATCCGATTTTTTCATCAAAACTTGTGTTCTAAAATTATTAATATCTGAAGCAGCAGCGTCTTTATATAGATTACTAGGTTGTTTACCTAAGATGTCCTCTCCGACATTATCAGAACGGTCATGATTTGTTTGTGGTCCGACAAATGTTAGTGGAAGGCCTTTTTCTTTTGACTTTGCTTCTACTTCTTTTCGCCAATCATCATGGATCTGTCCTGCCAAATAAACAGTTAACTGCATATATAATCCCCTCTCTAATCAATATTATCTTCATCATATTAAAAACTGCATCCTTTTTCAAAAAATAGAATATTAATGATAGAAGCTTCTTTGAGATAATGTTAACAATTGTAAAAGGATATGTTAACATTTTAGTAGGAAATAATTTACTTTTTCGGGGGCGTAAAGATGAAAAGTAAAGCTCGAACAATCAGTACACTTATATGTAGTTTACTTATTTTTGCTGTTGGTTTATATAGAATATTAACTGAATCACTTACTTCAACACCTTTGATTGTAGCATATATCTTTGTAATTGCTGGACTAATTGGAGTTGTGGCAAACGGTATTCTGCTAGGTAAAATACCAAGTGCTAAATAAAAATTCAAAAGATATATTCACGAGATAAGTGCTAGTATCTCGCCAAGAAACAAACTATATTCCCCAATGGAGGGTTGTTAATTGGAAATGATAATTAACGTAGTACTTGGAGTAGGTATTGTCTTTTTAGTATTAGTTTCGTTTATTGTGTTTCATAGCTTTAAAAACAGATGAAAAGGAGGATTTGCATGGCTCCAAATAAACCTTTTAATGATGTAATGGAGCATAAACAAAACATAGAGGGGGCTCCTACACATAAAGGTGGTCGGCTTCCACTCCCAATTAAAATAATCGGATATTTCCTTTTTGGTGGGATGATCCTGATGGGAATTATGGCTATGGTTGCTAATTTTATCTTTTGAGGAATTTCGCTCCTTGCCCAAGCTACTAATTAAAGGATGGAATTAAATGACTATTTATCTTGTGCGACATGGTAAAGATGAAGATGGCTTCCGAGGTGGTTGGAGCCAAAGAGGACTTATTGACGAAGGCATTCAACAATCTAAGAAGTTAGGAAACTATTTGAAAGAGAAAAAGAAGAATTTTAGGATAGATCGTATTATTTCAAGTGATTTAAGAAGAGCCTTGGACACAGCAGAATATATTGGTGATAATCTTCAATTATCTGTTTTATCATCTAAGTATTGGAGAGAAACAAACAATGGTTTGCTTGCTGGAATGCCAAATGAAGTAGCAAATCAAAAATATCCAGGCTTATACTTTAATAGTTTGAAAATGGATGAGAGATACCCTGGTGGGGAAAGTCCCATGGAAAACTTCACAAGAATAAAACAGGCATTTGAAAGGTTATGTATGGAACAAGTTAAACGAAATCAACAAGAAAATATCTTAATCGTAACTCACGGTGGGGTCATAAATATCATTTATCATATCTTGAAAGGGAAAGAATGGACCAATAAAAATAAACCATTTCCTGCTTTTCATACAAGTATTCATACTATTGAATATATCAATGATAATTGGGAAGTTACGCAAGAGAATTCAAATGCACATTTAATATAACAGAATTTTTAATTTAATTATAGAGTAACTAGAAAAAGGTGGTCATAGAAATTGATCGCCTTTTTTATTGGAGAAATCAATTATATATATGGAATAATATGCTAATATTGAATTGAGTAGTTATTGAACTTATGGGTAGTATTGTTCTACAAGGTTAATGGAATATTTTCTAAAGCTTAGGTAAGAGGTGTTTGGTTATATGAATAAGTTTTTATCTTATTTAGCTTTATTAATTGTATTTTCTTTAGTAGGTTGTTCAGATAGTGAGAATATCTCTAAAATCAAATTCAATGATATTACACAAATAAGAATGAGTATGTGGACAATCACTACGATAATGTAGGTGTGGAATTAACTCAAGACGAGATTAATCAGGTTTTAGATTTATATAATTCGGTTCCAGAAGAAAGAATTAGTGAAGTTAAGCAAGTTCCCTCTGACCTAAAAGCAGGAATTACATTTGATTTAAAGAAGGAAACGGAAATTCGTATTCAGTATGATGGGGAGAAAATTTATAAAACATACTCAGATAAAAAAGGACAAAAAAAGTATGTAATTGATTATCCAGAATTAAATACATTCTTTGATAACAAATTAGAAGAGAAAAACTAGATTTTCTTACTGTACTAACTTGGTAGTTGAATAAAAACAAGGAGAATTATTAAATATCTGTGGGGGGATAATGTGAGTTTGTATTTACGCAATTATTCGAATGTACTTAAAAAGAACTTTATGTTACTCATAATGGGATCAGTTTTGTTGATACTAACCTTCTTTATATGGGCTGGGGTTCCTTTTTTTATAATTGGAAATGCGGTAGCAGAAATAACTTCTAATATGGCAATTATTCATTTTTGTATTTCTATTTCAGGAGGACTTTTGTTTTCTTTGTTCTTTGTGCCAATCAATTTAAAAGTTGCTACAAATATAGCTAAGATAAAAGATTGTAGTGTGGTGAATGCTTTTATTCGTATAGAAATAATATGGATATTAGTATGTTCTTTAATTTTTGAAATAGTTTTAATTATCGTAATTCAACTATAGGGTATTTTTCACAACAATGGTAATGCTTTATCTTTAATTAAATTACTATAATCAAATAGAAGGAGAGTACAATGGAAAATTCTTTATTAATGAGGGCAGAGGTAACCTATTCTTTGAATTTTTTGATTTACATACAAAATATTTACCTTAATCAAAATCGTAGTGAAGGAGAATTAAGATTCCCGTATTATCGATCTGCAATATCTTTTAAGGAAGAGTTTGCTTTAAATTTTAAAAATGTATGGGATGAAATTTCACAAAGAGTATCTGATCATCCTAGTAACGGTTTAAAAATATTTGCTGAAGAAAAAGATTTGTTTTATCAAAGTTTGTTCATTAAAAATCCCGATAGTTTAAAGGAATTTCATGAAATTTATAAATCCTTTAAAGTGTGGTGGGATAGCTTTATAGGGCATTTTGCATTAGAAAGGTCAATCGATGAAAAAGGTCAAGAATTATATAAAGAGCTGGCAACTGCATTAACGCAAAGAAGAATTCAACCTCAAAAGGAATTGGATATTAGCTTAGTTTATGATGAATGTTTATTAGTTAATTTAGATATTTCTTCTTACTTTGCAGTCGTTCCTATCAAAGATTTCTTTTTTAAGTATAATGATTTGGTTTCCGAATTACAGAAGTGTATTGATTAAGCTTAACTTAAAAGAGAGGTGAAACGATGAAAGAAAGAGTGAAAGAAACATTCAATCAGCTTGCCAAAGTTTATGAACACAGCGTAGACACAGTGAGTTTGTATAATAGTGAATATGAAAGACCAGCTATGTTAGAGCAATTGCCACAATATTTATATGATAAAAGTATTTTAGATGCTGGATGTGCAGCGGGATGGTATACTCTGCAATTTATCAACCGAGGAGCAAATGTGGTAGCAACTGATATAAGCCCCGAAATGGTTAATGCTACAAAAAGACGTGTAGGAGAAAAGGCAGAGATACAATGTTTAGATTTAGCGGCAGAACTACCTTTTGAAGATAATACGTTTGATATCATAGTTAGTTCACTTACACTTCATTATCTCAAGAAATGGGATAATACTTTTAGCGAATTTCAAAGGATATTGAAACCTAAAGGGATCCTATTGTTTTCCGTTCATCACCCTTTTACTGATATAAAATTACCTCACAATGCCAATTATTTCTCAACAGAATTAATTATTGATAAATGGAATAAGGAAGGCAAATTATATGAAGTACCATTTTACCGACGACCTCTAAGCGAAATAATAAACCAAACACAAAAATATTTCTCTATTGAAAAAGTTACGGAGCCGCAGCCTACTTTGAAATTTAAAGATCAATCACCGGAGAGATATAATATATTGATGAAAGATCCACAGTTTTTAATTATAAAGGCACTTTTGAAATAAAATATGAAAGGAAGGAGCATCACATGGCTATATATAAAGTAATTTTATTCGATTTGGATGGTACACTTTCAGACCCAAAGGTAGGTATAACTAAATCTGTTCAATATGCGTTACATAAAATGAATATTTTTGAGCCTGATATTGATAAATTGGAATGTTTTATTGGACCACCATTACAGGTGTCATTCACTGAATATTATAATTTTGATAGGGCAGACACACAAAAAGCAATAGATTTATATAGGGAGAGGTTTAGAGAAACGGGACTGTTTGAAAATGAGTTATATTCCAATATTCCTATACTATTAAAAACGTTAAAAGAACAAGGGGTTTCTTTAGTTGTTGCAACTTCAAAGCCTACTGTTTTTGCGGAGAGAATATTAAAGTATTTTAATATCGACCAATATTTTGAACTTATTGTAGGAAGTAATCTCGATGGAACAAGATCCTCAAAAACAGAAATTATTCAATACATATTAGATACATATAATGAACATAAACTGGATGACTTTATTATGATTGGAGACAGAAAGCACGATATTATTGGAGCAATTAATACAAGAATTGACTCTATTGGAGTTACTTATGGGTATGGTTCATGTGAAGAATTGAGTGATATCAAGCCAACTTATATTGTCGAAAGTGTTAATCAGTTACAAAATACTTTGATGGGGGGCAAAGTAAAATAAGCAATTGGGAAGCATTTTTTTAGGATTAGAGCCTTTTTTTCACAGGGTATGGGTAGAAGAGGGAAATCACCTTTTTTATTGAAGTAAAGGAGGAGAAGATGAATAAACATATACAGCGGGAATTGTCACTTCTATCTCTTGTCCTTGTAATTGTATTTGTTGTCATATTCATAGCTTGGTTATTGTTTAAGGATTCTTTAAGCCTAGAAACAGTTGTAAGAGAAAGTACGATTGAACGTGTGAATAAACAGGAAGGTACTATTACTGTAGAGTGTGTACAAAGCAAAGTTGATGAGATTAGTAAATTTAAAGAGGGACAAAAAGTAAAGGTATGGTTCGCCGTACCAAGAAGTGATGAAGACCTTTGGAATTGCAAGGAAAATAAAATTAAAGGTGTAGAAGTTTTGGAATAGTAAGAACAATTATTATCAACTTGTCCTTTGTTTTGTATTTGAACTTAATGACTTTAGAGTGTATAAGATAATACGATAATATTCTAATGGTGGTGAAGGTAATGAGTATTGGTGCCTGGGTTGCCTTAGGTATCGCCGTAACCGTCGCAATAGGTTTGTTTGGAAAGTCGAAAGAGAAATAATTGCTTCTTTAATATTTTATGAATGGAACCAGGTGGTCAACATGTTGATCGCCTTTTTGTATTGTAAAAAAATTCCACTATTAAAGCTGAGTAAATAACTTGTGATCTCTTCTATTTTGATTTATAATCAATTACAGACATAAAAGGTCTTTAATATATCTATGAGGTGAAAAGTAATGAAATATTCAAGAGCCACTAATTATGCTTTACACACAATGGCCTATTTAACGTTGACACCAAAGGGAAAGTCTGTTGGTGTAGATCAATTAGCTAAAATCCAAAATCTATCACCAACTTACCTTTCGAAGATATTAACAAAGCTTGTCAAAGCAGGGCTTATTGAATCAACTCCTGGTGTTAAAGGAGGATATAGTATTGTAAGACATTCTCGTGAAATTTCTTTTTTAGATGTGATCCATGCTATTGAAGGGGAAACCACCTTATTTAGCTGTTCATTGGAACATGAAGATAATAAAAATGGAGAATGTTTAATTGAAAATGTCATGATTGAAGCAGAAAGAAAGATGAAAGATGATTTAGACAACAAATACATTATTGATATCGCAAAACAAATCGAATCTGCAAAAAATCATAAAATAAACTGTGAACAATCACATTAATTTTTTTATCCCAATTATAGATATTAAAGGTCTTTAATGTAATTAATAAAAGGAGGAAGATAAAAATGTTGTTAGATTGTGTCATTATCGGTGGAGGACCATCAGGCCTTAATGCTGCTTTAGTGCTAGCAAGAGCAAAAAAGAATATTATGCTGTTTGACGAAGATAAACCTAGAAATGCTGTAACCCATGAATCACATGGATTTATAACAAGGGATGGTATCAAACCTTCTGAATTTAAACGAGTTGCTAAGCAGGATTTAATGAAATATTCCAATTTATCAATTGAAAATCAACGAGTGTCTGATATAAAAAAAGAAAATAGATCCTTTATTATTCAAACAGGTAATAGGCAATCTTATCGTTCTAGAAAGGTTATTTTAGCTACGGGTCTTAAAGATGTACTGCCAGATATAGCAGGAATTCATGATTTTTATGGTACGAGTTTATTTGTTTGCCCCTTTTGTGACGGGTGGGAATTAAGAGACCGTCGACTAGTTGTTATTGCAGAAAATGATCGTGCAATGCATTTGACAAAAATGGTTTCTAATTGGAGCAGTAACCTAGTTGTCTGTACAAATGGAAAAAATATATTCTCACAAGAGGAGGTAGAGTTACTAACTAAAAAAAATATCAAGATTATGGTAGATGAAATAGACAGTTTACAAGGAGAAAATGGTCATCTGCAAAAGGTGCAGTTTAAGAATGGTAAAGAAATCGAAAGAGAAGGAGGTTTTGTCGCCGGTGAACTAAAGCAGGCATCATTTTTGGCTGAGACATTAGGATGTGCCAAGAATAAGATGGGTGGCATAGAAACAGATAATTTGGGACGTACGAATATTGAAGGAATCTATGCCAGTGGAGATACCACTTTCGCACTCCCTCAATTAATTGTAGCCGCAAGTGAGGGCAGTAAAGTTGCAAGTGGAGTTGTAAGTGACTTAATAAATGAAGATTTTTAAAGTAAATGAAAAGGAGATTGATTCAAATGGACAACAAAGAGTTTAGTTCCAAAGAAATGGCACATTTTGCAAAAAAAGTTGAATTCCTTGATAATCCTGAAAGAAGAGGAGATATACCTCCAGGACAACTACTGCAAATGATTCCTGTTCATAAAGGTGATAACATCTTAGATTTAGGTGCAGGCACAGGATATATAACCATTCCAGCTGCTAAAAGCGTGGATGGGTTAGTGTATGCATTAGATATAGATACTAAAATGTTAGACATTGTAAATACCAAGGCAAAAGAAGAGGGGATTACAAATGTCAAAACGTTGGAAGCTAGTATTGATGATATTCCTTTGAATGATAATGCAATTGACATTGTATTAGCTTCCTTAGTTTTACATGAGGTTAAGGATTTATCAACTTCACTAAAGCAAATTAAACAAGTACTAAAACCTGCCGGATACTTCGTTTGCGTTGAAATAGAAAAGCAGGAAAATCATAATGAAAACCATCCGAGAATTCCTTCATCGCTTATGGAACAAGAGATTAAGAATGCAGGACTTAGTGTAATGCAGAAATTGTATACAACTGATGATATATACATTATCATTGCAAAGAAATAATAATTGAAGATTAAATGCTGGAGCCTCATATTGGAGAGGTTCCTTCTTTAGTTGCGCTAAATTTTAACTTGTTATAAAAAAATGATCATGTGACAAATAGTAATTTCATATTCTTTACAATAAGCAGCGACACAAGATCTCACTTTTAAATAATACAGGGTAAAAATAACAACGTTGTTAAATGAATTAATGAAAGGAGGTGGTTTGTTTTTAGCTTAGTGAATCATCAATAGGGGGTATGGATTAATGGGGAAAAAGAGCATTTTTGTATGGAGTATGTTGGTAATGTTCATGTTAGCTGCTTGTAGTGATGATGATACATCATCAAATGAGGAATCATCATCAGGGCCTCAAGAGATATCGATGATGTTCAATTTGCATGTGCCCGAGGTTCCGGAGCCTCGTCTGGAAGAACTTTTAGAAGAGGCAACAAATACAAAATTAGATATTCGCTGGGTACCTGATAATAATTATGCAGAGAATCTTAATACGGCAATTGCGACAAACAATTTACCTGATGTATTTTTGCTAAAGGATGTGACATTGGATCAGCAAAAAGAAGCTGTACGAGACGGTCAATATTGGGAAATAGGACCATACTTAGAGGAGTTCCCTAATTTAAATAAGTTAAAGCCTGAAATTTTAAAAAATACGATGATAGATGGTAAGTTATACACTTTATATGCTGGACGTCCACTTTCTCGTCAAGGATTAATTTATCGCAAGGACTGGGCAGATAACTTAGGTTTAGATGCACCAACTAATTTAGAGGAATTATACGAGATGATGAGAGCGTTTACCGAAGATGATCCAGATGGAAATGGCAAAGATGATACAATAGGTTTAACTGATCGGGAAATTTTGGGAACATTTGAAAACTTCGCAACGTGGCATGGTGCACCGAACAACTGGGGTGAAAAGGATGGAAAGCTCTTGCCACAATTTATGTTCCCTGAGTACCGTGAGGCAATGGATTATTTTAAAAGCTTATTTGATAATGGCTATATCAATCGTGATGCTCCAGTAACAAGTAAAACTGATCAGCAGGATTTATTGAAAAACGGAACTGCAGGTGTCTATATTGGCACAATGGGTGATGTAGAGCCGATGTATCGAGATGCAGTTGCAATTAATCCAGATGTTGTTTTGGACGTGCATAATTATATAGAAGGCCCTGATGGTGAATATCGCACCAGATCGATTCCGGGATATGGAAGTATGTTAATTTTTCCAAAGTCCTCCGTTGAAACAGAGGAGGAGCTAAAGGGGATCCTCGCTTTCTTCGATTTCTTAATGACACCTGAGGGTTCCAATTTGTTGTATTGGGGTGTAGAAGGTGAGCATTATGAAGTGGTAGATGGTTATGCGAAAGTAATACCAGAAAATAAAAATCAATATAATCTTGAAATTCGGCCATATACCCCTTTAGAAATTGGTGAGCCTGAAACGAATGGACGATATACGGGTTACTATGAATATGAACCACGAGCAAAAGCAGATGAGCTTTATATGGATAATAATGATTATCTAGTTAAAGATTTGACTGCTCCACTTGATTCTCAAACATGGGCGGATAAATCAGAAATTTTATCTCAGATCATGGTGGATGCTACTTATCAATATTTCCTTGGAGAGATTGATAGTGCAGGTTTTGATGCGGCGATAGAAAAATGGAAAGAAGAAGGCGGCCAACAGGTGATAGAGGAATATACTGAACAATGGAAGGAAATGCAATAAACAAGGCTTACGGGAAAACAATGGGACAGAAGGAATTATCCTCTGTCCCATTTTTCTATAATTTATCACGGTGCTAATCGTCCTTACAATTCCAATGATGGAAGTCTCACTTTATCGTTGCTCAAGCTTGGCAATACGTTCTTCTAAAGGTGGGTGTGATGAGAATAACGATATCATGCCACCTTTTCCGCTGATTTTCATCGTCTGGATGGCGGAGTCGTCGGAACGATCATTAATTGTTGCTCGGTCGACATGCTTTTGTAAAGAGCGTAATGCATGTGCCATTTTGTCACGTCCTGCCAAGTCCGCTCCACCTCGGTCTGCGTGATATTCTCGGTGTCGGGAGTAGGCACTTACGACGATACTACCAAGAATTGAAAATAAAATTTGAAAGACAATAATTGCAGCAAATTGTACGATCCACTGGATTTCTGAACGGACAAAACGTGATACGATAATCGCTGCAATACGAGAGAAGAACACAACAAACGTATTGACAATACCTTGTAAAAGCGTCATTGTCACCATATCACCATTAGCAACGTGTGCCACTTCGTGTGCGATAATACCTTCTATCGCATCGTCATCCATCGTTTCTAACAGTCCTTGTGAAACAGCAACCAATGAACGTTTTTTAGTTGGTCCGGTTGCAAAAGCATTTACTTCTCTGGATTGGTAAATCCCAACTTGCGGTGTGTGTGCCAATCCGGCTGCACGGGATAATCGCTCCACTTTCTCATATACAACACGTTCTTGAGCTGATGCTGGACGGTTTGGATCAATTACTTTTACCTTCATCATCATTTTAGCCATCCAACGAGACATCGCTAGTGAGATGAAAGCTCCTGCAAAACCAACTACCAAACTAAAGACCATGAGTGTAGTGTAATTAATAGTACCATCACTTTCGATGGTTCCACCAATATTTGTGTATCTTGTGATAATTGACCATACGATAACAATCGTCGTCATTACCAGAATATTCGTAAAAATAAATAATAATAAACGCTTACCCATTTCTTAACCCCCAATTCAGTGAAATCTTCATATTCTATAATATCATACTTGTCCATTTAGCAAATAATATAATGATACTTCACATTTTATCACGGTGCTAATCGTCCGAAAAACTTCCACTTCAAGATTCGAGTAAATCAAAGAAGCTAAGTGGGGGATAACGGACGCTAACACCCTGATAAGTTTCACTAGCCATCAGTGGGGCCACTGATGGAAGTCTCATTTTATCGTTGCTCAAGCTTGGCAATACGTTCTTCTAAAGGTGGGTGTGACGAGAATAACGATATCATGCCACCTTTTTAGATCAGCTAGAGCATTTACCTGTATGTAATACCATTATTGATATTTATGATGATCGTTTTAGAATTGAATCCTTCCTTCGTAAATTCGGTCTGATTTCTAAGGAAAAAGCACCCCTTTTTTAATAGTATAAAAAGAAGGGGTATTTGTGATGCTTTCATTTATCTGTTAACGACGGGTAAATTCAATAATTCCTATTTCTAAACACTATGAGAGATAAGTCATGGTCTTCCTTTTTGCTAAATTCAAATAAATACGAAAGGGAAATTGTGAATATTGTAAATAAGTCTTTTATTATGTGAAAAACCTTTTGATCAAAATACACTTAAAAAGTGAGCAGTTAAGCTGTGGATTACTTTCTTTGTTTATATAAGAGTTAGCTGATTTTTCTTCTCTTATTCTTAGGGAACTTACCTTTGGATTTTATGGATTTATTAGAAAAACAACACATTAATCCATTGTGTATCAAGAGATTAGATCGGCTGTAAAAGAATATTTATTTTAATAGATCTCTTATTTAATAGAAGTATATTATTGTTTAATTGTTAATATATATCATAAGTTAAATTAACCATATTTTTAAGACAAATTGACAAATAGTTTTAGTGGTTTTATATCAAAAGGTTATTCCTTTTTATTAGTATTCTTTTCTGGTTAATAGGTTGCTCGGAATCAGAAACATCTGAAGACATTATTAATGAAATAAAACCAGATGAAAAGGTAAGTTTGTTGTAATGTCTTTTTTAAAAGAGGTTCTAGAGCAAGAAAATTCGAAAAATGCCGAAATATTTTTTAACCAAATGTATTGAATTTATATTATTTATATTGTAATATGTCTGTAAACGATTACTTATATTATTTTAAACACATTAAAATTATAATCTGAAAGCGATGGAATATGAACGATCTCTTGAGTTATTATGTTGCAACTTCAATTATTAATAATAAATCAGTGTAAATAATCGTGTTTTTAAGATAGCTATGGACAATTATATTTTTTAACTCATGTGATAACGATTACACATATGGTGAATCAGGAATGATAATTTCAAAGAAAAGGAAGTTGATCAAGTGGGTATATTAGTTGTTGGAAGTTTTATGATGGACTTAGTGGTACGAACATATAGGGCGCCAGAAGAGGGAGAGACAATTATAGGAGACAGTTTTGCTAGGTTTCCTGGAGGTAAGGGGGCAAATCAAGCAGTTGCAGCTGCTTGATTAGGAGAAAAAGTGACAATGGTTGGAAACTGAGAACGGATGAATTTGGTGATGAGGCAATTCGTACTTTAGAAAAGGAAGGTATTAATACAAATTATCTCTTGCGAGATCCGAAACATACAACTGGTGTTGGTTCTGTTACATTAGAAAGGGATGGAAGTAATCGTATTATTGTTGTACCTGGGGCAAATTTAGCTACTCAGATACGGATGTAAACCAAGTGAAAGACATTATTCGCTCTTCAAAAATATTAGTTATTCAATTGGAAATGGATATAAAGATGGTTGAAAGAGCAGTTTCATTATGAAACTGAATCAGAAATATTAAAAGGAATTAAAGTTAAAGATACTAAAGATGCTGAAAGAGCTGTTGGGAACCAGAGTTATCATTAGTCCAATTGTACTAAAATAATATCCTCTATCTTGGTTATGTATCCGAAGTGCTTCATTTTTGTGAAGCTATTTTTGAAGACCTGAGATAATTTAAAGATCATATGTAGCTATTTATGATTTATGGAGTGTACATGGAAGTGTTGATTTATATGCAGATGAGTTATCTAATTTCCTGAAATGTGGTTGAGCCTGGGATAATATTTTTTTCAAGGGAGGAGAAACATTGAATAAACAATATAAATTTGTTCTTCTTAATCAATCTGATAATGTCGTTGTGGCACTAGACACCATACCTAAAGGTAGTGTTGTACCTATAGAAGAAATAAACGGAAAAATGAATGATATTAACTTAAAAATGGAAATAGCTTTTGGACATAAATTTGCGATTCGGTTGATTAAAAAAGGAGAAGCTATCATTAAATATGGGGAAGTAATTGGCTCAGCAATAACCGATATTGAATCTGGTGAACATGTACATGTTCATAATTTAGAAGGAGTAAGAGGGAGGGGAGATCAACTTGACAAATATTGATAATCAAACATTTATGGGATACCGAAGACATGACGGTAGTATAGGTATACGAAATCATGTATTAATCCTACCTACTATTACGTGTGCTACACAAGCAGCTAAACAAATTACTGAACTTGTTGACGGAACGGTTTCCTTTATACATCAACATGGATGTGCTCAAGTAGGCGATGATTACGAACAAACATTTAGAACGTATTATGGCATGGGAGCGAATCCTAATGTATATGGTGTGGTAGTGCTTGGATTAGGTTGTGAAACACATCAAGCGAAAACAGTTGCTGGAGAGTTAAAAAAAACAGGTAAGCCAGTTGAACTAGTTTCCATTCAAGATGAAGGTGGCACCTTAGATGCTATTAGTCATGGTGCGAAGTTAGCAGCGAAGTTAGTACAAGAAGCATCGACTCAAAAGCGCGAACCTTGTAGTTTAATAGATTTGATTGTTGGAACGGAATGTGGAGGATCTGATGCTTGTTCAGGTTTATCGGCAAATCCGGCAGTAGGAAAAGTGAGTGATTTAATTGTTGAACAAGGAGGGACAGCAATATTAGCAGAGACAACAGAATTGATTGGTGCCGAGCATCTTTTGGCAGAAAGAGCAGTCAGTCCACAAGTTTCTGAAAATGTATTTGAAATTATAAAGAATATGGAAGGCCGAGCATTTGATATGGGAGTGGATATTAGGACGGGGAACCCAAGTCCAGGAAATATCAAGGGTGGAATTAGCTCGTTGGAAGAAAAGTCATTAGGTGCGGCAAATAAGGCCGGAACCAGTTTACTTCAAGAGATAATTGCTTATGCTGAAAAGCCTACTAAAAAAGGACTTGTGTGGATGGATACACCAGGTCATGATATTGAACAATTAACAGGAATGTCTGCGGGAGGTGCGCAAATAGCTTTGTTTACTACTGGACTCGGAACACCAACTGGGTCTCCTATAGTACCTACAATCAAGATAAGTACAAACACACCTTTATTTGAACGAATGAGCGAAAATATTGACATGAATGCAGGAACAGTTATTGAAGGAGCAGAATCACTGGATAGTGTAGGAGATAGAATCTTGAAAGAAATAATTAACGTTTGTTCAGGAAAACTGACTAAAGCAGAAATATTGAAACAGCATGATTTTGGTATATGGCGAATTGGTCCGACATTTTAATTTTAGGAAGTGAGATACAATGATGATAATAAATAGATATTGATTCAATGAGTCCCAAACACTTCGTAATTCATGAATAATCTTAATGACGGCTATCTAGCAACTGCACATGTTAAGTCTTTCCCTAAATGTTTAGGAAAGGTGTGTTGATGATTTTTAAATTGATTGAAATGGGACAAATTGATAATGATTTTATAGATAGAACCCCATTCAAAGTAATGGAAGGAAGTTCATATTTGTGTCATAAATCGTACTGTAATAGATTCGAGTTGTAGCAAGAAGTACCGATATGCCTGATAGTTCAAGTGGAAATATTGGGTATAGGTGTGTAAACGGTCTATGAATAACCGATATTATCAGAAAAAGATATATAATATTTAAGCATAAAAAAATCGCCTCATTGTGTAAGTGATTAGAAACAAAAAAGGAGGCGATAAAAAAGAATATGGTTAAAATTCTTTTTAAAAATTATATTCAAAGTATGTAAATCACACAAAATACTAATCTAAATAAAAACTAATTTCTATAGTGTAGAGGTGAAATTTTGTTTATATTAATAAAACTATTGCAATAACAATTTATATTATAGTATATTATGTGTAAACGATTACCTATTAAAGTTTACGCTTACATAATAAAGTGGATTCCTGTAGTATAAAGACACTACAAAATAAAGGATGATATTGATATAAATGTTTGTAAGAAGCATTAATTTTTTACAGATAATTTAATGAAATGTAATAAAAAAATTTTTTTAAGTATATCTGATAACGTTTACATATAAGTATAAAGAATGTGAAAGGGGTGATATAACACTAATTGAAATTTGCATTACACTCACTATTATAATAAAAATGCGTGGTAACAAAAGTTGAAAAATGGAGAGTTTATTTGTTTTTAATTCAAAGGATTTTGTTTTAATTTTGACAACATGTTCTAATGTTTCTGAATCAAGTTGAGCCAATGACGATGTAGTCACTGTGAAGCTTTGGGGCTTTCATACTGATGAAGATATGAAGTTTTTTTGTGCGTTAGAAGAAGAAGAATATAGTAGTCAATAAATTTACCAAATGAAAAAAATATTGAGGGAGAAAGACTTGCAAAAGGAGGAGGTATAAAGAAGTAAGTTAGTTAATAATCCAATTCTTTCTCGCCACTATATGAAAGCACTTACAGATAATGATGATATTGCAGACAATTGAAAAGAAATGAAGTTAATTTAAAGAGTATAAAGTAATGTATGAATAGGAGGAAAAAATATATGAAAAAAACAATAATATTTATGCTGTTAATGTTGCTTGCTTTTTCAGTAAGTTGTAGTTCTGATTCTAGTACAAATAATGATAGTACGGATAACGGTGTAGTTGAATTAAGTTTCTGGAGACATGAACACCCAGAGGAAGAGGCAGCTTTAAAAAAACTTATAAAGTCTTTTGAAGATGAACACCCGGATATAAAAATAAACATGGAAATTAAAGCTGACTATGAGACTGCTATTCGAACGGCATTGTCTGGAGGAACTGCACCGGATATTATGCAAATAGATGGTCCTACACTTGCTTCTTATGCTGCTAATGATGCAATCATACCACTAGACGAATTTTATGAACGTGATGGAGGAAAAGAAGATATTCTTGATCCTATTGTAGAAAGCTTGACATATGAGGGTAAGATGTACGCAGCTCCACTTAATGATGCTAGTATAGCAATGTTTTATAATAAAAAATTATTCGAAGAAAACAATGTAACAATGCCACCAAAAGAGGTGAGTGAAGCTTGGGATTGGAATGAAGTCCTAGAAGCTGCTAAAAAAATTACTGATAAAGATAATGATGTGTATGGTTGGCAACCATCTATGGGTGGTGTTGATTCAGGTGAAGGTCAAGTATTTTCTTTAATGCCATTAATATGGCAATCGGGAGGATCAATTGTAAGTGATGATGTTTCTACTGCCAGCGGATATCTAGATTCAGAAGAATCCATTAAAGCACTTGATTTTTTGAGATCGCTTTATCATGAAGAAGGAGTTGCACCTGTAGAACAACAGGAAGATGCATTTCCAAATGGAAAAATTGGAATAATGACTGTTGGGCCTTGGGAAATTCCTTATTTAGAAAATGAATTTCCGGATTTTGTATTAGGTGAGGATTGGGGAATTGCTCCTTTATGGAGAGGAAAAGAGCAAGTTACACCAAATGGTAGCTGGAATATGGCTATTACTTCACAAACCGACTATGAAGAAGAAGCTTGGTTATTCCTTGATTGGGTAACAGGAGAAGAAGGTGCAAAGGTATGGTATGAGGAAACAAAAAATTTACCAGCAAGGGAATCAACAATGGAATTTTATGATGAATTAGGTGAGTATCCAATGAATATATTTGTCGAACAAGCAAAAAATCACGCTCATCCACGCCCTGTTACTCCCGAATACGTTACAATAAGTCAATCTTTTGGAGATTTGTTTGTAGATTTAGCGATTAAAAACACAGATGTAGAATCTGCAGTAAATAAAGCAGTTCAAGATATAAATAGCGTTCTTGAATAATGAGCAATTAGAACAAATTAAACTAAATGAGGAAGTTTAAAGAACTTCTTCATTTAGTTATAGATTGGGGATGAACTATATATGAAATTAATTTCTTACCGTAAAAGTGAGGCGATAGCAGCATACTCATTTATATTACCGGCTTTTATATTACTCTTGATTTTTATTCTAAACCCTATGTTTCAATCATTAATTACAAGTTTTTATGATGTGAATTTAATTAGTGATGATAAATCATTAGTTGGAACAGCTAATTATACAAATTTACTTAGTGATATGGATTTTTATTCGAGTTTGGGTCATTCTTTTTATTTTGGACTATTAGTTTTACCTATACAAACAGCGGTTGCCTTAGGGTTAGCGCTACTAGTAAAAAAACATTTTCGTGGTGTGGGAATATTTAGAATGATTTATTTCGTTCCCTTTGTGATATCGATGAGCGTCGCTTCTTCAATATTTAAAATGATATATAATAAAGATTCTGGTTTAATGAATGCGATTCTTAGTGGTTTTGGCTTTCCATCCTTAGATTTTTTATCTAATCCTAGTATAGCAATGCTAGGTGTAGCTCTTCTAGGTACATGGAAATCTATGGGATTTTTTATGATAGTTTTTTTAGCAGGTCTCAATAATATTCCGGATGATTTATATGAGTCTGCTCAAATAGATGGTGCTGGACCAATAAGACGTTTTATTTCAATTACTCTGCCATTACTGAAAAAAGTTATGACATTTGTTGTTATTATTACAACGATGGATGCATTAAAAATATTTATTCCAGTTTATGTAATGATGGAAGGTGGAGGTCCTGCTGGCTCTACAAGAACTGCTGCATATTTTATATACAACACAGCATTCCAAAAAATGGATATGGGATATGCCTCAGCATCCGCGTTTATATTCTTTATTATTATTTTAATAATTTCTTTAATTCAATTAAGGGTGCTTCGTTCAGATGTCGAGTATTAAGAGGGGGAAGCAATTTTGAAAACATTTAAAGTATTTTTTATGACAGTTATTTCGTTTTTTATATTATTACCTATTATCTGGATGATATTAAGTTCTTTTAGATTTGAAGAGGAAATATTTAAGTATACCGAATTAGGTTTACATTTACTGATTCCTGAAAATTGGACATTGCAAAATTACAAAGATATCTTTTCCGGAGATCAACGACCATTAGATGTGTACATGCTTAACACACTCTTTATTGCTGTAGTAGGGACTTTTTTAGGATTATTGGTTAATTCTCTTGCGGCATTTTCATTTGCGAAATTACGTTTTCCTTTCAAAAAAACATTATTTATGGTTTTCTTGTCAACTTTAGCTATCCCGTTTGAAGCTATAATGATTCCACAATATTTAATAATTAGGGACCTAGGATGGTTAGATACTTATACAGCATTGATAGTGCCTCAAATCGTTTGGGCATTTGGGATTTTTTTACTAATTCAATTTTTTTCAGATATACCCACTAGTCTAATAGAAGCTGCTCGAATAGACGGTGCCTCTTGGCTGAAAATTTATACTCGAATAGCTATTCCAATGAGTTGGCCTGCGTTGATTACTTTAGGTATTATTACATTTGTGAATAAATGGGATGAATTTTTATGGGCATTGATTGTTATAAGTGATGATGCTAAACAAGTGATTCAAATTGCAATAGCGTCTTATTCATTAGAACATTATACATCTTGGGGAATGACTTTTGCAGCTTCTACTATTGCCTCTATTCCAACTATGCTTATTTTCTTATTACTGCAAAGATATTATGTCCAAGGTGTAAATACTTCAGGTTTAAAGTAAAATACTTATGGAGGATGACAATGGAGTTTTTGGTTGAAAAGGGATATGCAGTAAAGTGGTTTGAAAAAGGAGATTGGAAAAAATATTTGTTAAAACAAAAGAGCGAAAACGAATTATATTGTATTTAATGTATGGTATGTGTAACTATAATGCAACTGGTCACGTTTATTATAAAATGGGTCCGATAGATCATTATATCGATGAAAAAGTGAGTTTTCAACTGGTCTTGGGAGAATGGAAAAAAGATATTAGATCAGTAAAACGTGATTATCGTTCTATAGAACAATTTTTATGGAATAGATTTGCTCAGTTAGAACTAAAGTCGTTGGAAGATGATTTTCGAAATTTAAAGCTTTTAGAACCCTATGTCCATCACACTTACAATTGGGCTTTTAATAATTGGAATTCAGTATGTTGGCAAGAATTTAATTTAAATAGTGAAAGAGTAGGTATTGTTACTGCTAAGCAAAAGCTAGGTGAAGGTGCGGAAAATCAATGGCGAGAAAAAAGGTTCTGCGTCAAATGTTGGGGTAGGAATCTTTGCTCCTATCCCTTAACCAACTTGAAAATCTAGGTTTTTAAATAGTTGATGCAGTAATACGCGTAACCTTAATCGATCGTATCGTTTAAAGCCAAATGCATTACGTTTAATAACCTTTGTTTGATTATTTAGTCCCTCCACAAATCCATTGTTGTAGTCAAAGGCAAAGCTATTTAAAACTTCTGCTTGCCAGTTCTTGAGTGTACCAGCGGCTTTGATGAACTCATCTAGTCCTGCTTTTTCTTCCTGCTTGTAATAGTTATACAGTCCTTGTTTTACTTCACCTTGATCTTTTGTTCCAACCTTTTTCGCTTCTTCAAACCAGGAGCGAAATGCTTCCTTTAAACCATAGGCGTTTCGTAAATCCTCGGACAAGCCTTAATCTTTCTCTAAATACCACAAGTTTTAAAGAATTTAAAAAGTGAGGATGTAGACACAGCAGGAAGAAATTGATTGGGGAAAGGGTGAAAAGGTCAAAGTAATTTTTATGGTCGCACTTCGGATTGATAAAAATAAAAGAAATATAATAAAAGATCTTAAATTTTTTAGTTGGTCCGGTTGCAAAAGAACGTGTTGTATATGAGAAGTGGAGCGATTATCCCGTGCAGCCGGATTGGCACACACACCGCAAGTTGGAATTTACCATTTTATCACGGTACTAATCGTAAAACCCCACTGATGGAGTCTCACTTTATATAAAACAAAGGCTTATCGTCACATAAAAATAACGATAAGCCTTAATAAATCATTTCAACAACGACTCTGCGCCGTCAATAAACAACTCGGTACCGGTAATATGACTGGATTGCTCGGAGGCAAGGAAGGTAACAAGATCCGCAACTTGCTCTGGCTTTCCGGGTTGATGTTCTAATGGTTTGTCTCCTTTTGGATACTTGACAGGAATATCGATCTTTTTTAGTTCAGGGGTTTTCTTTGTGTTTTCCCCAATGTTTGTCTTAATGGCGCCAGGACAAATGATATTGACTCTGATTTTATACTTGGCTAATTCTAACGCCGCCATTTTGCCAAAGGCCATCTGTCCGGCTTTTGACGTGCTGTAAGCTGACATTCCGAAATTAGAAAAGATTCGATTGCCATTAACCGAACTTGTGATGATCACACTGCCGCCTTTTTCTTTCATAAAAGGTATGGCATATTTGACCGTATGGAAGGTTCCTTTTAAGTTGGTATTGATGGTCTTGTCCCAATCTTCGGGAGTTAAATCTTCAATCGGTGCAAGCACACCGTTTATCCCGCCATTTGCAAAGATAATATCGATTCTTCCCCAGTTGTCTACAACTTCTTTCATTCCTTTTTCGACTCGTACAGGATCAGATAAATCAACATCTGTAATGAGAGATTCACCACCGTCTTTTTCTATTTCTTTTTTTACCTTTTCTGCTTGTTCTTCTTTCAAATCCATTAAGCATACTTTTGCACCTTCTTTTGCAAGTTGGATGGCAGAAGCACGTCCAATACCTGAACTACCACCGGTTACTACAGCTACTTTATCTTTAAATCGTTGGCTCAAGGGTGATGCCTCCTTTTATCTTCATTGTTTTAGTAAAATGTAGCGCCCGGCGTCTAGTATGACTTCTCTCGCCTCCGTACGATAAGTTACCATCGATTCACTTTCAGCTCGTCGTGTTTTATCTCCTGCAGTTCAAGTCCAGTCCATACGTCGCTGATCGGGCACTCTGCGCTTTTCTTATAAACTTTCCCCATTTTTGATTTATTTACACATTAAGATGGGAGGTAACGTTTGCAATCATCGAGATGCGGTGATACATTTTTAACAAATGATAAAGAGGTGAGGGGAATGCAATATACATATTTAGGTCGCTCTGGCATGAAGGTGAGCAAACTATGCTTAGGAACGATGAATTTTGGTGTTAGCACAGAGGAAAAAGAAGCGTTTCGAATCATGGATGCAGCACTCGATGCCGGAATTAATTATTTTGACACCGCTAACAATTACGGTTGGGGAGAAAATGCCGGACTGACAGAAAAAATTATTGGTAAATGGTTTGCGCAAGGTGGCAATCGCAGAGAGAAAGTAGTATTAGCGACAAAGATGCATGAGAAGATGTTTGAGCCAGTTTATGGACCAAACGATGAACCTGGATTATCAGCGTATAAAATAAGACATCATCTAGAAGACTCATTACGAAGACTGCAAACAGATCATGTGGAAATATATATGATGCATCATATTGACCGTCATACATCATGGGAAGAAATATGGCCGGCCTTTGAGAATGCTAATTATCAAGGTAAGATCGATTATGTAGGTTCAAGTAATTTCCCTGGATGGGCATTAGCGGAAGCACAGTCTCATGCAAAATCGAGGAACTTTTTGGGGATCATTGTCGAGCAACACAAATATAATTTGAATTGTCGTTTGCCTGAATTAGAAGTATTACCTGCTGCCAAAAGATATGGAATTGGTGTTGTACCATGGAGCCCGCTAGATGGAGGTCTGCTTGGTGGAAATGCGTTAAATCCAGCGAAGAATTCACGAAGCAACCAAAACAAAGAACGTGCTGAGAAACAGCGCCATCAATTAGAGCAATATAGTGACTTGTGCAAAGAAATCGGTGAGAGAGAGGATACGGTGGCATTAGCGTGGTTATTGGCGAATCCGGCAGTGGACGCACCGATTATTGGTGTGCGAACCGCAGAACAATTAGAGAAATCTCTTCGGGCAGTTGAAGTGAAGTTAAATGATGAAATTCTTGGTCATTTAGATAACATTTTCCCAGGACCGGGAGGACAGGCGCCAGAAGCATATGCTTGGTAAAAGGGAGGAAGCGTCAGACAAAAGTATTGTCAGACGCTTTTTCAATGGAGTGGATGGATTTAGATGCAACATGTTCTGTTCCTGGATGAATCCAATGAACAGCGCTTACGTGTCTTGTTGTGTTAAGTCCTGAAAAGCTTGTTGTTGCTGTACTAACTCTTGACGTACGAGATTTAGTGCATTTTGATCATCCGTTACATTCTCTGCTTGAGCGAGTGAACGTTCTGCTCTGTCGATCGAATGTTTAATTTGATCAATAATTTCTTCATTCATATGACTTTGTGCCTGATTCATTGCCCGCTGCAAATGGAGGATCGACTGTTGCGCTTGTGCTAGCTGGTTTTGATCCTGCAAACTGGAGATATTGTTACCTTTTTTCAATGTTACTCCTCCTCTGTATATCATCACAGTTATAATGTGTTGTTATATAGATGGAATTATACATTGAAAAAGGCGAGAGCAAAAACTCTCGCCTTGATAAGAAACATTACTTAATCTTATCTGATCCAAACAATTCATCGCCTGTCTCAATTGCAGGGCGTGGTGCTTCTTCCATATTATAACCTAGGAAAAAGCCAGTATGTGGAGGCTGATTATAAGCGACATTTTGCCAGGCAATCCCTAGACGGTAAACTGGATCATGCATTAACGTATAAATTTTTTCTTCCGTTAGCTCAGTTGTGGTGTAAAGACGTAATTCTTCGCTGTCAGACGATGGCCAGATTACTTCTTCACGCCAGTCACCAACTAAATCTGCTTGTAAAGATGGGTTACCTTTTGTCCAGTTGTTCGTTCGTGTACCTTCTGGAGTTAAAAGGTTAACGAGTTCTTCTTTTTCATAATCCCATTTATCAATTCTGCCAACACCGTGTGGATCATTGTTTGAATCAAAAGTATGATCAAGCAATTCTCGACCAAGATCACCATCCCACCACACAGCATGGTTAACAGATCTCGGAGTATTTTGGGAAATTAATTGTCCATCTGCGGCATGAAGGCCATTACCTGCACTGCCATCCCATACGCCAGATGCCCAGAATTCAGCACCATCGAAGCGAGGATCGATATCTGCAGCTAGTCCACGACCGACATCTGTCCTGAGATCAACACCAAACAGTTTTTCGCCACTTTCGGCATCACGAATCCCATATCCAATTGGAATCGAACTATCTTCATGAACTTGGAAAATTTCAAGACCTGGCCGATTTGGATTTAAATCACTAACATGTTGTGCGTCACCATGTCCCCAGCCGGTTGAATGAAGTCCAGTACCATCGTCGTCGATAACCGCTGCGCCGTAAATGATTTCATCTTTACCATCTTGATCAACATCAGCTACAGAAAGGCTGTGATTTCCTTGTCCGGCATAATCTTCATTACCTTCCTCATCACTATCAAAAACCCATTCTTTTGTTAGTTCACCATCACGCCAGTTGTAAGCAACAAGTACAGCGCGTGTATAGTAACCACGTGCCATCACAATGCTTGGGCGTTCTCCATCAAGGTAGGCAACACCCGCCAGGAATCGATCAGCACGGTTTCCATAGTCATCACCCCAATCATTGAGATTGCCACGACCAGGAGTGTAATCAATGGTTTCTAATGCTTTTCCTGTTTCCCCTTCAAATACAGTGAGATATTCAGGGCCTTCTAAAATAAAACCGCTGCTATTGCGCCAGTCAGCTTCTGGATCTCCAATTACATTACCTTCTCCATCAACGGTTCCATCAGCTGTTTTTAATACAACTTCTGATTTCCCATTGCCGTCAAAGTCGTACACTAAGAACTGAGTATAATGAGCACCAGCACGAATGTTTTTACCAAGGTCTAAACGCCACATTTTTGTTCCATCCAGCTTATAAGCATCAAGATAGACATTACCAGTATAACCGGAGCGGGAATTGTCTTTTGAATTGGACGGATCCCATTTTAAAATAATTTCATATTCACCGTCTCCGTCAAGATCACCTACACTAGCGTCATTAGCACTGTACGTATAGTCGACGCCATCTGGTGTTGTCCCACCTTCTGGCTTGTCTAATGCGATACTTAAGTAGTTTTTAGACCATACGTTAACTTCTTTTGTAATCTTGTCGCCACTGCCTTTGATAATTTTTACTTGATAGGTAGAATCTATAGTTCCATCCTCATCAAAAAAGTTTGAACTGTTTTCAATTGGCTTTTTGTTTACTTTTTTACCATCACGGAACACATTGAATTTAACATCTTTCGGATCAGTACCAAGTGTCTTCCAGCCTACATACACCCCGTCGTCCGATTCAACTGCGACTAACGAGCGATCAAGTTGTTCCATCTGGCGTTTTTGAACTTCGGTAATTGGAGATTCCACTTTATTGGATGGATTTGAAATGCCGCCTTCATTTACAGTACGAACCTGATAATAGTAGGCATTATACGTTAAAATGGAATCATCGGTAAAGCTTGTATCCGAAGTAGTCCCGATTTTTTCAAATTCGACAGCACCTTCTGGATAATCGTCTGGGTTAAAATTAGCACGATATACATAATAAAGACTAGCATTATCGACGGCATCCCAGCTTAAAGTAACGTTATCGAGCTCGGCATTACTTACTGACAAATTACTTGGAGGTTGAGGTTTGTCCACATCCTCATTGATTATCGAAGCGGATACTTCATTGCTTCTTTCTGACTCGATACCAGATGAATGCACAAGTGTTACCGCATATGTGTAAGAGTAACCTAATTCAACGCTAGTATCAGTATAAGTTGCCTCTGTTACTTCATCTATTTTCTTGAAGTCTTCGTCATTTTCTCCTTTGCGATAAATATTATAATGACTGGCGTTTGGATCACTTTGCCATGACAAAGCTACTTCACTGTCAGCTGTGTAGGAAATGGAGTCAACTTTTAGACTATCAATTTGTTCCATTGAAACAATTTCTAGCCCGTTAATTCGTCCATTTTCACCGATATCGATGGTTAATTTTCCATCGGTAATTGTTACATCAGTAGTTAACTCAGCATATTCACCACCATTTGAGGTGATATTGCCGTAATCCTCGCCATTGATGACAAAGCTTGAACGATTGAAGGCAATATCATCACCAGCTATAATGCGTAGGAAATACTCTCCGTTTGGTATATCCAAAGTGAAAGAATAGTCGGAGTTAATAATAAAGTCGCGACGTACGTCATCAGGGTTACCACGGTCACGATAATCAACTGTCTTACTTAATCCGTAACCTCTTTCCTCATCATAAAGTAAGGTATTGGACACTTGTGTGTAGCCATCAGCAACAGGACTATCTGCTGAGCCGAAGTCGAATAAATAACCGTCATTTGTTTCTGCTTGAATAGAATCTGGTAAATTGGTTGGAAGTAGACTAACCACTAATACAGTTATTAGGGCGATGGAAATTTTCTTCATCAAAAGAAAAAACCTCCTATTTTATTGGGATGAAATGGATTACTTTTTGAGGATTCTATGGTGAGAGAATACAGTTGGGTCTTCATCACAGTCTCACTTTATATATATCACCACCTTTATAGGCTATTTAGTTGGTCCATAAGTCATAGGTCTATGTGATGACAACGCTTACATTTTTGAGGCGGTATAGATTTCAATCAAGAATCCGGATTACTTGATTACATTATAGATTAGAGAAGTGGGATAAATTCGTCAAGGAAATGTCTGTTTTTTATACAAAGAAATCTAGTTTTTGGTGTTTATCAATTGCCATCTAAAGTAGAACAATACTGTGAGACTATTACTGTAAATGGATAAACTGTTAAGAGAATAACAAAACTCCAACATAAACTTATATGCTGGAGTTTCATATTACCGAATAGATTCAATTAATGATTGAAGACGTGCCATTCCATCACCAGCTTCTATAGCGTATTCGTACTGAATTACGAGCACATTGTCTTCGATTTGATAAAGATAATAGCCTTGATGCTGATTTTTAGCACGAAATGTTAATCCTGAATAGGGATTATTACCATCTTTTGGTTCCTCGATTTCACTTACATTGTCGAACTTTTCGCTATATTGCGCTTGAAATTCTGTTGCAAGTTCTTCTATCATTGCATTTTCTTCCACGTATAATCGAATCGATGCATATTTATCGCTTTCGTCATGGTACCTTACAGTAGTTCCTTCGATAGCATACTTACTAAAATATTCATCAACCTTATATTCAATGCCATATGGTTCCATTCGATATTTATATACTTTTGTGTTTTCTTCCGTTCCTTCAATGCTGATAGTTTGTGTTTCTTCACCTATCCTATTAACTTTAAAATCTTGTGGGCTGACATCTTCATTATCATTTTCTCCCTTATCAGGTGTTTTATCCTGACCAGGTATAGTCATATCATCCTTATCTTCCGTCTCGTCCACACTTAAACCTTCCATATCATTAGGATTTTTTGTATCCTCTCCAGCATTACCAATCTCTTCATTTGATTGGTTGTCATCTGCTGGTAGTGTAATTTGGTCTGTGTTGATCATAGTGTAGACAAGTACCCCGCAAACCAAGATTGCAGCAGCAGTAGAAAACCAGATAAATGTTTGTTTGGCAGTCGATTTAGTCCGTTTTTTCTTTGCGTGTTTTTGTAGAGCCATTTTCATCGATTCTTTTTTATGTGGATCTAACTGGGCATTAGTTTTCAAATCTTTTAACTCCTTTATTAATTCGTCTTCATTATGACTCATAATAAACCTCCTCCACTTGCAGTTTCAAAGCCTTCAAAGCACGATGAAATGTTACTCTAACTTTTGAATCAGACCATTTTAAAATGTTTGCTGTTTCAGATACAGATAACTCCTCAATTCCACGAAGGATAACGACATCCCGATAGTCGTGCTTGAGTTTTGCAATTGCTCTGTGCAGCTCCAGCTTTTTTTCAGTTAAAAGATGTTTGTCCTCTGGGGAGATGTCGATTTTATCCTCATAGGTCTTAATCAGCTTTCGCCAGTCTTTTCGTTTTTGTTTTCTTGCTTCATCTATCGCCAAATTTCGAGCAATGGAGATTAACCAAGTCTTGGGACTGGAATCCCCTTTGAAAGAATCATATCGATCGATTGCTTTAATGAATACTTCTTGTACCAGATCTTCGACATCTGATGTGGATGTATAATAGACCAAAAAACGGTACACATCATCAGCATAAGCATCAAACCAATCTGTAATTAACTCTTCATCCATTCCGTGACCTCCCTGTTAGTTTGTCTTTGGTTGTTCTTTACTTATAAGACGACGTTTATACGAAAACATTACACTTTCCGCATAAAAAAAGAAAGGTCCTCATGAAAAGAACCTTTCTTGATTAAAAGTGTTGTTAGACAGTTTCCTAATACCACATTAAAAAGTGGGTTGTGTTTGTTGTTCAAGGGTTGTAGTTAGTTGAGTAATTTGGTTTTGCAGGCGTTGCTTGGTGTCATAGTCAACGATTGGGTCAGTTGGTTGTTGTTTGTCGATGCATTTGTCGATGACATAAACCCCTTGCAGACTCTGCCCTTTTAAAGTGGCGATTAACGGTTTTAATGAATATTCAATAGCTAATAAGTGTCCTGCACTTCCTCCAGTCATGACTGGTAAAACGGGTGTTTCTTGTAAAACATCTGGTGGTAATAAGTCGAGTAATGTTTTTAAGACACCGGAATAAGACGCTTTATAAACAGGTGAACCGATAACGACAGCTTTTGCTTTGCGAATTAGTGTTGTTACCTCTTGGATTTTTGGATGATCAAATTGTGCTTTGAATAACACTTCAGCTGGTATATCCTGAATAGAAAGATAGGTAGTAGTTAATCCTTTCGCTTCGAATGTTCGTGCAGCATATTGTAAAGCTAAATCTGTTCTGGAACTAATCGACGGGCTTCCGGATAATAAAATAATTTCAGACATGATGTAAAACCCCTTTTCGTTAAATTATAGGCAAATAAATGAAAAAAACCCTCTTCTATAAAGATAGAAGAGGGTAGATATTGATTAATTAAGTCCGCTCTTCTTATCTATCAAGCATCAAGCTTGCTGGAATTGGCACAGTACTTTCACTTAAGTCTGTTGCCGAGGCTTCAAAGGGCCAGTCCCTCCACCTCTCTGGATAAGAAAACTTTTTCGTTTATGAAGTTAAGTCACACTATACAGAACATAAAAATAACTGTCAAGGGTTTTCTGAAAATTCCTTCTTTTCTGAATATAAGGTTGACAAAAACATGTAACCTGTGTAAATTAGTTCTTAATTTCATATTTTCAAAGCTTATCAAGAGTCAGGGTAGGAACTGGTCCGTTGATCCTGCAGCAACCACTTTATTAAACAAAGTATGGTGCTACTTCCAGCAGACGAAATGTCTGATAGATGAGATTACATTTACGGGTTATCCTGTTTTTCTCATTGAAAAGCAGGATTTTTTTATTAAGGGGGAATCAAGTGACACAGATAATTGAAACAAACCATCAACTAGAAGCAAAAAGATTAGCTGACATTTTCGCTGAAAGAGCTGAGCTGATCGATGCAGAAGCAAGTTTTCCGTATGCCAACTTTGAGGATTTGAAGAAGAGTGGCTTTTTATCCTTAACCATTCCAAAGGAGTATGGAGGAGAAGGGCTTAATCTATATCAATTCTTGCAAATTCAGGAGACATTGGCAAAAGGGGATGCACCTACAGCATTATCACTAGGCTGGCAATTAGGAGTGTTATTAGAACAAGCAGAGGATCGTAATTGGAGTGAAGAAAGCTTTGCCAAAGTGTGCCGGTTAGTAGTGGAGAAAAAGGCATTATTAAACTTAGCTCAAACAGAAAGAGCTACTGGCAGCCCCTCCCGCGGTGGTATTCCGACTACTGTTGCTGAAAAAGAAGGGAATGGCTGGAAGATCAATGGTTCAAAGTCATTTACTTCTATGGCTGTCGCACTTGATTATTCGATTGTCACGGTGGACGTCAATCGAACTGGTAAAAAAGGCTATGTACTTATTGATCATAAATTACCTGGTGTTCGAGTGGAGGAAACATGGGACAGTATTTCTATGAAGGCGACGAAAAGTGATGATTTAATTTTAGATAATGTGTTGGTAGCAAAGGATGACTTATTATTTCAAGAAGATCCGAAGAAGCCTTTTCCTAAAGGATGGTACTTACAAATTCCTGCTGTTTATTTAGGAGTAGCTGCAGCTGCAAGGGATTATGCGATCCATTTTGCCTCTACTTTCCAACCGAATACATTGCCTGGTCCGATTAAGGAAGTACCAGAAGTCCGTAGGAAAATTGGGGAAATCGAATTGGAATTGTTTAAAGCACGGGAAGTGTTATATGCTGTTGCGACAAAATGGGTAGAACAACCGGATAAACGAGCAGAACTTGGCCCGTCCTTACAAGCAGCTAAACACATTGTCACCAATAGTGCGAACAATATCGTGGACTTGGCAATGAGAATTGTTGGAGCAAGAAGCTTGTCTGCTAAAAATCCATTGCAACGACATTATCGCGATGTCCGTGCTGGATTACATAATCCGCCGACAGATGATGCTATTGTCTATAATTTAGCGAAAAGTGTATTGGATTAAAGTTAGTGCTTTATAACAAAAATGTAAAATAATGATTGACAATTATCTACAAAAAAGTTACATTGTTAACTATAATTTTATAGCGAACTCGTTTTCTTATCGCGAGAGGTGGAGGGACTGGCCCTTGGAAGCCTCGGCAACAGACTTGAATGAAAGTACTGTGCCAATTCCAGCAAGCTTAATGCTTGAAAGATAAGAAAAGAATAGGACTGTTAAGTATTAAAAAAGTCTCTTCTTTTCTTAGAAGAGGCTTTTTTTTATTAGTGTAATGAGGGGGAAACAAAATGGGAAAACAAATCATTTTAAACGCATTTGATATGAATAGTGCCATGCACAATTCGCACGGTTTATGGAAACATCCGGAAAACGAAAGGCACCGTAAATATAAGGATTTGGATTACTGGATCGAATTAGCAAAATTATTAGAGCGTGGCAAATTCGACGCTGTATTTTTCGCAGATGTATTAGGTGTGTATGATGTCTATCAAAAAAGTAAAGCACCATCAATTAAAGATGGATTGCAAGTACCGTTAAATGATCCGGCATTACTCGTTTCTGCGATGGCAAGTGTGACAGAACATCTGTCGTTTGCTGTAACGGTAAGTACAACATATGAAGCACCATTTGGTAATGCGAGACGTTTTTCAACCTTGGATCATCTAACAAAAGGCAGAGTTGCCTGGAATGTTGTTACCTCTTATTTACCAAATGCAGCTCGGAATTTTGGGTTAGAAGACATGATCAAGCATGATGAACGTTACGATATTGCAGATGAATACCTGGATGTATCGTACAAATTATGGGAACAAAGCTGGGAAGAAGAGGCCGTAATAGAAGACAACGAAAATAATACATTGGTAGACCCTGAGAAAGTGCACGAAATTAATCATAAAGGGCATTATTTCAAAGTAGAAGGTCCTCATTTAAGTGAACCATCTCTGCAACGGACACCAGTTATATACCAAGCAGGTACATCAGAAAAAGGCCGTGAATTTGCTGCTAGGCATGCAGAATGTATTTTTGTCGGAGGTCCAACACCGGAAAGGATTCGCTATTATGCCGATGATATTAGAGAACGTGCCAAAAAGCATGGCCGTAACCCTGACCATGTTAAAATTATTTCCTTTTTAAATGTGATTGTAGCTGAAACAAGGGAAGAAGCGGAAGCGAAATTCGAGGCGTATAACAAAGAGTGGAGTGCAGATGCCGCTAAGGCACAATATGGTGCAAGTGGTTATGATATTGCTGAATATGAGGAATACGATCGAGATGAGCCTTTTAGTTACAAGAAGAAAACAGAAGGTGGGCATTATAAAGCTGCTACATTAACCAAAGATGCACCGAAACAATTGACAGTAGGTGAGGTATTGGATCGATTCGAGTCAATTGACCGCAATAGTTATATTATAGGTAACCCGAAAGAAGTAGCAGATGAGATCCAATACCAGTTTGAAGAATCAGGCGTCGATGGATTTAACTTAACTCATTTAGTTACACCAGGGGATTTAGAAGCATTTGTTGACCTGGTCATCCCAGAACTGCAGGAAAGAGGTTTATACAAAAAAGATTATCGAGAAGGAACATTACGAGAAAAATTATTTCCACAAGGTAATGCGACATTACCAAATGATCATCCTGGAAGTAAATTCAGAAGGAAGTGATTGTAATTGATTGTCTTAGATCAAGTGACCAAGGAGTTTAAAAGCAAAAAAAAGAAAATCATCGGTGTTGATAATGTCTCTCTTACGATTGAGCAAGGTGAAATTTACGGTATTGTCGGTTATAGTGGAGCCGGAAAAAGTACACTGCTTCGTTGTATGAATATATTAGAACGCCCAACATCAGGCAAGGTAATCGTTAATGGCCTCGATTTAATGACATTATCGGGTCCGAAGTTACGGAGTGCCAGGCAATCAATTGGCATGATATTTCAAGGGTTTTATCTTGTGTCATCCAAAACTGTTTATGAGAATGTAGCATTTGCTTTAAAAGCAGCAGGTGTTGCTAATCAGAAGATTAAATCGAGAGTAACACACTTGTTAGAGCTGGTGGGACTTGAGGATTATGCCGGGCAATATCCTGCACAATTAAGTGGGGGACAAAAACAACGTGTCAGTATCGCACGTGCTTTGGCCAATAATCCGAAAGTGCTGTTATGTGATGAAGCAACCTCAGCTCTTGATCCAAACACAACTAAATCTATTTTAGCTTTATTAAAGAAAATTAATCGTGAGCTCGGTTTGACGATTGTAATTATTACCCATGAAATGGAAGTGGTTAAGGAGATATGTCACCGTTGTGCAGTGATGCAAGAGGGGCGAGTGATTGAACAAGGAGCAACATATGATATTTTCTCTAACCCGAAGGAACCATTAACGCGAAAGTTTATCGAAACGGTTCTTGATTTCCAGTTACCTGAACAATTACTCACCAGTATTGATGGGAAATTGGTCAGATTGCACTTTTGGGGCGATCTGGCAGCTGATGCGATTGTATCTGATATGCTGCAAAATTTCGAAGTGAGAGGCAATATTTTGCATGGGAAAGTCGAATATATTCGCGATGAACCACTAGGTATTTTTGTCATGGAGATTGAAGGTAATGAAAAGGTAACGCAGGATGCAATTGATTACCTGAAAAGACGAGTTAGCAAAGTAGAGGTGATCAAAAATGGATAGTGTTATAGAGCTGATCCCAGAATTAAATGTAGCCTTTTTTGAAACATTGCTAATGGTCGGCATTGCACTATTGATAGCGATAGTAATTGGCTTACCGTTAGGAATTATTCTATATATTACCGATAAAGGGTTGTTCCTGGAGAATAAATGGGTGAAAGGTATTGTTGGTGTCATTATCAACTTAATTCGATCGATTCCATTTATCATCCTATTAGTGTTCTTATTACCTTTTACGGATTGGATTGTCGGGAAAACAATTGGCCCGCTGGCTGCCTCCGTATCCTTGTCGGTAGCGGCGATACCTTTTTATGCAAGAATTGTAGAATCAGCTGCGCGAGAGATTGATAGAGGTGTCATTGAGGCAGCAGTAGCAGTAGGTGCTTCACCTTGGATGATTATCAAAAGCATTATTTTTCCTGAAGCAAAGCCGGGTTTTATTAGTGGTTTGACCATTACGGCTATTAGTTTAATAGGTTATTCAGCCATGGCAGGCACAATTGGTGGTGGCGGTATCGGGGATTTGGCAATTCGATATGGTTATTATCGCTATGATGATACGGTAATGTTTACTACGGTCATTTTGTTAATTGTATTAGTACAGTTTATTCAATACTTTGGAGACTTTTTAGCGAAAGCTGTCAATAAAAAATAGGGAGAATGATAGAATGAAAAAATTAATCTTATTTATAATAGTTATTAGTTTATTAGCGGCGTGTGGATCAGATGAAGGAAATGCAACAGAAGAGAAAAAGGAGTTAGTACTAGGTGGAACCATTCCATATAGTGATATGTTGGAGGAAGGGGTTAAACCATATTTAGAAGAAAAAGGATACACCGTGACAATCAAAGAATTTAATGATTATGTACAGCCAAATAAAGCTCTAGACAATGGTTCTTTGGACGCGAATCTGTTCCAACACCTCGTTTACATGGAGGCATTTGCTGAGGAGAATGATATGGAGTTATCGAGTGTGATTACAGTGCCAACCGCTCCAATCGGCATTTATTCGAATAGTTATGATTCATTAGAGGATATTGAAGAAGGTAGCACGGTAGCAGTTGCTAATGATCCGACCAATTTAGCACGAGGACTGACTGTATTACGGGATAATGGTCTTATTGAGTTTTCCGAAGATGTTGATCCATTGAAAGCATCTGAAAAAGATATTACAAGTAATCCCTTGAATTTAAAGTTCGAGCCTGTTGAAGCGGCACAATTACCACGGACATTAGATTCAGTTGATGTAGCAGCGATAAATGGAAATTTTGCGATTTCAGCAGGTATTGATTTAACGACAGCCTTAGCTCGCGATGAATTGCCAGAAAATATTATTAATCGTGTCGTTGTGAACACCGAAAATATTGACGATCAGTATGTGGCAGATATAAAAGAAGCGGTTGAGTCCGATCATTTTAAAGAAGTGATTGATGAACAGTTCCAAGGATTTCACCGTCCGGATTGGATGAATGAATAATGGTACAGCTCTTAAAAAATTTTATTCAAGGAAAATGGGTTTCGGCATCCTCTGATCAATTTCAAGAGGTGCCGAATCCAGCAACAAAAGAAGCGTTAGCACAGGTTCCGATTTCATCCGAGACAGATGTGGATCAAGCTGTATCGGTGGCACGAGAAGCGTTCAGCTCCTGGAGACGTACTCCTGTTCCGAAACGAGCACGTATTCTGTTTCGTTATCAACAATTACTTGTCGAACATCAAGAGGAGTTGGCACAAATTGTCACAGAAGAAAACGGAAAAAGTTTGAAGGAAGCTCGTGGTGAGGTGTTAAGAGGAATCGAATGTGTGGAATTCGCAACAAGTGCTCCTAGTTTATTGAAAGGAGAAACGTTGTCAACAATTGCGACAGACCTTGATTCGGAGTTGTTCCGATATCCTGTAGGGGTTATTGGTGGGATTACCCCTTTCAATTTCCCTATGATGGTACCATGCTGGATGTTCCCACTTGCAATAGCGTGTGGTAACACCTTTGTATTGAAGCCTTCTGAGAAAACGCCATTATTAGCAGTAAGACTGGCGGAATTATTACAAGAAGCAGGGCTTCCTGACGGTGTGTTTAATCTCGTGCATGGAGCAGAAAATGTTGTAAACGGGTTGTTAGAGCATGAAGAAGTGGATGCCATCTCCTTTGTCGGTTCGCAGCCAGTAGCTGAATATGTCTATCAAACCGCAGCGAAATACGGAAAAAGAGTTCAGGCGTTAGCGGGCGCAAAAAACCACTCGATTGTATTGGCTGATGCTGATTTAGATGTTGCGGTGGAGCAAATCAAAAATGCTGCATTTGGTTCTGCGGGTGAGCGTTGTATGGCATGCTCGGTAGTTGTCGCGGTTGATGAGATTGCTGATCAATTAGCCGAAAAGTTAGCTGAAGCTTCTCGTAATGTGACAATTGGAAATGGATTAGATGAACAAGTCTTCTTAGGACCAGTTATTCGAGAACAGCATAAACAGCGAACCATTAGTTATATTGAGAAGGGGATTGAAGAAGGTGCGGACCTGTTATTAGACGGACGAGAGCGAGAAGGTAAGGATGGCTTCTTTATAGGTCCGACAGTATTCGATCGTGTCAACACCTCGATGAAAATATGGCAAGAAGAGATTTTTGCTCCAGTGTTATCAATTGTACGGGCTAAGGATGTAACAGAAGCCATTACGATTTCAAACAAGTCTCATTTTGCTAATGGTGCTTGTTTGTTTACGAATGATGCTCGAAGTATTCGAGAATTTCGCGAGACAATTGATGCCGGCATGCTCGGCGTTAATATAGGTGTCCCTGCTCCAATGGCATTTTTCCCTTTCTCAGGGAATAAGCAATCTTTTTATGGTGACCTGCATGTGAATGGTAAAGATGGAGTTGCCTTTTATACGAAACAAAAAATGATAACATCTCGCTTTTAATTAGATTAATACTCGATATCAGCAATTTTTGGTGGTATCGAGTATTTTATTAAAAAGTAAATAATGTATCATAAACTTACTTGGTAAAGTGGTTTTTTTACTAGGTTAATGAAAAGCCTGAGCCCGCGGAAAGAACAGTATTCTGCCAAAGCGGTATTCCAGCACTCTATTTGGAAAGAATGGAGTAAAGTCTCACTCAGAAAGTTTTCATTGGTCCGTAGTTTTTATCTAGTACATAAAAGGGCCGGTCGGGGTGTACCTAGTATTTCTTATTATGTTACATCATGATATGATATTTTAAGTGATAACGGATAGAGTAGGAGCGTTAATATTGGATAAACAAAAGTTAATGAAAACGTCGATGGAAACCATTCAATGGTTTATATTTCTTTTAGCCAGTTCTGTTGCTTTACCAATTGTGGTTGGAGGCATTTTTGATATGAGCTTTACTGAAGTTGCAGGACTGATGCAACGGACCTTTTTTGTAGTGGGACTTGCTTCGTTATTGCAAAGTATCATAGGACACAAAATGCCGATCATGGAAGGACCTGCTGGGATTTGGATCAGTATTTTTTCGGTGATGGCCGCTACAGGCTTGCAAAATGGTACATCACTTGATGGAACACTTCAGTTACTGGAGACAACGATGATATGTACGGGTGTATTTTTATTGATATTTGGATTCTTTAAAATTGCTCAATTTATTTTGCCGATTTTTACACCGCTTGTAACTGGGACCTTTTTCTTCTTGCTGACCGTACAGTTGAGTGGAACCTTTTTGAAGGGGATGCTCGGTCTGCAAGGTGAATCGAGCAATATTCAAGTAAAGGAAGCATTGATCGCTACTTTTACTTTTTTAGTGGTATTAGGTTTATCATTCTTTGCCAGAGGATGGATGAAAAGTTATTCTATGTTCATCGGCATTTTGATTGGCTGGATTATTTTTATTCTGGTCGAAGGAGAAGCACCTGTTATCGGTGATGTGAAGGTATTTGCTTTACCGGAATTGTTTGCTTTTGGTATGCCAAGCTTCAATGTTAGTGTAATCCCGATCGCTTTTCTGACTGCAGTGATCCTAATTTCGAATATTGTCGCATCTGTTGTTGCTGTTGATCAAATTTTAGGGAATGACGGAAAGGACCGACGTCAGGAAATTAATCACGGGACAACGATTTTTGGAATCAATCATGGTTTAGCAGGGGTATTTTCATCCATTGCTAATGTACCATTGTCCACTTCAGCAGGATTTATCGGATTAACCGGTCAAAAACGGAAATCACCGTTTGTCTATGCGTCCTTTTTGTTAATGATGGTTGCCTTTTTCCCGCCGATTGTTTCTTTTATCTCCGCGATTCCAGCACCAATTGCAAATGCTGCATTGATGGCATCCTTCGTACAGCTTGTTGGATTGGCGATACGAAACGTCACCATTCAACCATTGGATAACAGACGAATGACAATACTAGGAATTGCCTATTTAATTGGAATGGGAACTATGTTTCTGCCAGCTGAAGTATTTTCTGAACTTCCATTAATCATTCAGAATATTATGAGTAACGGCCTCCTGGTTGGAACTGCTCTTGTTATCATCCTTGAACAATTATGGCGTGAGTAAGAGGGGGGCACTGCTCCTCTCACCTTTCTGTTAATTCTATTTTTTCTTTGAATCTTGCATCTTTTCGTTGGAATAGACTTCTATTTGGATACCTTATTAATTTCCAATCGTCTTAGATATATATTTGTTCTGTATTTCTAATTGTTCGGTGAAATTGGCGAACACGCTATGTTTATTAATGTTGTATATAGAACGGTAAAGTATTAGTTTTTTGTTCTTTGTAAAGAACTAATTGAAATATAAACGAAAATACTATCATTCAAATTTCACCATTTGGGATACCATCTCTATCCATCTGAGGTGCTTTTTGTGTAAAATAAGGTCTGATAATACATTTATCATGGTGCTAATCATCCGTAAAACCCCCATTTCGAGGTTCGAGTAAATCAAAGAAGCTAAGTGGAGGTTTTACGGAGGTTAACACCCTGATAAGTCTCACTTTATAAGGGGGAGTATTGGTATGTTTAGAGGTGTTCACCATGTTGCAGTCATTTGTTCTGATTATCAGGTGTCGAAGGATTTCTATGTGAATAAATTAGGGTTGTCCGTAATGAAAGAGGTTTATCGAAAAGAACGGAATTCATATAAAGTAGATTTGGCTTTGCATGATAGATATGTTATTGAGCTTTTTTCCTTTCCAAACACACCAGAGCGGCCAAGTTTTCCAGAGGCATGTGGGTTAAGACATCTCGCTTTTTCGGTGGAAGATGTCGAACAAACTGTAGCCATTCTCGAAGAAAAAGGGATTCTAGTAGAAGAAATAAGAGTAGATCCAATGACGAATAAACGCTTTACCTTTTTTCAAGACCCTGATAAGTTACCGATAGAAATTTATGAGTTATAATGGATAATATGTATTGTCACTTTAAACTTGCGTGATAAGGAGAGATAATATGAAGTTTCTTTCACGAATATTTCGTCGGAAAAATTGTGGTGTTTGTGGGAAGAAGCCTGTTAAACCAAGTTATTACTACAATGATAAGGATGAAAAAATTCCTGTTTGTTATAAATGTGTGCCATATGCAGAACGTAGAGCATATCGAAAAGCTTAGAGTAGGTTGTTTCTGCTTTATAAATATAGAGTTACTATCCTAGATAGACAACTTATTATAATTAACATATCCAAGCAGCCAGCGCGGGGATTTGTTGAATAAATCAAAAAACCAATAAATAATTATCTAATCTTTAAAAGGTACTTAAATCACCAATAGATAAAGAGGTTTGTTTTTCTACATGAAGATATATATCGTTGACTAGGAGGATTTAAATGAAAGGAATTATAGCGAAAGAACCAGGTGGAGCGGATCAATTAATCTATACAGAAATGCCAGATCCAAAATTAGAGGCTGGTGATTTATTAATTGAAGTACACGCTACAGCAGTAAATCGAACGGATATTTTAAATCGCGAAGGCAGATTAGGTTATGTAAACAATCCGATCATCGGAGTAGAAGTAGCAGGTGTAGTGGCAGATACAAATGGCGATCAGGAATTTAAAAAGGGTGATCGTGTTATGGGGTTGGTGAATGGCGGTGCATATACCGAAAAAGCAGCCATGCCAGCAGGTCGAGCGATGAAGATTCCTGATTCACTAAGCTTTGAAGAAGCTGCTGCAATACCAGAGGTATTTTTAACAGCATTTCAAACGTTATATTGGATAGGTAATTTAAAAAAAGGCGAATCGGTTTTAATTCATGCAGGAGGTAGTGGAGTCGGTACAGCTGCGATTCAGCTAGCCAAAGTGATGTCCAATGCACAAGTAATCATAACAGCTGGTTCAAAAGAGAAACTGGACTATTGTAGTAAACTGGGTGCCGATACGGTGATTAATTACAAGGAGCAGGATTTCGCCGAAGAAGTATTACAAGCGACTAACCAAAAAGGTGTCGACCTAATCCTCGATTTTGTTGGGGCAAGCTATTGGGAGAAAAATTACCAGAGTATCGATGTCGATGGTAGATGGGTATTAATTGGCGTACTTGGTGGCAATATAGTAAATCAAGTTCCCTTAATGGATTTAATGGCAAAAAGAATTCAATTAACAGGAACATTGCTTACGCCAAGAAGTGACGATTATAAAGCAGGACTTAGCAAAGATTTTATCAGAAAGGCGATCGACTATTTTGAACAAGGTACGATCCAACCAGTAATCGATATTACTTTCCCAATCACCGAAGCAGCCGACGCCCATAAACATATGGAAGCAAACAAAAATATCGGTAAAATTATCCTGAAAGTTTAATTATCTTAAGGAGGGAGAAATTTCTACGGTATGAAGTTTTTTCCCTGTTTTTAACTTTAAAATTTATGGTTGCGTTTTCATTTTAGATATTGTATTCTTGTATAAGAAAACGATTGCACTATCTTTAACTAAAATGGGTGCAATATTTTTTGTTATGTTTATGCAAACGATTTCACAAAGTTGCATGAGTGTTTCATGAATATTGCACAGAACAGGGAGGAATGATTTGTTGGTAAAGAGAAGAAGAAGGAAACCATTAGTGCTTTTTATGGTGATGTTAATGTTTCTCAGTTCATTTACTGGATTTACGCCAGTTCAACCGGTTCAGGCAGAAGAAACAGGTTCAGACGCAATAGCGGATGGACATTTACGTATTCATTATGATTATGCTGACTATGCTTTATCAGATATCGGGGCTTGGCTATGGGGAGATGTAACAAATCCTTCTGATCAGGTTAGTGAATGGCCTGATGGTATCTGGTTTGAAGATGGTGGAACAGATGACTATGGAGCATATGTGGATGTCGAGATCAAAGATGACGCAGAGAATATTGGTCTTGTGATTAATAACCGTTCAGGTGAAAAACTGACTGAGGATATTTCGATTGATGTTTTATCTGAGCAAATGAACGAGGTTTGGATTAGCACAGAAGGTCAGATATATTATTACGAACCTGCAGATTTAGGGCAAAATGTATTGCGAGTTCATTTTTCCTCAGAAGCAGAATCTTATGAGCCATGGGGAGTATGGACTTGGGGAGACGTAATCGATGCACCAGAGACGTGGCCAACAGATGCTCAGCCTTTTTCTAATGAACAAGTCGGGCGATATGGTGCCTATGTTGATGTTCCACTGACGGAAAATCCAGGGTCTCTTGGTTTTCTGCTGGTGAAAAGAGATGATACTGCAGAGCAAACATCTGATATGACTTTTTCTGATTTCGACAACCATCAGCAAATTTTCTTGAAAGAGGGTGTCGAGGGGTATTTTACTAATCCATATTATGTTGCGACAGATGTGGAGGAAGAAGTACCGGAAGAGCAAGAGGGTAAACACGATATCAAAGTAGACGGTTCTGTTAATCGTGCCTTTACTTACAATGAACATGCGGTATTATCAGTAGATATTACGAATAACTCAGAACAGGAAATCCATTCTATTTATGCGGATACGACGGCATTAGGTGGTAAAGAACGGCTGGCTATCTCACCTGAGTTAAATGAAGTAACATTATCTGTTCGACATGATATCGAACCAGGTGAAAAAGCGATCCCGGTTACAGTAGTAGATGAAGACGGCGGTACATACAAGACAGAGGTAACTGCTACTGTTGAAGCAAGAGCTGGTGGAGAAAGTAATGTGGACTGGGATGAATCGGTTATCTACTTTATGTTGACGGATCGATTTTATGATGGTAACAAAAACAATAATGACCCATATGGTTTAAATTATGATCGTTTTGATAATCAACGAGGAACGTATCAAGGTGGCGACTTTAAGGGTGTTATGGATAAGTTAGATTATTTAGATGAATTAGGGGTTAACACAATTTGGATTACACCAATTGTTGAAAATGTCGGATATGATGTGAATTACAACGCTTCTGAGGGCTCCTATTTCGCTTACCATGGTTATTGGGCGAAAAATTTTGAAAAATTAAACCCTCATTTAGGTACATTAGAAGAATTTCATGCACTGATTGACGCAGCTGCTGAACGTGATATTAAGATTATGGCAGATGTCGTCTTAAATCATGCTGGTTATGGCTTGAAAGAATCTGTAACAAATGCGCCACCAGGATATCCAACTAATGAAGACCGTGCCCGCTTTGACGGTATGTTACGTGAGACCTCGAGTTCTGGCGATGAAAAAATGGAGTTATCCGGTTTACCAGATTTTAAAACAGAGGAAACGCAAGTCCGTGAACAACTTGTCGAATGGCAGAAGAATTGGATCAAGAAGTCCACAACAGCAAACGGTAATTCATTAGCGTATTATCGTGTTGATACAGTTAAACATGTGGACGGGACTACTTGGCAGCATTTCCGCAATCAATTAACAAAAGAAAAGCCAGATTTTCAACTAATAGGTGAAGCTTGGGGTGCTAGTCAACATGATGATCAAGGGTATCTTCGCTCTGGAATGATGGACTCCCTGTTGGACTTTGAATTCAAAGGAACTGCCAAAAATTTTGTGAACGGTGATTTGGACAGCGCCAATGAAACACTGATAGCAAGAAACCAAAAAATTGATAATACAGCAATGCTTGGTCAATTTTTAGGTAGTCATGATGAAGACGGCTTCTTATATAGTCTTGGTGGTGATGAAGGGAAACTGAAAGTAGCGGCATCTTTACAGATGACAGCAAAAGGACAACCGGTTATTTATTATGGAGAGGAATTAGGTCAATCAGGGGCGAACAACTGGCCGGAGTATGACAATCGATACAATTTTGACTGGGATAGTGTAGAAGGAAATGATGTTTTAGCCCACTATCAATCGATGTTATCGTTCCGTGAAGAGCATTCTGACATTTTTGCAAAAGGGTCCCGCCAAAAAATAGCTGGCTCAGATCAAGAACAATTCCTTTTATTTGAACGTGTATATCAAGGTGACAATGTCTATGTTGGTCTAAATGTTAAAGAAGAATCACAAAGTATATCATTAAAAGTGGATCAAGCATCGACAACAATTACAGATCACTATTATGACAAAACATATGAGCCAACAGAAAATCAAGCAGGTGAATATGTCATTACCTTACCTATCCCTAGTATGGCGGATGGTGGAACACTTCTGTTAACAGTCGAAAATGGGACGGTTCTCGCTGGCGAAGCAGAAGAAGAACCTAATGAACAACCAGCAACAAGTGAAATACCTGAAGGGCATTTGCGTGTCCATTTCCCGGGAAATAACGAAAGTTTTGACGAATTAGGTTTATGGGTTTGGGAAGATGTAGCAACAAAATCTGAAGATGTTGGTGCATGGCCAAGTGCGGCTTCCTCTTTTGAAGAGGTTAATCAAACGGAATATGGTCGATATGTGGATGTGGAATTAGTAGAGAACGCAAAACAAGTCGGCATGCTAATTAATCATACAAATGGGGACAATTTATCTGGTGATATCATGGTCGAGGTTCTTTCACCGGAAATGAATCAGGTCTGGCTTACGGAGGATTATCAGGTTTATTATTATCAACCACTAGATAATGAAGGGGAGGTTCGTGTGAATTTCTACCAGGAAGAAGGCTCGTATAATGATTTGGGTCTTTGGACGTGGGGGGATGTCGCACAGCCAACAGATAATTGGCCAGATGGAGCCCATTCTTTATCTGATGAGCGGATCGGGTTAAAAGGGTCTTATGTGGACCTGCCATTAGCAGAGGAACCAAGTCAGATCGGCTTCCTTTTCTTAAATAAGCAAACAGATTGGCAGACGAGTGATTACACATTTGAAAATTTAGATGATCATAGTCAGATCTTCGTGCGAAAAGATGATAACACGGTTTATACGAATCCTTATTTCGTCAAAGAAGAAGGGTTAGTAAAAGGAGAAGTGTTATCTGATCAGCAAATTGAGCTTGGCTTTACATCGGTGACAGGTTTATCTCAGGAAATACTTGCGGAAGAAATCACAATTAGTGATAAAGAGGGCCAGGATGTAGGGATTAACTCTGTCACGATTTCCGAGGACAACAATACCGTTTTGTTAAATGGTGATTTTCATTTAGATAAGGCGCCTTTTACGATTGCGTATCAAAACAAAAGCGTAACTGCATCGATCGGCTGGCGCTTAAAAGATGAAATGTATGGCTATGATGGTGAATTGGGATTAGAGGTTCATGATCAATCGAATGCGACCTTGAAAGTATGGTCACCAAGTGCTGATCATATATCGGTTATCCTTTATGATAAAGATGATCCTAAGCAAGTGATCAAAGACGATATTGAGATGACTCGTGGAGAAAAAGGTGTATGGGAAGTAGATTTACATCAAGAGAACACAGGATTAGATAACTTAATAGGTTACTATTATCATTTTGCTATTGAACGAGATGGTGAGACAGTGTTAGCGTTGGATCCATATGCGAAGTCGATGGCAGCCTGGGACAGCAGTGATCCAGACGTTCAAGTTGGCAAAGCAGCAATAGTAGATACTGATGCTATTGGTCCTAAGTTGGAATATGCAAATATAGAAGGATTTAAAAAAAGAGAAGATGCGGTTATTTATGAAATCCATGTCCGGGACTTTACATCAGATCCAAGTATTGATGAAGAACTAGAATCTAAGTTTGGAACATTTGCGTCCTTTATCGAAAAACTGGACTATATTGAGGATCTGGGTGTGACTCATATTCAACTTTTGCCAGTGATGAGCTATTATTTTTCCAATGAATTAAATAAAGATCAACGTCTATTAGACTATTCTTCAGAAGGTAATAACTATAACTGGGGCTATGATCCGCATAGTTATTTCTCTTTATCTGGTATGTATTCAGAATACCCGACAGACCCTGAAAAGAGAATAGAAGAATTCAAGTTGCTAATAGATGAGATTCATCGTCGAGGTATGGGTGTTATATTAGATGTTGTTTACAACCATACAGCACGGGTAAATATTTTGGAAGATTTAGAACCGAATTATTATCATTTTATGAATGCGGATGGTACGCCACGTGAAAGCTTTGGTGGTGGTCGTTTAGGTACAACGCATAAAATGGCTCGACGAATATTAGTTGATTCGATTAAGTATTGGGTAGGTGAATTTAAAGTAGATGGCTTCCGCTTTGATATGATGGGTGATCATGATGCAGAAAGCATTCAAATGGCCTATGATGAAGCCAAAGCACTCAACCCGAATATCCTAATGATTGGAGAAGGCTGGAGAACTTTTGCCGGAGATGAAAATTATCCCGATGTTCAACCAGCTGATCAAGATTGGATGCAGGATACAAATAGTGTGGCATCCTTCTCTGACGAATTCCGTAATGAATTGAAATCTGGTTTTGGGAGTGAGGGGCAACCACGTTTTATTACTGGAGGAGCACGTAATATTCAAACGATTTTCAACAATGTGACAGCGAATCCTGGCAATTTTACAGCAGATGACCCAGGGGATGTTGTGCCATATATTGCAGCACACGATAATTTAACCTTACATGATGTCATAGCCCAATCGATCAAAAAAGATCCAAAAGATCATACAAAAGAAATTCATAAGCGTATACGATTAGGCAATCTGATGGTATTGACATCACAGGGTACTCCTTTTATTCATGCTGGTCAGGAATATGGTCGTACAAAACAGTTCCGCCATGAAGATTACAAAGGAGAAGTTGCAGAGGCACCAAACAAATCAACGTTCTTAATAGATGAAAATGGTGAACCTTTCGAATATCCGTATTTCATTCATGATTCCTATGATTCAACAGATGCGATTAATAAATTTGAATGGGAAAAGGCTACAAATCAGAAAGCATATCCAATTGAAACGACTACAGTTGCTTATACAAAAGGTCTAATCGAACTGCGTCGTTCAACAGATGCATTCCGTCTAGCAACAATGGAGCAGGTGAATAAAAATGTGTCGTTGATTGAAGCTCCCGAGATCGCAGAGCAAGACTTGGTGATTGGTTACCGTGCGGAAGATTCCAGTGGAGATGAAACGTATTATGTATTTGCTAATGCAGATGATCAAGAACGAAGTTTAACATTGGATGAAGATCTTTCTGCAGGAGAAGTGATTGTCGATGGGTCCCAGGCTGGTACAAGAGCAATTACAGAACCAGAAGGAGTATCGATAAGTGAAAATGCTATTGAACTTGCTCCATTAACATCTGCTGTGATTCGCATTACAAATAAAGAAGAAGAGCCAACAGAACCAGGTGAAGGAGATCAACCTAGTGATAATGAAGATGAAGACAAAGAAGAAGGCAAGGGAAATAATTCCAATGATAAGCCTTCAGCTCCTGGTAAAAAACCAAACATCCCAGGTAAGCCTGGAAAAGAAGTAGGCATTCCGGAACATGTTTTTGAGAAAGTGCCACATTTGAAGAAGATCTTATTAGAAGTACCGGAAGAGGAAGATCAGGAAGACCGGATTAGTGTTACACTATCGAAAGAAGAGGTGAAGCAATATCAATCTCTTCCATTGGTAGTGAAACAAAAAGATGTTCAAGTATCACTGCCGCTTGATAATGCTGATGGTAAAGCTATTCGTTTAGGGTTAGAAAAACAAGATATAAATATGAATTTACCAGAGGGAATGAAGTTAGTTGCACCAGTTTATAGATTCGACGTTACCGATGAAAATGGCAATTCGATCACTAAGTTTGATTCACCGGTGACGTTAACCTTCAAGGTAGATGAAAAACTTATAGATGATCCGTCATTGCTACGTGGTGTATACTTAGCGGAAGATGGCAGTAATCAATTTTTTCAAGGAAGATACAACGAAGAAGCAGGGACATTTCAATTTGATGTAGACCATTTCAGTACCTTTACTGTTATGGAAGTCGACGAAAATCTGTTAGAAGAAAAAGAAGAAACAGGTGAATCCCAACTGCCGGATACAGCAACTAGCATATATAACTATTTGCTATTCGGAGTCATACTACTCCTAATCGCAGCAGGAATTCTCATCTATCAACGTAGAAAACAATAACAAGTCGAGTCAGAAGACAGGGTTGTCTCTCAAGAAGAGACAACTCTGTTCTTTTTTATAAAATTTGCGCGGATGTCTAGTTCCGATCGTCCAAAAACTAGGCGAACTTACGAATCGCCCTACGAGAAAGAAGAGTTGCCGATTGGTGATAACCAGAGGCATAGTCGCACTTATACCTTTAAGTGAAAGTCATCATCGGTTCGTAACCTCACCGTGATTTCCTTTATCTCAGTTGATTCTGAAGTCGCTACGTTTCAAAACGGGCGCTCTGCGCTTTTCTTACCTCCAGAAATAAAAGGCTAAACAATTCTTTTAACACATATGATAAAATGAAACCACTAAGGGGGAATTGGGAATGACAGATTACATGCTATGGAACAAGGAGATAGTGGAGCGTAAATCGGAAAATGCAATGGTTTCTTTTGAAGATCGTGGCTATCAATTTGGAGACGGTGTCTATGAAGTTATTCGTATATATGATGGGAAACTGCATGTCCTGGACTGGCATTTAGATCGCTTATTTTATTCGATGGAACAATTGGCAATTCGTGCTCCATTTTCCCGCGACGATATCAAACAACTATTAAAACAACTTATTGAAAAAAATCAATTCACAATAGACGGTAAAGTTTATTTACAAGTAACCAGAGGGATGCAGCCTCGGGATCATATTTATATGGAAGAATTAGATGCGATTTTCTATGCGACGATTGACCGTTTTGACCAGCCTGTTGACATGTGGGAAAAAGGTGTGAAGGTTACCTTGCAAGATGATATTCGCTGGCTACGCTGTGATATTAAGTCATTGAATTTGCTAGGGAATGTGTTAGCACGAACAAAAGCACAACGCCAAGGCTATTATGAACCTCTTTTCCATCGAGATGGTATTATCCGTGAATGTGGAGCTTCCAATTTCTATATGGTTAAAGATGGTATTATTCATACGCACCCAACTAATCAATATATTCTTGGTGGTATTACTAGAAAAAAAGTACTGATGCTCGCAGGCGAATTAGGCATACCGGTTAAAGAAAGGGAAATAGCAGTAGAGGAATTAGAGAATGCTGACGAATGTTTTCTAACTGCGACACCAATGGAGGTAGTGCCGATTATCCAAATAGATGAGAAGCCTGTCCACGGTAATGTTGGGGCAATCACAAAAACGTTACAACAATATTATCGAAAACGTGTTTATGATGATCTTGAATAATGGGACATTTAATTTGTCCCTTTGACTTAGTTAACGGAGGTTTACGATGCGTTGGTTTTTCTTTATATTTCTTGCGATTCTTTTCATGATTACTCCTTTTCAACAGGGATTGTATTTTGATACGGATTTTTATCCGATACATATGGTGATTTATTTACTTACGTTTTTGTTGCTGGTTAGGGTGTTATATTATCGCGATTTTACTGCTTGGAATGATATAGTACTGATCCTGTTCATTCCCATTTGTTACATATTTTCACTAATTCAAGCGAAACATCCTAATGGCGCGTTTGAAATGGTGTTTCGCTGGACAACTTATATTAGCTTTTTTTATCTATTATATTGGAGTGTAACTAAACACCACAACATAAGACAACTTGCTCCTTATATTTTTTATTTTTCTGGTGTAATGATTGCTTATCACATGCTGCTCAATCAATTTGGATTGGCAAATTATCCGGGGGCATTTATTAAAGGTCGCTTTGCTGGTGTCTTTCAATATCCCAATACCTTTGGAATGGTTATGATTGCTTTTTATATGTTCGGGCTTGTCATGTTGCTTGGCAAAAAGCAAGATTGGCGATATGTATTCTTTTACTCTATTCCATTAACTGCTTTTATAGTGACTTTCTTAGAATCATATTCAAGGGGAATGTATCTGATTTTTCCCCTTATTTGGCTGATTGGTATTTGCTTCTTTTCCTTTCAGCTTCAATTACGTTACATAATGTATTCGATGATTACCATACTGAGTGGCTTGTTTGTATTTATTATCTTACAAACTGGTAATCAGATGCTATCAGGTGTCACTACAGTTGTTATGTCACTGATATCCTTTTTGCTGATTTGGTGGATTTTCAGACAAGATAAATGGTCTCCTTTAAAAAGTAATAAGATCCATCGTAGTATATTGCCTTTGGTTATTGTTTTATGTGGTACTTTGCTAATCTTAGATATTGGTAACCAAGGGTTCTTTTACAAACAACTACCTGCTAGTTTACAAGAGAGAATTACTAGTATTAGCGGTAGCTCGACTGCTAGAGAAAGAGTACTCATGTTAGAAGACGCAATAGAGGCTAGTTCAGATGCTCGATGGACAGGATACGGAGGGAAAGCTTGGGAATCGATATATCGTGATTATCAGCAATTACCTTATCAAGCTAAGAAAATTCATAATGAATTTGTAGAAATAATAGTAGATATTGGTTATCCAGGATTTCTTATCATTATTTGCATTTTAGGTTACTTTTTGGTTCGAATATGGCAAAATATGCGCGATGCGGACGATCGATCCATATATATTGCGATTTTATTAAGTTTATGTACAATTTTTGCTCACAGCTTTATTGATTTTAATTTAGCCTTTGGTTTTGTTGTTTTCATGATTTTCTGGTTAATGGCAATAGGTTTAAAAACATCTACTAAACCAAACGAACCAAAAAAATTACCATTCTATACTTTAGGAATGTATGCTGTTATTCTATTATTTGCACTCATCTTTTCCTATCGGTTTATGCAAGCAGATATTGCCTATCAAAAAGCGATGGATAAGGAAAATCTAGTAGAACGAGAACAATATCTTGTAAAGGCGACGAGCTATAATTCATTTGATACAGAATACTGGTATCAGTTAAGCGAAACGTTAATAGATCAACAGGATGAAATGGAAGTAAACGACTCTATCATAAAAAATGCGGTAGATAATATGGCTACATTAGAACCTTTAAACTCGCAAGTGATGTTTCAATCTGGTGTATTACTGGAAAAAATCAATGAAAAGAAGAAAGCATTGAATCACTATAAGCGTGCATTAGAACTAGATCCATTTGATTCAAGAATTTATCAAGCGATCATATCAATTTCCGTTGATTTAGTTAAATCGCAAGAAAATAATAGGTATGCAGAAATAGCTGTGGAAACATATGAGAGGATGTTAACTGTAAATCAGCGTCTAGAAGCGAACGAATTGAGTAAATACCATAACAATCGTGGTTTTGAGATAACAGATAAAATTGAGGCGAATATAGAGAAGGTGAAAGCCTTACTTCAATAGGGAGAGGTGGATTTGACGATCATTTTTGTCAATCATCGTCTTAAAATACATCATTTTAACATGTCGAAAGTACCGATACATGGAATGCGTTTTCCAATAGGCAAACCTAAATCATCTCCACTTATTTATAAATTCAATACTTCTATTTCAATAAAAAAACAGTTTTCCTGCTTGAAGAAAACTGTTTACTTTATTGGCCCATTTTAATCTTGATTAAACCATAATTCATCTTTGTTATCAACGTCACCATTATAATTAATTAGAATCTCATCTCCAGCTTTTATATCTGTGAAAGCATAAAATTCAAATGTGTGATTGCTGAAATTAATCTTATAATCTGCATTAGGTTCATAAGAATGGTTAAATAACATTCCATAACCAAGAAGAATAGCAGAATGGTTCATACCATACTCAAAAGCGTAGTCCTCGAGTAATGTTTTCTCAATGTGTTGATGCTGATCGTTTGGATAAGCAATCACAGGTGCTTCATGTAAAAGCTCTCCTTTTTTGATATCAACTGTTGCAAATACCCCTCTATTGAATTCTCCATCACTAACTGAAGATGTTTTTATCTCAATCATGTTGTCCACCTACTCACTATTAAAGTAATATTTATAACCGCAACATTTAGTTTAACACTTTTTGTGTAGAAAAGAGACATTCCCAACAAATCTTTGGCAATCTTTTTGTGTAATATGCTCTCCTTTAGTCGGACATCTGATTCGTTATTTGTATTAAAAAAGCTATTTTTAAGGTCTAAGTGGACATCTAGTTCGTTATTTACTTAAATTCCTAAGAAATCTACTTCTATTTTGTTAAATAACGGAACAGATGTCCATGAACAACCAAATATCATTGTTCTCACCAGATATAACGGAATAAATGTCCGTGTTACTGTTATCTGTGCTTTATTTAAAATTCTACCCCCATAGGATTAAGGCCCACCTTGTAAAGTATAAACCAAAAATTCTTCATCATTTTTCTTTAGAAAAAGAAGTGTAGGGACTGTTTTATATTTTTTTAATACTTTTTCTCCATCTTCAGAAATCATAACTTCCATTCCATTTACTTTATCTTCAAGTAGCTCTACTTGCCCATACTTTTCAATAAACTTATCTGCAGTATAAATAACAGGATTATTATAAGTTCTTCCGTTATATGTTACTTTTTCCTCTGTAGCACAAGAAGTTGACAATAAAAGAATAATAATAAGCGTTATGGTAAGTCTTGCTTTGATTTGCATCATACCACCCTTTACTTTGTACAAGAAACTGCGTTAGCCAAATGATTATTTACTAATTTTGTTTACAATATATTCTGCATCATATCCTACACCTTGTAATAATGCAGATCCACGTCTAAATTGCCATGGTAATCCAATAAAATATAATCTCATTATGTTTGTTTATCTCCACTTACAGGTAATCCAGGTAAGGAACTATACATTCGTGGTGTAAATAAAACTAATGAATCATATCTTTCTTTCCAATTTGCGCCAACTTCACCTTCTTTATCTATAAGCAAGAAGTTTTGATTGGCATTTTTTAAGTAGTAGCCGATTGCAAGACCAGCTTGACCAGCTCCAATTACAATTGTATCGTACATTATTTATCCTCCACCCGAATATGACTATGTGCTCATACAATTATTCTAATAAAAAGAAATTTTAAGTACAACTAAAATTACCATATCATAACGTACCTTGAACAAACATGTAAAAGATGCTATTGTAATTATACTTTTATCACGGTGCTAATCGTCCGTAGAATCCCTACTTCAAGATTCGGGTAATTCAAGCTAAGTGGGGAATAAGGGACTATAACACCCTGATGGAAGTTTCATTTTATGTAACCGCTATCAAAAAACGAGGAGGTGTAATAACTTGAAACAATTATTTGGTAGAGTGATTCTTTTCTTTGAAAGGTTAAGTTTGAAAAGTAGAATCTCGCTAGTGTTTGCTTTAAGTACTTTTTTACTTCTCATGTTCACGATTATGTTTTCCTATCAATCCATGTCAAATATTCTAACGAATAAATTACATGCTACCTTCAATAGTAATTTACAACAAATCCGCTTGTCGATGGAAAATACAATAGAAGACTTAAATTATGTTGCTCAGCAAATTGCCTTTTCTGAAAATCTTACCTTTAAGCTTGATGATTATTTACATTCATCTCCATCTTACGATCGTGTCAAAGTTTATGAGGAGATAAAAAATGAATTAAATGTGATTACCTTCAGTAATCCAGGTATTGGTTTATCGTTACTTTATTTAAAAGAAAAGGATGAGTATCTATTTTATAACCATGGAGTCAAAGAAGAATTTTCATTAGACAATGATCCGTTATTGGATGAAGGATATAACATGCATACTTACGGTCCGCACATAAGTATGGAGCAATACAAGGATAAATATGTACTGTCTGTAGCTAGAAAATTAGATGTTAACTATGCTGATGACATATATATTTATTTAGAATCAAACCTTGATTTAACGAAGGATCTTTTAGAGGTTGACAATGTATTGAATCATGCAGATTATATAATTTTAGATGATACGAAAGATATCATCTATAGTGAAAATGCTACTTTTCCTGTAAATAGTTCCTTCAATGGCAATGAAAAAGGTTATGGTAAAAATAATGGATTTTACTGGTTTGAAGAGCCTGCGGAAAAAGGATGGAGTATTGTCGCGTTAATCCCTATATCGGAGTATAACGAGGAAATGAATCAATGGGTTATTTTGATGATTTACATTGCCATTCTATTTGTTCTTATCAGTCTCATTGTTTCCTTGTTATTATGGAAGACACTATACAAGCCTTTAAATGAATTTCGTCATGAAATTAAATTAATGGGGAACAACAATTTTCATTCCGAAATTGTCCATACCAAAATACCTGAATTTGTTGATTTAATAAACCGATTTCGTAATATGAGAGTACAAATTGTCAGTCTGATTCAGGAGATCGAACAAAAGGAAAGGAAACGTGCTGACTTAGAAGTAGAAAAATTAAAACATCAAATCAACCCTCATTTTTTAATGAATACATTAGATACCGCAAAGTGGTTGGCTATCTCCGGAGACAAGAAAGAACTTACTAGTCTATTAACCTCTCTAAATAAATTACTCTATTATAACATGGGGAAACTAGGGATATTATCAACACTTGAAGAAGAGTTAGATTCGATGAAACAATATTTAATGCTGCAGCAAATTCGGTATGATTTCGAATATGTGACAAATGTGAATGTACCGGTAGATGTTCTGCAAGCTCCTATCCCAAGATTTATCTTGCAGCCATTGGTAGAGAATTCACTGTATCATGGGTTAGTGGACGAAGGAACAATAGAAATTACAATTAATCTCAACGGTGAAATGATTGTTATCGAAGTACGTGATGATGGCAGAGGAATGACGAGAGAGAAAATGGACGAGATTCTAAATAATCAAACTTTTAAGCAGACAAAGAATGGCATGGGGATTGGATTGAATTATGTCAAGAGAATGATGGAAAGAACATATGGGAGTTATGCAGAGATTGAAATGGATAGCACGGTTGGTAAAGGAACGGCAGTCCGATTGCGAATACCACATATAAAGGGTGATATCAAATGATTAAAGTGTTAATAGTGGAAGATGACAAGTTAGTTAGAAAAAGTTTCATCTCTTCCTTTCAATGGGAACAATTTGATATGAAAATAGTTGGAGATGCCAAAAATGGAGAAAAAGCTTTGGAATTTATTGAAGAATATGATGTGGATTTGATCATTACCGATTTAGCGATGCCAATTATGTCAGGAATAGAACTTATTCGGATTGTAAAAGAAAAATATCCAGAAATTTTTATTGTCGTACTATCCTTACATCAGGATTTTGAATATATACAGGAAGCGATGCGGTTAGGTGCAATTGATTATATCGCAAAAATTGAGTTGGATGGTAATGACATGGATGATATTTTGGTTCGGATTCAGCACAGGATTGAAAAGGAATCAGAAAAGCAATCTGCTAAACCTACCGCTGAAGAAGGAACATGGACTAGTGGTTATACACTGATATCAGAGAAAATTCTTGCTGTTGAAAAGGCACTAAAAGAGTTTATGGATATGAAAAATATCTGTAAATGGAGTGATTATTGTGTTCTAGTAAAAAGCGATACATTCCCCCCTGAGGAAATCATACAGAAAATGACCGATACAACATATGATATCCGTCCATTGCTTCTTGTTTATCCAGAAACAGAAGATGATTTTAATGAAATCAAGGAATGTACATCTCCTTATCATCAACAGTTATTGTTTTATGAAGTAAGCCATGATAGACAAATAGCTGTCCAATCATTTCATTGTCTGCACAAACCATTACAGGTAACGAAGCAACAACTGGAAAATTGGAAAGATAGATTAATTTCATCGGAATGGATAGTAAATAAACGAGAATTAAAGCGTTTATTATCTGATTTATATGAGGCCCGTTTTCCAGGGAGTCAATTAGAGCAACTGTTATCCTGGCTTGTTAATGAATATAAACGATTATATCGAGATATTCTTCCTCAAGAGATTACACACCCAGTTGGAGTGGACTATTGGAGTGATTTGGAGCAATGGTTCAGTCAATTTCAGCGAGTCATATATACGACGGTATTCAGTCCAGCCTATTCGCTTGAGACAAACCAATGCATCTTAAAGGCTATTACTATTATTGAACGTGAGCTTTCCTCACCGTTGACAGCTCAATATATTGCGCAACAAGTAAATATGAGTCGAAGTTATTTTTCCACTTGTTTTAAAGATATAGTTGGTGAAACATTTAATGAATATGTTCGGATTGCGAGAATGAATAAAGCGAAGGATTATCTTTTATATACGCGAGAAAAAATTGGCGTTATTTCTGATAAGGTCGGATATGCTGATATAAAATATTTTAGTAAAGTATTTCGTCAGACTACAGGGCTTTTACCTAGTGAATATCGCAAATTAAATAAAAAGGGGTCAAATGTTTCCATATAGTAAGGGAAATGTTGTTTCCTTTTATAGAAGAGATTTAAAATAATCTAAAAAGGACAATTGTCCCCATTTATTCGAAACAACCCTCTTATTGAATACGCTTACATTATTGTTATGATTATATTGAAAAATAAAATTCAAGGAAAAGAGGGGAATAGGATGCTAAGAAAGTACTTATTTTTATTATTTTTGGCGTTAGTATTAGTCGCTTGTTCTGATGATGATGCAGGATCAGAATCAAATGATGGAAATGATCCGGAAAATAGTGAAACAGAAACATCTTCTGAGCCGGCCGATCCATTTGGTGCATATGAAGAAACACTTACGATTGCGATCGGTCAAGAAGTCGATCCTAGTGATACCAGTTTACAAGATGGTGATACTCCACTTGATAACCAGTACACAAGACATGTTAAGGAAAATTTAAATATTGAAGTAGAGCATGCATTTACCGCATCACCATCTAATTACGATCAAAAAGTAAGTCTTGCAATAGCGAGTAATGACTTACCAGATGCGATGGTTGTAGGTCCAGTTGAACTAAGACAACTGGTAGAAGCCGATCAAATTGCCGATCTGACAGAAGTATATGAAAATTATGCATCTCCTGCAATTAAAGAAATTATCGATAGTTCAAATGGAGTTGCACTTGAAAATGCTACCTTTGATGGAAAGATCATGGCCATACCTAACTCACAAGCTAGTGCCGATGGTGTGCATAATTTATGGATTAGAAAAGACTGGCTTGACAAACTTGGTCTTGAACCGCCAAAAACCATTGAAGATTTTAAAGCAGTAGCAAAAGCTTTTGTAGAACAAGATCCTGACGGGAACGGACAGGATGATACGATTGGTTTAGCTGGACCGGATACCAGTAATAAATTGTATGCTAATTTTCTGGAGTCCACAAACAATTTATATGGTTTTGATGGGATATTTTCAGCGCTGCACGCTTATCCAGGATATTGGATAGAAGGAGATGACGGACAGCCGGTTTACGGATCCATATTACCAGAAACGAAAGAAGCCTTATCTGTTTTGCGGGATATGTACAGTGAAGGGTTAATTGATCCGGAAATGGGTGTGCGAGAGGACTCTGGTGAATCTGTCATTAGTGGAAATACCGGCATGTTCTTTGGACCGTTTTGGATGCCGTATGGTCCGATAACAGATGCTGTAACGAATAATCCGGACGCTAACTGGCAATCATATGCTCTTCCACTTGATGCCAATGGAGAATATACACCTCACTTAAGTACAACTACAACACAATATGTTGTGGTTCGAAAAGGGTATGAACATCCAGAAGCTGCGATGAAAATTTTAAATAATTTATTAGCTAACGAGTCTGAATTTGATCCTAGTAAAGGTGGTCCTGGATATTATCCGCTACGACTTGTTTATGCACCTGCAGATGAAATGGAGGTAACAACCGTAGCGCTTCGTGAAGTGCTTGCAGGAACGAAAGAGCCAGAAGATTTTTATGATATGCCTGCCTATAAATTGCTGAAATCCGATGTGGACACGATTCATGAAGTGAAATTAGAGCCATATGACAAAATGGATATTCAATATTGGGATCCTCAGGCGAATTTAGGGCAATGGACGAGGGCATATTCAGCGTTAGTAGGAACGGCTCCTTTAGTTGATACGGAAATAAAGGGTGTTAAAAGCTTAATTTATTCTCAAACGAAAACTATGGAAGATAGATGGGTTAATCTAAAAAAATTAGAAGAAGAAACATTTTTAAAAATCATTATGGGTACAGAACCACTTGACTCTTTTGACCAGTTTGTTGAGGAGTGGAAGAGTCAAGGAGGAGACCAGATTACCGAAGAAGTCGCAGAAGTTGTAAACAAATAATAAAGTGAGACTTTGATCAGTAGGGGTCTTACAGACGGTTAGCACCGTGATAAATAAACCAAAAAGCGTCGAATTATTCGGCGCTTTTTAAAAAAAGTAGATGTGCAAATAACATAACTACGACGTATTTTCTGGTGGATATGTTTCCTTTCATCTTTTTAGTAATGAGTGCTTTAAACTTAGCACGCAACAAAATTCAAAACGTTACAGTTTGGTTTTGAAAGAAAGATTTAGTTGATCGGGGAGGTAGAATGTCATGAAGGCTAAGGGTTTTGCGAAGCATTATTATTTGATGTTGATACCCGGGTTTGTATGGCTAACTTTATTTAGTATTGTACCAATGTTTGGCATCATGATTGCTTTTCAAGATTACAATCCTGGAGAAGGTGTTTTTGGCTCGGAATTTGTCGGACTGGAAACATTTACGTATATGTTTGAATTAAGTGATACGGTAAACGTGTTTTTTAATACGATATTTATTGCTGTTATGAAGATTATTGGAAATCTCATCGTTCCGCTCGTCTTTGCCTTAATGTTAAATGAAGTAAGATATATGGGGCTAAAAAGGTCACTCCAAACGATTGTATATTTACCCCATTTTCTTTCATGGGTTATCTTAGGTGGGGTATTACTGGATATTTTTGCGTATGGTGGTCCAATTAATCAATTGATCGGAGTATTCGGTATTGACCCTATTTTATTTTTTGGTCGTGCAGATCTCTTTCCTTTCTTAGTGGTAGGTAGTGATGTGTGGAAGGAATTTGGGTTTAATACGATTATATATTTAGCTGCTTTAACCGGAATCAATCCAGCACTTTATGAAGCAGCAGGCATTGATGGTGCATCGAGGCTCCGTATGCTATGGCATGTTACTTTACCAGGAATTCGTACCACTGCTGTTTTATTAGCAGTATTAAGTTTAGGCAATGTGCTAAATGCAGGATTTGATCAAATATTTAACTTGTATAACCCTCTCGTATATTCAACAGGAGATATTATCGATACATGGGTTTATCGTGCAGGTTTATTAAATTTACAGTATGAATTGGCGACGGCTGTTGGCGTATTAAAATCTGTCGCAGGTTTTATTTTAATTAGTTTGTCGTATTACTTGGCTTATCGATTTACAAATTACCGAATCTTTTAAGGAAGGGGGCAAAAGCATATGTTAAGAAGTAAGTCATTATCTTCCAAAATAGCGGATGCAGTTTTGATTATTATATTAGTAACAATTGCGATTACTTGTATTCTACCTTTATGGTATACGTTATCTTTATCTTTAAGTTCCAAGACAGCTGCAGCGGCTGGTGCTGTTGCCTTATGGCCGGTAGAATTTAATTTTAATTCCTATCAACAGTTACTTCAAGATAGTCAATTTTTTAAATCGTTCTGGATATCGATACAGCGTGTTGTCCTAGGTGCAGGGCTTAATTTTATTATCGTACCTTTGATGGCGTATCCTTTATCCAAGACTGTGAAAGATTTTAAAGGACGAAATGTATTAATGTGGACGTTGATTTTTACCATGTTATTTAATGGTGGCTTGATCCCACTCTATCTCACGGTAAAAGCCTACGGGTTAATGAACAGTATATGGGCGTTAGTTTTAGTTGGTGGTGCCCAAACGATTGTTTTTAATATCATTCTCGCTATTAACTTTTTTAGAAACCTTCCTTCTTCTTTAGAAGAGGCAGCTTTAGTTGATGGTGCAGGTCCATGGTATATTTTAACAAAAGTATATATTCCATTATCTATTCCAGTTCTTGCAACAGTTTCGCTTTTTAGTATTGTCTATCATTGGAATGAGTTTTTATATGGACTCATTTTCATGACAAGAGAAGAGTTTTATCCGCTACAGACGTATATTCAACAGCTGGTGGTATCGGTGGATCCTTCGACGATGACAGAGGATCAATATAAACGGTTAAGTGAATTATCTAATCGAACATTAGATGCTGCCAAAATCTTTATTGCGATGATTCCTGTATTAGTGGTGTATCCATTTTTACAAAGATACTTTATTCATGGTATCACTTTAGGTTCAGTTAAAGAGTAGAAGGGGGAGAGACAGGAATGGAGCGGGTCTACTATCTTGCTGAATTTGTTTTACGAGTTGTCTATTTAAATATTTTAGTTATTGTATTTAGTTTGCTTGGACTAATTTTTTTCGGATTCTTCCCGGCAATGACTGCTGCTTTTTATATTGTTAGAAAATGGCTAACAGGGTATAGTGATATTAAGATAACCAAACATTTTTATAAAGTATTTAAAAAGGAATTTTTCAAAAGTAATGGTGTTGGCTTGTTATTAACAATGATTGGTTTATTGTTATATATAAATTTAACGATTGCAGATATGATTAATCATTCACTGGTACATCTAAGTTATTTTCCGATTTTAACGGTTTTTGTATTGTTTCTCTGCCTATCCTTATTTGTAATTCCTATATATATCCATTTTCGATCTTCACTCTTGTCTGTTATCAAACATGCTTTTTTGCTGTTATTTGTTGATCCGCTCAATACATTGTTATTGTTGATAACGGTTTCAATTTTTTGTATGATAATGAAGACGATACCAGGATTTATTCCGGTATGTGGTTTAAGTGGGTTAGCGTTGATTGTTATGCACTTTAGTTTGAAAACGTTTGAAAAAGTTACCATCATACAAGGGATTGAGAGAAAGGAAGTCACATTATGATACGTTTGTTTCAAAACCATCATGTAAGAAAATATCAAGAATTAGATGGACTATGGGATTTTCAGCCTTTAGGTGAGAATAGTAAAGTGGAAGATATGGAAGGGTATGATTATCAATTGCCTGTTCCTGGTTGTTGGGAATCACACCCTTCCTTTGCCAATTATCGTGGAAATGCAGCCTATCGCAAAAAGGTTATAATAAAAAATAAAACACATTTACATTTGGTTTGTAAGGGAGTTAGTCATACTGCAGACATTTATTTTGATGGAAGTTTTGTAACGTCTCACTATAATGCCTATACTCCTTTTTCTCATGTAATAAAAAATGTCACAGAAGGTGAGCATGAACTCATCATCATCGTTGATAACCGTTTCACAGATCAATCCTCCTTGCATATACCGAATGATTATTATACGTATGGCGGTATCATAAGACCTGTAGCAATCGAATGGATTGGCGATGTAATGGTGAATCAAGTGAAAAGCCTTGCTATAAAAAGTGGGGAGAGTTGGAATCTGGAATTAGAGGTTGATATCACGTTATTAGAGGATGTTCAGGACAGTTACTATCTAAAAGGAAAAATTGCTAATCAAACATTTGAGGTTGATCTAAAGGACAAAAACTTAAAGTTTAATCATTTGATAGAAGGGTTAAAGGTATCGGAATGGTCTCCAGATGCCCCTCAATTGTACGAATTAGAATTGCAAATAGTAAGAAAAAGAGATGAAGTGGTTGTTGACGATTATATAGATAGGATTGGATTTCGAGATGTCACAACCAAAAACGGAAAGATCCAAGTAAACGGTGAGGATGTTGTTTTAAAAGGGTTTAATCGTCATGAGGATCATGCGATTGTCGGTGCTTCTTTTCCGTTCAGTTTGATGGTGAAGGATTTAGAGTTAATGAAGGATATCGGAGCAAATGCGGTTCGAACCAGTCATTATCCAAATGATGAGCTCTTTCTCGACTTATGTGATGAAATGGGTTTTCTTGTTTGGGAGGAAAATCATGCTCGTGGTTTGAGTTTAGAGCGAATGCAGCATCCGCTTTTCCGCAAGCAGTGTGAGCAGGTAAACCAGGAAATGGTAGAGAATCATTATAACCATCCTTCTATTATAATCTGGGGAATTTTAAACGAATGTGCGAGTAATACCGAACAAGGGCGGAAGATGTATCAAGAGCAATTAGAACAAATTCGTGCCCTCGATACAAGTCGCCCTCTGACTTTTGCTTCTCATCATCGAGCAGCGGAGCTTTGTTTTGATTTAGTTGATATTGTCTCGTTTAATTTATATCCACAATGGTATACAGATGAAGATCCCAGTGAACTAGCTGATCAAGCAAGAAAGTGGGCAGATCAGTTAGGTGGAAAAGGAAAACCAATGATTATGAGTGAATTTGGTGCTGATGGATTATATGGATACCGGTCACCAACTGCAGTAAAAGGAACAGAAGAAAGGCAGACAATGATTATCGAAGCAAACTTGGATGCTTATATGAAAAAAGATTACATATCCGGTATGTTCATATGGCAATTTGCCGATTGCCGCGTAACCGAAGAAGACTGGTTTATGACAAGAGCTGGAACGCAAAACAACAAAGGTATCGTAAACAGCTACCGTCAACCAAAACTATCCTATCAAATTATTAAAAACAAATGGAGCTAATGCACCAATATGATTAGTACATTTGCAAAAAAAGGAGGCAAATGCCTTGCCAATAAAAGTAGGGATCGTTGGACTCGGATTACAAGGATCGAAATATGCATCACTTATTTATGACGGACAAGTAAAAGGGATGCAATTAACAGCAGTCAGTTCACGTAGCTCTGAGAAACGAGACTATGCTGAGGACCGTTATAAAGATGTGCTATTCTATCATGATTATCGAGATTTAATCAAAGAACCTTCAGTTGAAGCTGTTATTATTTGTGTTCCACATTTTCAGCATGTTGAGGTTGCTACGGCATCACTTTTGCAAAATAAGCATGTGTTGACAGAAAAGCCGCTAAGTGTACATACAAAAGAGCTTGAACCTCTAAGGCGATTAGCAGAAGAAAAACCTGACTTGAGCTTTGGGATTATCTTTAATCAACGAGCTAAGCCAGGTTATCAAATGTTAAAGGATTTGTTAGAGGAAAATGCTATCGGAAAGATAAGAAACTGGCAATGGACAGCGACTAAAACATGGCGACCTCAGGCTTATTACGAACAGAATGAATGGCGTGCAACATGGAATGGGGAAGGTGGAGGTGTGTTGATCAATCAAGCCTCCCACCATATTGATTTAATAGCCTGGTTATTTGGAATGCCTCAAAAAGTATATGCACACATTAAGTATGGATCGCAACGAGACATTACCGTCGATGATGACGTAACAACTGTTCTTACCTATGCTAATGGGATGTCAGGTGTTTTCACTACTCGTACACATGACTTTTTCGGGACAGACCGGCTTGAGATACTTGGAGATAATGGAAAAATTATTATAGAAAACGGAAAGTCCATGAATATAAAAGTATTCGATCAAAAAGAACAGCTATGGAGTCAAGGATTAGATATATCTGAATTTAAGGCTATTGAGGAAAATGCCCCTCATTACCAGAAAAAAGGTTACGAGTTTCGGGAAGTGAAGCAAAATCCATATGTAAGCATCATGCACAATTTTAGTGAAAGTATAACAGAAAATACCCCATTATATGCCACTAGAATAGATGGTGAACGTAATGTAGAGCTGATCAATGCTATATATTTATCGGATTGGTTACAAAAAGAAGTGGAAATACCTTTTGACCCATCGTTTTATCTTGAGCAATTACATAAGATTATGGAAAAAGAAAGAGAAGGCTAGTTTTTATGGTCTTCTCTTTCTATATGCGTTCTATTTTAATTTGCTCTTATGTTGTGGCAAAGTGGTGTTCGTTGCTAAGAAATTACGTTCTGTATTTGCCCTAACATTTTTAAGGTTATATTTTTTCTTTGGCATTGTATTCAACTCCTTTGTCTGGCTTATTTATCACGGTGCTAATCGTCCGTAAACCCCCACTGGTGGAAGTCTCCCTTTTAATATGTGCACCTGAGAAATGTTTATGAATTTTTTGCACAATCCCTTTATCCAACAGATCCTATGTTTCATAACCAACATTTTCACGTTAACCTAAGATTTTTTATGGAAGCCCTTACTTTTCTTTATTCATTTGTAAAGGCTTACAATATAAAATAAACTTAACTTATGAAGAAAGGGGTAATTAGTGATGAAGAAGTGGTATTTATTTTTAGTTTTAGCATTTTTAACTGCTTTGGTTGTTGCTTGCAGTTCAGATTCTGCTAGTGAAAATGAAGGAGATGCAGGATCTGAAGACACAACAGAGACAGAAAGTAATGAAGAAGGATCGGATAAAGAAGAAGTGACTTTACGAGTAGCATGGTGGGGTGGTCAGGAACGACATGATCGCACATTACAAGTCATTGAAATGTACGAAGAGCAAAATCCTCATGTAACAATAGAGGCAGAGTACTCCGGTTTCGATGGTTATTTTGACAAATTAAATACGCAGTTAGCAGCAGGGAATGCGCCAGATGTTATTCAATTTGGTGGTAACTTAAATGACTTTGTTGCTCGTGACGTTATATTACCATTAGACGATTATGTCGGAAATGAAATTGATACAAGCTTACATGGTCAAAGTATGTTAGATTCTGCTACATTTAATGATAAATTATATGGTCTAACACTTGGTACAACAGCATGGGGGTTATTATTAAATGAAACAGCCTTCAAAGAAGCAGGAATTTCCATGCCAAGTAAAGAATGGACTTGGGAGGATTTTAAGGAGATAACACCACAATTAACAGAAAACCTGGATGGAACGTATGGTACAGGTGATTTTGGTGAAGACGGATTCGGTGTTTTCTTAGCACAAAGGGATAAATATACTTATTTAGATGGTGAAGTTGGTTTCGGAGTTGAGGATGTAAAAGATTGGTTCAATTTATGGAAAGAACTTCGTGAAAGTGGAGGAGCTGCCATCCCAGAGGTTCAAGTATCTGCATCTCAAACACCAGAACAATCCTTAATTGTTCAAGGTGATGTTGCGATTGAATCGATTGCTAGTAACCAGCTAAGTGCCTACGCTGGTGCGACAGAGGATGAATTCAAACTGTACCCATATCCATATAATGCTGAAACTGGCAAAAATGGTGTTTCTTTAAGACCAAGTCAGTATTTTGCCGCATATAAGGACACAAAGCATCCAAAAGAAGCCGCTAAATTTATGAATTTCTTCGTGAATAACGTTGAAGCAACAGAAATATTAGGTAATGATCGTGGTGCACCGGTTAACTCAGAAGTTCGTGCTAATTTAATTGAAAAAGCAGATGAACTAGACCAGGCTGTATATAATTACATTGATTTAGTAAATGAAACATCTGATGCACCATATATTCCAAACTTACCGGGTTACAACGAAAACACTCAATTATTCACGGAAACAGAACAAATCATTTACTATGAACAAAAATCAGTAGACGAAGCTTCAGAAGACTATTATGAGGAATTACTTAAAAATATTGAGAAATATGAAGTGAAAGAAGAATAAATAGTTGGATAACAAAGTGACTCCCGAGTGAGTCACTTTGTTCCATCCATCTACATTTTGAAGTCTTGGTCTATTTTGAATTTCAGGAAATCAACCGTTATTGGTTTGCTGAGATGAAGACTTCAATATCAGCGAAAATAGGAGGGGTGACAATTGAAAAATTCAGAAGCTTTGGAAACAACAACTATAAATAAAAAAACGAAAGTAACAAAGGAAAGACGCAAGCAATATATAGCCGCTTATGTATTTCTATTACCATGGTTAATTGGCTTTTTAGGATTAATATTAGGGCCGATGATCAGCTCATTATATTTATCCTTTACACGCTTTGACTTATTGAATCCACCCGAATGGATTGGACTAGCAAACTTTCAGGCAATGTTTCAGGATGATCGCTGGATTGCTTCTGCAAAAGTTACATTAACATTTGTGTTTGTTGCTGTACCAACACAATTGATAGCTGCGTTATTAGTAGCAGTATTGTTAAATAAAAAAATGGCAGCAGTTGGACTTTATCGGACAACGTACTATTTGCCTTCGTTACTTGGTGGAAGTGTTGCGATTGCGATTCTATGGAAAAACTTATTCGAAATTGACGGGTTAATCAATCAAGTCTTAGCCTTTTTTAACATACAGGGACAAGGATGGATTTCGCATCCTGACTACGCTTTAGGCACGATAATCATTTTAGCAACATGGCAATTTGGTGCTTCCATGGTTATTTTCTTAGCAGGTTTAAAACAAATTCCAAAAGAACTATATGAAGCAGCGGCTGTTGATGGTGGTACTAAACCTCAGGTATTCTTCCGGGTTACATTGCCATTGTTATCGCCAGTTATATTCTTTAACTTAGTAATTGAATTAATTAAGTCGATTCAAGTGTTTACCTCAGCCTTTATTATTAGTGAAGGTACAGGGGGACCAATTAACTCAACATTATTCTATACCCTCTATTTATATCAAAAAGGCTTTACTCAATTTGAAATGGGATATGCTTCCGCCATGGCATGGGTATTAGTATTCGTACTAGGTGTGATGACGCTAGTTATCTTCTTCTCATCGAAATATTGGGTGCATTATGAAGACGGGGGGAAACTGTAATGAATCAAAGTAGCAACACAAGCAAACTTTTAACACACGTGTTCATTATCTTATTTGGATTATTTATGTTATATCCGGTTGTATGGATGGTAACAAGTTCCTTTAAACCAGAAACACTTATTTTCTCATCTCCAAGTATTTTTTCTAAAGAGTGGACATTGGATAATTATACAAACGGTTGGAATGTAGTAAGAAATGTTAATTTTGGTCAGTTTTTTAAAAATTCCTTCTTGATTAGTATCATTGCGGTAATTGCCAATCTCGTAACTTGTTCGATGGCAGCATATGCTTTTGCTAGGTTGAAATTCCCATTGAAAAAGCTATGGTTTGCATGTATGCTAATGACTATTATGTTACCGGCGCACGCAACACTTATTCCACAGTATACGATATTTCACAATTTGGGATGGGTTAATTCCATTTTGCCATTAACGGTACCGAAATTATTAGCAACGGATGCCTTTTTTATCTTTCTCATGGTACAATTTTTTAGAGGGATTCCACGTGAGTTAGATGAAAGTGCGATTATGGATGGCTGTGGAATTTTTCAGATTTATACGAGAATCATTATGCCATTGGCAGTACCAGTGTTAATTACAACTGCGATCTTTACGTTTATCTGGACATGGGATGATTTCTTTAGTCAAATATTATATTTAAATACCGTTGATAATTTTACGGTTCCATTAGGTTTACGATTATTCCTTGACTCACAAGGGGAGTCATCTTGGGGATCTGTTTTTGCAATGTCTGTGCTTTCGCTGATCCCGATTACAACTGTATTTTTCATTTTCCAACGATATATTGTGGAAGGTATAGCTACTACCGGTATTAAAGGTTAGTCATACCTTGCGAGAAGAGAGGGTTAGACATGATTCGAAAATTAAAAACGATGATGGTTGTCTGTTTCGTTTTCGTTAATGCCCTCTTTCTTGCAGGAGTCAGTTATTCTTCTTATCAATATTTTTTTAATTTTACTTCTGAAGAAATTAGTGAGGCGAAACTGACACTATTAAATGAAAGCGCTAATAAATTATCAGGCGTGATCCAAAATATTCGTGAGGCAGGGACGTTTATTGCCATAGATCGTACGGTGGTTGATATTTTCAATAATACTGATATGAGTCCCTACCAAGCATTAGTCGAGCGTAATGAATTGAAAAATCTAGTCAATAATGTTGCTTCTTTAAAACAAGAGGTTTATTCGATTGAAATATATACAGATCGTTTTCAGGATCATGCCTATCTCTATGATTATAACGTTCAACCCGAATCCAATTTAACAGAGAAGGCTTGGTTTGAACCTTTTATTAAAAATGTCGATAATGGCTGGGTACCAAGACATACGCACGAACTGTTGGATCGGGAAATGATCAGTTATGTTCATCGAATTTTAAATCAGCGTAGTGAGACAGTTGGTTATATAAAAGTGAATGTTCTGGCTGAAAACTTTCTGGAATATTTAGTAGATATGGATTTGTATGACGAAATTAATGAACCGTTTATTTTATTAAATACCGGTGGAAGAATTATTGCAGAAACACATTCTCGAAAAGAGTTTCCGATATTGAAAGATATTACTGAACCTGTTAAAGGTGAAATTTATGAACGATTAATACCTGAATATGATCAATTAACAGGGCAGCATCAATTAATTCGTAAAGACAATGAATATTACTTATTATTAGTATCACAGCCCAATTATGAACAATGGCGTCTTGTTCAGGTCATTCCGGTTGCCGATTTGTATGGCGAAACGAAAGAGCTTGGTATGAATGTGTTAGTGATTGGGCTAATTGCCATCCTTTTATCGATCCCAATTGTTTACGGTATAGGAAAATGGATTACCAAACCAATCAGTCATATGGTAAAAGCGATGCGCAAAGTGGAAAAAGGCCAATTTGATGTCCAGGTAAAACGACATTTTGTTGAAGAGTACGATATCTTAGGGAAGAATTTTAATCAAATGACAAACGAATTGGCAGAATTACTTGAAAAGCTGGAAAAGGAAAACACCAATCGCCGTGAAGCAGAAATGCGTGCATTACAAAGTCAAATTATGCCTCACTTTCTTTATAATACGCTCGATATGATTAAGTGGAAATCACTTGATCATGACGCTGAAGATGTTGGCGATATGGTAAATAAACTTAGTAAAATGTTACGAATAGGCCTAAGCGGCGGCTTGAAGTTTATCCGCTTGCGTGATGAATTAGATCATGCGAAATGTTATATTGATATTCAAAAACAACGTCAAGCACAAACGATCGACTATAAAGTTCGTGTGCCTGCATCGATGAAGGATTATTATGTGCCAAAGATTATTTTACAGCCGTTTATTGAAAATAGTATTAAACATGGCTATCACAATGTAGATACACAAAAGATGGAGATCACTGTTCATGGCGAGATGTGTGGAAAGAATGATTGTATCAAATTAACAGTCAAGGATAATGGAACGGGGTTACCGGATAATTGGAGTTTTTCTGATGCGAAAGGTATTGGTATTCAGAATGTAAGAGAACGAATTGCCATGTATTGTGGAGAGCAGTTTGATGTAAACATCTATAATCATGAAAAAGGTGGCGTAATGGTCGAAATTCGGGTACCGATTTATGAAGAGCAACCTTTTACACAAGCTCAAGAAGAAGATTCGGGGGAATAGCCAATGAAGTCAATCATTATTATAGATGATGAATTATCGGTACGAGAAGGATTAACCAAGCATGTCAATTGGGAGAAGTTACATATACGTGTATTAGGTACTGCAAGTGATGGACAACAGGCATTACGAATGATAGAAGAAGAAGCACCAGATATTATGATTACTGATATTTATATGCCTGAAATGGATGGTTTGTCATTGATCAAAAAAGTAAGAGAAAACTATCCAGCTATTCGGATTATTATTCATAGTGGTTATAATCATTTCGACAATGCGCGAAAGGCGATTCAATATGGTGTTAAACACTTCTTTCTCAAACCTTCACCTGTTTCTGAAATTGAGACGGTTATTCAGGAAGTGTTGCAGGAAATAGAGTCAGAAGATAAACAACAGGCGATCCTCGAAACATACAAGGAACAACGTCCAGCCTATTTAGCTTATCGTAAGGATACATTTATCCGTAATCTCCTGTTTAACCGCTACAAGTCAAAGGATTTATCAGTGGAAAGTAAGGACCTTTTAAGTGTAGAAGCTGATGATTCACAAATCGTTACATCGATTATGATTAATCGCCCCCCCTATTTAACAAAAGCACATGAGCGGGATTGGCAGTTAATGAAATTTAGTGTAGGCAATATACTTTTGGAGACAATGCACCAATATTCCAAACAAAATGGGTTGGTTACACATCTTCTTGATTATTCTGATTCTACGTACGTGATGGTGGCCTTTTTGCCGGGGAATGATATTTATTTGGAGCAATTAAATGATCAGCTCGTAAATAAGATGCTCGAGAATGTACTTTATTACTTAAAAGTATCAGTTATGATTGGGGTAAGTAATGTCAGAAAAAGTTTACACCAGTTAACAGATGCCTATTCGGAAAGTATGCAGGCATTGGAAGTAGCTGAATATGAAGAATGGAATAAAGTATATCATTACCGGGAAACGAAAGAGAAAGGCTCCAGTGATGCCTATGTATATCCTTTCGAAACAATCAAGGAAATCCATACTAAAATCACCGAGAAGGATTACGATGAGCTATTAGCGATATGGGATCAATTTGTAAACGGTTTATCGGAAGAAGAGTATTCACCTTTTTATATGATCCAGACGATTTCCATTAATCTTTTAAGTGCGCTAATGATGGAAGATCAATCTATGGATCATGGTGAACCACAGCCTGAAGAGAAGTCATCTTTACTAATAGAAGTCTATAACCATCGTACAACAAAGGATTTACTCGAATGGATGACAGAACAATTAAGAAAATGGGTGGATCATTCTAAGAAAGCACTTGCGAGCAAAAAGACTAGTAAATTAGTAGAGCGCGTAAAGGAGCATGTTCATCATTATTATGATGAAGAGATCACTTTGGCTGAAATTGCCGACACGCTATATGTAAATCGTAATTACCTATCGCAATTGTTTAAAAAAGTAACCGGTGAGACATTTGTAAATTATTTAAACCAGTATCGGATAACGAAGGCGAAGGAATTATTGCGCGAAAAAAGGTACATGGTTTATGAAGTGAGTGAAATGGTAGGGTATCAAAATTCTACCTATTTCAGTCAAGTGTTCAAAGCCATTACCGGCGTCAGCCCGTCTGAATATTTTTAAGGCTCGGTGATAAAAGCAAGAGAAAAAGGGAAAAAGTGTCTTCGAAAAGCGTTCTCGAGGACAAAAGAAAGACAAAAGTGGGAAAAAAGTCTTCGAGAAGCGCTATCGAGGACAAAAGAAAGGCAAAAGTGGGAAAAGTGTCTTCGAGAAGCACTCTCGAGGACAAAAGAAAGGCAAAAGCGGGAAAAGAGTCTTCGAGAAGCGCTCTCGAGGACAAAAGAAAGACAAAAGTGGAAAAAGTGTCTTCGAGAAGCGCTCTCGAGGACAAAAGAAAGACAAAAGTGGAAAAAGAGTCTTCGAGAAGAGAGGATTAAGTTCATAAGGGAGAGGATTTAATGAAGGTAAATCAGGAAGTCCAAATTAGAGATCCATTTGTTTTTGTAGATCATGAGCAAGGAAAGTATTATTTATTCGGCAGTACCGATAAAAATATCTGGGGGAAGGGTACTGGCTTTGATGTTTGGATTGGTGACGATTTAAAACATTGGGAAGGCCCCTATCCAGTATTTCGTCCAGATGTTGAGTTTTTTTCAGACGAGAATTTCTGGGCACCGGAAGTACATGAGTATAATGGTTCCTATTATATGTTTGCTACCTTTTTGTTAAAGGATAGTGGTAAACGTGGAACAGCTATTCTAAAATCTGATTCACTAACAGGTCCGTTTCATCCACACAGTGAAGGGATTGTCACACCGGAGGACTGGTTTTCGCTCGACGGAACATTACACATTGATGAAGAAGGAAAGCCATGGATGGTGTTTTGCCATGAATGGGTACAGGTAGGTGACGGAGAGATTTGTGCTGTTCGTTTAAGCGAGGATTTACAAGAAGCGATGGGAGAACCGGTTACCCTTTTTGCAGCATCAGAAGCACCTTGGCCAACATCTTTTAAACATAAAACACGTAATACTCAAGAGAATTATGTGACAGATGGTCCATACATATATCGTGCTGAAAATGGTGAATTATTGATGTTGTGGGCAAGTTTTGTAGATAATGTCTATGCCCAAGGGATATCCCGATCGACAACAGGTATGGTAACAGGCCCTTGGGTACATGATGAAAAACCATTATTTGCAAGCGATGGTGGTCATGGAATGCTATTTCATGATTTAGCGGGGCAATTACATCTTACTCTTCATTCACCAAATAAAACGCCGAATGAACGACCGGTTTTCATTCGAATGATAGAGCATGAAGGTATTCTTAGGAGGGCTGACGATGAATAGAAAAAAGATCGTCGATAAACATTCACCTGTCGTGACCACGATAGAACCAAGAGCACCATTATCGGTTGGAAATGGTGAGTTTGGAATGTCGGTTGATTTTACCGGATTACAAACATTTCCTGAAAAATATGTGACACCATTAAGCACACAATCAAATTGGGGTTGGCATGCTACTGGCGGATCAGATACCTATACCTTAGACAATGTGGAGATGCAACATTACCAAGGGGCACGATATCCCCTTTTTCCAGAGAATAAAGAAGAAGCTTATCACTGGCTCAGACAAAATCCCCATCGATTACAACTCGGTCAGATTGGTTTTCTTTTATATGATCAAGCAGGTGAACTTCTTCCAATGGAGGCAGTCAAACCTGTTAAGCAGCAGTTACATTTATGGTCAGGTGTGATCGAAAGTGAATTTATTGCTGATGGTGAACAGGTTACGGTCAAGACTGCTTGTGCACCTAATGATGATGTGATCGGAGTAACTATTTCTTCTTCATTACTGAAAACAGGCCGATTAGCGGTCCAATTAGCTTTCCCGAGTCCAAATGTTCGGGATCGAAAATGGGAAAACACATTGGCATTGAATTGGGAAGAAGATGGTCATCAAACAAAAGTTGTTGAACAATCTGATCAATCACTTACCCTGAAACGTGTAATGGATGATACGTCTTATATGGTAGGTTGGAGTTGGAATAACGGTGAGATGAAACAGATTACAGACCATCAACTGTTGTTAACACCTGATAATGAAACGTTGGCATTTTCGCTGTCCTTTTCTAAAGAGAATATGGTGCAGAAGTTGGTGAACGAGATTTTTGGTGAAGCAATGGAGTATTGGGAATCATTCTGGTCTAATGGCGGTTTCCTGTCTTTTGAAGGGAGTAAGGATTCTCGTGCGGATGAATTAGAACGTCGGGTGATTTTGTCACAGTATCTATTGGCCGTACACAGTGGAGGGTCGGTTCCCCCACAGGAAACAGGCTATATGTATAATAGTTGGTTCGGAAAATTCCATCTAGAAATGCATTGGTGGCATGCGGCACATTTTCCATTATGGGGAAGAAGCTCTACCTTGGAGAAAAGCATGGATTGGTATCTTGATATATTGCCAAAAGCTTATCAGTTGGCCGATTCCCAAGGATATCAAGGTGCTCGCTGGCCAAAAATGGTTGGCGTAGAGGGTGAACAAACACCATCACCGATTGCGCCAGGCTTAATTTGGCAGCAGCCCCATCCGATTTTCTTAGCAGAACTGTGCTATCAAGCTGAAAAAGATGAGCAGATGTTGAAGCAGTTTAGGGAAGTTGTATTTGCATCGGCTGATTTTATGGCATCCTTTGCAAGCTATAATCAAGAAGATGGTGTTTATCAACTTGGACCAGGGTTAATTCCCGCCCAAGAGAATCACCGGATGGAAGACAGTGTCAACCCGCCTTATGAATTGGAATATTGGCATTTCGGTTTAGGCATTGCGATTGAATGGTGTGAGCGATTAGGTGAAGATGTACCGGAAAAATGGATCGATGTCAGAGAAAATATTGCCAAACCACGTGTGAAAGATGGGGTATATTTAGCTCACCGGGACTGTGATAATACCTTTACCGAAAAAAATCACGATCATCCATCAATGGTAGCTGCTCTTGGCGTATTACCGGGAGAATTAATCGATCGAGATGTAATGCTCAACACTTTGCATACGGTCAAAGAGGAGTGGCAATGGGAAACTGCTTGGGGGTGGGACTTCCCAATGTGTGCAATGACAGCCGCAAGATTAGGTGAACTGGAGTTAGCTGTCGACTTTTTATTAATGGATCAAGTGAAAAATACTTACTTGGTTAACGGCCATAACTATCAACATGACGCACTAACCGTCTACTTGCCCGGAAACGGAGCTCTGCTGATAGCTGCGGCGATGCTTGCAACTAAAACAGGACTTCCAGAGGGGTGGATGATCCAGCAAGAAGGATTAAAGAACATATACAGGTAGTAATGACGCTTATGATTGGAAACATCTTTTCTTATGGACAAAGTATTATGACAATCGGTAAAAGTGTCCATAAGATTAATTCTTGTGGACATAATTTAGGAAAAAGGATCTGAACTGTCCGTAAGAAACGATCTTATGGACAAAAAAGTGGAAAAAGCTATGGAAATGTCTATAAGAATGGCTCTAATAGACATAATGGCGAAAAAGTAAGCAAAAGTGTCCGTAACAACAATCTTTATCCTTCACAACAGTCGGGGATATTCCAAATTAACTCAGCATTTTCGCCTCTTCAAATTTAATAAAAAAAGTCAGTGACAGATGCTTTGAAAATTGGTACACTAATTTAGTATGTGATTTCGGAGTAGAACAGTGATGGACTTTGTTCTGTTACTGTTTTTTTCTGTGTTTAATTGGACAGGATAGTAATAGTGGAGGTAATGGAATGGAAGGAACTATATATTCACTAATTCCGGCGGTTTTGATGCTGGTATTAGTACTAATGACTAGGAGAGTTTTATTATCGCTAGGGACTGGGATTGTTGTTGGGGCTTTGCTTATTCACGATTTTAATATAGTAGCAAGTCTTCAGCAAATCTGGTTCGTGTTTCGTGACATTTTCTATACAACAGCGGATGGCTGGAATTTAGGAAGTATTTATTTACTCGCCTTTTTGCTGTTATTAGGAATTATGACAGTAGTAATGACGGCTTCTGGAGGAAGCAAAGCTTTTGGAGATTGGTCGATCGAAAAAGTGAAAACAAGACGAGGTGCACAGCTTGTTCCATCATTTCTAGGTGTTCTTATATTTATTGATGATTATTTCAACAGTTTAGCAGTTGGACAAGTTTCCAGACCACTGACAGATCGCTATAAAATTTCGCGGGCAAAATTAGCTTATTTTATTGATTCGACTTCTGCGCCAATAACGGTAATTACACCGATTTCAAGTTGGGGAGCATACATTATCGGGACGCTTGGTTCGATTTTTGTAGCAGCAGAAGTGACGGAATTTCAGCCGTTAGAAGCATTTATAAAAATGATTCCATTAAATTTGTATGCTTTTGCGGCATTGCTTTTAGTATTTTTAGTTGCTGTGTTCAGCATTGATATCGGCGCAATGCAAGTTCATGAAAAACGAGCACTTAAAACAGGTCATGTGGTAGATCCTGCAAAGAAAACTATGTCAGCGGATATGGAAAAAAATGCAGTCGTGAACGAAAATGGAAAAATCACACACTTATTAATTCCAATTATCGTTTTGGTAGTCGCTACCGTGGCAATGATGCTTTACACAGGCTATCAAGCTACTGAAGGTACTGCAACGATATTAACGATGTTTGAAAACACAAATGTAAACCTGTCTCTTTTTGTTGGCGGAGTAAGTGCTGTAGCAGTCGGACTACTCATGTACGTTTTCTTAAAAGGAACTAAATTATCTGTGGCGAAAGTGATAAAAGATGGATCACTATCTATGATGCCGGCCATTTATATTTTAATTCTTGCCTGGATGATTGGATCTATTATTGAAGTAATTGATACAGGCGGTTATCTGGCTAATTTAGTCGATCAGGTTTCATTTAACGTTAATTATTTGGCACTAATGCTGTTTATCATTGCTGGATTTATGGCTTTAGCAACTGGAACATCTTGGGGAACATTTGGTATCATGCTTCCGATTGCTGCACAAATTGCTATGGCATATGATGTTGATTTAGTACTTCCGGCAATGGCTGCGGTACTGGCTGGGTCTGTTTTTGGGGATCACTGTTCACCTATATCTGATACATCAATCCTATCCTCTACCGGTGCAGGGGCAAATCACATGGATCACGTGATTACCCAATTGCCATATGCATTTATCAGTGCTTTGGCTGCAGGGATTGGGTATCTAATCTTCGGTTTAACCGGTCAAGTGACATTATCGTTAGGTGTTACATTACTATTTGTCATCATGATCGCTGTTTTATTCAGTGTTGGAAAACAAAAAAAACAAGTGTAAGAAAAGGGCCACAGCGTAAATAGCTATGGCCCTTTTGCTGTTTATTCTGTTTTTATCTTACGATACCAGGACAAACTCCCGATGCCGAACACTATCAAGAACACACCAATCCCCATAAAATTGAATTGAGTTGTTGCCGTATCAGGTAATCGGTTGTTTCCGTTATTTTCAGATATGATTTGTTGATTAGATTGACCTTCAGATTCTGAATCGTTATCGTTATTAGATTCAGTAGTCGTTTCTCCCTCATTTGATTCATCCGTTTGATCTGTTGATTTGTTTTCCTCTTTTTCTGTTTTTTCCTCTTCTTTCGGTGATTCCTCCTGTGGGCTGTCTGTCTCTGGCTCTTCCTTGACAGGATCATCCTGAACAGGTTCTTCTTCCAACGGTTCCTCTTCTTCCACTAGTGTAGAAACAGTTTCCCCATCCTTGACAAACGTATAGTCAACCGTTTCACCACTCCAGTAATGGAAGGTAAGATGTACTTCTCCATCTTCGACTTCATTAAAAAATGTATCCTTTAGTGCGATAAATCCATCTTCATAGTTGGGGGAGAAAGTATATCCGAATTCTTTAAAAGGTGTCCAGTTCTGTGGCCCAGCTATCGAACCATCTGGATAGTAAGCTTCCATTGTCGCTAATTGATCACCATTAAAGTTAGTTGGAATATGGAATTCTGATGTCGTTCCTGCAGTCTCTTGCAGCTCTGGTGTTTGATAAACCCGTATATCAATATCCCAATCGACCCCATCACTAAATGTAACGGTTAATGTAGAGACAGTACCAAGGTCATTCCCAGTTACAAGAGAACTTAATAATTCCTTGGAAAAAGTGATGGTATTTTCTTCGATTTGATAATCGGTACCTTCTTCTAGCTCTTGATCACCCTGATAAATTGCTTCAAAATCATTGCCATGTAGTTCGAATGTTATTTGTTCATCTGTGATTGCTTCTGATTTCTTAAGGTAAATGAAATTATCATTCGGAACAGCGGATCTAGTATGCCAACTTGTTTGTAAGATATTCGTAAATTCCTGATCAGCCCATTCCAGCGTATTGCGGTTTAAATGTTGACCGTTGTCCCAAAGCATATGGACCAGTCCTTTTTTCTGGGCATAGTGAAGCATGTATTCAAAGAATTTCAGTTTTTCTCCTTGTTGAATAACACCAGTGTCGACGTCAAAACCAAGCAGTCCATATTCACCGATAACTGCTGGAATACCATTAGCCGTAAAGGTGTCGTGAACCCGATCAAATACGGTATGGATATCATTTTTTGTGTCTTGTTCAAATCGGGTATACCCTGCAATATTGACACTAAATGGCCAAAAACCATAATAATGAACGGTAGCAATAATATTGGGATCCTCTAAGGCTTCAATAAAATCATATAATGCTGAAACTTTTTCTGGTTCGGAGCCGGTATCAAGTGTAGGTAACACTAATGGCCGAATATCATTATTCCCGCCGGATTCTCTAACAATTTGATGAAAATTAGTGTTCAATTCATCCAAGTATTGCTGACTTTCCTCAGCAGTTCCCAAAAATCTCGGTTCATTGATGCTTTCAAACATTAATTTGGTCGAATCATCTTTAAAATGTTCTGCCAATTGTGTCCAAATGGCGTTAAACCGTGCCACTGTTTGATCATGGTTTTCTTGCATTCCAGATTCGATCCAAAGCCATGAATCATGATGAATATTAATCATCACATACAAATCCTCTTCCAATGCCCATTGCACAGTTTGGTCAACACGACTTAAAAAATCTTCATCAATCGCAAAATCACCGCTTTCCTCCATACGTTGATCAAATGTGATCGGTATGCGAATGCTTTTAAATCCTTCATCGGCGACTTTCTCGATTAATTCCTTTGTAACATAAGGGTTTCCCCATGCTGTTTCATCCTCTCCAACAGCGTCAAAAGTATTGCCAAGATTCCAACCTGGCTGCATGTTCTCTGCATATGTTTGGATATCAACTTCATCGGTGGAGTCTTCTTTTGCGAATGTGGTGATAGAAGTAAAACTAAGAAGTAGAAAAACAAAAATGAGAATGGTTATGGTGAACTGTTTCTTCAATATCAATCCCTCCAATAATTTATTAGAAAGCGCTTTCTAATGTTAAATCTATCATACAGATTCTTTAGCGAATACATAAAAAACAAGTGGTATTTTCAAGTAAAAAGGAGACATGAATGAAAAATGTTTGTGTTTTCAGCAACATTAATTTACAAACTATTAACACTATTAAAATATGCAATTAATGATGAAGAAGTAGAATGGTAGAAGAAAATGGAAAAAGGAGTGGAATAATGAAGAAAATTGTAATCGCTATTTTATGTATTTCTTTTTTTCTATCAGTAAATCCGATCATGACTAACGCATTATCAGATGTAACATATTATTCTGAAAACGAAGATTCATTAGCTGTCAAATGGCTTGGCCGCTATTCCAGTCAAGCGCCAATCGATGATGGAGGAACGGAAATCATTGCCTATGATCCGAATACATATTTAGCCTACTCAGTAAATGGATCTGAGAAAACACTTGATATTATTGATTTATCTGGACTAGCTAATGGCGAAAAAGAAATTCCGTTAGTGGAAAGAATTCAGCTAAGTGATTTTGGTGTAAACGCAGGAGATTTAACGAGTGTAGCTATTGCCCCAGATAGCAGTTATATTGCTATAGCTGTACCAGCCGAAAATAAAGTAGATAATGGCTATGTTGTGTTTATGTCTACAGAGGGAGATGTATTAACAACTGTTGAAGTTGGTGCTTTACCAGATATGGTTACTATTACACCTGATGGCAGTAAAGTATTGGTCGCGAATGAAGGAGAGCCTAGTAAGGATTATGCAGTAAATCCGGAAGGCTCAGTATCAATCATAGATGTTTCCAATGGTGTGAACGAAGGTGATATTTTAACAGCGACTACCGCAACATTTTCTGATGAGATAGTAGCGGACGACGTAAGAAAAGTGCATCCTAATAGTACTTATCCAGAAGATTTAGAGCCAGAGTATATTGTTGTCGATAAGGCAAGTCAATACGGTTATATTGTTTTACAGGAAGCAAATGCTATCGCAAAACTGGACATCCAATCAGGTGAATTCCTTACAGTAAAAAGTTTAGGGTATAAAGACTTTTCATTGCCAGTAATTAAACTAGATGCGTCTGATAAAGATGATGCAATAGATATTCGCAATTGGCCGGTGTTATCCATCTATCAACCAGATGGTATGGATTTAGTAGATATCAATGGGAAAACTTATCTTTTAACTGCTAATGAAGGAGATACGCAAGATTGGGATGGTTTCTCGGAAGAGGTGCGCGTGAATGATCTTGTGAAAGATTATCAATTAAATGCAGACCTTTATCAAGGGTATAACCAAGATGAATTGAATCAACTCATCGAGAAGGGCCTTTTTGAAGACGAGCAATTAGGAAGATTGAAGACTTCGATTTCCCACCCGAAAAATGAAGAAGGAAAATATGAAGCAATCTATGCATATGGTGGACGTTCCTTTTCTATATGGGATGCAGAAACATTAGAATTAGTATATGACAGTGGTTCAGAGTTTGAAGAAAAGATTGCAGCATTTCAACCAGAATATTTCCATAGCAACAATGATGAAGATAGTTTTGAATCAAGAAGTGATGACAAAGGTGTCGAACCTGAAAGTGTCATAACTGGAGAGATTAATGGAGCAACTTATGCCTTCACGGGATTAGAACGACAAGGAGGTATCATGGTTTACAATATGTCGAATCCTGCCTCCCCAAGCTTTGATAGTTATTTTACTTCGAGAGTTCTACAGGGACTAGAACAAGATGTAACAGAATCTAGTGGTGATGTAGCACCTGAAGGTTTAACTTTTATTCAAGCAGAGGACAGTCCTACTGGGAATCCGGTTTTATTAGCAGCACATGAAGTGAGTGGAACTATTGCTGCATATGAATTAGGAGAATCCTCTGACTCGTCCTTAAGTGAGTTAACGGTAGATCAAGGTGAATTAAATCCAGATTTTTCACCAGAACAATTGGAATATGAGCTGGAAGTGGCGAATAAAGTAGATGAAATCCATATTTCAGCAATGGCACAATCGCCTTACGCACAGGTCCTTGTCAACGGTAATGATCCAGCCGAAGCGGTTGCTCTTAAGGAAGGTAACAATGAAATTATAGTAGAAGTAGAAGCTGAAGATGGCAGTGTTTCAAACTATACTATACATGTAAAAAGGTTATATGCTAGTAAGAGAGAGGAATTGCTAGAGTCTGAAAATGGATTTATATTCCAAACCGATATTTCCAGTTTGGAGCAAAATAGTACATTAAATCTTATTGTCCCTGAGACAGATGCAGAAGCCAAGGAAATTACTATTACACCGGAGCAAGTACAACAATTACGAGAAAAAGAAATTACAATTTCAGTGGAGCAAACAGATTTAAAGGTAACATTTGATGTTACAACTTTTACTGATGATGCACCGGTTACCTTGTTGATCAAAAAATTAGATCAGGACAAATATGAATATAGTAAATTTGCTTTAACAGAAATTTACCAGTTGGAATTTATGCAAGCTAATCAAGCAGTTACTAACTTTGAAACACCTGTCACACTATCTTTTGAACTAACGAAAAGAAATGAGGCAGCTTCTATTTATTATTGGAATAACGCAGAAGAAAATTGGGATCAAATCGGAGGAACACTAAGAGACAATTTGATTACCGCTGAGACAGATCATTTCAGTGTGTTTACAGTATTGGATTCAGCGGCAATAGCTGAAGCTGAAAAGGATGAAGATGGAAATAGTGATGTAACAGATGAACCAAATAATCCAAATGAACCGGTTGAACCAAATGAACTAAATAACACAAAGAATGAAGAACAACCAACGGCTACTCCAACGGATAAAAGCATTAATAAATTACCAGATACAGCAACGAATATGTATACTCTTTTATTGATCGGTGGAAGTCTTTTGCTGATAGGTATGGCCATTGTAGTTATCAGACAACAAAAAAAGAAAATATCTAATGATTAAATCAACCCAAAATCGTCATGATCGAAAAGATCATGACGATTTTTTTCCTTTCATCATTGTCTTAAACTTACCGTGGTCCCTTTACCTCAATTGCTTCGGTCCAGCTACTATGTATCTTTGCAGAAGCTTTTTGCTTTGCTTAATAGCAATCTAGGAATATTATTTCAACAATATTTCATTATCGGAGATGGAAAAAACTATGCTATAATACAGAATGAAAACGTTTTCTAATATAGCGGAGGTGATAGGTTGATAATAGAAAAACTAGTATCTGGAAAAAAACACGTGGACGTGCCTGCTTTCACCATCCAACATAAAGTAGATAATAAAACACCAAAAGACTTTCACTCCCATTCTGGGTATGAAATGGTTTGGGTAAGAAGTGGGGAAGCAAAGTTTATCTTTGAAGAAAAAGTGTTTCATCTCAAGAAAGGTCATGTACTTTTGTTTAACAGTTCAGAGCTGCATAAAGTGAGATTAACAGATAATCAGGCATATGATCGAGTGATGATCATGTTTAACGATGACTTGTTTTGCTATGAGCAGCCTATTTTTCACGAATTTAAACATCTATTAGAGCAACAACCAACACCACACTGTCTTTTACAAATAGAAGAACGAGGATATGAAAATTTTTATCATATTATGCGTCAACTATTACAAGAAGATATGTCCCCGGATAAATGGCAACATCAACATGCTTTAATCCTTTATGTATCAGAGTTATTGCTTTTTTTCAGTCGAGCATTACATACTTCAACGAATCGACTTCTCCATATATCGAACTCTAATCCAGTTCGTACACAAGAAAAAATTTTAAAAGAACTTAATAATCTTTGGAATACCAATTGGCAATTAGAGGATCTTGCCGATAAGTTGCACTTCAATAAGTATTATTTGTGTCACTATTTTAAAAAAGAATTTGGTATGACTATTCATCAATATATATTGCAAAGAAGAATCTATGAGGCGAAGAAGTTATTGCTGGAAACGAACATGCCTATAACTGAAATAGCTTCCCGAATTGGTTTTTCAACAGCATCTAACTTTATTAGATGCTTTAAGAAATATCATCATGTAACTCCAAAGCAATTCCGTAATCAAGCATAACAGGGGAAGGAGGGAATCATTAAATCCTATACTGTTTTTGGATGTTCACTTATTAAGAGAAGGGAGATTAACTAATGAATGGTAAACGAACAGTCAACGTATTTCTCATTTTTATGTTAGTGTTTACTACTGTATTTTCTACAATGCCAGTTACACTGGTAAAAGCTGCGTCAAACTTTAACAACGTTGTTATTTTTGAAGATGATTTTAATGACGATCAAACAGGTGAAGCCCCTGCAAATATAGAAGTGTCAACAGCGGGAGGTGAAGTAACTGTTGAAGATGTACCTGATGCCGATAATAAAAGCGTCTTTCTGAATGACACAAGTGATAGTGATGATGTGCAAATCTCTAAATCATTTGAAGACTTGGAAAATCAGGTAACGATTGAAATGAGATTTATGCAACCAGAATATACAAGTTCGACAAAAGTAATGCGCCTTAAAGGTGACGCTACCTCAGTCATTATCGAAACCAATGATGGTTTTATCGGTTATCGAAATAGCGATGATTCTTATGAGAATTTAGTAGAAGTGCAGGAAGGTGAATGGTACAACATTAAAGTTGAGGTAGATTTAACAGACAAAACTGTTGATACCTATGTTAATGAAGAGTTAAAAGTTGAAGATGCAGCATTTTACGAGGATGCATCGAATATCAATTTTATCGAATCATTTACTCCTGGCAGTAAAGCATTAGGGCATTATATAGATGATCTTCGCATTTCACAGCTAGAGGAAGTGGAACTGCCTCCGGAAACGCCCGAAGCTGAATTTGTTTTTGAACGAGATTTTAATGATGATGTGGTTGGCGAAACCCCTTCAGATGTAGCGGTATCAGAAGGTGGAGGAACAGTAACAGTAGCAGATGTTCCGTCTGCAGATAATAAGAGTGTCTTCCTTGACGATACAAGTAATGATACAAATGTTATTTTAAGTAAATCGGTGGAAGACCTTGGTGGTGTCGTAACGGTTGAAACGTTATTTATGCAGCCTAGCTATACGAGCTCGACGAAAGTTCTACGAATTAAAGGTGATGGTACACCAGTTATTATCGAAACAAAAAATGGTTCGATTACGTATCGCACTGGTGACAACTATCATCCATTGGTGGAAGTTGAAGAAGGGAAATGGTATAAAGTAACGGTTGAAATCAACTTAGACGAGCAGTATGCCAATGTCTATATAGATGATGAATTAGTTCATGAACAAGCTGCTCTTAATGAACCGGCAACAAAAGTTAATTTTGTCGAAAGTTTCACTCCTAACAGTGGAACAGATGGACACTATTTAGATAATTTAAAAGTTGCAGGTGCTATTTATCAAGAGCCTGAAGAAGAGCCTAGTGAACCTGAGCCCGAAGATCCAAGTGAACCAGAAGAACCGGTTGCTGGTAATATTTATGAAGCGGAAGAAGCTGAAATTAGTAATGCAATTATCGATAATAAGCACGCAGGCTTTACAGGTACAGGTTTTGTTGATTACAATCCTAACGCACCAGGTGGTTATATCGAATGGGTAGTGGATGTACCCGCAGATGGTGAATATACATTAGATTTCCGTTATGCTCATGGCAGTACAGATTCACGTCCTGCTCAAATTAAAGTAAATGGTGAAATAGTAGAAGAAGAATTACCTTTTGATTCGACAGGTGATTGGACAGCTTGGAAACATACCAAAATGAAAGCACAATTAACGGCAGGTGAGAATGTTATTCGCGCAACTGGAGTTGGTGCCAGTGGTGGCGCAAACATTGATCATTTAAAAGTTTTGATGGAGTATGATGAAATTTATGAAGCAGAAGAAGCGGCATTAGAAGAGGGTACGGTTATTATCGATAATAAACATACCGGCTTTACAGGAGATGGATTTATCGATTTCAGTCCTAACGCTCCTGGAAGCTGGGTTGAGTGGACGGTCAATGTTCCTGTGGAAGGAGAGTATTTCTTAGACTTCCGTTACGGGCATGGTGGTACAGATCAACGACCTGCAGAAGTTAAAGTAAATGGGGAAATAGTAGAAGAAGAGCTCGCTTTTGCTCCTACTGGTGACTGGGCAACTTGGGAGTATACATCTACTAAAACGGTACTTCAAGCCGGTGAAAATACCATTAGAGCTACTGGAGTTGGATCAAGTGGTGGAGCAAACATTGACCATTTGCGGGTTCATAATCAATCTGAGGCTGGTAATGAAGGGCCGGTAGATGTAGAAGAGTCTGATATTGAAGAAGTAGTAAGTGGTGTTGAACTGAGAAAACTACAAGAGCTGGGTATCGTGGTGAATGAACTTCCAGCAAATGACGAAGCAATTTCAAGAATCGAATTTTTTGCACTAGTGAATCAAGCACTAGGTTATGTTCATGAAGAACAATTCAAAGGTTTGAAGAAGAAAGAAGCTGTTTGGGAGACATCTACTGAAGAATGGTATTCCTATGTACTGGAGGCTGCTGAAGCATTAGGTTATGCCGACCATTTAGTAAATGATAAAAATGTGAATCCAAATGAAACAATCACTGGCGAAGAAGCAGTACAAATTATAGAGTCGGCTTCTGATCAAACTGTTCAATCTTCAAGTGAAACATTAACTTGGGGGGAAGCAAGGGATTTAGTAGCTTTACTAGAAGCGCAAAACGAAAGTGAAACAGTGGACATCGCTGGTGTGCATGCCGTTTCAAATAACCTAATTGCTGTTACATTAAACGGATACTTTGAAGAATTTACGTATGCTGATCTAGAAGTAGTAGTTCCAACAAGAAAGTGGGAGCTATTAGCACCAGGATTTACGAATTTAAATATTGATAAAGCAGCAAAAGCTACCAATAAATTTGGACAAACCGTTATTGTAATGCACAGTTTAGATGAGTGGAATGAGTATGCTGAGTATCCAATAGAATTTGAAGAAACAAGATTCTCAGGTGATTTAGATACTGCTATTGAAAAAGCAGATAATCTATTAACCTGGCAAATGGAGCATGGTGGTTGGACGAAAAACTGGCCACACATCTATACACGTCCATGGGATGGTGAAGAATCACGATCAGAGTGGGTAGAAGATGGTGTCGAGTTAGGTACGATTGATAATGATGCAACCATTTCAGAGCTTCAATTTTTGGCACAAGTCTATCAGGAAACGAAAGATCCGAAATACAAAGAAAGTATTGAGAAAGGTTTAGACTTCCTATTTAAACTACAGTATGAAACAGGTGGTTTTGCACAGGTTTATCCTGAAAGAGGTAACTACTCTGACTATGTAACCTTCAATGATGAAGCAATGGTTAATGTTTTGGAATTACTGGATTTAGTTGCGAAACAGCGTTATCCATTTGATTCTGATTTGATAAGTGAAGAATATGTTATTAAATCGAAGGAGTCCATTGAATTAGGGGTTGACTACATTTTAAAAGCGCAAATTGAAGTGGATGGTAAATTAACCGCATGGTGTGCTCAACACGATCCATTTACGTATGAACCGAGAGAGGCGCGTTCATATGAGCATCCATCTATTTCAGGGTCAGAGTCAGTCGGAATTGTTCGTTATTTAATGTCTCGTCCACAGACTGAGGAAATTAATGAAGCGGTATTGGCGGCATTAGAATGGTTTGATGAAGTTAAATTGGAAAATACAAGATATGTTAGTGGCGATCCTAATAATGAATATTTTGTAGAGGATCCGAATTCAACAGCATGGTACCGTTTTTATGAGATCGGTACAAATAAACCGATTTTCTCTGGTCGGGATGGTGTGATTAAACATGACATTATGGAAATAGAAGCAGAACGAAGAGATGGTTATTCCTGGGGTGGTCACTGGGCAACTCAGCTGTTAGAAATCATGCAAACGACAGGTGATTATACAGACAAAGTATTTGTTCAAGTAACAGGTACCAACTCTGTTGATCCAAATGGCAAGACTCTAGAGCAAGGTGAAATCAAAGTACTGGAAGGACAAACAAAACAAATGGATGAGATCGAAAGTCATTTAGTTGTCGCAAAAGATGGATCAGGCGATTACGAAACGGTTCAAGCTGCTATTGATGCTGTACCTGAAAATAATCGTAATCCTGTTACCATTTTTGTGAAAGATGGTACGTATAAAGAAGTTGTCACAATTCCAACTAATAAACCATTTATTACATTATTAGGTGAAAGTAAAACAGATACGATTATTACGTATGATAATTACGCTGGTCGTGATAATGGTGTAGGCGGAACGATGGGTACAAGTGGTAGTGCTAGTGTTTATTTGCGAGCAGATGATCTCCGGATCGAGAATTTAACGTTGGAAAATTCATTTGATGAAAGTGCCAATGTCGAAGGGCAACAAGCGGTAGCAGTGTACGCCAGTGGTGATCGTCAATATTTCAAAGATGTACGTTTTATCGGTAACCAAGATACGTTATATACACGTTCAGGTACTCAATACTATGGTGATGTGTATATTGAAGGGGATGTTGATTTCATTTTTGGCGCTGCAAGCATTGTAATTGAAGATTCTGTTATCCATTCACTGGATAGAGGTTCAGACTCTAACAATGGTTACGTGACGGCAGCGAGTACATTACTTTCTGATAAATACGGGATGTTAATTAAAGACAGTAAATTTACAAGTGATGCGCCTGCAGAAACAGTTTATTTAGGAAGACCATGGCCTGCTGGCGGTAATCCGAATGCAATTGGAAGTGTCGTCATTATGGAAAGTGAACTTGGTGAGCATATTAAACCAGAAGGCTGGACATCGATGAGTGGTTTACAACCTGAAGATGCACGGTTATATGAGTATAAAAATAAAGGACCAGGGGCAGTAATAAATGAGTCGCGTCGCCAATTAACAGATGAAGAGGCTGCTGATTGGACAGTACAAAATGTATTAAAAGGCTGGGATCCATATGCATTAGATCCAATCGAGGAGCCTGAAGAGGAAGATCCAGATGAGGATTCAGATGAAGAACCAGAAGAGGAGCCAGGTAAAGATCCAGAAGAAGAGAATCCGGGTGATGATGAAGAGTCACCAGGAGAAGGATCTGAAGGAGATCAAAATGGTGAAGAGTCAGGAGAAGAATCCCCTGAAGATGAAAATGATGGTAAGAACGAATCCGCTAATGAAATCGTTGTCGGATTAGGTGAAGAAAAAGAAGTAGCAGCAGATATGGAAATTTCTATTGCTGATACTCAAACGAAAGTGATTTTGCCAAGTGACTTACCAGAAGGAACTACTTTAGTTGTTCAAAAAGCGGAGCCGCAAAACTTAGGGGATCTGGAAGTAGCAGGTGATGTATATACGTTTGAATTTTCATTCCCTGAAGGTTTTGAAGACTATACTGGTGAATTTCAATTAACGATGGGTCATGATGAAGATAATGAAAATGTAGCGATCTATTATTATAATGAAGCGACAAATAGCTGGGAGCATATTGGTGGTAAAGTAAGCGATGGTGTCGTGACTGTAACAGTAGAGCACTTTTCAACCTACGGCGTATTAACAGCCGAAGATGATGAACAAACAGCAAATGATAATGAAGAATCAGATGATGGTAATGGCTTACCAGACACTGCAACAAATATCTTTAATTGGTTATCTGCAAGTGGATTACTGTTCGTGTTGGGTGTTAGTCTATTATGGATTACTAGAAAAAGAAAGCAAAAAATGGTACAATAAATTCAAATAATATATGGTAACTGTTTTCTAGGGTTCCGCAACGGCATGTTGGACTGGTCCAAGAGAAAACACACAGTAACTACTGTGACACGGAAGGACAAAAGCCTGGGAGATTTTATTCTCTCAGGCTTTTCTTTTTTTAGAAGTCAAGAAAATATATAGGTGCACATCAAACATTAATGGAGAAGCTAGAGATTTACTTTCTTCCAATTTCGCTGGCTTGGCTTTAGTTAACTTTATAAAGAAGAGTACTTCATAAAGTGGATCTTCAGCTCTTTCCCACAGAAGGGAACTCATACGATTCAAAGCGCGAGCACTCTTAATTTAATAAGCATGGGAGAAAGTCGCCCTATGAATGTTTTCGTTGGTCCGCAGTCGTTATTAGTGTTAATAAAACAAGAGGGGGAATTTTCATGTTAAAGGAATGGTTAAAGATCATTATTGCAGCTGTTTTTGAGGTGTTGTGGGTTATTGGATTGACACATGCTAATCAAGTATTAGAGTGGATTGGTACGGTTATTGCTATTGTTATTAGTTTCTATTTTTTGATCATGGCTGGAGAAAAAATAGCGGTGGGAACGGTTTACGCCGTTTTTGTCGGTTTAGGTACTGCTGGTACGGTAGTATCTGGTGTTTTCTTTTTTGATGAAGAAATAAGTATAGCTAAAATAGCACTTATTTTTCTTTTATTAACAGGGATCATTGGAGTGAAATGGACATCAGAGCCAGAAAAGGAGGAAAGGTAAATCATGGAATGGATAGTACTAATTGTTGCAGGGCTATTTGAAATGTTTGCTGTTATGATGATGAACCACTGGCATCGACAGAAAACAAAGACAGCCTTTTGTTTAATGATTGCAGGATTTCTTTTAAGTTTTTTATTTTTGGCGATCGCACTAGAAACCATACCAATGAGCATGGGTTATGCAATATGGACAGGTATAGGTGCAGCAGGTGCTGCTATTATTGGTATTTTATTTTACAATGAATCCAAAAATTCCAAGAGAATTTTCTTTCTATCATTAATTATATTATCAGTTATTGGGTTAAAATTACTAGGTTAATTCTTTTTTCGACAAAATATGATAAAAATATAAGAAATATATAGTTAAAAATCCCTATTCATGATATAGTTATTAAGGGTTGCAAAAGAATTTATAAGTCAGGAGGATTGATATGAAATTCAGTGAAATTATAAAAAGTATCAACCATGCTACAGATAATCTTGATTTAGTGACATCCAGACGTTATATAGAGGAAAACCTTGAATTATTAAAAGAAAAAAGACATTTGTTAAACCATAATGCACGCGAGTTATTAAATTTTATGGTCAAACGTCAGGAATCTGGCTATAGAAATTTAGAAAAAAGGGAATTAGCAGCTATTAAAGCAGTTAATTCATATGCTGAACAATTTGATGTGAGAGGTATTAAGTTAATCGTGAAGGATAAGCCACATCTTTTTATGGAAAAAGAAGCATTAAATTTCTTAACAAATGATTCGAAAGTAATATTAATCGGAATGGGTGTTTTGCAAAAGGAAGCTTGATGAAGACTGAGCGAAGATATCGTTCAGTTTTTTTATTACGGTGCTAATCGTCCGTAAAACCCCACTGATGGAAGTCTCACTTTATAGTTTATTGCTCTCTCCCGCATTGCCCACACAGTAAGGCTCGCTTTCTAAATAGTCTCCAGTTGCAGCATTTAAAGACGTAGCGGTTTTTTTAGCATTTTATACATATCAAAAATTCCACTGTTCCTATTACGCAATTGAAAAAACCGAGCGATAACAATTTCTAATAGTAGAATTCGCATAATCGTTCGGTTTTTACCAAATCACTTTTGTCCCAGCCTCTAAAAATTATTATTTAATTGGCAATACATATAGTAATACAGCGAAAAAGTGGGCTATTGATCCTGCTAAAACAAACAAATGCCATAATGCGTGGTGGTAATTAAATCCGCGCCAAACGTAAAAAATAGCACCGACTGTATATAATACTCCACCTATGACTAAAAGTTTCATACCATTGGGGTGCATGTTCTCGACAAGTGGTTGCCAAGCAAATATAATTAGCCACCCCATTATCACATAAAGTATGGTTGAAAAGAATAAAAACTTTTTGACAAAAAAGGCTTTAAACACTGTTCCGCCAATGGCAAGTCCCCAGATAATACCAAATAAAGTCCAGCCTTCCCAGCCGCGAATAACCACTAATAAAAATGGTGTATAAGAACCTGCGATAAAGAAATAGATCGATGAGTGATCCAATATTTCAAAAACATTTTTTGCTTTTCCTTTTGGAAGACTGTGCAACAGTGTAGAGGATGTGTAAAGAAGTACCATCGTAACACCAAATAATGTAAAACTTACGATATGCCATACTGTGCCGTGTAATGATGAATAGACGATCAAAATAACTAATCCGGCAATGCTTAATGCCATCCCAATTCCATGGGTAATGGAATTAGCGACTTCCTCTTTAACTGAAAATTCATGAGTAGACCCCATTTTGACACATTCCTTCCATAATTCAAAAAATTTCTGTTATTATTATCTGCCTTTTGTTATGTAAATGCAAGGATTCTAGGTTTTGAAAATGAAAAATCCTTGGAGATATCAATACACTCCAAGGATTCTCTCGATTCATAAATTATACTTCTTTTCGTCTGGACATTACCAATGCCACTATACCTGATAATGTAAGTAATAAACCTGCTAAAAGCCAGTTTGTTATATTGGTTGCGGTATCCGGCAATGCTTCATATTGATCGGAATCGGATTCTGTCTTGTTATTTCCTGGAGTTTCCGATTCATCTTTCTGCTTTTCTCCTGAACGCCAGCAAATAGTTGAAAGTCATACAGTTCACTTAAGACATCATTGCGTTTCATCGTAGTCACTTCATTAAAAGAAAAGGTAATGTTTTTACCATATGATTGTAAGAGTTGTACAGGAAGAGTAACGGATACTCGTCCATAGTTTAATTGAAGGCTAGCATCATGTTCTAATTGGGTGATTACTTCTTTCACAATCTCTACTTTTTCTTTTGCTAAATCATAATTATAGCTTTGATCCTTTTTGGTAAATATATCCTAGCATTAATTAATCACTAAAGTGATTAATTTTTTAGGGTTTTAGCAGATTATATTTGAAGGTGAATATATCTAATTCAAGTATAAGTTCACATAATAGAAGTGAATAATAACTAGACGATAAGGTGATAAAGTTAATAATTGGTCTGTAGGCATATTTATTACTGTGCTAATCGTCCGTAAAACTTCGAGTAAATCAAAAAAGTTAAGTGATGGATAACGGATGCTAACACCCTGATGGAAGTCTCGCTTTATATACAAATAATTTGATGAATTGCTAAAATATTCAAGAAGTAGTTTTCTTTTCTTAGGTTAATTGTGCTATAATGTTGGAAGATTATATATAAAATGAGATAGGATGTTGATTGAGAGTGGAAACTAGATCAAATCGAAGAAAATCGAAAAAATGGTGGATATTAACACCACTTATTATACTGTTGGTTATTGTTTTAGCTGTAGGTGGATATGTTTGGTCGATTGTGAATGATGTAGAGGATACATTCAACACCAAAATGCATGATCCGATAGAATCAATAGATTTAGAGAAAGTAAAACAAAAAACAGAAGATGCTGAGCCACTAAATATATTATTATTAGGTGTCGATCAGCGTGCGAATGATTCGGGTCGTTCTGACGCCTTAATGGTATTAACATTAAAACCGGAAAAAGAAGAGATGCAGTTAGTAAGTATTCCACGAGATACTCGTACTTTAATTGTTGGAAGAGGTAATGAAGATAAAATTAATCATGCCTATGCTTTTGGTGGTCCAGATATGGCAATACAAACCGTCCAGAATTTTTTGGATATTGAAATAGATTATTTTGTTCGTATTAATATGGAAGGTTTAAAAGAGTTAGTTGATGAAGTAGGAACTATCACTGTTAACAATGACATAGAGTGGAGTGACGGCAAGTACCAGTTTACCAAAGGTCCAGTTGAAATGGATGGAGATAAAACACTTGCATATGTAAGAATGAGAAAACAAGATCCAGCTGGTGACTTTGGAAGGACTGATCGTCAACGAAAAGTAATTCAAGCGATTATTAATAAAGGTGCCAGTGTAGCAAATATTACAAAAGTGGACGAGTTAATTGATATTATGGGAAATAACATGTCCACCAGTCTTGATTTTAATGCAATGAAATCCTTGCTGAATGGTTATACCAATACAAGAAAAAATGTGACAAGTTATCGAATGAAAGGATCAGGGACAAATATTGGTGGTGTATATTATTATATTGTTCCAGATGAAGAAGTAGCAAAAGTAAGAGAAATGATCAAAAGCTAAAGTCTAAACGGGCTTTAGCTTTTTTTGATATCTTATGGACAAAAAGTTAGAAAAAGGGAAGGAATGTCTGACGGACAGAATATAGGGAAAAGTGAAAACAGTGTCCGCAATTATATACAGTCTTTGCAGACACTGCTTAAAAAAGGATTATCTTTAATTAGAGGTCGTACTTAAATATCTCGCCCAACAAGCGAGTCCGGCACCGTGACGAAAGACACCTTGTTCTACAAGTTGGCAAAAATCTTGGATACTAACTACTTCAACCTCGATGTTCTCCAGTTCATCTAAGAATTGATCAGCTACTTTCGTTACCTTTGAAGCGAGAAATAGATGGATTTTTTCGGTTGTGGAACCTGCAGACGGATAGAAATAATCAAGTGAATGCCATTCATCTGTCTGATATCCCGTTTCTTCTAGCAGTTCTCTTTTTGCTGCGAGAAGAGGTTCTTCGTCTTCTTCGATCATACCTGCAGGAAATTCAAGTTCAGTAGAATGTAATGGATGTCGGTATTGTTTTAACATTACTACATTATTATCTTCCGTGATAGCTAAAATGCAGACACCGTCACGAAATTCAATATATGAAAAATTTTGTGTCTGCTCATTTGCAAGCAATACTTCATCAATTGTTATTTTAAAACGATCTATCTGGGTTGTAGAGCTATGGTTTATCTTCCATTCATTATTTGCCAATGTGATTCCCTCACTTCCTTTGTTTTGGGTAAATCGTAATCATTCGATACATGAGAACATATAACAACACTAAACCAACAAAAAAAGCAATAGAAGTCGCTAGTGGGGTGTAAAATAACAGGTGATAAATCATTAATGGCCACAGTAACGCAAAGGAAGTCATTTTCCATAATTGTTGATACGCTAATTTTCGCTGCAGTAACCATTTCAGTATCCATGAGCCAATTGCCAATATGGATATACCGGTCACAACTATGAACATCATAAAGAAGGGATAAAAAACAATAATTTGTAGTAAGAATTGGCTGAAAGATATGTGAGATTGGCCGGATTCAAAATTTGCTACCATTATAATAACATTCGGTAGGAAGCTAATAAAGAATAAGAGAAAAAGATAGACGAGTGTATCCCTCATACTAACGCGATTTAGCCAAAACATAGATTCTTTTTTAGGTAGTATTGCGCATTTTTGTAAGATTGCAAGAATTGCCATGACTTTCCTCCGTACTTGCTTTATTCATCCGAGATTCTTTTGTATGCACTGTTATAATAAAGAATTGGATTGCCTTCGTTTATTTCAATTTCATCTACTTCTGCAATAATCAACAGGTGATCTCCAGCTTCCACCGTATTGACTACAGTGCACGCTAATGTAGTAAGTGCATTAGCAATCACAGGTATCCCATCTAATTCAGCGAAATCTTTAAATTCTTTTTCGATTTGTTTGGCAAAAATCATAGATATTTCTTGTTGCTCTTCCCGTAATATACTGACTCCGAATCGTTTGATTTTATCAGCATTTTGGTGAAAATTAGTTTTAGAATCAAGTGAAATAGTGATTAGCTGTGGATCCAGAGATACAGACATAAACGCATTCACCGTCATCCCTTGTATATCATTATCAAATTCCGATGTAACGACAGTGATTCCTGTTGCAAATTTACTCATCGCTTTGCGAAAAATTTGTTTGTTCATCGACTAAAGCCTCCTTCGTTGAGCATATTACTATTTTATTAAGTTCGCTTTTATTTTAACATAAGTTTATTATCTTTCGTTGTAATAGGTTTTAAGAAGAAGGCAGTTTTACAATAAAAAAGAGCGGGGAACATTCCCCACTCTTTATTGAATTTCTTCATAGTCATATGCAACTTCATCCAGCTTTTCATCATAGTCTACAATTAAGTTATAACCTTCAAAATACCATGCATCTGTATCATCAATAAAAAAAGTAATACCATCTTTTTCAGTAGTTGTAATCGTTTCCCCCATTGGTTCATTTAGTGCGAAGGCTAGAGAAAAGCCTTCATGTATTGGACTATAGCCACCATATTTAGCTTGAAATTTAATTGTATTTCCATCGCTGACCTCTACGTCATCTTTAAACCATTGTAGAGCTTGATCTGATACTTTGATTTCCATGTGTATGCACTCCTTTAATTACACAAAATAACTCTCTTTAAACTATTCCCAATATTTATCTTTCTTACACTTTATTATCATAAACCAAATAAACAATTCTGGAACTATTTCCTGGGAAATTGTCGAAAATATGTAAAAGACGCTAATCTTCTCATGAGCGCCTATTACCATTAAGAAATGGATTTAAAAAGTAAAGTGTTTTCAAGGTGTATATACTGATAAGTATTTTTGCTTGCTAATCTTGCATAGGTAATTCGAAAAGTATTACATGCTCCTTCTGGTAATGTAGAGTCATTGTGTTACAAATACTGTATCAAAAAGAGAGGATTATATTTGTGATGCAAATCACATTGTCAAAAGAATTTGTTTTTGTTTAATTCAGAAAATTGATTTACTCATCGTTTCACTTTACTCTAATTTTTGTTATACTAATGAAAGCAAATTCTTGTATCGGTATGAAACTAAAGGTGGTGTAAAGATGGCAGTGCAATATACGAACTTTCGCGGAGATGAATACTTCCTACATGTTAGAAAAACTAGCAAAGGTAATCCAGCATATTATTTTAAAAAAGATGACCCTAACACTTCGATTGATAGTATTCCAGAAGGTTATGTAATATATGAACACCCTAATGGAAGAGTGTTTTTAACGAAGAAGTCCAAACGGAAAATAACTGAGGAAGAAGTGCAATTAATTAAAGAGAGCATGGAAACTAATAGTCCGATCAAGGATTATAAATTGGATATTAGACAGAAAAGTATATATTTGTACACGTATGAGAACCCAGTACCGTTTGATGAAAATCCTGTAATTGTAGAGGCTTTATCAGATCCAAAATATAAAACATATGATGCACAGTTATGTTTTACATTGTTAGACAAACATACAAGAGCATTTCAAGTAGAGCGGAAATCCTATACTGGCGAAAAAGACGATCAATGGCTCTTTTTAGAAGAATCTACCGATTTAAAAGGGTTAGCAGATAAATATGTCCAACACCTTGGACAAGAAAGTTATTATGAGCTATTTTAATAAGAAAAGCTTGGCTAATAAAAAAAGCCAAGCTTTTCTTATATGAAGATTATAGATTAAAAATGTGCACCAAATACATAAACTATGAAGTAACGTGTACATGGATTTGCTCCGGCAGAACACTGCGCTTTTACCCAAGTGGCATAAGTCAACATCTGCTCAAGCAAGCTTGCTTAGTGTATCCTATACCGTGGGTATGGCTTCGGCTAACTTGGTAAAGAAAATCGCTTTACCAAGTGGATCTTCAGCTTGCGCTTTGCCCACAGGAGTCTTCGCAGTGTGTCCTAGCACTTATCAAAAAAAGATGGAAGGAAGTAATTATAAAAGGATTTGTTTAGTACATTGCAAAAAAGGGTGATTCCCTTAGTTTTTCCTAATCTAACGTATTATCCATGATTTGTATCAGCTTATTAAAATGTGGTTTGATAATAAAGTCCTTCGCACCATAATGCAATGCTCTTGTTACGTTATCATGAGTAGCAAGGGAAGAAGATATAATAACATTGGCATCTTTGTCTATTTCTCTAATTTTTTTTAAGGCGTCCAAGCCATTTGATTCAGGCATAACGATATCTAAAATAATAATATCAGGTCTGTATTGTACATATTTTTTTACAGCTTCCAAACCGGTTGATGCCTCGGCAATTATTTGGTAGTTACTCATTTCAATCTGTTGTTTCAACCAATGTCTCATGAAGCGAGAATCATCTGCAATGATTACTGTTCTTTTCATAGGATTCCCTTCCCTTTTTTCTGCGTTGTATCATTAATCGACAATATTTTACTTTTATTTTAAATGAACTATTAGCTTCTGTGAAGTAATTTTTTTCTTTTAGTTTTACCTGAAAAACCCGTTTCAATAATTATTGAAACGGGTTCAAGTCTTTTAAACTACTAAATATAATATAATTTAAAGTTAATATCCTGATCATGGTTTCCGAATTCTCTGCCGAAAAGTGTGACACCACCGACGTGTTCAGCATCTTCTTTTACTTCTACTCTGAATTTCCATCCATCTACAGTTGTGTCTAAGTCACTAATGGTTACGTCTGACATCGGTTCCCCATCCATATAAGTACCATGTGATGTAATACGAATCGTTTTTAATAGTCCATATTGATTAATGTTATGTGGCCACCAGTCAGGAGTGTATTTGCCTCTGGTATCAGCAAAATCACCAGGGCTTTGCCAAGAGCCTAACTCGATATTGTTTAAAGTAAACGTAATATCAGACGGCCATACTTCGTTTGAGAATGGAAACTCCGATGAGATTTCAAAGCTGATATCCATCTGTTGTAATTGATCTTCTTCTTGTAAAAAGTTAGGAGTTTTATACTCGATAAAACCTTGTGTAAACCACAATATGCGTGCATCCATCCGTTTAGGGTCCATAAAATATTTTGTTTGATCTACTGGACCAACAAAGTCTTTGCTAGTTGCTAAACCACATGTCGGTACAACTTGATAGTCAGTATAATGACCAATAGGCACTGAAGTTTCGTATGTAGCAAATGAATGATAGATTTTTTTGGGAAAGTTCACTTCGATGTGGTCTACTTTTAGTATGGAGATTCGTTGTAAGCCTGATTTTCCTGGAATCTTCTCTGTTCTGATAATACCAGCTTTTTCTAATTTCTCAATATGTTTTGTCACAATCGGGCTACTAATCCCCAAAACACTGGAAAGTTCTTTAATATTCATTTTATTTTTCGATAATAATTGAATGATTTCTAATCTAACTTGACTTGCTAGCGCTTCATATACAGGTAAAGATAATTTATCTATTTCTAATTGCATAATTCTCACCAACTACTTTCTATTACTAATTAAATTAATTTTATTATCACATATTTTACCGGAATTTTCTAACATTATCTATTATGACATAGTTGAGAACAGGATTCATTCAATTTTGACATTTTCAATTAATTATTATCGGCATATATTGTCATGTTACAGTTTATTTAGGGTATAACAATGATAAGACTAGTAAAAAAAGAAGGTGAAATTATGATAATATCTTCCTTTATTCTTGTATTATTAATCCTGATCAACGCGTTTTTTGCAGCTTCTGAGATCTCATTAGTAGCTTTAAATGACAATAAAATAAAGAAAAAAGCGGAGCAAGGTGATAAAAAGTCCATTAAATTACAACTTTTATTAGCAGAACCTGGACGTTTTTTAGCAACGATACAGATCGGTATCACCTTAGCAGGTTTTTTAGCAAGTGCGTTTGCTGCAGATCGTTTTGCAGGACCTTTAGCGGAATGGTTAGTGACTATCGGTGTACCACTTTCATTATCGATACTAGAGACGATCTCCGTTATTACCATCACAATTCTTCTATCATACTTTACGTTAGTAATTGGAGAACTGGTACCAAAACAGTTAGCTTTGCAAAAGGCAGAAACAATAGCATATAAAACGATCACCCCTTTATCGATTTTATTTAAAGTAAGTTATCCATTTGTTAAAATTTTGAATCTTTCGACGAACTTAATCGTAAAATTATTTGGGGTCGATCCTCATGCCAAACAAGATGAGGCAAATGAAGAAGAAATAAGAATGCTGGTGGACATTGGTGGTGAACGAGGAACGATTGAAAATGAAGAAAAACGGATGATTCACAATATATTTGAGTTTAATGATAAAACTGTCTCCGATATTATGACACACCGAACAGATATTACAGCTATTGATGTCCATTCAAGTATTGACGAAATTTTAGACGTTATCAATGATAAACGCTTTACTCGTTTTCCTGTTTATAAGGAGGATATAGATCATATTGTTGGTATTTTACATATGAAAGATATGTTTGCTTTTTTAAAGTCAAATGGTGATACCTGGAATCATCTCTTGCGCAAACCGTATTATGTGATGGAGTCCCAACCAATTGATGTCGCCTTTCGCGATATGAAAAAACATAACCTTCATATCGCGATGGTAGTCGATGAGTATGGTGGCATCGATGGACTTATTACAATGGAAGACATGATTGAGGAAATTGTAGGGGAAATATTGAGCGAACACCATCTGCCTGGGGAAGACGAAGCAAGCAGTGTAAAAAAGGTAAACACGAATCAATATGAAGTAGAGGGTACGACTCACCTTTATTTGTTAGAGGAGGCATTCCAAGTTGAGTTGCCTTCTGATGATTTCGAAACTGTGAATGGGTTTATCGTTCATGAATTGGGATATATTCCAAAGAATTCAGAACGCCCAGCAATATCGTATAAAAATTTAACGTTTGAAGCTGTAGAGATGTCCGATTATCGTATTGAAAAAGTGTTGATTACGATCGAATCAGGAGGAGATCAATCTTGAGTAGTTATCAAAAAACGAAGCAAGAAGTATTAGATAAATGGGAAGTAACCCAATCTGAAGGTCTAGCGAAGAATGAAGCAGATAACCGCCTTGAACAGGAAGGTTATAACGAAATAGCAGACAGAGAAAAAGTACCCACTTGGAAGCTATTTTTAGAAACATTTAAAGATGCAATGGTCGTCGTGCTTCTAGTCGCGGCGATCGTCCAATTAGTGCTTGGCGAATTAATAGAGTCAATCATTATATTTATCGTTATTTTGTTAAACTCGATTATCAGTGTTGTTCAAACAAAGAAAGCGGAAAGTTCACTGGATGCACTGCGAGATATGTCTGCCCCAGTTGCGAAAGTGATTAGGGATGGCACAAGTCAGACAATTATGGCACGCCAATTAGTTCCTGGTGATATTGTCTTGTTAGAGGCAGGGGATTACATACCAGCAGATGGACGTTTGTTAGAAGCGGAATCATTGAAAATTAATGAAGGTATGCTGACAGGTGAATCCGATGCGGTAGAAAAAGTTACGGAACCAATTCAAGAGCAAGTGTCAATTGGTGATCAGAAAAATATGGTATTCTCCAGTTCCTTAGTTGTTAATGGTCGTGGTACCTTTGTCGTGACAGCAACTGGAGAAAAAGCTGAAATCGGTAAAATAGCTGAAATGATTGAAACAGCGGAAGCAAAACAAACACCACTGCAACGTAAACTAGACTCTTTTAGCAAGAAATTAGGTATTGCGATTTTACTTATTTGTATTGTCATTTTTGCTGTGCAAGTAGGTCGGATTTGGTTTAGTGATGCCGATGCCGATATGACAAAAGCAGTTTTAGATGCATTGATGTTCTCTGTAGCCATTGCAGTTGCAGCTATTCCCGAGGCTTTACAATCGATTGTGACCATTGTTTTATCTGTCGGTACGAACAAAATGGCAAAACAAAATGCCATAATCCGTCGTTTACCAGCCGTAGAGACACTTGGTTCTACCAGTGTTATTTGTACTGATAAAACCGGTACTCTTACTAAAAATCAAATGACCGTAACAGAAGCATATTTGCCTGAAGTAAAGAATCCCTTCAGTAATGAAAGATGGACAAAAGGTGAACAGTTATTAATTCAGACGGCGGCACTTTGTAATGACTCCTATATTAATGAAGATAACAACGAGATAGGAGACCCAACAGAAATAGCGCTGATTCGATTAGCGGATAAGCAAAAGCAACCTTATAAAGAATTACGAAATAAGTATAAGCGGGAAGCAGAACTACCTTTTGATTCAGAACGGAAAATGATGTCAACGGTCTATACGATTGATGGAGAACGATTGATGTTGATCAAAGGTGGGCCAGATGTGATGTTAGAACGAGCAAGTTCTATCTTAGTAAATGGAGAAGAACAAGAATTAACTTCAGAATGGCTCAGATCTCTTGAAAATCAAATTGAGAGCTATTCCAAGCAAGCCTTACGCGTATTAGCTTTTGCCTATAAAAAAGTGGAGGAAAACCATCAAATCACCTTAGATGATGAACGAGACTTTACTTTAATAGGCTTTACAGCTATGATGGATCCGCCGCGTGATGCTGTCTATGGATCAATTGAGGAGGCGAAAAAAGCAGGCATTAAACCTGTGATGATCACCGGTGACCATAAAACAACAGCAGAAGCGATCGGCAAGGAAATTGGGTTAATGGCAGAAGAAGACATGGCTGTAACTGGGAAAGAGTTAGATGATATGTCTGAGGAAGAACTCGATGAGAAGTTAGAGCACATTTCGGTGTATGCACGTGTTTCACCTGAAAATAAAATCCGAATCGTAAAAGCTTGGCAGCGTAAAAATCAAATAACGGCGATGACAGGCGATGGTGTTAATGATGCTCCTGCATTAAAACAGGCGGATATCGGGATCGGAATGGGAAGTGGAACAGATGTAGCGAAAGACTCTGCTGCGATGATATTAACTGATGATAATTTTGTTTCAATTGTTAAAGCAGTCAGTGTTGGTCGTACCGTTTTTGATAATATCAAGAAGTCGATTGCCTATTTATTTGCTGGTAATTTAGGGGCGATTATAGCGATTCTGTTTGCGGTAATAATGAACTGGGCCAACCCTTTTACAGCATTACAATTATTATTTATCAACCTTGTTAATGATTCCTTACCAGCGATTGCATTAGGTATGGAGAAATCAGAACCGAATGTGATGAAGCGTAAACCACGTAAAATCGATGAAGGAATATTTGCTGGCGGTACATTACGATCGGTTATTATTCGTGGACTGTTAATTGGTATTGCTGTTATTGTATCTCATTATATCGGATTACAGCACTCAGAAGGAATGGGGGTTGCAATGGCCTTCACGACCCTGATCTTATCGAGAACATTACAATCCTTCCCAGCAAGGTCGAATGTTCAGACTGCCTTTGGCGCAGGATTTTTCCAAAATAAATATGTGTTAGGGGCTGTAGTGATCGGATTTGTATTATACGCAATAACGATTATGCCATTTGCAAGAGAAGTGTTTCATATCCCGGATGAATTTGGCTGGAATCAAGGATTCATTGCTTTTTCCTTAGCACTAGGTAGTGTTGTATTAATGGAGGTATTGAAGATTTTTAGAAATAAGAAGGAGTAAAATAGGAAAAAGAGGCTGGGACAAATCAATTTTTTCCAATCCAAAGACGAATAATGTAAAGAATTAAAATGAATATAAGAAGGATTATGTGTAGTATATGATGTAACTATTGGTTAAAGTGGTCATTTTGACATGTATCAAATGCTTAACAACCGCTACGGCTTGCCCACTTAGCTTTCCGAGGGGCGTGTCTTCAGCTAACTTTTGTAAAGAAATTCACTTTACAAAAGTGGATCTTTAGATCACGCTGATCCCCCAGGAGTCGAAGTGGGGAGGCGGAGAGGTGGGGATACGGTCTATATAATTTCATAATGGCTACTAAACCGATCGCACATCAATTTAGCATTTGGTGATAAGGACTGGGCGGATTTTGCCCAGTTTTTCTTATTCACGGTTAGTCATTATATAGTCCTAGTCGAATCCGATTTTTTACACAATTCGAAGAGAAAATATGATAAAATAAAATGTAAGGGTTTACAAATGCAAAAGGAAGAGGTGAAAGAATGAAAGTTTTAGTTACAGGAGCTAATAGAGGATTAGGTTTAGCCTTAGTTCGTAGCGGCCTAAAAAAAGGAAATATCATTTTTGCTGCAGTACGCTCTGTAGCCGATAAACATATAAAGGAATTACAAAGCTTAAAAGAATCTTATGAAGGACAACTTCGGATTATACATATGGATGTAACAAATGAAAAATCAGTAAAACAAGCTGCTGAAGCAGTTAAACTTACTGATCAATATTTAGATGTGATTATAAATAACGCAGCAATATTAAATGAACGAGACAAAAAAATCGAAGAATTAGATATGAATGCAGTTCTTCAAGCATTTGATGTAAATACACTAGGACCAATGAGAGTAGTGAAACACTTTTTACCTGTATTGCGAATAGGTCTCAAGGAACAGGTAGCAGAAAAACAAGCAGTCATTAATATCAGTTCGGAAGCAGGAAGTCTAACAAATGCATATAGTGGCGACTATCCTTATGGTATGACGAAAACAGCGTTAAATATGCTGACTGAAAAATTAAGAGTATACTTGAAGGATGAGCCGGTAGATGTACTATCTATTCACCCTGGATGGATGAAAACAGACATGGGCGGTAATCAAGCACCAAAGGAACCGAATGAGACCGCAGATAATATTTATCGTTTAATTGAAAATGGATGGAACTCAAGTCAGTTTGCCTTTGTTGATGATAATGGAAACCACATGAATATTTGATTTATTAATTAAATATACCTTTTCTTTGCAAACGTATACATTTAAGTTTATGTTATGCTATAATGTGTACGGACAAGTTTGTGGAGAAAGGTGAGCTATTTAATGGGGAAATTAGGGACATGGATTGCTATAATAATATCATTATGTATATTGATTGTTGTGAATATCAACAGTAATAAACTTAATAGTTTATTAAAAGGTGAAGGAGCAACCTTATTGGAAATGAGCGGAGATTATGGGGACTATGATGCTGCATTAGGGATAGATGATCCTGTACATGACCCATCGATATTTGAAGCGAATGGTGCATTTTATGTGGTATCTACTGGTGCAGCAAGAAGTACGGATGAGCCAGGTGGTATCTTTATGAGAAAATCTGCTGAAGCCTTGACAGGCCTATGGGAATCGATGGGTGAAATAGCGGTACCAGAATGGACATCTAATTATAATGTAGCTCATTTGTGGGCCCCACATGTGGTTGAAAAGAATGGCACATATTTTCTGTACTACGCTGCGTCTATTTTTGGTACTAATAATTCTGGAATTGGTGTTGCTAGTACTACGACACCAGGGGATTTAGCTAGTTGGGAAGATCATGGTCCGATTTTAACGTCGAGACCTGGTGAAACAGCTTATAATGCAATAGATCCGATGGTTTTTGAAGCGGAAGGCAGCTGGTGGATGGTTTATGGATCACATTTTGGTGGAATTGTTGTACAGAAGCTTTCAGATAATATGACTGAATTAAGCGGTGAACCGACAAAAATTGCCTCCAGAGAAGCTACAACCCAGCATAATGCAATTGAAGGACCAACAATTTTTGAACGAGACGGCTATTATTATTTATTAACTTCTTGGGATGCTTACTGTAATGGAGTAGATAGTACATACAAAGTAGCAGTAGGTCGAGCAGAAGATGTGACTGGTCCTTATCTGGACTCCGAAGGGCAGGAGTTACTGCAAGGTGGCGGAGATGTTATTTTAGATAGCAGTGGTAATCAAATTGGACCAGGCGGGCAAGACATTATCAAGAAGGACAGTGCGTATTATATGGTTCATCATTATTATGATGGTGATGCTAATGGTATCATTCGCATGCAAATCCGAAAAACAAATTGGACTAATAATTGGCCGACATTTGAGTAATTTAAGAAAACAGACACCTGATACGGGGTGTCTGTTTTTGAATGGATAAACAAAGCCTTTGCCAAGGATTGAACTTAAGTACAAATGATATTCTTTCATTTCATTGTGAGATAATAGTATAATATTAAGTAAAGAAAGGGGTAATCATGATGATGAATGCATTGGTACTACAATCAGATTTTGGACTGGAAGATGGAGCGGTTAGTGCAATGAAAGGTGTTGCACATAGTGTAAGTAAGATCGTTTCCATATACGATAATACTCATGATATACCACCATTTGATATTTGGTCGGGTTCTTATCGATTATTACAAACGTTGTCCTATTGGCCGGAAAATACTGTGTTTGTATCTGTAGTTGATCCAGGTGTAGGTTCTGAGCGAAAAAGTGTGGTTGTTCTGACTAAGAATAATCAATATATTGTGACACCAGATAATGGGACGTTAACACATATTTATTATAAAATTGGAATCAAACAAATCCGTGAAATTGATGAAAACGTCAATCGATTACCACAATCAGGTGCTTCTCACACTTTTCATGGAAGAGATATTTATGCATTTACAGGTGCTCGAATAGCAGCTGGAGTCATTTCATTTGAGAACGTTGGACAGGAATTAGATATTGAAGATATTGTCTGTCTGCCATTTTATGAACCGAGGCTTGAAGAACAAACAATAAGTGGGACGATTGATATATTAGATGTCCGCTTTGGTAATTTGTGGACAAATATTAGTAGAGAACTTTTTCTCGAATTAAATATTGATTATGGTGAGGCAGTAGAAATAGAAATTATCAATGATACGAGAAGAGTTTATCATAATAAAATGACATTTGGTCGTTCATTCGCCGCAATTCAAATAGGTGAACCAGTGTTGTATGTGAATTCTTTAGATAATTTGGCAGTGGCGATCAATCAAGGTTCATTTGCTAAAGCTCACAATATCGGAACTGGTTCAAGCTGGCATATTTATATAAAGAAGGTTTAAGGGGTACATGGCATGATTAGTGTGTTGACAGAGTTAAAATATTTATTTAAAAGGTTTGTATTAATAGCCAATGTATTGCCAGCAATGCTAGGTTTTATTATGGCAGCACGTTACTATCATATTTCATTTGAAGATTATTGGGTAGATTTTATTTTACTTCTAGTAGGTAGTACGGTGCTTGTTGCAGGTGCATTAACGTTAAATAATTGGTTGGAAGCTGATGTTGATAAATTAATGGAACGCACTCAAAACAGGCCGACAGTCACAGGCTCTCTATCATTACGAGCTATTTTAATATTAGGAATATCTTTGAGCATGGTGGGGCAGTTTCTATTATTATTGATTAATATAGAAGTAGCTATTTATGGTTTCATGGGATGGTATACCTATGTTGTGATTTATACGGTATGGACTAAGAGAAAAGTTACTTGGAATACACATATTGGCAGTTTATCTGGGGCGGTCACGCCAATGATGGGGTGGGCCGTAATAGATTCAGCTTTACATGTGATTCCCATGTCACTTTTTGCAATTATGTTCCTTTGGCAAATGCCGCATACGTATGCAATTGCTATTCGGAAATATGATGACTATGCTCGTTCAGGCCTGAAAATGTTACCAGTTGTGCGTGGTTATCAGGTTACTATTCGCCGGACTGTTATTTATATTGTGTTGTTATTATTTGTTCCTTTATTTTTAGATGGATTCAGTAGTTTGTTTTATCTCTTATTAACGGTGTTGAATATCGGTTGGTTGGCTATTGGTGTATCAGGTTTTAAAGTACCATCGATTAAAAAATGGGCTGACTTGTTATTTATAAGCTCACTAATCTATTTGTTAACGGCATTTTTATTATATGTCGTTTTTGTCCCGTGAAAAAACACAATGGATGACAGTAGCCTAATTATTTTCGATAATGCTCTAATACTTTTCCGTAAGAGTATATTCATTCCTTTAGTATGAAAAAGAGGCTAGGACAAATCAATTTCTTTCACTCCAAAGACGAATAATGTAATGAATTATTAAAATGAACATAAGAAGTAATATGCGTAGTAACAGATAGAGTGTAACTATTATCAAAGTGTTAATGTTGACATGTATCAAATGCTTATAAACTGCTACAGCTTGCCCAATTCGCTTTCCAAGGGTCTTAGATCACGCTGATCCCCCAAGAGTCGAAGCGGGAAGCTGGAGCGGATGTTTAGCAGTTCAAACCATGTCAAAATTGGTACCAGAGTTACTGCGAATTACTTCCTATTATGTAATAGAAAAAACGAACGATATAACAATTTTAATCGTAGATCGTTCAGATTTTGTTTTTATCAAATCACTTTTGTCACAGCCTCGTCTAAAAGTGCTTCTTCAATTTTTCTGTGTCCTCGACTGCGTTGTCTAATAATTCCGCCAGATCTTGATTGCTTTCTGTTAAGGTCGTAATGGTTGAACCCATTTCTTCCAAACTAGCAGAAGTTTCTTCGATAATCGCTGCCAAATCATTAGTAGAAACATCTACACCGTTAGATTGTTCTTGGACTTCTTTTGCTAACTGCGAGAAGTTCTGTAACGCATCATTTAATGTTCCCATCGTTGTAGTCAGTCTTTCAAAATACCCGGTTACTTCTTCAGAAGTTTCCATTCCCACCACAAAATTTTGCATACTCTTATCCATTTGTGCTACAGCGGATTCATTTGTTTCATTTAAAGCAGATAAATTGCCTGTGATTTTTTCCGTTGTTTCTCCAGTTAAGTCAGCGAGTTTTCTTATTTCATCCGCTACAACTGCAAATCCTTTTCCTGCTTCTCCGGCACGTGCTGCTTCAATTGATGCATTTAAAGCAAGTAAATTCGTTTGTTCGGTAATTTCTTTAATGTTATCAGCAAAACCGTTTGTTTCTTTAATTTTATCGGTTAATTCAGCAAATGTTCTACTCAAATCACCGATTGTTTGCTCCAAGACACGATTATTTTCGTTTAAAGTATCCATTTTTTCTTTGCCAGACAACGTTAACTCACTTGCTTGTGAAGCCTCTTGATAAAGTTGCTGCGAGGTCTGCTCCACGACATCGATATTTTGTCGTGTATCATTGGTGGCATAGGAAATATCAGAAATTTGCTCTGATTGTGATTGACTTGCTTGAGAGATTTCATAAATGGTTGCATTAAGGTCATCTTGAGTTTTTACATTGTCTTGCAGTTTATCATTCACTTGTGAAATTTTTGTGAGGATGTTCGTAATCGATTCTTCAACCATTTGTCCTTGATGTTCTTTTTGCATACTATCTTGCTCAGAAGCCTGTAATAATTCAACTAACTGTGTCATTTGGCTGTTCGAGATTTTGATTATAAAGTGAAAAACGAGTGCGGTTAACAAATATATTAGTAAGGAATATTGAAAAAGCTGGACCATTATTTCATTTGATTTATCCATTGCATAGTAGTTATAACCTATGGCAGCTAGACCAATTACGAAACCTGTATAAAAGACTTTACGATCCATTTGAATAGCTGAAAATAAGCTTAAGAAAACAATAATTAAAAAGATGGCGGGACTGGCTCCGTCCAGAGCGATAAAAAGAAAATTGGTGGCAAAAAAGAGAATGACGAGTAAATATGGCAATACATTAAGTTTTTTTAATACTTTTTGAAAGATAAAATAGAAAATAGTAACTAATAGTAATTCAGTACCATAGATGAAAGCTGCTAAAGATTGATTAGTAAGTACGGCGAGTCCGAGCCCTACGATCATAGTAATAGCTAATGTAATGCACATTAATGTGTTCTTCTGTTGGACGTCTTTTTGTTTCATGGATTGAATGATTTCCATTTTCTAGTCTCCTTTTCCTATGTAAGTAAATCTTACTAGTGTTACTAATAGTATAAATAAATAGGTAAAAGGGTTCAATATACTTTCGGTATATTTATTAAAAATATTTAGTTTGTTTAGCGAGGAAGATCTTTATCATACTTTTTCCTTAACGATGATAAGTGTTCCAGCCTTTGGATATTCGTATCATGCTCTTTTACACTTAACCCTAGTATGAGGTTTTCTACTAAAATAGTAGGCGCCACCATTGAATGGAATTCGTTTGCATCCCCTCTACTTGCAAATAAAGTAATAGTGGATAGCGAAGTGAAATTAGCTACTAATTGATCTGTAATCATGATCGTTTGAAAATGAATTTCTCTTTGATAGTCCAATATTACTCTCGCTTCTGGTAATAATCTTCCGAATGCAAATACGATTATTACATCCCCTCTTTTGAAATGGATAAGTTCTTCTAATAGTTCATTTCCCTGATGTTCTAATAAATGAACCGATATTCCGAAACGTCTCATTCGATAAACTAATAATTCGCCTAATCCTTTCGATGGGCCACTAGCAAATATGTACACATTATTCGCGCGATATAGTAGATCAAGTGATTGTTGGAAACGTAACATATCCAAATTTTCAAATGTTTCTTGTAGTAGTGAAAGGCTTTTTTCTAATGTCAAATAATGTGATGGTTGCGTTGGAACCCGTTTGATTTTGCCTGCAGGAGATACTTCTAGTTTCTTTTTCATCTGTCTTTTGAAATCTTTCAAATTTTGATATCCGATTTCAGACCAGAAACGAGAAACAGTAGCAATGCTAACCCCGACCTCTTGCGCAATTTCTTTTTCAGTGGATAGTAGGACTTGTTGCAGATGTTTAGAAACATAATTAGCAATCTTCATTTGACTTGGTGTTAGTAGACCTTCTTCAATCGAAAACGGTAGCACTTTATCCCCTCCTTTTTTGTATTCTAGCAAATCGATTCTCGTCATAGGTGATGAAGATAAAAAATTTACATTATGAAAATAAAAGTTAACAAATTTACATTCTCTTAACTTCATTCGAAAAATAGATTAATAATACTTCATTACAATAAAAGTAACAAAATAAAGGAGGTAAAAAAATGACTACAGTAAACAAACGTTATACATTAACTCAGTCACAGAAAATGATGGTTTTTATTTTATCAATGTCGTTGTATGGTTTGTCGAATATGATTACAGAATTGGTACCAAGTGCATACGTTGGTCCAATAGAGTTATCGATTGAGTATTTTGCATTTATTCCTTTAACATTATGTATTTTGTTCCACCCGTTAAATGCTGCGATTGGTGCAGCGTTAGGAGAGGTGATTTTTGGTGAAATCATGCTCGGTCAATTCGGTGGTTTTGGGGAATTAGAGAAGTTTATTGCCTTTTCATTAGCGATGTATATAGCAGGGACATTTGTCCGTGATCCAAAAAATAAAATACAAGTAGGAATTGCTGCCATGTTAGGTGTGGCAATTCATCAGGCGATTAGTGTCACAGTTGATATTTTAAAAGTTTGGGTCGGTGTGGAAGAGCTAGAAGCTATACCAGGTTTAGCAGAGAGTGTTGTGGTAGTTGAAGGGTTCTCCTTCCTAAATGATCTCTTATTCTCAGGTATTCTTTTTGCTTTGTTACCAACGTTATATTTAGTACCGCGATTATATGGGAAGATTGAACCGTTATTAGGTATGAAGCCGCGGGATCGTCATGACCGTTATTCTTTAGGAGAAGTGATTGGTCCACGATTAATTGTGATCGGTCTTTTATTAGCAGCTGCAACATTTATATTTGAATATCTATCAGAAGCAGGCTTCAATGTAGAATGGAAGGCAGATTTCCTTGAAATGTTCGGTGATTGGTTTATTTGGGTAAGTATTGGTGCAGCCTTAATTGTTGTGGTTATTACAATTGCTGTTATGGTCAAGAAGAAACCTAAAACCGAAGCTAGTCAACAGGAGGAAAAGATTCCATCATGACAGCTCCAATAGAAATACAAAATGTCACCTTCCAATATCCTGGGGCCGAGCAACCTTTTTTAAACAATGTCAGTTTATCGATAGAAAAAGGGGACTTTATTGCGATATTAGGTGGCAATGGCAGTGGGAAATCAACTTTGTGTAAATTATTAAATGGATTGATACCACATTATTATGTTGGTGATTTTTCCGGAGAAGTGACCGTTAATGGTTACCTTACATCAAAATATAAAGTTGCAGATTTATCGAAGTTTGTTGGATATGTCTATCAAGACTTTGAAAACCAGATTGTTAGTCCAAAAGTGTTAGAGGATGCATCTTTTGCTCCTTTGCACTACGGACTACCTGACTATCACGAAAGAGGTCTTCGTGCATTAAAGCTAGTCGGTTTAGAAGAACAACAAGATGCATTTATTTGGCAGCTAAGTGGTGGCCAAAAGCACTTATTAGCACTGGCAAGTGTGCTTTCCTTAAACCCTGACATCATCATTATCGATGAACCGGTTGCACAACTCGATCCTGATCATGCGAAAGATATTTATGATATATTAACAGAATTAAATCAAGTACACGGCAAAACCATTATTGTGATTGAACACCATACTGAATTTGTTGCATCTTATGCGAAGCAAGTAGTGTTAATGGAACAAGGTAAAATCCATTTTTCCTTACCAGTTGTAGAAGCTTTAAATCAGGTCAACACCTTATTAGCACACCAGATTTATCCGCCTCAAGTGACACAGGCAGCACAAGGAGTAGGATTGAAAGCGAGACTACCGGTTACGTTAGAAGAAGGGTGTTCTTTTTTCTCAAGTACCGAACCGAAAGAAAGTACAAATATCCCATTAATCGAGCAAAAGGAAGCAATTGTTTCATTCGAAAATGTTAACTTTGCCTATAAAACAATCACAAGAGAAAAGAAACAAGTATTACATGAGATTGATTGTACTATTAATGAAGGAGATTATATTGCTTTGGTCGGTAACAATGGTGCCGGGAAATCCTCCTTTATGCGTTTAATGACAGGGCTGGTAAAAGCTGCGTCTGGAGAAGTTAAAGTAGATGGAGAGAATACAAAAGATGTGCCTCCTGAATATTTAGCGGAAAAGGTAACGTATATACACCAAAATCCAGAGCAAATGTTTATTGAGGATTGTGTTGAGAAAGATGTAGCTTTTTTTATGAAGTCTCGTAAAATCAAAGACTATCAAACGCTAGTGGAAGGTTTACTGGAACAGTTTGAGTTAACAGATTTAGCGGATCGTGATAGTCGATTATTAAGCGGTGGCCAGCAACGGAGAGCGTCACTTGCGATAGGAGTAGGAATGAATCCAGAGATCATGCTATTAGATGAGCCTACCGCTAATTTGGATATCGCAACCAGAAAGCATATTACCAACATACTAGACGGTTTAAAGAATCAATTAAAAACAGTTGTAATCGCGACACATGATATGCAGTTAGCCTGTGAATTTGCTAATAGGGTTATCGTCATGCATGAAGGAAGAATCATTCATGATGGGGATCGTGCCTCGGTATTTCAAAATTATCGATTATTGGAAAAAGCTGGACTTGTTCCACCGCAAATTTTTTCTCTTACCAAATCACTAGGATGGATAGAGCCAGCTTATACAGTTAATGAATTTATCGAGCGCTATCAAAGAGAGGAAGTCGGCAATGGAGTATACGCGTAAACTTGCAGATAAGTTATCGGTAGAACAAGTGAAAATTGAATTACTTAATACGGCATATGGGAACGGGGATACCTTCTTAGCAAAATTGGATCCGAGAACATTGTTTCTATGGTATTTGTTCTTTGGAATCGTTCCTTGGTTTATTCATGATGTTGGTGTATTGATTGGTATGTGTCTGCTTATGGTTATTACCACTTATATGGCTAAAATCAGTCCCTTGATTATTTTTATTTTATGTTTAGGTTTATTAGGACAAGGTGGATACCTGTTAGTTGTTTCTTTTTTATTTGGCGGTGACTGGTCAACGATGCTGCCATTGCTTGTCTTAACGGTAAAATTATCAACTATTTCTCTGGCAAGTATAACGGTTTTTTGTTCGATGAATCCTGATAAATTAAGTGATGGTTTACTCAAAATTAACGTGCCCGGCCAGGTTTCTTTTAGTATTGCCTATGGATACCGAATGTTACCAACATTGTTAGAGGAATACCATCATGTTTTTCAGTCATTTCGTTTGCGAGGGAAAGCTCCTGAAAAACATGGTTTCTTCTATATCCGTTCGATTGCTTATTTTATCAAGATTGCTATGCTTTCGTTTTATCCATTATTATTGTCCACTGCCAAAAGAGCACGAACAACAGTGGAGGCGTTGGAAACGAAAGGAAGCATGTACGGTTTTAATCACCCGGAAGTAAAGAAACTGAAATTAGCTTCGTTAAAAATGAAACGGCAAGATTATATATTTTTGTTTGGTTCAACTGTGTATGTATTTGGATTATTTATATTGTTATAGGAAGGTGTTTCAATGATTATTGATTTCCACAGTCATGTTAAGATATCAAAAAAATCGCGCTTTATGCCTGATTATTTTCGTGAAATGATGTACGAGGCAAAACAGAATGGCTTAACAGCCTTAGCACTTACTGAACATTTTAATACCATTCGCTTTTTTGATATTTATGCATTTTTAAATGAGCAATACAAATATGTGGACGGGTTTTATGATATCGACGGGTTAAAATTATTCCCCGGCGTCGAAGTTGACGTTCAGGAAGTGGGACATATTTTGTTAATTGGTGATCGAAAGGAAGTATGTTCAATTCGTGAGCAATTAACAGATTTTAAAGAGGAGGATCGCTTTATCGCGTTTGATTTGTTAATGGATCTTGCTGATCAATATTCACTGATAAAAATTGGTGCACATCCTTTTCGTGATAGCACACCATTAGCAAGAAATGTTTCGAAAGTTCAGCTGCAAAGGTTAGATGCGCTTGATTTGAATGGTAAGGATTTATATGCAAAAGGAGTAGAGACTTGTCAGCAGGAAGTAAAGGAATTAGCGGATGAAATCGGCTTACCGGTTGTAGGTGGAAGTGATACTCACCAATTTTTACAGTACGGCAGTATTGTGAATGAGTTTGAATATGACTGCAGCAATAGCAACGAATTAATGCAAGCTATTTTGCAGAAAAAGTACCAGCTGAAGGTTTCAGATCAGTTAGCATTAAAAGTAAAGTCTGCTACCATAGTAAAAAAATATATGAAAAAATATATGCAGGAAGTGGACACAGTGTCTCTGTAACATTTATTAAGTGAGCATTAACTAGGGATATCACTAAAAATGGTGATATCCCTAGTTGTTTGAGATTGCGATTTTTTAGGATACTCCCATATGATACAATGTAAAAAAAGCTAAAGAGGCGATACATGATGAAAGCGGTTAACAAGGTGTTGGAAAATGATAAATATAGACTCAATGCTGTGATCGAGTTTTGCGACAATGTGTTAGAAAATGGGCGAGACCGCTATCGAGAGAATCCATCGCCATTATTTTGTGATGGAATTAATATCGATACCTTAGAGCAGATAAAGTGGTACTTCCCTGATACAGGGGAAGTTGTTATTTCTAATTTAGCTACTCAGCAAAATCTGTTTCGAACCTTAACATCTTTAAGTAATGTGCTCAATGAGCCGAAGTACAAAGACTCCGCCATGGCTGCTATTCGATTTCATTTTGAACATTTAGTTGATAAGAGCGGGTTACTACAGTGGGGTGGGCATAAGTTTATAGATCTTAAGACGTTGGAACCGGTCGGAGCGGCAGAGAAGAATTATGTTCATGAATTAAAGAATTGTTTTCCTTTTTATGATTTGATGTATGAAGTAAACCCTAATTCTACAGAAAAGTTTATAAAAGCTTTTTGGAATGCTCATGTATATGATTGGGAGGAATTAGATGTTGGAAGACACGGGGAATATGGTCTGGCAGTAGGATCAGTGTGGAAGCAAGAATTAGTTCAGTGTCCACCATTTCGTGAGTCACTTGGTCTATCTTTTATCAATACAGGAAATGACCTTATCTATGCGGGAGCAAGCCTTTATCGATTACATGGTAATAAAGATGCTCTAAGGTGGGCCAAACATCTTGCTTATCAATTTGTATCAGCTCGAGATAAAAACACAGGTCTTGGCGCCTATCAATTTACTCAACCGAAGAAAACCGGAGAGACAGATGACGATACAATAACTTTAAGTAAATATGGAGATAGAGCAAAACGACAATTTGGACCTGAATTCGGTGATGTAGCTTTAGAAGCAAAGGTTCTTCGTGAAGGCGGTGCTAATTCCATCTATGGAAAAAATGCGCTGATGCAGCAACAAATTGCAGAAGAGATCGGTGAAGATGCTAAAGATATGCTGGCTTGGACGTATGAAGGATTAAGAAGTTTTGCAAGATATGCCTACATACCTGCTAACAACTCTTTTCGAACGATGTTTACAGACGGGACCGACCTGACTGGGTATGTATTGAAAAGAAATGGCTATTATGGAAAAGCTGGAAGTGAAATGAAAAGCTATTTTGCTCATTGTGGATTTTTATTATCTTATTCCAGAGCATTCTTAGCTACTAGAGATATTTCATTCTGGATTATGTCACGAAGTATCGCAAAAGGAAATGATCTTGGTGAAATAGGAGATGAACCAGGTAGGGCAGTAAGGATTAATATGGATACGGAATGTTCAGATCCTATTGCATTATTCGCTATTATTGATTTATATCGGGCGACTATGTGTGAGGATTATTTGGATTTAGGGAGAGCTATTGGTGATAATATGGTAAGACGGAGCTATCATAAAGGCTACTTTATAAAAGATTCAACAAGAATTCATGCAAAATTTGATGCGTTGGAACCTTTTGCTCTTATTTCTTTACAGGCGGCTATTGAGGATAAACTTGAGTCTATTCCAACCTTCGTCAATGGAGCAGGTTTTATATCAGGTGATTACCAATTTCCAGACGGTACTATTGAAACGGTGTTTGATTGGCAATTATATCAGCTAAGAAGAGGTGAGGATATAACAGATTTGATCAAGGGAAAACGCTCATCTTAGAAGAATTAATATAGAAGAATATTTCGTTTATTCTGAACAGTTTTAAATAAAGAACCGAGAAAGTTCTGGTTCTTTAGCTTGTTTATCATCATCATACTGCTGAATTTGAGAAAATTAATGAGACCTTATTGGCTCGATCGATTAATAAGTGGCATAGGTCGTGATTTACAACTGGAACTAGACGCATATAGGGTGAAGAATGGATTAGATCCTGTTCAAACACTTTATAGACATAAAGGGGATGTCCCTCTTCATCCTATCAAAGATATCAGCAAGGAAGGCGAATTTAAAGAAATTGGACAAGGGGTTCTCACTTTGTAATTGATTTTCTCGGCTTCGAAAGACATTGGAATAAAATATTACTTTGTAGAACAGGATGGCTCACCACATCCATTAAAAAAGTGTCCAAATGAGTATTGATTTCCTAATAAAAATAGGATTGGCGTAGCCAGCCGCTCACCTGTTATTACCTCCTTTTATAAGTGTCATAATCGTTATAAACAATAAAGGGAGTACTACAATAACTGTTGTATAAAGTGGATAAACCACATGAACAGCCTCTGTAAACTCAAGCCCATTCGTAAACATTGTCAGTGATAAAAGAAGAGAAATTAATGTAATTGGAAATATAAGAATGTCTTTATCTTTTAATTGAAAGACACTGCCAAGTAATTCCTTAAGGATACAAAGTGAGATAGTTGCTTTCATATAAGAACCTACTACTAAAGCTATACCAATAAATGATTCAATTCTTGTAATGATTTCTCTTATATTGATTAACCTCGCCAATTGAAATAATGAATACTTTAATGTTCCTGCAAGAGGACCAAAAGCCATAATAATACAAACAACAGCAAGAATTAGTAAAAAACCATGTATAATAAGTACACTAAACATCTTTTTTTGCAATGATTTTCCATCATTTTTACGAACAAATGGTAATAATAATGAAAATAAAATAAGTTCAACATAGGGAAATCCAAAGTTTTGGTAAACACCATGCAGAACTGGCTTAATCCCATCTGGTAAAACCGGTAAAAGAAACTCTACGTGAAAAAAAGGGATAGTCAATATAATCACTATGATTGAAAAAAATATTAAGTAAGATAAAAGCAAGACAAACATTCTCGCCATTACTTCAATACCAGATCTCACGGTTAAAGCTGAAACGAATAATATGAAAAAATGAAAAATATAAGAAGGTGTTTGCCTCATCATAGAGGTGGTGAAAAAACTCCCAATATCGATAATAATATACGATAGCATTATAAACAGTTGCAGAATGATAGGTACACTAATTATGATCATTAACCATTTTCCATATTTAAACTGAAAAAGATCGATGAAATTTAAATTGGGATGCTCGTGATATAAATAAAAGATGCATGTTAATAGAACCATCCCACCTCCATTTGCCAGGATAACAGATATCCAAGCTCCATTTTTAGCGGCTTCTATTAAAGGTTGTGGAATATTAATTATAGCGGAACCTAGTAAGAAGGCAAAAAACAAACTTGCCATTTGTCCAGAGGTGATTGGTTCTGTTTTTTTCATGTTTGTACTCCCCTTACTTCATACACTACTTTACCATCTTTAATGCTTCTACAATCTGTTTTGCAGGATTGGAAAAAATGGAGTGAAAAAGCTCATTTAGATTCGGCCATTTTAAATCCATTACAAAAATCAAACTTAAATAAAGAACAGGAATCATCATCATCATATAGATGATTCGATCTCGAAAGCTGCTATGAGTAATTCTTTTAAAATCAGCTAACCACATCACAATGAATACGATAGTTAAAAAAAGAATATTTTCAAACAATGTTTATTCCTCCACTACTTTTTCTCCGCTAGTCATACCTGTGCTCTCGACTTTTACTTCAACATCGAGGTTAACTTCACTTTCAGCTAACAATTTACCCCATTCCGCCTTGTGTTTTTTCCATAGTTGGGGCTTTTGTTGATAAAGTTTGTTTGCAATGCCTAAAACATCTAACTCATTTTCTTGTAAGTAGCGAATGACATGATTCATATCTGCTTGAATACTTTTGGCGATATGTTTTTCCAAAGTCTTCAATTTATCTGCCGTTGTGACAAATGAGCATTGCAATTCTCCTAAGGAACCTTCAATTTTAGTTGTGATATCAATAGACAAGGACTCCTGATTAATTTGTGGAGATAATTTGGTTTCAAGAGAAGAAACTTCGATTGTTTCTTCTAGATATTCTATTTCTTTATTCATACAAGGAAAGTTGATAACACCTCCCTTGTATTCATCTTTTAACATGATTAAAGTTTCTAACTCTGCTGCATTTACATAATCCACCATTTTACCTTCTTGCACAACAGCTGCGCCAGTTGCTACTGGTGTGAGTGAGCCATTGGTTTCTTTTTTAATATATGGTATCAATGTTGTTTTGGATTTACTGTCTAAATTTATAGCTACATTTAACAGCTTACTTTTTGTAGACTTTCCTGTAAAATTAGCAGAACTATCAAGTATCGTACGTAGCTCTTGTGAGATGGTACGTTCAATAAATGGTTTCATTTCCCAATAATCAGACGCTTTTCCGTTTGTAATGATGACATAAGACATGAGACGTGTTTCATGATCTCGGTAAAAAAATTCAAGGACATCTCCTATGTTATGAGCCTTAGCAAAATCTTCTCCGATTAATAATACTCGCATGTGACTCCATTGAGCTTTTCTTCCTAAATGTAAAGGAATGTCTCGAGCAGTTTCAAAGACACTTTTCCCTTCTAAGTTAAGGTTAGTATAAAAGGTAGTTTCGCCACTGCTTGTTCCTCCAATTGTTTCTGCTGGAGAATATATTTGTGCATTAAATTCAATTTCTTCATTTTTATGTTGATCAAAACTTACTCCCATGATGAAACCGTACTCTACTAATTCTTTGCTATCCCAACATCCTGTTAGAAAAAGCAATATTCCAATTGTTAACCATCGTTTCATTGACACATCATCCTTATGGGATGAACTTAAATATTACGTTTATCCCGTTTTCGTGGTGAATTTTGTAATATACTTAATGGTGAGCGAATAAAAACATCTAATATTTGTCTCGGTCTAAATGGAGTTAATGGACTAAAATACGGCTGCCCTAATGATCTTAAACTGGTTATATGCAGCATGATAAGTATGTAGCCAATCATAATCCCAAAACCGCCTAATACAGCAGATAATATCATCATAGGAATTTGCATTAAGCGAATGCCGATAGCGATACTATATTGCGGGATGGCGAATGAAGCAATACCTGTCAACGCGACCAAAATAACGACAGCAGGGGATGCTATGTTTGCATTAATGGCAGCTTCACCAATGATTAGTGCTCCAACGATACTTACGGCCGAACCGATCGTTTTAGGTAATCGAATCCCTGCTTCTCTAAGTAATTCAAAGAAAAAAATCATCACGACAATTTCAAAAAAAGCTGGAAACGGTATGCCTTCACGTGTATCAAGAATTGCCATTAACAGGTTAGTTGGAATTAATTCTGGATGAAAGGTTGTTAAGGCAATGAAAATACTTGGTAGTGTCAATGCTAAAAAAAATGCAACTATTCTAATAAGCCGAATAAAGGTAGAAAATATTACTCTATGGTAATAATCCTCACTCGCTTGAAAAAATTCTATAAAAAGTCCGGGGCAAATTAAAATAGTCCCTGTTCCTTGTACCAATACAATAATTTTTCCTTCTAGAACAGCGGCGATTGCAGTGTCTGGCCTCTCTGTATATCGATGTTGTGGTAGTGGGGAATAATTAGTATCTTCAATCAATTCTTCAATATAACTAGTTTCTAAAATGTCCTCTTTTTTAGCACGTTTTATTCTTTGTTTAAATTCTGCTAATGTACCTTCATCAACAACACCATCCAAGTATCCATAAGCGATGTCTGTTTGCGTAGTTCCTCCTGCTTTAAATTGTTCTATCTTAAAATGAGAATTTTGTAAACGGGTTCTCAAGAGCCCAATATTTCGATCTAATTGTTCAACTGTTCCCTCATGAGGTCCTTTTACCACTGATTCTCCGGTAGGCTCTGTTACTTCTCTGACATTGACTTGTTTTGCTTGGGAATAAGACAACGCTTGATCCCAACCATGAAAAAAAATAACAACGTGTCCGCTTAATACATCGCTTATCGCTTCATTAAAACTTTTTACTGCTTTTGCGTTATGTGAAGAGATACCATTTTGGCTAAAGAAACTAATAACGTCTTCTAAATTTACTTCTTCAGCAGACCCAACTTCATGTGTTACCAAATCCTGCATCGATTCTTTCATATAATTGACTTCTTTTTCCTGTACCAATGTTTGAAAAAATGCAGAAAAAGCTTTATGTTTAAGTTGAGGACCGTATTTCCAATGAAAAAGTTTCAGGTCAAAACAATTTGTAAACTGTTTATTTATTTTCTTTTGATTTTCCAATATATCTAATGATAGTGCATCAGATTGTTTTCTCACAATTTGGCGTCTCACTTATATCACGAACCTCTTTTTTGGCATAGTATTAGTGAAAAATAAAGGTTGTATACATTTATAAATCCTTCTTTAGATTATATATTCGTAACTAAAAAGTTTTGATGGGGAAATAAAGGAGGGTATATTACTTGGAGGATTTACACTAAAGGACTATAGGATCAGGAGAGGTGATGGCTAAGCAGTCTTTCCTCATTTTTATCACGTCAGTAAGTCCCTATTTTAAGACTTAGAATATTGAAAAAGTATAAATGGGAGAACAGAAGATAATTTCATGATAAGTTCCCTGGGCCTTGTGGGTGATTAAAGACCATCCGTGATGGAAGTCTCACTTTTATTTCAAGTCAGCAACAAATCAATCGAAAGATACTATCAATCCAAAATTATCAGTATGATATAATAGAGAGTGAAATGGAGGGATTGGATGAGTACCAATGATTCGCAAAAACTTTTACATTTATTACATATGCACCATTCATCTTTCTTAAAAAGTCAGGTAGCACATGCAATTGGGATGGAAATGTATATCCGATCCAAGCAAATTAATTCAAAGAAAGATCTCGCTTCCTTTTGTCATAGTTATATAGGAAGTCATTTGTTATATAATGATGCGATCATAATTAAAGAATTATATTTGAAACTCAAAAAAGACGATTGGGATCAGGTTTTATATTTAGCCGAAATATATAATGCGAGAAAAAATGTGCTGGAATTAAAGAAGACCAGCCGCCAAGCAGGTAATCGCTTCTTAGATCGGCTATTGTCGATTGAAACATCGCCTATCCTTTCCAAATGGGCGGACGAAATAAAAGATAGAGATTCACTCAATCATTATGTTATTGTTTATAGTCTTTATGCCTTCGAAAAGGGTTTTGATTTGTTTGCAACGATTCAAACCTACTTATATTTCTCCTTAACAAATCTTGTCCAGCATGCGGTAAGGGCGATCCCGTTAGCACCAAAAGACGCAGAACAAGTCACATTACAAGCATTAGCAGAAGTGGATCAAGCTACAGAACTGGCTATGACACTACAGTTTAAAGATATGCAGAATAGTGCAATCGGATTGGAAATATCCGCTATGCAGCATAAATATCTTTTATCCAAATTATTTATATCTTAATGGAGGTAAAGATGGAATCGAATAAGCAGTTACAAGCACGGTTTCAGAAAGTAAATCTTCTGGATTATAAGGGAGAGCAACCATTAAAAATAGAAAAAGCAGATCAAAGTCATCGAGTTTTTACAACCTATAACATCGATGGACTGAATCAAACAGAAGAACAGGTAACAGTTGATTTTACGGTTAAAAAAGCATCTAATATTAAGTTATTAGATGAAGGGTCGGATCAAACAGCACTGCAGAAGCAATCACTTCAATTTAACTGTAATATCGAGGAAGAAGCGTTATTATTGTTTGATAAACGAGAGATAATCCCAAACAAAGCTAGTCTTATCAATCAGCATATAAAGGTGAACGTTACTAAAGATGCGGAGTTTGTCTGGGCGGAAATCGTTCATTTAGATCAAGTTTCTGATTATCATTACTCTTCGTTAATGGAGATTTGGTCAGAAGAGCAATGCTTGGCGTATGACCCGGTCCAGTTTGACGGGAGTGAGAAAATGCTAGCTCATCATGGGATGACGGAATCATTTCCATATGTTGCATCTGTATGGTATATTTCACCGAATCCACCTTTTGATGAATGGGATGTGCAGCAACGGTTATCACAAGCAAAAAATCACCGAGCAGGGATGACAGATATCGATGGTAAGGGAATTCTTATCCGTTGGCTGTCAACAGATTTAACGTTATTGAAACAAGAGGTAGACGATGTATTAACCTTTTTTGATGAAAAAATCACAGAATTACGTAAATGGAGAGTCTGAAAAAGTTAGGAGGTTATCTTCTAGCTTTTTTTAATATAAAGGTGGGAAGGGTATGGAACAATTTCTGAAGGCTGTAGCTTATTATTATAAACGTTGGCACGAGTTTGAAATGGATTTGCATCATCATCCTGCGATCGAAATTATGTATGTGATTGATGGCAAATGCCAAATTGAAATTGATGACCGAATTGTTGATATGCGTAAGGGTCAGTATATTTTTATCCAGAGTCATGTGAAGCATCGTTTAATCATTGATAAGGGTCACCCTTGCCGAATGTTAAATGTCGAATTTATTCTTCACAGCAGCAAAGTTACTCACTACATGTCAATCAATCAGCTTTTTCAAACAAATCCATCGTTACAAACATTATTTGATCAGAACGAGCGGTATTTCTTATTAAAAGATGATGAAGCGGTGTATTTCACATTACGGCATCTCGTCCTTGAATTGGATCATCAGTCAGCCGACAATCAATTATTGATCGATAACTTAATGGTCCAGTTATTGTTGTGGATAGACCGTAACCGGCGTGAATATAATGAACAAACAAATAACCAGCATATTAAAAAGGCATTGACCTACATTCATGAACATTATGACTCCGAGATAAAGGTAGAAAATCTTGCCCATATCACACATTTACATCCAAGTTACTTACATAAAATATTCAGGCTTTCACTAGGAATGTCGATTAATCAATACATAACTAAAGTGCGGTTGGACAAAGCCAAAATGTTGCTTATTAATACGGAAATTCCCGTTACTGAAATTTCTAATTATGTGGGAGTTAATACAAGTCAATATTTTAGCAATTTGTTTAAAAAGGAAACAGGTTTATCACCATCAGCCTATCGGGAACATTTTTGTGAAATATAAAAAGGTTAGAATTTTACACATAATCACATCAAGAGTCGATTATATTTAAATCGCTTACAGACCTTTCGTGATAAGATGCGATTAAAGACGAGAGGGAGGAAGAAAACATGTCATTCAAAATTACTTTTATCGGTGCAGGGAGTATCGGCTTTACACGAGGATTGCTTCGTGACATTTTGTCGGTACCAGAATTTCGAGGGATTGAAGTAGCTTTTACCGATATAAATGAGAAAAATTTAGATATGGTAACACAGTTGTGCCAGCGTGATATTAAGGAAAATGGACTTGATATCACCATTGAAGCAACAACAGACAGAAGAGCTGCCTTAACGGATGCGAAATTTATTTTTAATGTTGTTCGTATTGGTGGTTTGGAGGCTTTTAAACATGATGTGGAAATTCCGTTGAAATATGGTGTTGATCAATGTGTAGGAGATACATTGAGTGCAGGCGGGATTATGTATGGGCAACGTGGTATTGCCGAGATGTTAGAAATTTGTAAAGATATTCGAGAAGTTGCAGATCCCGATGTGTTGTTGTTAAACTATGCTAACCCAATGGCGATGTTAACATGGGCTTGTAACAAGTATGGAGAAGTCAATACCATCGGTCTTTGTCATGGTGTACAAAATGGGCATAAACAAATCGCGGAGGTATTAGGAAAGAAAAAAGAAGAAGTCGATATTATTTGTGCTGGTATTAATCATCAGACATGGTATATAGAAGTAAAAACAAATGCGGTGGATCGAACTGGAGATTTATTGGAAGCTTTCGAAAGCCATTCCAAATACAAAGATTCTGAAAAAGTACGGATTGATATGCTCCGTCGCTTTGGTTATTTCAGCACAGAGTCTAATGGTCATTTAAGTGAATATGTACCATGGTATCGCAAACGTCCCGAAGAAATTAACGAGTGGATTGATTTAAGCAGTTGGATAAACGGGGAAACAGGTGGTTATTTACGCGTTTGCACGGAGGGGCGTAATTGGTTTGAGACTGATTTTCCAAATTGGTTAAAGGAACCAGCTTTTGAATATAAAGAGGAGAACCGTGGAGAAGAACATGGCTCCTATATTTTAGAGGGTCTAGAAACAGGCCGTGTTTACCGAGGTCATTTTAATCGGGTGAATAATGGAATTATTTCAAATTTACCTGACGATGCGATCATTGAAGCACCAGGTTATGTTGATCGTAACGGAATCAATATGCCGTATGTAGGTGATTTGCCATTGGGACCAGCAGCCGTTTGCAATGTCAGTATTTCTGTTCAACGTCTGGCAGTAGAGGCTGCAGTCCATGGAGATGACTATTTATTACGTCAAGCAATGATGATGGATCCATTAGTAGGTGCTGTTTGTAACCCGAAAGAAATTTGGCAAATGACAGATGAAATGTTAGTGGCCGAACAAGAATGGTTACCACAATACAAAGGACAGGTAGCCGAGGCAGAAAAAAGATTAGCAGAAAAAGAACGGATACCAACTAAAGAGTATCAAGGAGCAGCACGATTGAAAGTGAAATCCGTTGCTGAGATGGCAAAAGACCGGGAAGCAGCCGTACAAAATGCCGGAGAAGCTGATAAGGGTAATTTTTGATAAATAAGATGAAAATTAGTATAGTAAAGCCACCAGGGATTGCTGGTGGTTTTTTTGTAAGCTTGAATTTTTGGACAAAAAGAAGCGAAACTGAAGAAAAGAGTCCACGAGAATCGATCTCGCGGACAAAAAGAAGCGAAACTGAAGAAAAGAGTCCACGAGAATCGATCTCGCGGACAAAAAGAAACGAAATTGAAGAAAAGAGTCCACGAGAATCGATCTCGCGGACAAAAAAGAGCGAAATCGAAGAAAAGAGTCCACGAGAATCGATCTCGCGGACAAAAAAGAGCGAAATCGAAGAAAAGAGTCCACGAGAATCAATCTTGCGGACAAAAAAGAGCGAAATCGAAGAAAAGAGTCCACGAGAATCGATCTCGCGGACAAAAAGAAGCGAAACCGAAGAAAAGAGTCCACGAGAATCGATCTCGCGGACAAAAAGAAGCGAAACCGAAGAAAAGAGTCCATGAGAATCGACCTCGCGGACAAAAGGAAGCGAAACCTAGAAAAATCGTCCGCAAAACCTAAGTAAATCCTCATAAAAGGAGTTAAAAAAATGAAAATTATCCCGCTTGGTATTTGGGGAGGCTACCCGAAAGCAAATAGTGCAACATCGTCTTTTTTAATCCAGGAAGATGGTTTTCATCTTTTGTTTGATTGTGGCAGTGGTGTGCTTGCTTCAGTACAAAATTACATATCCATTCAACAATTAGATGCAGTCATCATCACTCATTATCACCATGATCATATTTTAGATGTCGGTGCTCTTCATTATGCTAAATTAATTCAGAATCAATTACATGAACAACATAAAACACTGCCAATATATGCACATGATCAGGATGAACAGTTTCACTCTCTATCCTACAAAGAGCATACGAAAGCATACGATTTAGCAAAAACTTCACAAATAGGCCCTTTTACAATCCAAACAACCAAAACAGATCATCCTGCTTATTGCTTAGCAGTTCGTTTGAATGCAAAAGGAAAAAACGTCGTATTTACTGCGGATACAGCCTTGGAGAAATCGCTCATACCATTCGCCCAGAATGCTGACTTATTAGTATCGGAAGCAAATCTTTATCAGGAGTATGAAGGACAAATTCCAGGTCATATGAGTGGTCGACAGGCTGGGATTTTAGCGGATGAAGCAATGGTTAAGCAATTAATGCTGACTCATTTGCCGCACTTTGGCAATCTGAACAATCTTGTTGAAGAGGCGAAACAGACTTACACCAATCAAACAACTATAGCTACTGTCGGCAAAACGTATATCATTTAAAAAGGTACACCCGTGTTTAATAGGTGTACCTTTGAGACTATTATTTTACTGTTTCAGACGTGAATGATTTCGTTGATTGTCTGAATTTAATTTCATAAGGAACGATAATACGTTTAGCTGGCTCATCTTTATTTTTTGCTTTTTCAATTAAGCAACGCGCGGACTGCACACCTAACTGGTAGATTTGAATATCAACAGTTGTTAAAGGTGGTGTTGTGATTTCCGACAGATAAAGATTGTTAAATGATGTTAAGGAAACATCTTCAGGACAACTGAGTCCAATTTCCTCTAATGTATTAATGACACCCAAAGTCATCAAATCATCGGCCACAACGAGACCTGTTGGTGGTTCATCTAATGCAAATAGTTGCTCAACCGCATCGCGACCACCTGATTTTAAAAATTCTGCATGTACGGTATATTCGCTTGGTAGCGGCAAGCCTGCTTCTTCTATAGCAGATTTATAGCCATTCAATCGGTCAACAGTCACAGTTAATTCCGTTGAACCACCAATAAAGGCGATATGCCGATGTCCAATATCTATTAAATGATTGGTTAAATCTTTGCTAGCCTTAAAGTTATTATTATCGACATACGTAATTTCACTTTCTTGTTCAGAAGGTTTCCCGACAATAACAAACGGGAAATCTTTCTCTGTTAAAAATTGTTGTACAGGATCAGCAATTCGAGAGTATAGTAAGATAATACCGTCAACTCGGTTACCATTTACCATTCGTTGTACTTCTTCATAAACTTCCTGGTCATTACCGCCTGTTGATACGTATAAAGAATATTCAGTTTCATGGGCGAAAGAACCAATTCCTCGTAATACTTCAGGGAAGAATGGATTTTGCAATGCTTTATCAGCAGATGATGGCATGATCACACCAATTGCCTGTGAAGAGCGTACTGCCAGATTACGTGCATTGATATTTGGATGGTAACCAAGGTCTTTCATTGCTTTTCTAACACGTTTCTTTGTATCTAAGCTGATTCTAGGATTGTCAGCTATAACTCTAGAAACAGTAGAGGGTGCTACTCCTGCTTTTTTTGCTACGTCTTTAATTGTAATTCCCATATTTATTCACCCTTTAGTTTAGTAAAAATGCATAGTAATCTGAAATTTCTGTATTTCTATTATATGTGATCAGGTACTAATATGAAATATATTTAGTTAAGAAACTTATGAGAAATTCACACTTATCCTTTCGTACCCCCAGCAGTAAGTCCAGAAATTAGGTACCGTTGCAAGAATAGATAAACCGTTGCAACCGGAACAGCTATTAAAATTGAACCAGCAGCAAACCTGGTGAAATTATTAGCGAAACGATCATTAATAAAATTAAATAATCCAACAGCTAGTGTATAGTTATCTTGACTTGATAGTACGATTGAAGGTAATAAAAAATCAAAAAGCGGCATCATAAAATTAAATAATGCAACTACCGCTAGAATAGGTTTAGCTAGTGGAAGCATTACACTCCAAAATACTCTTAAATGACCTGCGCCATCGATTCTAGCTGCTTCGTCAAGTTCACGCGGAATAGTGTCAAAATATCCTTTAACTAACCATGCATTAAATGGTATTTGTCCACCAAGATAAACCAATATTAACCCAGTTAATGTATCAAGCATTCCAATCATATTAAGGAAAATATATAATGCTACCATTGCCATCATAACAGGAAACATTTGAAGTAACAGGAAGATATATAATGCATTCTTTTTACCCTTAAATTCGTACCGTGAAAATGCGTATGCTACTAAAGACGTTATGATTACGCTACTTGCAGCTACAGAGATAGATACGATCAGTGAATTCTTGTACCATAATAAATAATCGCTTTCCTCACTAAAAAGCCATTTGTAATGTTCCAATGAAAAATTTTCTGGAATGAGAGAAGATGAATATAAGCTAGAACCTTGATTAAGAGACATTCCTACTGTCCAAACTAATGGATAAAATATAATAATGGAAGTGATAAGAATAACAAGGTACATAAGGGTTACTTCGATTTTTGACTTTTGCTTTTGATTCATTATAATTCACCTTCTTCCTTAAATGATTTCGTCTGCCTAAATTGATAAAAGGCGAAACCAGAAATAATCAGTCCCATGATTAGAGAAATAACCGCTGCCATTGCATAATTATTTGTTTCAAAGGTTAACTTATATACCCAGGAAATTAATATGTCAGTACCACCAGCATTCTGATTCCTTATTGGAGGGCCACCTTCATTAAATAGATAAATAATATTAAAATTATTAAAATTTTGCGCATATTGCATGATTAATAATGGTGCAGTTGCAAACATGACATGTGGAAAAGTTATAAAGCGAAATTTTTGAAAGCGGGATCCACCATCTACATCTGCTGCTTCATACCAATCTTTCGAAATGCTTTGTAAGACACCAGTAAACAAGGCAAATATAAAAGGAAAACCTAACCATGTTTGAATTAAAATGATCGCCGTCCTTGCATAGAAAGGTTCACTAAGCCATGAGATACCTTCTCCTCCAAAAAGCGGAATGATAATATCGCGGTTAATCGCGCCAAAGTCATCATTAAACATAGCCGAAAAAATTAAAATCGTAACAAATGCAGGAACTGCCCAAGGTAAAATTAGAATCGTACGAATTAATTTCTTGAATCGAATTCTTGGGTCATTTACGATTAACGCTAAGAATAAACCTATAGCAATTTGTAGTGTTGTTGCAAGAACTGTCCATACGATTGTCCACGCCAAAACACTGATAAAAGTATCCTGCCAGATTGGAACTGTAATAAGTTCTTTGAAATTATCAAACGCTACCCAATCCACGAGGTTTCTTGGTGGTGAGTTGTATAAATTATAATTAGTGAATGCTAGTAATACCGAAAATATAAGTGGGAATATTACTACAAAAATCATGAGTAATAATCCAGGTACAGTCATTAAATATGGGAATGTTGTATCATAAAAATCGATTATTGTGTCTTTAAAACCTTTTGGTTTCCAACCATCTCTAATTTTTTTTGCTTGGTTACGTGCATCCATCACATTAAATATATATAATGCGATCAAAATTACGGTTGCGATTAATGCTAAGACACCAAACACTAATAATCGAATGGAGTGATCTGTGCCTGGAATAGTACCTAATGTACGTAATCCCCATAATCCGAAATTAATCGAATCTAGCAATGTTATTAAAAAGGCAAGTTCTAATAGAATAAAAATTATGCCTTTTAAAAATCTGCGGTTATAAAGTTGACCTAATCCTGCAAAAATGATTGACAATACAGTGGCAACGTTTGGATTATGTTTTTTTAATTTGTTATTGGAATTGTGATTCAATTTGATTACCTCCCCAATAGGACAGAAAAAATGAGAGGGAAGAAAAAATTTTCTTCCCTGTAATTGTTTTATTGAGCACCACTAGCATTAATATTAGTTTTTATTTGCTCTACTGCTTCCGGTAATACAGAAGCAGGATCTTCACCTTCAGCTATGAACTGTAATGCATTATTCATTGGTTCCCAAACTTGAGACATTTGTGGAGTACTAGGCATCGGCACACCATTTTCAATTTGTTTACTAAAAGTGCTGAAAATTGGATCATCGATAGATTCAAGTGCACTAGTATTAGTTGGCAACTCACCCGCAACATCAAAGTAATGTTTTTGATTTTCTTCGTTTGTCATGAATAATGCTAGATCGGTTGCCCATTCCGTATTATCAGAGTAGTAAGAAACCATCCATGCTTTTACACCAACGAGTGATTGTGCTCCTTTACCATTGATGTCAGGAAACGGTGCAAATCCAAGACTGTCACCTAAAGCCTCCCTATAACTTGCTATACTCCATGGTCCATTAATAACAGCACCAACTTTTCCTTCTGTAAATAATCCATCTATAACATCAGTTGTCGTAGAAGGGGGAATTTTTCCATCTCCGAAAAATGATTGGAATAGTTTTCCACCTTCAACAGCACCTTCATTTGCTAATCCGATATCACTTGTATCATATTCACCAATGTTTCCGCCAAAAATGTATCCACCATAGTTTTTAAAGAAAGGGTAAGCAAAATATAAATCGTTTGGTTTCATTAAAAAGCCAAATTTATCTTGTGATACATCTGTTTTTTCTTCTAATGCAACCAATAAGTCATCAATGGTTTGTGGTTCATCGATTATATCTTTATTATAAAAAACGCCATAAGTTTCTATTACAGCGGGAACGCCATACATAGCGGTCGAACCTTCAAATTCATACTGTACAGATTCTAGCGAAGCATCACTGTATCCTGCTAAATCTTCATCAGATATATCAAGTGGTTGTGCTAATCCTTGTGCTACAATATCACCTGTTCTGTCGTGTGGTTGAAAAAATAAATCTGGTCCATTGCCTTCAGGTCCTGCTAATGCCAATTCATCTAATTGATCAAGCATAGTTTTAGGTACTACATTTACCTTAATATCATTTTGTTTTTCATAATCTGCTGCTATTTCTTCGATAGCTTTTAATTGTTTTTCTTCATCATTTGCCCAAACTGTTAATTCTTCAGGTTTATCAGCATTTGCGGAATCTTCCCCAGTTTCTTCCGATGTACTATTCTGGTTATTATCTGTATTTGTGTTTTCCTCTCTATCAGGAGCACATGCTGAAATGATAACGATTGTAAACAATGCTATTAGAGCTAACCAATACTTTCTTATTCTCATATACTTTCTCCCCTTTTTAATAATTTGCGCAATCGCTTGCGCTTTATTGAGTCTAATTATACATAGGATCAATTATATAAGCAAGCGTTTTCTTGAAAAAAATATAAATAATTTTCCCTACATTATATATATCTTTTGAAGATGAAAAAGATATTGACATACGATTTAAATTATTGTAATAATAATGTTAACAACTATGATAAATACCAATATACAAATTGAGGGCACTGCTTTTGTATTTTTACAAACAACCCCGGCTTTTTTTAAAATAGCCGGGGTTGTTTGTTTTGGAAAAGGAGGATAGAGGAAAAGCGAGTAAAGAAAAAACGGAAAGGATGAAATAATTTGTTTAAAGAATTAAAAATATGCACGAAAACGATTGCGCTTTTTGTTGTATTGCTGTTGATAATTTCCTTTTTACCGTCAGTATTGAAAGCTGCTTCAGATGTTAATAAGGTGAATTATGCCCGAGATACTATTTATCAAATTGTAACGGATCGCTTTCATGATGGAGATACTTCTAATAATCCGGAAGGAGAACTGTATAGTCAAACTGATTTGCACAAATACATGGGTGGTGATTGGAAGGGTATTTCTGAAAAAATCATCGATGGCTACTTTAACGATTTAGGCATTACAGCGTTATGGATTTCCCAACCTGTTGAAAACGTTTATGGAATACATCCTGAAGGTTATACTTCTTATCATGGTTATTGGGCAAGAGATTACAAAAAAACTAATCCATTTTATGGGGATTTCGAAGACTTTGATGAATTGGTTAATGTAGCTCACAGTAATGGAATTAAGATTATTATGGATTTTACACCAAATCATTCATCGCCAGCTTTGGAAACAGACGAGAGTTATGTTGAAAATGGCACTATTTATGACAATGGTAGCTTAATCGGTAATTACTCTAATGATACACTTGGCCTATTTCACCATAATGGAGGTACTGATTTTTCCTCCTATGAAGATGGTATTTATAGGAACCTTTATGACTTAGCAGATTACGACTTACAAAATGAAGTGATCGATCAATATTTAAAAGAATCAATTGAATTATGGTTAGATAAAGGGATCGATGGAATAAGAGTTGATGCTGTAAAACACATGTCACAAGGGTGGCAAGAAACCCTTATGAATCACATTTATTCATATCAACCAGTGTTTACTTTTGGAGAATGGTTCTTGGGGCAAGGGGAAGTGGATCCTAAAAATCATTATTTTGCCAATGAAAGTGGTATGAGTCTCTTAGATTTTCAATATGGTCAACAAATTAGATCTGTATTAATGTCAGAGGAAGATAACTGGCAGGATTACCATAGTATGATCGAAGAAACATCCAACAGTTATGAACAAGTTAATGATCAGGTAACGTTTATTGACAATCATGATATGAGCAGATTTCAAAAAGAAAATGCTGCTCAAGTAAATACAGAGATGGCACTAGCAGTTTTATTAACTTCTCGTGGCGTTCCTACTATATATTATGGAACAGAACATTACTTAACTGGCAATTCAGATCCAGAAAACAGAAAACCTATGCCTAGTTTTGATAAAACAACAAATGCATACCAAATTATTAGTAAACTTGCTCATCTTAGGCAAAATAATATAGCTTTAGGATACGGAGATACGACCGAACGTTGGATAAACCAAGATGTTTATATCTATGAACGGAAATTTGGAAATAATGTAGTTGTGACAGCTGTTAATAGTGGTGACACAAATTACTCCATAACAAATATGAATACTTCTTTGCCAGAAGGAACGTATAATGATGTATTAGGTGGGTTATTAAATGGAGGTTCAATCAATGTAGATGGAAATGGATTAGTAACTTCTTTTGATTTACAACCGAATGAAGTAGCTGTTTGGCAAATAACAGAAAACAATAATCAGCCCAAAATTGGCCATGTTGGTCCGATGGTTGGCCAACCTGGAAATGAAGTTACGATTAATGGAGAAGGTTTTGGTAATACTCAAGGTGATGTTTTCTTTGGAAACAACAGTGCTACGATTACTTCATGGAGTGACTCCGAAATTGTCGTTACTACTCCTGATATAACTGCAGGTCTTTACGATATTAAAGTCATGACAAATAGTAATGTAGAAAGTAATGTTTACGAAAACTTTGAAGTCATAACCAATCATCTTATTTCAGTGAGATTTGCTGTAGAGCAAGCAAGTACTGACTATGGAAGTAATGTTTATATCGTTGGAAGTACGCAAGAATTAGGAAACTGGGACCCTGATAAAGCAATTGGACCATTTTTCAATCAAGTAATCTATTCTTATCCAAAGTGGTATTATGATATTGCTGTACCTGTAAATGAACAATTAGAGTATAAATTTATTAAAAAAGATGCTTCAGGAAATGTGATTTGGGAAAGTGGTTCAAATCATACTTACACAGTGCCAAATCAAGGTACGGATACAGTAACAACGACGTGGCAAGAATAATGCATTAGAGGCGGGCAATGCTTTTTAGTAAAACAACCCCATTCCATCATGGGGTTGTTTTCATTTAAATTTACAGAGAATAAATTTAAAAAGAAGAGAGGATATAATATGTTTATTGAAGCAATCAACCACAGAGCAATTAATCAATATGTTTACGCAAGAGATAAAGAAACGATAAATATTATGTTAGAGACGAAAAAGGATGATATGGAGAGTGTTGAACTAATATTTGCTGATCCATACGATTTTAAAGGTGATAAATGGCAATATAGAACGAAAAAAATGATCAAGTCTGGAACAACTAAACGAATAGATTATTGGAAAGTATCCGTTAAACCGGATTATCGTAGACTACGTTACGGTTTTCGCTGTACTGATACTCATAAAAATGAAGTCATTGTAACCGAAAGGGGCTTTTTTAAATCAGCTCCTGCCGAAATTGGTAATTATTTCTGTTTTCCATATTTACATGAAGCTGATATTTTCCAGGCACCTGATTGGGTTAAGGATACAGTTTGGTACCAGATTTTCCCGGAACGTTTTGCGAATGGAGATTCTTCTTTAAATCCGGAAGGAACATTAAAGTGGGGCAGTGAAGATCCGACACCGACTAATTTCTTCGGTGGTGATTTTCAGGGTGTAATCAATCATCTCGGTTATTTGGAGGAATTAGGGATTAACGGGATTTACTTCACCCCAATTTTTAAGGCGTATTCAAATCACAAATATGATACGATCGATTATTTTGAAATTGATCCACAATTTGGTGATAAAGAAACATTTCAAAATTTGGTGAAGGAGTGCCATAAACGTGGTATTAAGGTGATGTTGGATGCTGTTTTCAATCACAGTGGATATTATTTTAAACCTTTTCAAGATGTGTTGGAAAAACAAGAAGCTTCCCGATACAAAGACTGGTTTCATTTATGGGAATTTCCAGTGAAAGCAGAAGGTTTTCCGAACTATGATGCGTTTGGATTTGTTGCGTCGATGCCAAAGTTAGATACATCTAATCCAGAAGTGAAGAAGTATTTATTGGATGTAGCGCGTTATTGGATTGAAGAATTTGATATTGATGGCTGGCGTTTAGATGTTGCGAATGAAGTCGATCATGCCTTCTGGCGAGACTTTCGCCAAGTCGTTAAAAAGGCAAAACCAGATGCATATATTTTAGGAGAGATTTGGCACGATTCGATGCGCTGGCTGCAAGGTGATCAATTTGACGCGGTGATGAACTATCCCTTTACAAATGGTGCTGTGGAATTTTTTGCAAAAAATAATATGGTTAGTGAGACCTTTGCTGACAATATCACAAATGTACTGCATATGTATCCGCAAAATGTTAATGAGGTTGCGTTTAACTTATTAGATAGTCACGATACAGCTCGGATATTAACGGAGGCTGATGGTAATAAGGAGAGAATTAAATTACTTTATTTATTTCAATTATCGTTTATCGGTTCACCTTGTATCTACTATGGAGATGAAATTGGTATGACAGGTGGAAATGACCCGGGTTGTCGAAAATGTATGGAATGGGATGAGTCCAGGCAGGACCTAGCGTTGTTCCATTTCGTTAAGCAATTACTGCAAATGAGGAAAGAAGTTCGTGGCTTTGGTAACCGTGCTGATTTTAGTTTTCTTAAAATTGAAGAAAGTGTGATTGCCTATCGGAAACAAACAGAAGATACAGAATTAATCTTTATTTTAAATAACAGTGATCAGGCAAAGGCAATAAAAATAGATGCTTTATCGAATAAAAAAGTGAAGGAGTTATTCACAAAAGAAGAGATTACTTTTACGGAAATGTGTGAAGTAGAAACAGAAGCATTTGGGTTTAAATGCTATCAATGTCTATGATTTATAATAATAGAGATGTCTACTTTAGGGTGAACTGCAATGTAGCCGCATTTTTGATGAAACTAAATCTCATTATCTGATATGGTAGGCAAGTTTATTTGAAAAGTCCCATATGAGTGTTATCCTTAAAAAAGCTTGCTTTCAATTGAAAGCAAGCTTTTGTTTAATGTTTTGCTTCGTATCCCGCAGCGAAGATAGCAACTATAAATGCGACACAAACACCGATGATTAGTGCAATACCCATGAGGATCCTCCTTTTTATAAAACACATACTTCGATCAATTATGTAACTTATTCTTTCTCTATTATAGCGAATCCTATACCTTTTGTGAAGACAAGAATTTGAATGATACAATTCTTAGACTATTCGTAGAAATTAGTCTAGATGGTTGCTTTAACGTTTAATCGTTAATATCCTTTTCTGAATGCATTTCATATAAGTGGATCGCTTTTTTTACATGACTATTTGCTTTGGTTAAATATTTTTCTGCTTCTTGTTTGGTGCAACCTGTTTTGGCTATGATTAAGGAAAGCTTTACATCGTTGTTGGTTTCGTTCATTAATGCTTGTGCTTCTTGTTCATCGAGATTTGTTAATTGTGTTAGCATCGTTTCTGCTCGTTTTACTAATTTTTTGTTAATGAGCTGCATATCTACCATCTCATTCTGATACACTTTTCCCAGCTTAATCATAGTTGCAGTTGAAATCATATTGATGGCTAATTTTTGGGCTGTACCAGCTTTTAATCTTGTTGACCCTCTGATAACCTCAGGACCAACTACTAATTCGATTCCGACATCACTTAATTCACTTGAAATCGTTTGATTGTTACAGCTGATGGAAATCGATGAGGCCTGTTTCTCTTTCGCATATGTAAGAGCAGCTAACGAATAAGGTGTCGTCCCGCTTGCGCTAATAGCAATCAATACGTCGTTTTCGTTAAAATGGTGTTGTTGTAATTCTTGGACGATATCTGAATCACTATCTTCGTGTTGCTCAAGCGGTTCCCACATTGCATTTTTTCCACCGGCAACGAATGCAATCCAGCGATCGGGATCTATCGAAAATGTTGGACCAAGCTCAACAGCGTCTAATACACCAATACGCCCGCTTGTTCCAGCACCTGCGACAAAGACGCGAGCACCATGCTGCCACTTGTCTACAATCAGCTCTACTGCTTTTGCGATAGCAGTTAATGATTTTTTAACTCCTTCTAGAATATTACGATCTTCTTCCAGCATTAAATGGACGATGTCAAGAGCTTCCATTTCATCTATAGAAAGTGAATTTTGATTTGTTGCTTCGGTAACTGTTTTGCACATTTTATGACTCTCCTTATTAACGTTCTAGATCAAGCATAAATTTGTATCGATCTGCTCGGTAAGAGGATTTAACAACTTCAAAAGTAGTGCCATTTTCAAGTTGTGTCGTTCTTTTGATAAAGAGGACCGGTGAGTTTTCTGGTATCTCTAGATATTCAATTTCTTCTTCGTTTGCAATAGTAGCTTCAAATATTTGATTTGCATGCCCTATTTTAAAGCCCAAATCACTCTCGATATATTGATAAAGCGAGTTTTGCACAATGTCATCTGTTAAACCTTTAATCAGGTTAGCAGAAATATAAGTACGCTCTAAAGCCATTGGAATATTCTCTGCTAAACGTATCCGCTTAATCTCATAAATCGGCGTATGTTCTGCTATTTGAAGCTGCTCTGCTATACTTTGATTGGCTGGAATAATTTCAAATTTAATTAACTTATTACTAGGTTCCATCCCTCTTGCTTTCATGTCTTCAGTAAAACTAGTCAGTCCATTTAAGTTTTGTTCGAATTTTTGCTCTGTAATGAATGTTCCTTTCCCTTTTACACGATGCAAATAGCGTTCATTCACTAAGTTGGTAATCGCTTGTCGTACAGTCATTCTACTAATATTGAGTTGCTCCGCATATTCTCGTTCAGAAGGTAAGACGTCACCTGGTTTATATTCCCCGTTCTCAATCTTAGTCTTTATTTGCTCTTCTAATTGATGATAAATAGGAATGGGTGATTGTTTGTCAATCATTCATCTAGCCCCTTTCTTTCTATTTTAGGTCGAAGCTATTTTTTTACACGTCAAGCCACTATTTATCACGGTGCTAAACGTCTGTATGTCCCCCACTTCAAACTTCAAGTAAATCGAGGAGGCTAAGGATGACAGACGCTAACACCCTGATTGGTTTCGCTAATGGTCGGTGTGGGTTAAAAACCCCTACTGATCATAGTCTCACTTTATAAATTGGTATTTATTATGGCATCTTCATCAGCGATAATGGTAACATTCTCATGCTGATTTAGTATAGATGCAGGAAATTGTTCATCTATCTCACCATGAAGGAGCTTATTAAGTGCCTCATTTTTTTCTGTTCCAGAGACAAGTAATAGAATTTCCTTACTTTCCATAATGGAACCAATTCCCATTGTGATTGCTCTTTTAGGAACTTGGTTAATGTCATTGAAAAAACGGGCATTAGCTTGAATAGTTGAATTTGTTAACTCGACGATATGTGTATGTTGATCAAAAGCAGTTCCAGGCTCATTAAAACCAACATGTCCATTTTTCCCTAATCCTAAAATTTGCAAGTCTATGCCATGGTGCTTTTTGATTAATTCATCGTATTCATAGCATTCCATTTCTAAGTTTTCTGCTAATCCATTCGGAATAAAGGTTTGATTGGTTGGAATGTTAACCTTACTAAAAAAGTGTTTATCCATATAATAATGATAACTGTTAGGATCGCTCTTGGCCAATCCGATATATTCGTCTAGATTAAATGTTGTCACGTGTTGATAGGAAGTTTGATGTTCGCGATAATCCTGTGCTAAATAATGATAAGTTTGAACAGGAGTGCCGCCTGTAGCTAATCCTAACGTTAGTTTAGAACTTGAATTAATTTTGTTTAAGATAAATTCAGCTGCCATTTTACTCATTTCTTGATAGTTTTTTGTACGAATTACTTTCATGTTTCTTTAATCTCCTTTGTATGCAATTTCTCCTCGACAAATAGTTAGTATGATGTCATTACCTTCATTTAAGATAACGATATCTGCATCTTTACCAGTAGCAAGAGCCCCTTTTCTATCACCGATACCTAGCTCTTTTGCAGCATTAGTAGAAGCCATAGAAATAGCCTCCTCAAAGTTGCAGTTCGTAAAGTTGATTATATTCTTAATGGCATCTCCCAGTTTTAACGTGCTTCCAGCTAATGTACCGTCTTCTAAAGTTGCCTTTTGGTCTTGAACTATAACCTTCTGTCCCCCTAACTCGTAATCGCCATCTTGGAGACATTTTGCTCTCATTGCATCAGTTATTAGTAACATTTTTTGATTTCCTTTAAGCTGAAATGCTGTGTTTACTGCATCTGAAGTCGAATGAACACCGTCTGCGATGATTTCAACCATCAATTGATCATGAAGCCATGCTGCCCCGACAACTCCAGGTTCTCGGTGATGAAAGCCCCGCATCTGGTTATATAAATGAGTTATATGAGAAAGTCCATAATCAATGGCACTATTTATCTCATGTGCAGTTGCATTGGTATGACCAGCAGATGCTATTACACCGTGTTTTTTTAGAAATTGAATGAATTCTAGACCACCCTGTAGTTCAGGTGCTAGTGTAACGAGCCGAATATGTTGATTAGCTAAACTATTCCATTTTTTGAATAGTGAAATGCTAGGATCTTTGATATGTTCTAGTGGTTGAGCTCCTTTACGATCTTTATTAATAAAAGGACCTTCCAGATGGATTCCGATAATTTCCGCCTGTCCATTCGGTTGCTGGTTTATATAGGATGCTACATTTGTAATTGCTGTTTCAATATTATCGTTACTTTGAGTCATAGTTGTAGCTAAGAAAGAAGTGGTTCCTTCTTGAGGTAATGTTGTAGCCATTACTTTTAGGGCTTCTGGTGTTCCATCCATCACATCTGCCCCATTTGCACCATGGATATGAACATCAATTAATCCAGGAATAGCTTTTGCTTTTGTATTTGAAAAGTCGAGGACTTGATACTCTTCTTCGGACTTCAATTTATCCAAAGTATTTATTTCCTCAATTTTATGATTAATTATTTTGATAAACCCTTTCTTAATTTTGTGGTTTTCAGCAAATATTTCAATATTTTTCACTAATAGCTTTTGATTATCCAACTGTGTTCACACCTTTAATGATAAAATTATTACTTATAGAATAGCAGTTAAAAGTATAGTTGTCTATACCTCCTTTATATAAATTATAAGCATTGTATTAATAACAAATCACGCCATATTCAGTTTTCATATTCAATAACCTGTATTGCCAAAGTAAAAAATGGTAGATAAATAGGTATAGACAACTGAACCTAGATGTGTTAGTATGTCTGTAAATAGAATGGTAGCAAATTTAATAATGGCTCACATGTTACTAATATGATTAGGCATGGAGAAATAAAAAGGATAGAATGTCTCTTCCTTTAACATTTCTTCATGTCTTTTTTTTATTCGAAAATTCAGAAGTTAACCTTCTAAAATAAAGTAAAAAGGAGTATTAAATATGTTTAAGAACTTGTTTAAAAAAACACCTACATCCCTACAAATAAAAGCACCTGTTACTGGTGAAATATTACCGCTTGATAAAGTACCTGATCCTGTATTTAGTCAAAAAATGATGGGCGAAGGAGTTGCGATTATTCCGAAAGAAGAAACGATCGTTGCACCTGTTGAAGGCACTATTATTCAAATTGCACCAAGTAAACATGCAATTGGCTTAAAGACGGTTGATGGTTTGGAAATACTTATCCATGTTGGGTTAGAAACTGTTTCCTTAGATGGCGAGGGGTTTAATGTCTTAGTTCAAGAGGGAGATCATGTATCAGTAGGTGATAAGTTAATGGTAGTAGATTTTGATTTTATACGTAATAAAGTACCACACATTATTACACCAATGGTCATTACAAATAGTAATCAAGGGAATAATAAGTTTGATCTAACAATAGAAACGGAATGTGAAGCTGGAAAGACATCTGTTTTAACCGTTAATTGATAGAGGTAAGCATAGCCTAATCCTGAATAGAAGGGAGGTGATGGAATGAGATTGAAAAAAATTCTGAACAACAACGCTGTACTTGTGATGGACCAGGAAGAAGAAAAAGTGGCTATCGGCACAGGAATTGCATTTGGTAAGAAAAAGAATGATGTCATAAATCCAAAGAAAGTAGAGCAACTTTTTGTGATGAAGGAAAATGAAAAATTACAGCAGCTGTTAGATCGAATTCCAGAACAACATTTTCTTATTTCAGAAGAAATTATCTCCTATGCGGAAAAGTATCTTGGCACTAAGTTAAGTGAGCATATTCATATTGCTTTAACAGACCATATTTCATTCGCAATTGAGCGGATAAAAGATGGAATTTATCTCCAAAATAAGCTTTTAAATGAAATAAAAATTTTGTATCGTAGTGAATTTGAAATCGGTTTATGGGCAGTGCAACAAATGCGAGAAAAATATCATATAGAAGTTCCGATTGATGAAGCCGCTCATATAGCATTGCATATCCATACGATGAAGCTACAAGGAGGTGATTATAGACAGACGATTAAGCATACTGCCATTGTGCGAGAAATGATTCAGCTCATAATAAAGAAGATGGAAATCACTATTAGAGAAGATGATATATCCTATCAAAGGCTTGTGACTCATTTACATTTTGCTTTATCCCGTGTGAATCACTATGAATTACATGAACTGGATGAGGAAATGTTAATCATGATTCAAAACAAATTTGCTGATTCTTATCAGTGTACGAAGGAAGTAACAGATATTATCCATCAAAAATATGATATTTATTTTCCGGAATCAGAGCTTGGATATATTACGATTCACATTAATAGACTTAAACAGTAATTTTATTCTAATACATTGGAGGAATCAATTATGATAATGAAATATCTTCAAAATATCGGTAGATCGTTAATGTTACCGGTTGCCGTTTTGCCTGCCGCTGCGATATTAATGGGTATTGGCTATTGGATGGATCCAGAAGGTTGGGGGGAAGCGAATGTAGTAGCCGCCTTTTTGATTAAAGCTGGAGAATCGATTGTTTCTGGTGAGAGTATGTCGATTTTGTTTGCGGTTGGTATTGCCTTTGGAATGTCAAAAGATAAGGATGGTTCTGCCGCACTAAGTGGTTTAGTATCTTATCTAGTCATTACCACCTTGCTATCAACGGATTCTGTTGCCTTGTTGCAAAGTGTGGAGCCAGAAAATGTGAATGCCGCTTTTGGTAATATTGAAAATCAGTTTATTGGAATCATCTCAGGTATTGTAGCTTCTATAATGTATAATCGGTTTAGCCATGTAAAACTACCGGATGCTTTTGCATTTTTCAGTGGTAAGCGTTTAGTACCGATAATGACAGCAGTAAGTAGTTTACTTGTTTCTGCTATTCTATTCTTTGTATGGCCGGTTGTTTATACAGGATTAGTTTCTTTTGGTAAAGCAATTCTTGATTTAGATGCAATCGGTGCAGGTCTATATGGATTCTTTAACCGTTTATTAATACCGACAGGACTTCATCATGCATTAAACTCTGTGTTTTGGTTTGATGTTGCAGGTATTAATGATATTGCGAACTTTTGGTCTGGAGAAGGGGAAAAAGGTGTTACAGGTATGTACCAGGCAGGTTTCTTCCCAGTTATGATGTTTGGTTTACCTGCAGCAGCACTAGCGATGTATCATACAGCTAAAACAAATAAAAAGAAAACAGCAGCATCATTACTTTTAGCAGCTGGTTTTGCTTCGTTCTTTACAGGTGTAACAGAACCGTTAGAATTTTCATTTATGTTTTTAGCTCCAGCTTTATATGTTGTTCATGCAGCTTTAACAGGTATTTCAATGGCTGTAGCAGCTGCTTTTGATTGGACAGCTGGTTTTGGATTTAGTGCTGGTTTTGTCGATTTTGTATTAAGCTCACGATTACCATTAGCTAATCAACCTCTTATGTTAATTGTTCAAGGGTTAGTTATTGCAGTCATTTATTATGTATTATTCCGTTTCTTAATCACGAAGTTTAATTTCAAAACACCAGGTCGTGAAGATGATGTAGAGCAGGCAGAAGACTCTAATGAACAACCTTCTGCTAGTGATGATATATCTACAATGGCAAAAGAAATTTATGCCGGATTAGGTGGAGACGAAAATGTTGTCACGCTTGATAATTGTGTGACACGATTAAGATTGGATGTAAAAGACATGGATGCAGTTGATCAACAACGAATAAAAAATACTGGCGTTCCAGGAATAAATATTGTAGGTAAAAATAGTATCCAAGTCATTGTTGGAACACAGGTACAATTTGTAGCAGACGAAATTAAAAAAATACGTAAATAATTATAGGTAAGATATAGGATAAAAGCATGGAGAGTACTTTCTTCATGCTTTTTTATAAACTTAATTTGTGGCTGTTAAACCTTCTTTCAGACACGTTAGCGAATCTTTTTGTATGGAGAAATCAAATGACTTTTCCAGATGAATAGAAAGGATATCTTATCAATACTCCATTCATTTTTGACCGCCTTCCCACATACATATAGATAAAGCAACTACCAAAATAATTTCATCATGCTTTTTAGCATAGCAAGGTTTACATTATTGGGAGGTCGTTCTATGGATATCTTAAGAAGGGTGCAAGAACATCGTCAAACACAAGATGCATTGAAATGGGAAGGTACATTCGCAGAGTATCTTGAATTGTTAAAAGAAAAGCCATACCTTGCACAATCAGCTCATTCCCGTATATACCAGATGATAAAAGATGAGGGTGTAACAGACGAAAATGGTGTGCGAAAATATAACTTTTTTAGCCATCAATTATTTGGATTGGAAGAAGCTTTAGAAAAGCTAGTTGAGGAATACTTTCACCCAGCTGCCAAAAGACTTGATGTTAAAAAGCGAATCTTATTATTGATGGGACCTGTAAGTGGTGGGAAATCCACCTTAGTCACATTATTAAAAAGAGGCCTAGAGCAATACACGTTGACCGATCGAGGTGCGGTATATGCGATTAAAAATTGCCCTATGCATGAAAACCCGCTACATCTTATTCCACAACATTTAAGAGAAGATTTTGAACAGGAATATGGTATTAAAATTGAAGGAAGTTTATCTCCATTAAACAGATTGCGACTAGAAGAGGAATACGGCGGTAGAATTGAAGATGTTAGAGTAGAGCGAATCTTTTTCTCAGAAGATAACCGGGTCGGTATTGGTACATTCAGTCCGTCTGATCCAAAATCACAGGATATTGCTGATCTTACTGGATCGATTGATTTTTCTACGATTGCCACGTATGGATCAGAGTCAGACCCTCGAGCATATCGGTTTGATGGTGAATTAAATAAGGCAAATCGCGGGCTGATGGAATTTCAGGAAATGCTAAAATGTGATGAAAAATTTCTATGGCATTTGCTCTCTTTAACACAGGAGGGTAACTTTAAAGCAGGTCGGTTTGCCTTGATTTCTGCAGATGAAATGATTGTAGCTCACACAAACGAATCCGAGTACCGGTCATTTATCTCGAACAAAAAGAATGAAGCATTGCATTCGAGAATGATCGTGATGCCGATTCCGTATAATTTAAAATTAGATCAGGAAGAACGAATATATCGAAAAATGATTGAAGAAAGTGACATCCAGGACGTCCACATCGCACCACATACATTGAAAATTGCAGCGATGTTTACGATTCTGACACGTTTGAAAGAATCCAAACAAAGCAATGTCAGCATGTTGAAAAAACTCTATTTGTATAATGATCAAGATGTCGAAGGATTTAGTGATCAAGACGTGAATGCAATGAAAAAGGAATATCATGATGAAGGCATGACAGGAATCGATCCTCGCTATGTCATCAATCGAATATCATCGACGATTATCCGTAAAGAAATGCAAGCGATCAATGCACTTGATGTGTTGCGTTCATTAAAAGATGGTTTAGATGATCATCCTTCGATTACGAAAGAGCAAAAAGAGGACTATTTGGATTACATTTCGATTGCTCGTAAGGAATATGACGAGCTGGCGAAAAAAGAAGTACAAAAGGCATTTGTTTATTCATATGAAGAGTCAGCTAAAACACTGATGGATAATTATTTAGATAATGTTGAAGCATTTTGTAATAAAGCAAAATTACAGGATCCATTAACAGGGGAAGAAATGCATCCTGATGAAAAATTAATGCGTTCGATTGAAGAACAAATAGGTATTTCCGAAAATGCAAAGAAAGCATTCCGTGAAGAAATCCTAATTAGAATTTCTGCATACGCAAGAAAAGGTAAAAAATTCGATTATCAGTCACACGAACGCTTACGTGAAGCCATTCAAAAGAAATTGTTTGCTGACCTGAAGGACATTGTCAAAATTACTACTTCCACGAAAACTCCTGATGAGCAACAATTGAAGAAAATGAATGAAGTAGTTGCGACGCTCGTTGAAGAGTATGGTTATAATTCACAGTCAGCTAATGATCTGTTACGTTATGTTGGTAGCTTGTTGAATCGATAATAAGAAAATGACCTCCTTTGTTCGGAGGTCATTTTTTGAGTGTTAATTTTGTAAAGTGTCCAATAAACCACGAAAAGTGTCCAATAAATCATGAATAGTGTCCAATAAACCATCGGAAGTGTCCAATAAACAGTAAAAAGTGTCCAATAAATTCATAGTACTTTGTTTCTCAAACTCAAACTAACCCCAACATATGCAATAAGTGAAATCCCTATGGATGACACAACCGCATGCATGCCGAATGGTTCTGGATAGAAGGCTTGAAATAAAATGTAAGAGCAAAAACCTGTGATAATGGCTGCGATTGCTCCGTGTTTATTCCCTTTTTTCCAATAGATCCCCATTACAACCGGCCAGATAAAAGCTGCTTCTAATCCACCAATTGTATACAAGTTAAGCCAAATAATTAAATCTGGCGGATTTACCGCAATTAAGTAAACAATAAATCCTAATACAGCAGTTATGGTCATACTTAACCTACGTACTTTTTTCTTAGGGGCATTTGGTTGTATGTAATTGAGATAGACATCTTTTACAATTGTTGAACTTACCAATAATAGTAAGGAATCGACCGTAGACATGATTGCTGCGAGTGGTGCGGCTAATACTATTCCAGCTAACCACGCCGGTAAAACCTCTAAAGCAATTAACGGAATCACCGTATCAGCAACTTCTATGCCGGGTAAAATCGGACGAGCAAATACGCCGATTAAATGCATATTTAACATAATGACACCAACGACAATAGTACCTATGATAAGTGCTCGATGAAAAGATCTTGTATTTTTATAAGACATCGCTCGAATTACAATTTGTGGTAAAGCTACTACCCCGACACCGACTAATATCCAAAATGATGAAACGTATTGAGGTGATAGTGATCCATTTGCTCCGTATGGTGTAATTAAATTTGGATTCTCTGTCCTAAGGTCAGTAATGATGGAGGAAATACCACCACCAGCGACTATAATGGAAGCAAGCAAGATAACTGTTCCGATAATCATAATCGTTCCTTGAATGGAGTCTGTTAATGTTACTGCACGGAACCCACCGAATGTGACATAAACGAGTACGGTTAATACAAAAATAAGTAAAGCTGAATGATAAGATAATCCAGTGATCGATTCAATTAACCGACCTCCACCAATCCATTGGGCAGCCATGGCAGAAAATAAAAAGACAATAATACTAAATGAAGACAATAATACGACCCATTTGGATTGATATCGTTCTTTTAAAAAGTCTACCATCGTTATTGCTTTATATTTTTTTGCTACGATTGCAAACCTTTTTCCGAGAATCATCAAGGTGAAATAACCTGTTGAAACTTGAATAACGGAAAGTAACACCCAACCTAATCCTTCATTATAAGCCACCCCGGGACCACCGATAAAACTGCTGGCACTTCCATATGTAGCAGTCATTGTCATTGCAAGCACAAATCCACCTAAACTGCGCCCACCTAAATAATAATCTTCAATAAATGAAGCACTTGTTTTAGTCGTTCTGCTTGCCATTAGGCCAATAATAAATATGATGGCAACAGAACTGAACAATGTGATCGTTGCTACTAAATTCATGATTTCTCAAACTCCTCATCATCAAATGGTATGTCAGTGAAGAAGAATTTCACGATAATAAACACCAGTATTGACATAACGATGATACCTGCAATACAGCTGTAGAAAAACCATGCAGGAAATCCGAGAATATATTGATACTCGGAGGGATCTTTTTTTCCTAATCCATACGCAAAAGAAAACCACCAGGTAAAATGAAACAGTACTAAAATGATTCCAATCAGGGCTTCACGATTGGCAATTTGAAAAGGATTTTTATCTAGATCTTTCATTTTAAGTTCTCCTCCTTAAAATATTTCCTGTCTTAAAAGTAAATCATATCAGAGAGTTAGTGGCAACTTGGATATTTTGCTCAAGTAAAATTTATCACGGGGCTAATTGTTGTAAAACCCCACTGATGGAATATTATTTACTTTTAACCAAAAAGGAATAAAGTATGTTATAATCAAAATGGATAAAAGTTATTCGCATGAAGATGGAGGAATGCCATTGAAAACGAATTGGAAATATTTATCACAAATTTTTCTGTCTTTTTTTAAAATAGGTCCTGTTACTTTTGGTGGCGGTTATGCCATGATTCCAATAATGGAAAAAGAAGTGGTAGAGAAAAGAAAGTGGTTAGATACGAAAGATATTTCAGAAATATTAGCAATTGCCCAGTCTGTACCAGGAGCGATTGCCATTAATTCTGCGACATTTATCGGATTCCGTTTAGCTGGAACATTAGGTGCAATTATTGCGATGACAGCTGTGTTGTTACCAACCTTTATCATTGTATTGGCATTAAGTATACTTTTTATCTGGGTACAGGATAATCCTTATGTGGAATCCGCATTCGTAGGAATTAGAGCAGCAATTGTTGGGATTATTGCGTTTGCGGCTTATAAAATTGGTCTAACTGCTATTTATGACAAAACCACTCTTATGATTATGATTATATCTACGGCATTGCTTTACTTCTTAAATGTTCATCCTATGATCATGATCATAATTGGAATAGGCACAAGCTTACTCATTGTGAGATTAAAAAAATGGTTAGGCTATGCAATAAGGTTAGAAAGAAACGATAAATAGGAGGGGGGAATAACATGGTGCTATGGGATCTGTTCTGGACTTTTTTACTGATTGGATTTGTTTCGTTTGGTGGTGGGTATGCAATGATTCCTGTAATAGAGACAGAAGTATCTCAACATGGATGGATGACAACACAGGAATTCACGGATGTTATTGCAGTAGCAGGAATGTCCCCAGGACCAATTGCTACAAATAGTGCTATTTTTGTTGGCTATCACACAGCTGGTATATCAGGTGCGATTGTATCTGCGTTAGGTATGGTCATTCCCTCTTTGTTAATCATATTGATTATTGCTACATTCTTTTTTAAATTTAATGAGTTATACATTGTAAAGTCGGCATTTTATGGCTTACGCCCGATTATTACAGGTTTAATTATGTATGCAGCTTTAAAATTTGCGATTTCTAATAATGTAATTGGAGAAATATCTTGGCGTACAGTTAGTTTATTAATTATTTGTGGTTTTTCGTTTTTTGCATTAATGAAATTACGCTTGCACCCGATTTTTGTGATTGCTTTAGCCGGTGTATACGGAATCGTGTTATACTAAATCTAATTTCTAGGAAAGTGAGGGCTATCTATGGAAGAGAATAAACCAAGCTGTTGTCAGGTGAGTAGGGCAGATTTTATGTCATTGGATGATAAAGAAAAAGGTCCAATTAAAAATGGAAAAAATGATAGCGTTGACAATATGGTGTTAGTAGATGGTGGAGAGTTTTTAATGGGAACCGATGATGATGAAGGTTTTAAGACAGATGGAGAAGGTCCGGTCCAAAAAGTAACAGTTTCGCCTTTTTATATAGATATTCATGCTGTGACAAATCAACAATTTAAAGCATTTGTGGATGATACAGGATATAAGACAGAGGCAGAGCAATATGGTTGGTCTTTTGTGTTTTATCAATTTATTGCTAAAGATTTTCCGGGAAAAATGCAACAGGTACCACAAACGCCATGGTGGTTTGCGACAGAGGGAGCATATTGGTTTCAACCTGAGGGGCTAGGGTCTACCATTGAAGATCGTATGGACCATCCAGTTATCCATGTTTCATGGAATGATGCTGTTGCCTATTGTAAGTGGGCAGGGAAAAGACTGCCAACAGAAAAAGAATGGGAGTATGCGGCAAGAGGTGGATTAGAACAGAAGAAATTTCCATGGGGAGATGAGTTAACACCTGACGGGGAACACTACTGCAATATCTGGCAAGGTGAGTTTCCGCGACATAACACTAAAGACGATGGGCATGCCGGTACTGCTCCAGCAAAATCTTTTCCTCCTAATGGATATGGATTATACAATATTTCTGGTAATGTTTGGGAATGGTGTGCGGATACGTTCCAAATTGATCGTAATGGAAAAATAGATCAAGATCTGTTAAATGGTAATATTTCTAAAGTAATGCGAGGCGGTTCGTATTTATGCCATAAATCCTATTGTAACCGGTATAGAGTAGCAGCTAGAAGCTCGAATACGGTAGATAGTTCATCAGGAAACATTGGATTTCGGTGTGTGAAGAATGTTTCAACTAGCTGAAAAATAAGAGATTCACAGAAATAAATGAGACTTTTCATAGGAAATTAATAGAAGTATACTAAAAAGTACATAGAAGAGATAAGGGAGCGAACTTTGTGTTAAAGTACTTTTTACAGCAAACATCAACAAAATATATTGGCATGAAGCAAGTTTATCAATACATACATTCAAACGGCCCGATTACGAAAGCAAAATTAATTGAAATCACACAAATGAAGCAAACCACTATGACACGACATATAGAAAATTTATTATCAGAGAAAATGATTAAAATTAGCCATTATGACCAATCTTCAGGTGGAAGGCCACCAGCTCTATACGAAATTGAACCGAATGCTAGCTTTATTATTGGTATAGATTTATCAAGAGTTGAGTCCACTATCTCTTTAGTGAATATGTCATTTGAAAAGCTTGATAGTTTTACATTTGCCATGACAGAGAAACATACACCTTCTCTTACTATCCAAATAATCAATGATAAAATTGAACAGTTATTGCAAAAGCATCACATAACACGTGAACTTCTTCTAGGTATCGGTGTTGGAACGGTAGGCCCGTTGGATCGAGAGAAAGGTATCATTCTTGATCCAGATGCATTTATAGCAAATGGATGGAAAAATGTTTCTATTTTGGACGGTTTAGAAAGCTTTCGCAATGAAAAAGTATTACTGGAAAACGGTGCAAATGTGGCAACTTTATATGCAAATATCAAAAGTCATAGTACAGATCAAACAATCTTATATTGCATAAGTGGTCGAGGGTTACGTTGTGGTGTTCTAACAGATGGACAAATTTTGAAGAATAAAACAGGTGATGCCACTTCATTTGGGGAAATGATCATCGATGTAAACGGACGTAGATCTCTTGCTTCTTTTATTTCATATGATCATTTATTGCAAGAAGTAAATAAACAGTATTTAATGGAAAAATCGGTGCCATTTTATCATAAAGAAAAGGAAAATAATAAAAAAGATTTAATGGACCAGTTTATGGATGCTCTTGATAGTGAAGATCCAATTGTTCGGGAAGTTGTACTTAAGTCTGCTGTTACTTATGGAATCGGTATAGCGAATATGATAAATATTTTACATCCAGAACAAGTAATACTGAGTAGTGAATTAATTCAGACTTATCCACCGTATTATGAGAAAATTGTAGAATCGGCGAAACAATATATTTATCCAATCGAACGAGCCCCTGTACAATTCACAAAAGAAAGTCGAAAAGAAAATACCATTTCTATAGGTGCTGCGGTATTGGTCTTACAATCTTATTTCGACTAAATAATTACTTAATCAAACGAAAGAATGTCTATATACTTTATCACGGTGATAAGTTTCGCTAATGATCAATGGGGGTCAAAACCCTCATTGATCATTGTCTCCTTTATACGCATTTTTATTTTTGCCACGGTGCTAATTGTCCGTGAACTCCCCTAATAAGTCTCACTTCATGTAAGCATTCTCATCAACGATCGAGATGTACCTTTTAACGCATAAAAACTAGCTTTTTTAGGCTTTTTTTATACTAATTAAACTTTTCCAAAAAATCGTAACTTATATGTTGTTTCCCTAGGTAAAATAGGTTATATTTATTGATGTAATGTTTTACTCATTACAACATTTGGATGGGAGTTTAGTTTAGCAGGAGAAAGTGACTTCTAATGGGGGTATAAGACGTGACACAGCAGGAATCCAGTGAGAGATTCTGGAAAAAATTTTACGGTCCTAATATGGGCTATGTACAAGAGCAGTATGAACTTTATTTGGAAAACAGAGACTCTGTCGATCCATCCCTGAAAGAAATGTTCGACCAGTACGGAGCTCCAAAAGAATTAATTGAAGGACAGCAAGCAGAGGTAGCAAGTAGTAAAGGCTTATCATCTGATATAAGTGCGAAACAATTAACCTCAGCAATTAAGCTTGTTGAGGCTATTCGACGTTACGGTCATTTGAAAGCTGATATTTACCCTGTAGGATCAGGTATACCGAGTGACACTACACTTGTTGAACCAAGTTATTACAACCTTAATAAAGACGTTTTGGAAGCGATTCCGGCTGAGTGGGTTTGGGATGCCACTGTTCAAGGGGTGAACAACGCGCAAGAAGTAGTTGATTATTTATTAGCTCAATACGCAGGAACCATTTCATTTGAGTACGATCATGTAAACAATGATGAAGAGCGATTGTGGTTCCAGGAGAATATTGAGTCTGGTAAATATCGTTTTCCTTTCTCAGATAAAGAGAAAAAAGAACTACTTGGCAAGATTGTTGATGTAGAAGGTTTTGAGAACTTCTTAGCTAAAACATTTGTAGCTCAAAAACGTTTTTCTATTGAAGGTTTGGAAATGATGGTTCCGATGTTAGATCGTATGGTTCAAAATTCCTTCTATGATGAAACAGAAGAAATACTGATGGGAATGGCTCACAGAGGTAGATTGAGTGTATTAACCAATATCTTAGGTAAGCCATTTGATAAATTATTTTCTGAGTTTCATCCGTCAGCAGATAAGGAATTAGTACCATCCTCACCAGGTTCCAGAGCTATAACTTATGGATGGACTGGTGATGTGAAATATCACTTTGGTGCAAAACGCGATCTCGGGGAAGAAAAACCATCACCAACAAAGATTACTTTAGCACATAACCCTTCACACTTGGAGTTTGTTAATCCGGTTGTAGAAGGTTTCGCAAGAGCAGCACAAGATTTTCGTTTCCAAAAAGGTAGTCCGGAACAAAATGTAAACAAAGCGTTTAGTATTTTGATTCACGGAGATGCTGCATTTATTGGGGAAGGTGTAGTAGCAGAAACCTTTAACCTAAGTTTGTTAGATGGCTACCGAACAGGTGGAACAATGCATATTATTGCCAATAACCTAGTTGGTTTTACAACTGGTCAAAGCCAAGGACGTTCCACCAGGTATGCAAGTGACTTAGCTAAAGGATTTGAAGTACCAATTATCCATGTAAATGCAGATGACCCTGAAGCTTGTATTTCAGCAGCAACATTAGCATATGATTATCGGAAAAAATTCCAAAAAGATGTTTTGATTGATTTAGTAGGCTATCGCCGTTATGGTCATAATGAAATGGATGAACCAAGAGCAACGCAGCCGAAATTGTACAAATCAATTGATCAACATCCTACTTGTGCAAATGTTTATGCTAAACGACTACAAGAAGAGGGAATTCTAGCAGAAAATACTTTTGAAGAAATGAAGGAAGCTGTTTTTAATAAATTACAAGGCATTTATGATGATATGACGGAAAGTGTTAATGAAAATCCGGAAGCATTGCCAGTACCACAGGCACTTCGCAACGGATTAAGTGACATAGAAACGTCAGTACCGAAGGATCTATTGCTTTCTCTTAATAAAGGTCTATTAAAGCGACCTGAAGGTTTTCAATCCTATAAGAAGCTCGAAAAAATATTATCAAAGCGTCACAATACTTTTGCAAATGAAGGAAAAGCTGACTGGGCAGTTGCAGAAGCATTAGCCTTTGCTTCGATATTACAAGACGGTATTCCAATTCGTATGACAGGGCAGGATTCAGAGCGTGGAACATTTGCACATCGTCATTTAATGTTACATGATGTGGATTCGAGTGATACGTATTGTCCGATGCATGGGTTAGATGAAGCAAAAGCTACATTCGATATTCATAACAGTCCATTATCAGAAGCTGCCGTGCTTGGATTCGAATATGGTTATAGTGTGAAAGCGCCAAAAACACTTGTCATTTGGGAAGCACAATTCGGTGACTTTGCCAATGCAGGGCAAGTCATTTTTGACCAATTTATTTCTTCCGGCCGTGCGAAGTGGGATGAACGTTCTAATATGGTGATGTTATTGCCACATGGTTATGAAGGGCAAGGACCGGAACACTCTAGTGCAAGAGCAGAGAGATTCTTAACAATGGCAGCAGAGAATAACTGGATTGTCGCAAATGTTACGACCAGTGCACAATTTTTCCATCTGTTAAGACGTCAAGCGGCATTAGTGGATAGTGAAGCAGCTCGTCCGTTAATTGTTTTAACACCGAAGAGCTTACTTCGTAGTCCACGAGTGGTATCAACAATAGATGAATTTACAAATAGTAAATTCCAAACATTAATTCCACAGCCAGGCTTTGACTTAACATCTAAAAAAGCTAAGCGACTATTAATTGGTACTGGAAAAGTAATGGTAGATATTCATGAAAAAATGAGCGGTAGCCCAGAAAAATATGAAGACATTCATGTCGTTCGCTTAGAACAAATCTATCCATTCCCTGAAAAGAAAATACAAGAGGTCGTTGATGGATGTCCTAATTTACAGGAAGTGGTGTGGGTTCAAGAGGAACCACGAAACATGGGTGCATGGAATTTTGTAAAAGAACTGCTTTACAGAATGCTTGAAGATACGAAATTAGAATTACACTATGTTGGACGTACCGAACGTTCGTCACCATCCGTAGGTGATCCACACATTCACAAAGCAGAACAAAGACGCATAGTAAAAAGAGCATTAGAGCTGACTGAAGGAGGAGAAACCAATGAAGGAAATTAAAGTCCCAGAATTAGCAGAATCTATTACGGAAGGTACGATAGCAGAGTGGCTAGTTAGTGAGGGTGATTCCGTCGAGAAAGGTGATCCGATCTGTGAATTGGAAACAGATAAAGTTAATGTAGAAGTTAATGCTGATTACTCAGGTGTAGTTGCTGAATTTGTAAAAAATGAAGGCGATGATGTTGAAGTTGGAGAAGTTATTGCGAAAATAGATGAGAATGGTGAAGCTGGTGGAAGTTCCGCAGAAAGCTCTGACGACAAAAAAGAACCGGCTCCAAAAGAAGAAGAGAAACAAAAAGAACCGAAGCAAGAAAAAACAACTGAACCGAAAAAAGCAGGTAATCAACAAAAAGTTGTTGCATCACCGGCAACAAGAAAACGCGCTCGTGAGTTAGGTATTGATTTGAATGATATTACACCAACAGATCCTCTAGGACGCATTCGCCCTGAAGATGTGGAAAACGCGGTTAAACCTGCAAAAGCAGATAAGAAACCTAAAGCTGAAAATAAAGCGAAGTCTTCCGGTTCACAAGAAGAGTTTGATAAACCGGTAGAGCGTGAAAAAATGTCTCGCCGTCGTCAAACGATTGCGAATCGTCTTGTTGAGGCACAACAGACAGCAGCAATGCTTACAACTTTCAATGAAGTAGATATGACAGCAGTTATGAATCTACGCAGTCAACGTAAAGATAAGTTCCAAGAAAAACATGGGATTAAACTAGGCTTTATGTCGTTCTTTACAAAAGCTGTTGTTAGTGCATTGAAGGAGTTCCCTTATTTAAATGCTGAGATTCAGGAAAATGAAATTGTGAAAAAGAAATTCTATGATATCGGTATTGCTGTATCAACTGACGATGGTTTAGTTGTTCCTGTAGTACGTGATGCAGATCGTCTAGATTTTGCAGGTATTGAATCTTCGATTGCAGATTTAGGTACTAAAGCGAAAAATAAGGAACTACAAATTAGTGACTTACAGGGTGGCTCCTTTACGATTACAAACGGTGGTATTTTTGGATCGTTATTATCAACGCCTATTCTAAATGCACCGCAAGTCGGTATTTTAGGAATGCATACGATTCAAAAACGTCCGATGGTAATGCCGGATGATTCAATTGAGGTTCGTCCGATGATGAATATCGCGCTATCTTACGACCATCGTATCGTGGATGGAAAAGAAGCGGTACAATTCCTTGTACGTGTAAAACAACTACTAGAAGATCCTTATGATTTATTATTAGAAGGCTAAATGAAATGCACTCATCATTTTTAAATGGTGGGTGTTTTTTTCTTGATAGATTGAAATGTAAAAACAAATTCACAGAATTGCTAAAAAACGAAAAACTTCTCCATAGATTTGTTCTCTATTAATCAGATGATTGTTAAATGATATGAGAATAACGCGAATCCCGAATAAACGCATATTTAAGGGGTTCACTCTACAATTTGAGTGTGCGAATCCCGATTAAACGTATATTTAAGGGATTCACCTGCAATTTTGGTGTACGAATCCCGATTAAACGCATATTTAAGGGATTCACCCTACAATTTTGGTGTACGAATCCCGATTAAATGCATATTTAAGGGATTCACCCTGCAATTTTGGTGTACGAATCCCGATTAAACGCATATTTAAGGGATTCACCTGCAATTTGGGTGTGCGAATCCCGATTAAACGTATTTTTAAGGGATTCACCCTGCAATTTGGGTGTGCGAATTCCGATTAAACGCATATTTAAGGAGTTCACTCTACAATTTGAGTGTGCGAATCCCGATTAAGTGTATTTTTAAGGGACTCACCCTGCAATTTGGGTGTACGAATCCCGAATAAACGCATATTTAAGGGATTCATCCTACAAAATGAGTGTACGAATCCCGATTAAACATTTAGCTTTACTTTTTATACGCGTGAAACATAATTATTTCACCTCAGGTGGTACGTTTCTTTTTGGCTCAGAGTTAAAAGCTATTGAATGCACTCTAAAATCAAAATGAATGAATGTTTTACAAGTTCAAAGCATTCTACCAATCACTATTCAAGCGAGTTGAGAAAGATTTTTAAAGAGAAATAAAAATATCTTATGCTTAACCAACGTAGTAAGTATCGTTTAGCAGAGTCGGTTAAATAATCAACTTTAATCAATTAAATTTCTGTTAAAAATGCTTAATCATTCTCTCTTTCGTTGCATACAATAAAATAATACAAGCGAAGGAGGGGATTTGATGGCTGATGTAAACTTTGTGATCGCAGAGGAAGATTGGTCCCTCCATCGAAAAGGGTTTGATGACCAAAAACGACATCAAGACAAAATAAAGGAAGTATTAAAAAAGAAACTACCCGATATTGTTAGTGAAGAAAATATTATCATGTCTCGAGGAAAAGAAATCATCCGAATACCGATTCGCTCACTAGATGAATATAAAATACGCTACAGTCAGTCTAAAAACAAACATGTCGGTCAAGGAAACGGAGACAGTGAGGTAGGGGATGTCGTCGCTCAAGACCCACAACAAGCCAAAAAGGGGCAAAAAGGTGAGAAAGCGGGAAATCAACCTGGAGTAGACTATTATGAGGCAGAAGTAGATTTTGAGGAAGTAGAGGAAGCATTTTTTTCACAGCTTGAATTGCCCAATTTGATGGAAAAAGAACAAGATAATATTACGATTACTGATGTAGAGTTTCGTGATATACGTAAAAAAGGCTTAATCGGAAACATTGATAAGAAGAGGACGATGTTGGCATCTTATCGGAGAAATGCTTTAGAAGGGAAGCCGTCTTTTAATCCAATTTATCCAGATGATTTACGTTTTAAAACATGGGATAATATTGAGAAACCTGAATCAAAAGCAGTTGTCTTAGCAATGATGGATACTAGTGGTTCAATGGGGCAATTTGAAAAGTATGTTGCCCGGAGTTTTTATTTTTGGATGGTTCGCTTTTTGCGTAAAAAATATGAAACAGTAGATGTTGAATTTATTGCCCACCATACAGAAGCAAAGGTTGTAGATGAGGAATCGTTTTTCACAAAAGGAGAAAGTGGTGGAACGATATGTTCTTCTGCTTACCGCAAAGCATTGGAACTAGTGAATGAAAAATATCCTGCTAGTCGTTATAATATCTACCCTTTTCATTTTTCGGATGGTGATAATTTAACTTCTGATAACCGGAGATCATTAGAAGCTGTTTATAAACTGTTAGAAAGTTCTAGTATGTTTTGTTATGGGGAAGTCAATCAATACAACCGGTATTCTACATTAATGCAAGCATTCAAAGAGGTTGATCATCCGCGATTTAAACAATTTGTATTAAAAAATAGAGAAGATGTTTTCTACGCTATGAAACACTTCTTTCATAAAAGTAACGTCGATGCTAAATAGTATCGGCGTTTTTTTTTTGAGGAAAATTGGAAATGACCCCATAACAAAGTTGCTTAGGTAACATGACTAATATTCATCAGGAATGCTATAATAAGTGTTAAAAGTTAACAAATTATTGAGATGTTTACTATTGTGAAACTTATTCCTCTTACTAATCGTCTAATATATACGAATTAATTTATGGAGGCAGACAAGTATGAAGTTTTTTCAGCATGTGATTACAGCAATTATTTTTCTTTTATTCTTAGTAGGGTGCAATGCACAATCCGCTATACCAGAAGGTTTTTATTCTTATGAAAAAGATAAAGTGGAGAAGGCAATGGAAAATTTAGAATTTAGTGCAGAATTACCGTCTTATGTTCCTATTGCTGCTGATATACTTGTCACGGATCGTTTTTACTATAAAGAACTTGATAATGAAGCATTTGATATCACCATGTTCACTCAAGATAATGATATTTTTACAATACAACTGATTAATGGAGAACTTTACCAAGATAAAAGTGGCTTTGACCCCGTTTCAATAACAGATTCAATGAAAGGCTATTATCAAGAAGAGCCATATTCCCAAACTTTATACTGGGACAAGAATGGTATCACTTATCAAATTATTTACCGTCCAAGTGAAGAGTCACTTTCACAAGAAGCATTAGTAGAAGTGGCAAAATCTTTTAAATCTTTTTAATTTTTAGACTTTTAAAATCGCTCCCACAAGAAAACATTTTCATGCTAAAATGAGGTGTAATTCTATGGGTGATTGGGTAAGGTAGAAATAATAATGTTTATTTTTAAGGAGGAAAACTTTTGGGAATTTTATTAGGAATTTTAGCTGTCATTATAGTACTAGCTATTGCATATGCGATGTCAAATGATCGTAAAAATGTTAACTTTATTGGAATCGGACTCATGCTTTTAGCGCAAGTTGTAACTACATGGTTTATGTTTATGACACCAATTGGTGAAGCAGTCATTAATTTTATTTCTGATGTGTTTAATAAATTAATTGAATTTGCAAATGAAGGTGTTGCCTTCGTATTAGGAGGAGTCGCTATTGAAGAAGGCGGTTCAGTATTCTTCTTCAATGTATTATTAATTATTATCTTCTTTTCGACCTTACTATCCGTACTTACTTATCTAAAGATCCTGCCATTAATTATTAAATATATTGGCTGGGGAATTTCGAAAATTACCGGGTTACCTAAAGTAGAATCTTTCAATGCTGTAAACAGTATGTTCTTCGGTCAATCTGAAGCAATTATTGCGATTAAATCTCAATTTCATCATTTGAATAACAATCGTCTTTATATTGTAAGTGCTTCAGCAATGGGCTCCGTATCGGCTTCTATTATTGGAGCTTATATGCAAATGCTTCCACCACAATATGTGTTAGTGGCAATTCCATTGAATATGTTCAGTTCACTAATCATTGCGTCGATTATCGCGCCAGTTAAAGTGGACGATGAAAATGACGAAGTGGATGTTAAAAATGTATCTGAAGCAAAAAGTTTCTTTGAAGCAATGGGGAATGGTGCATTAGATGGTGGTAAAATCGCCCTGATCGTAGCTGCTATGTTAATTGCTTTTATTTCTGCATTAGAACTAGTGAATTGGGTAATATCAGCGATATTCGCAGGTACAACTTTACAAGAAATTTTAGGTTATGTACTCGCACCAATTGGATTCTTAATGGGTATTGCTCCAGGCGAATTAGTCAAAGCTGGTGGTATTATGGGTACTAAGATCATTACGAACGAATTCGTAGCAATGTTAGAATTAGAACCATTAGTTGGTCAATTATCAGAAAAAACAGTTGGGGTTGTATCCGTATTCCTTACTAGTTTCGCTAACTTCTCTTCTATCGGTATTATCGCAGGTACTGTACAAGGAATTGATAGTGAAAAAGGTGCAGCAGTTTCGAAATTCGGTATGAAATTATTGATTGGTGCAACATTAGGATCTATCCTATCTGCAACAATGGCAGGTCTATTCTTATAAGAAAAAAGTCAGGTGTATGCCTGGCTTTTTTTCTTGCTTCCATTCTGGAGTAGATGAGTGGGAGAAAGTCTTTTCGCTAGTGTGGGGTTGTTCTCTAGTTGGAATTAGAGAACAGGGATTGCAAAAAATTTCACGAAAACTTAGTTTATCCATTATACTTTGTGTGTGTTTTATGCTATACTAATCATTGTAAAATAATCAAGCGTTTACAAAATAAAGCAGGGGTGAAACAATGGCAACAATTCAAAATCCAATTTTAACAGGTTTTAATCCAGATCCGAGTATGTGCAGAGTAGGGGAAGACTACTATATTGCCGTTTCCACATTTGAATGGTTTCCTGGAGTAGGTATTTACCATTCTAAAGATTTAAAAAACTGGCGCTTAGCGTCAAGACCACTTAATAGATTAAGTCAATTAAATATGAAAGGTAATCCTAACTCCGGTGGTATTTGGGCACCGCAGTTATCTTATCATGATGGTCAATTCTACTTAATTTACACCGATGTCAAAGTTGTAAACGGTAACTGGAAAGATTCTCACAACTATTTAGCAACTTGTGACACGATTGATGGGGAATGGTCAGATCCGATTTACTTAAACAGTTCAGGCTTTGATCCGTCACTTTTTCATGATGATGACGGAAAAAAATACTTAGTAAATATGAAATGGGATCACCGTGTTGGACACCATAACTTCTACGGAATTGTCTTACAGGAATATGACCATAGCAAGCAAAAGCTTGTTGGGAAATCGCAAGTTATTTTCAAAGGTACAGATATTAAATTAACAGAAGCACCGCATTTATATAAATGGAATGGATATTACTATCTATTAACAGCTGAAGGCGGTACAAAATTCGATCACTGTGCAACTATCGCACGTTCGAAAGAGCTTACCGGACCATATGAAGTACATCCGGAAAATCCACTTATTACGTCATGGCCATATCCGAGAAATCCATTACAAAAAGCAGGCCATGCGTCAATTGTACAGACACATACAGATGAATGGTTCCTTGTGCACTTAACTGGTCGTGTATTACCGAGAGAAGATCAACCATTACTAGATCCACGAGGTTTTTGTCCATTAGGCCGTGAGACAGCTATTCAACGAATAGAGTGGAAAAACGATTGGCCATATGTTGTCGGTGGAAACCAGCCTTCATTAGAAATTGAAGGTCCAGATATCGAAGAAGTAAAATGGGAGCCTGACTATCCGACAAAAGATAATTTTGATGCAGATGAATTAAATCTCCATTTCCAAAGCTTACGTATTCCATTAGGAGAAGACATCGTCTCATTAAAGGATCATCCTGGCCACTTACGTCTATATGGTAGAGAATCACTTACTTCTTTATTTACACAATCATTTATTGCAAGACGTTGGCAGCACTTTAATTTTAGAGCGGAAACAAAAGTAGCATTCCAACCAGAAGATTTTCAACAATCAGCTGGATTAGTGAATTACTATAATACAGAAAATTGGACATCCTTCCAAATCTCATGGCATGAAGAAAAAGGACGAATCTTAGAGTTAATGACCTGTGATAACTTTACATTTGGTCAACCGATAAAAGGAAATGAAATTGAAATTCCTGATGAGGTTGAATATGTTTACTTGCGTGTGGAGGTGAAAACAGCTATCTATACGTACTCTTATTCCTTTGATGGAGAGACCTGGCATACAGTACCGGTTGAATTTGAATCATACAAGCTATCAGATGATTATATCCAGGGCGGTGGATTCTTTACAGGTGCATTCGTCGGTATGCAATGTCAAGACACATCCGGTCAAAACAAACACGCAGATTTTGATTATTTCATATATGATCCAGAAGATTAATAAAAAAGGAGTCTCATTTGTGAGGCTTCTTTTTCTTCTAACAAACGTTTAAAATAGTAAGAAAGTGGAATAAGAATCATAAATCTGATAAACAGAGGTGTTAAACGATGCAGCAGTTTCAACTTTTTATTGATGGAAAATGGGTAGATACAAACGAAACTTTAGATGTATTAGACAAATATTCACAGGAAGTATATGCACGAGTGGCAAAAGCTGATGAAGATACGGTAGATCAAGCGATTGATAGTGCATCGAAAGCTTTTGAACGCGAGCAGCTTTCACCATATGAACGCTATCAAATTTTACACAAGGCATCCATACTTATTTCAGAAAAAAAAGAAGAATTGGCCATGGTTATTACTAGAGAAGCAGGTAAACCGTTAAAACAAGCACGTGCTGAAATTGCCCGTTCTGCCCAAACCTTCTTAATAGCAGCAGAAGAGGCAAAACGAATCCATGGTGAAGGCGTTCCGGTTGAAGCAGCACCAGGATCGGAAAATAGGATGGCTTTTACTATCAAAGTCCCGGTAGGAGTTGTCGGTGCGATCAGTCCATTTAACTTTCCACTTAATCTTGTTTCACATAAGGTAGCACCAGCTCTAGCTGCCGGCAATGCGGTTGTCTTGAAGCCTGCCAGTAAAACACCAATCTCATCCTTGAAATTGGCAGAAATTCTTGATCAAGCAGGCCTGCCGAAAGGATTATTACAAGTTATAGTTGGTTCAGGATCGACAGTCGGTAATCAAATGATCAAAGATGAGCGAATTTCGCTTTATACGTTTACTGGCAGTGCAAAAGTAGGCTTGAAATTAAAACAGGAAACAGGATTGAACCGGTTAATCTTAGAGTTAGGAAATAACTCTCCAGTGATTGTCGATAAAGAAGCAGATCTTGATTTAGCAGCCAAAACACTTGCAGCACAATCCTTTGCCTTTGCAGGGCAAGTATGTATATCCGTGCAACGAATTTATGTACATGAAGAAGTCCAGGAATTCTTTTTAGAAAAACTGAAAGAGCATATGGCTACATTAAATATAGGGGATCCAACCGATCCAGGGACAGATGTTGGTCCTATGATTGCACAAGAAGAGGCAGAACGTGCAGAAGAATGGATTCAGGAAGCAGTGAAAAAAGGTGCTAATATCTTCATTGGTGGTGAAAGAGAAGGAGCCCTACTGAAACCAACCATTATGACCGATGTCAAACCAGAAATGCGAGTAGTATGTGAAGAAATATTCGCACCAGTAGCGAGTGTCATTTCTTTTTCAGATATCAAGCAGTGTATTCATGAAATAAATCAATCGGATTATGGCTTACAAGGTGGTATTTTTACACAGAATATAGATACTGCTTATTACGCTGCTAAACATGTAGAAGTAGGCGGATTTATGATTAATGAAGGTTCACAATATCGTGTGGATTTAATGCCCTATGGCGGAGTAAAAGATAGTGGTAACGGTAAAGAAGGACCTAAATATTCAATCGAGGAAATGACCGAAGAACGTTTAATTGTGATGAATTTAAAGGTGTAGCTGAGATAGCTACACCTTTACATCTTCAAATAAAATCACACCTGTTGGGCTAATTTTTTTTGCAGGTAATACATCCGTCCGAATAAGGTGATAGCACCTGCTGAAAGTCCAACGATTAATCCTAACCAATAACCAAACGCATCTAAATTTGTATAATTCGCAAATAACCAACCGCTTGGCAATCCGATTAACCAATAGGAAACTAAAGACATCCAAAATGTAATATTCACATCTTTATATCCGCGTAGTATTCCTTGAACAGGCGCACCAACAGCATCAGCAAACTGGAAGAATATCGCATAATAAAGGAATTGTTTCGTTAATGCTATTACTTCTGGATGATCACTATAAAGATGAGCAACCTGATCGTCTAACAGATAAATGACACCGCCAGCTAAAAAGGCGATTATAATTCCTGATATAATGCCCATATAGGAATAGGTTTTGGCATCGTGAATCCGTTTCGCCCCTACTTCAAAGCCAACTGCAATCGTTAGAGACATAGCAATACTTAATGGAATCATATATAAAAACGAAGCAAAATTAATTGCTGCCTGGTGTGCAGCAATCGTATTAGTACTATATACACTTAACATGAATGTCACCGCAGAAAAAATACTCACTTCAAAGAAAATCGAAAAGCCAATAGGAATTCCAATCCGTAACTGACTGAACCATTCTTTTAATGAAGGTTTCAAGAACTGGCGGAAAATCTGGTGACCACGAAAAGGACGAACATAATGGACGATCCAAATGGATAAGATTAAATTAACAACAAATGTTAATGCTGATGCAATACCAGCACCGATCCCTCCAAAGGCTGGTAAACCTAATTTGCCAAAAATAAATATGTAATTAAATAAGATATTTAAAGGCAGGGAAATTAATATAATCGCCATCGAAATTCTGGTGTGTCCAAGACCATCAATATAGGAACGTAATAGGTTATAGATGAAAAAAGGAATCATTCCTAGTCCAATAGTAATAATGTAATACTTGGCAACATGCTGTACCCGGTCTTCCAAATCCATTAATCCTAAGATAGGATCGATCAGGAAAGCACCAACCAATGTAACAACAACCCCTAATCCGATCGATAAATAAATGCCTTGTTGCACGGTGAAAGGAATTTTCTCTTCTTCATTAGCTCCTGTCAATTGAGCAACAATCGGAGACATTGCCATCAGTATACCGACGATTGCCATTTGTACCGGCACCCATAAACTGGATCCAATCGCTACTCCGGCTAAATCAGCAGCACCTGCTTTACCTGACATAATCGTGTCAAAAAAGTTCATCGCATACATACTTACTTGCGTGATTAGAATGGGTATCAGTATAATCATAAAGAGTCTTATTTTTTCTCGTAAGTTTTTGGTTTTGTACATAACAATCTTCCTTTTCTACGCTAGTAGGAGGATTATAACATATTTTGCTAAAAGAGAGGACGGGTTTTATTTATGACCACTAAACAAATTATTTTTACCGGTGGTGGAACTGCAGGACATGTGATGGTGAATTTAGCAATTATTCCTGAATTTTTAAAAGACGGTTGGGCCATTGATTATATTGGATCGAAAAATGGTATTGAAAGAGAGTTAATAGAACCACTAGAAGGGGTGACATATCATCCGATTTCTACCGGGAAACTCAGGCGCTATTTTTCCAAGGAGAATTTTAAGGATCCGTTTAAAGTATTAAAAGGAACCTGGCAAGCACATCGCATTATAGGTAAAAAGAAGCCAACTGTTATTTTTTCTAAGGGTGGATTTGTATCTGTTCCCGTATTAGTGGCAGCACGTATGAAAGGTGTACCTGCCGTTATTCATGAATCGGACTTTACGCCAGGGCTTGCCAATAAATTAGCGATTCCTTTTGCTAAAAAAGTGCTGGCTACTTTTCCAGAAACGGTAAAATACTTACCTGAGCAAAAAGCTGAATGGATTGGTGCTGTTGTTCGTGAAGAGCTTTTTACCGGTAAGCGAGAAAAAGGCTTTGCCATGACAGGATTTACTGGCAAAAAAAATGTTTTATTAATTATGGGTGGAAGTGCCGGTTCTCAAAAAATTAATCAAGCAGTGCGTGAAGGGTTAGAAGAATTGTTACTGCAATTTCAAGTCATTCATATTTGTGGAAAAAACAATATCGATGAGACTTATGAACAAGATGGTTATGTTCAATATGAATATGTCCAAGATGAATTGAAGGATTTACTTGCCATCACAGATTTGGTTTGTTCGCGTGCGGGCGCCAATGCGATTTTCGAATTTTTGGCATTAAATAAACCGATGTTGCTTATTCCGTTATCACGTCAAGCTAGTCGGGGAGATCAGATTGTTAATGCGCAATCTTTTGAAAAACAGGGGTATGCAAAAGTCTTAGAGGAAGAAAATTTATCAACCGAATCATTGGTGGGCTCCCTGCTTGAATTAAAAAAAGATAAATTTGATATGAAAGATAAAATGAATCAATATCGTTCCAGTGAGGCAAAGCAAAAAGTAATTGAAATTATTAAACATCAGGCAAATTAAGCAGTATATTTGGGGGAATCCCAAAAGGATATTAAAATGGAAAGTGAATCCGTTAAGAAAAAAAGGAGGAGTTCTACATATGAGTTTAACGACTACATTAAAACTGAACAATGAATCAGAAATACCTGCAGTAGGATTAGGCGTATACAAAGCAGAACCAGGTGATGAGGTCTATCATGCGGTACGTTCAGCATTGGAATTAGGATATCGTCATATTGATACGGCTTCTCTTTATGCTAATGAAGAAGGCGTCGGCCAAGCAATTAAAGATAGCGGCATTCCTCGTGAAGAAATTTTTGTGACAACAAAAGTTTGGAATGATGAACAAGGGTATGAAGAAACGAAAGCAGCGTTTAAGCGCAGTTTAGAACGTCTGCAAATGGATTATGTTGACTTATACTTAGTACACTGGCCAGTACCAGGTAAATTTACGGAAACTTATAAAGCTCTCGAAGAAATCTATCATGAAGGAAAAGCAAAAGCGATCGGTGTAAGTAACTTTGAGCCACACCACTTAGAGGAATTACTAAAAGAAGTAGAGATTACGCCGGCAGTAAATCAGGTGGAATTACACCCGCAATTACAACAGCAAGCTGTTAGAGATTTTTGTGAAAAGCATGATATTAAAGTAGAAGCATGGGCTCCACTAGGTAAGGCGCGTTATTTTGATCATCCAGTTTTACAGGACCTAGCTGCAAAGTATAACAAAAAGCCTTCACAAATTATCGTACGTTGGCAATATCAAAGTGGAATTATTACAATTCCAAAGTCTGTTCATAAGGAACGTCAACAGGAAAATGTAGATATATTTGATTTTGCATTATCGACTGAAGATATCGAAAAAATCAAAAGTATGGATGCAGACAAACGAATCGGTGCTCATCCAGATGAATTTGATTACGGAGTTTAGAATGTGAAATTTAGATGAAGGACAAAAATAAAAATGGAAACCTAAATGTGACCTTCATATATGAATAGAGGCTGGGACAAATCAATTTTTCCACTCTATAGACGAATAATGTAATCAATTAAAATGAACATACGCAAATTTTGAAAAGGTTTGAACTGCTAAACATCCGCTCTGGCTACCCGCTTCCCTTTCCGTGGGGTTTTATCTTCAGCTAACTTTTCCAAGCAAAGACCGCTCGGAAAAGTGGATCTTCAGAGAAAACATTCCCACAGGAGTGAAAGCGGAAGCCTCCGCTTAAAAAAGTTCTACAATGTTTATCACAGTTAACTTTTTGAACTGTCGAGAAAGATAAGTTTATATAAAGTGATAACAAGAAATAAGTATGGAATTTCTACCACTTACATCCATTGTGGAACCTTTTTAGCGCAGGCGCCCACTTCGACTCCTGGGGGATCAGCGTGATCTGAAGATCCACTTTTGTAAAGTGGATTTCTTTACAAAAGTTAGCTGAAGACACGCCCCTCGGAAAGCGAAGTGGGCAAGCCGTAGCGGTTTTTAAGCATTTTACACATGGCAAAATTACCACTGTTCCTATTACGCAATTAAAACTCCGAACGATAACAATTTCTAATCGTAGAATTGCATAATCGTCCGGAGTTTATTTTTATCAAATCGCTTTTCTCCAAGCCTCTTTCATTAATATCCTTTTTTAACTAAATCTAATTTCCCAGTTGCCGGATCGATAATAAGACCGTGTACTGGCACTTCTTCCGGTAACAAAGGATGGTTATCGATAATACGAACTGACTGCTCAACAGATGCGGTAACATCGTCAAAACCAGTTAACCATTCTTTTGGCTCCTTATCGAGACTGTCAATATCAGTCTGTTCGATTCCTTTTTCCTTCATTAAATCAACGAAACTTTCTGTCTCAAAACCATTCATTCCACAACCGTGATGCGCGATTACAAATACTTCATCAGCTTGTAAGGCGTGGATTGCCACTAATATACTTTTCATCGTACTATCATATGGATCATTCAAAATAGCTCCTGCATTTTTTACCATTTTCACATCGCCATTTTGTAAATTTAATGCTTTAGGTAATAATTCGACAAGGCGAGTATCCATGCATGTGAAAATTACTGCCCGTTTATTTGGAAATTTATCAGTCTCATATACCTTATAGCCTTCTTCTTCGACAAATTTTTTATTATAGTCAAGAATTTCATCTAATAACATTATGACACTCCTTTCTCTATTAACTTATAATATAAAACAAGATAGTAATTCATTCAATCAAAATGATATAATAAAATCACAAGATCGTATTTTTGATGAGGTGTAATATGAAACATTCCGATGACAAAGAATGGGATATTATTGATAAAGATTTGTATGAAGAGATAGATCCCGAAGAAATGTATGAGCTTGTCCAAGAAGAACGACGCAAATTAGAAGAGAAAGAACGACAAGAAGAAGAAGATAGCAAAAAGAGAGTTTTCCCGAAATGGGCAGTGTGGTCGATTGCTATTGCAATGTTTATTCAAGTCATTGCCATCATTCCGCAAACTTTTTCGATTCCAGCTATCGAGTTTATTCAAACATCGGCACGTTTAATGCAGAATGAAACTGTACAACAATATAGGGAAGCAGTTGTCGTCATTGAAGGCGAGGATAATAAAGGAACCGGTTTTGCAATATCAGCCGATGGTTACATTATTACCAACTATCATGTGATTGAGGATCAGCCAAGAATAACGGTTGCTTTCCAAGAGGAAGGTCTTTATAGTGGAGAGGTAGTGGAAACCTATCCAGCTATTGATCTTGCGGTATTGGATGTGGAAGCGGAAAATCTTCCGTATTTAGAACTAAACGATCAAAACAGTGATGCAAAGTTAGAGGATATCTTATTTATTGGGAATCCGCTCCGTTTTAATGGGATTGCTAACGAAGGAGACTTAATCGGAAAGACACAACTCTCTTCTTGGGATAAGCCAGTTTACATGTTAGATGCCCCTGTTTATCGGGGGAATAGTGGTAGCCCAGTATTGGATGAAAATGGGGAAGTCATCGCAGTTATTTTTGCGACACAAAAAAATGAGAAACATGGTAGAATTGGGTTAGCCGTACCGATAGAATATTTACCTATAAATAAACAATAAACATGTAAACTCTCAGTAAGTTTTTGCTGAGAGTTTATTTTCTGGATTAGTAAACCTATATCCTTGATTTTAAGAAAAAAGGTTCCAAAGAACTATAAGCAATGATCATAGTTCTGTGAGTATTTAATCACGATGAGTAAATGTATCTATTTTTTGAAAATAAATTTTAATGAAATGTAATCAAATCATGGTAGATAGAAACAAAATTTTCTTTTATTCTGTATAAAGTGACAAAAAAAACTGGTGAACATTTACTTAATTTTATTGAAAACAGACAAAAAAACATAAATACAATACGAATTTATAAAGGACTGGTGGTGCCGAATATGTTAGAAAGCCAGTTAATCGATAGAGAATATAGATTAGAAGATCAAATTGAGTTGATACAGCGAGGTGATGAGCATCTACGTAATGATATAATAAAAGCATATCAACCATTTATTGCGAAATGTGTTTCGGATGTATGTAAAAGATATATCAAAAAACAACATGATGAATTTAGTGTCGGTATGATCGCTTTTAATGAGGCAATAGAGATGTATTCACGTGAGAAAGGCTCATCATTTCTTGCATTTGCACAAGTCATTATTAAACGCAAAGTAATTGATTATATCCGTAAAGAACAGCGACAATATATGTATCCAGCTTTGAATATGAATGATGAGGATGAGTTGGAAGAAAGTCCTTTACAGATATCAGAAGCTAAAAAAATATTTCAACTAGAAGAAGAATCATGGAACCGCAAACAAGAGATTATTGAGTTATCAGAACACTTAAAGCAGTATAAAATTTCGTTTAAAGAACTTACAGAAATTTCGCCAAAACATCAAGATGCGCGGGAATCTGCGGTTTATGCTGCAAAACAATTAATAAATACTCCAGATTTAAAAGAATATGTACTTCGTAAAAAAAGAGTACCTATAAAAAATTTATTGAAGGTTGTACCTGTCAGTAAAAAAACGTTAGAAAGAAACCGGAAGTATATATTAACGGTATTTATTATCCTTACAGGTGATTATGTATATTTAAAAGAATACCTTGAGGGGGTAGATCTGTGAAAAGAGGAATAGTTGTGGAACACAAATTACGATATACAATCGTGATGGATAAGAATGGTGTGTTCCACAAAGCGATACCAATAAAGGATAAAGAAATTGGTATGGAAACCTTTTATCAACAAAAAGAATCCGTCTGGCAATCGTTTTTTATGTTGTTTAAAGGATCAATAAGATGGAAAATAGTTCCTATGGTGTTGATGTGTTTACTATTATTAAGTCCATTATATTTATGGGTAGCAGATAATAATGCTTATGCTGTAGTTAGTATTGACATTAATCCGAGCATGAACATTACCATTGATGAAAACTATCAAGTGATTGACGTTGAACCGATGAATGATGATGCAGAACAATTGATGGATATTTTAGAGGTTAAAAATCATACCATAAAATCGTTGACAGATGAAATTTTTGATTTAGTTACAACGGACTCAGGAACAGAAGAGAAACGTCCAGTTTTAATGGCTGTAAGCTATTTCAATGATCAGGAAGATCATCAATTCGAAGATGAATTAGGCAGTTATTATCAACAACAAGGATATCAAGTTGCAATTTATGAAGTGTCAAAAGAACTAAGAACACAATCAGAAGCAGAACATGTTTCCATGAATGAATTAACTGCTCAGACCTTAGGTGAGAGTGTAGAAGCAGAAGTAAAACAAATTTCGACCGAAAGTGATACGTCTAAACCGTCCTTAGATAATGAGGAGAGAGAACTAATCGAAAATTTTTATAATCATAATAAGCAAGAACAAGAGGACAAGGATCGTCACGAAGAGAATGTAGAAGAAATAGAGGAAACCAAACAAGAAAAATTAGAAAAAGAAACAAATGATTTTTCTGTTCTGCCTGTTCATGCAAATGATCGTGCTAAAGAGCGAAAACCAGTAAACAATGGTAACAAGAAAAATAATCACGGTCAAAAAGTAAGCGAAAAGGCAAAAGAAAAAAAAGACAATAAAGGTCAAAAAGTGAACACAAAAGCAAAGAAAAAAGAGCAGAGTGAAAAAAAACATAAAGCGAATAGCAATAAGCATAAAAACAAACATAATAATAAAAAGTCAACTAGTAAAAAAGATAAATCGCCCCAAAAGCGTAACAGATAAAATGAAGACTGTCATTTCTACAAAGGAGATGACAGTTTTTAATGTGCGAAGAAAAATGCATCGTAAACCACCAAAGAGCAATATTGCGGAAAATACGATATAATTTGTAAAAAGTAAGAGCAGAAAGGTGGAACAATATGTCTGAAATTGATCTATCCAGTTTTGAAAAGAAAATCATTGTCCGTAATTTGAAACCTCAAGACTTTGAGCAAATTTTCGCTTTACAAAAACAATGTTTTCCGAATATGGAACCATGGAAAAAAGAACACCTTAATAGCCATCTTGAGATCTTTCCGGAAGGTCAGTTTTGTGTAGAATATGATGGCAAGATAATAGGCAGTTGCTCCAGTCTTGTGATCAATTTTGATGAATATGATGATCAACACACTTGGGACGATATTACCGATGAAGGATATATTACGAACCATAATCCAGAAGGCTACAATCTATATGGAATTGAGGTTATGGTCGACCCTGCATTTCAAGGGATGAAGATTGGCAAGAGATTATACGAAGCTCGAAAAGATTTATCACGACGTATGAATTTAAAAAGTATCATAATAGGTGGAAGAATTCCTAACTATCATAACTACCAGAACGAGTTGACACCAAGAGAATATGTGGAAGAAGTAACCAATAAAAATATATTTGATCCGGTTCTAACTTTTCAAATTATGAATGGCTTTACAGTAATGCGGATTAATCCGAAGTATCTGCCAGATGATAAAGCTTCTGTACAATATGCCACATTAATGGAATGGAATAATATTGATTATCTTCCCCAGACAAAAAGGCATTTTAAAACAGCGTTTCCGGTTAGAATTACGGTGATTCAATATATGATGAAGCGAATTGAATCGTTTGATGAGTTTGCAAAGCAAGTAGAATATTATGTTGATGTTGCCTATGATTTCGGCTCTGATTTTGCTGTGTTTCCTGAAATCTTCACAACGCAATTGATGTCATTTATTGATGAAAAGGTACCGTCTAAATCTATTCGTAAATTGTCGGAGTTTACCGAGGATTATATCGCTCTTTTTACTGATTTAGCGGTAAAATATAATGTTAATATTGTTGGTGGATCTCATTTTGTAGAAGAAAACGATCACATATATAATATTGCTTATTTATTCAGAAGAGATGGTACGATTGATAAACAATATAAAATCCATGTAACACCTAATGAACGTAAATGGTGGGGAATTCAACCTGGAGATCATGTGGGCATTTTTGATACCGATTGTGGAAAAATCGCCATTCAAATTTGTTATGATATTCAATTTCCAGAATTGACAAGATATGCAGTTGATCAAGGTGCAAATATTATTTTTGTACCGTTCTGTACCGATGATCGTCAAGGATATCTACGTGTTCGTTACTGTGCGCAAGCACGAGCGGTGGAAAATCAAGTGTATACAGTTATTGCTGGTACAGTGGGGAACTTAACACAAGTGGAAAATATGGATATTCAGTATGCACAATCTGGAATTTTTACACCGTCAGATTTTGAATTTGCTCGAGATGGTATTGTTGGTGAGTGTCATCCTAATATCGAAACGGTTGTTGTTGGTGATGTAGATTTAGAAATCTTAAGAAGACAACGTAAATCAGGTACTGTAAGACAATTGCGTGATAGACGACATGATTTGTTTGAGATTAAATATCGTGGTCATTAAGTTAATTTAGCTGAGGAAAGATACAACAGTAGAGGAGACTTTCACAGATACCGTACTTAGTACTGGTAGTATTCTTTCCTCAGCATTATTTTATCACGGTGCTAACCGTCTGTAAGTTTTCCACTTCAAGCTTCAAGTACAGACGCTAACACCCTGATAAGTTTCGCTACTCATTTTATTGTGAAGTAAGGCTCATTTGACTGACTAAAGCATGGTCAATATAATGCATAAGTTGTTCATGTGAATCCATCAGATACTCCTGTGAGCTGGGATAATGATAAGCATGCAAAAATTGTTCAATCTTTTTCGAAAGCAAGTCATCATTAGTTCGGACCATTAATACAAGTAAATCATCCCATTGCCCCCATAACGTATAATATAATGCTTTATCGTAGTCGATATTCAACGATAATCCCCCTTTTTTGCTTTCTTATTTGTTGTATACATTTTAGTTGGGGAATTATTATTAGTGTGTGCGGTTTACAATGAAAAAGTCGAAAGAACTGTTGGTCTCGTTACCAAATATTAATTAACATAAGTCATTCTGTTTCCATCCATACTATTTATGACCTTATAAAAAAAAGGAGGGAAACAGATGAAATTACCAAAGCCGGCTTTAGCGTTGACCTTTGCTGCAACGTTAACACTTGTAGCATGTGGTGGAAATGAATATGGCCAAGAAAACGGAGAATATAATGGTAATCCGGCACAACCGATAGGATACAACCAAACATCTAACGATCCAGCAAATGATCGTGCTAATAATAGAAATCAAACAACAGATCCAGCTCGCGGACAAGATAATATGAACAACCGTGATACCCGTAGAAATGACAACAATCAATTCATGTTTGATGGCAAAACGAATAGAGACGCTGATAATGGGACTAACTCTAGGCGAGAAGGTAATAACTATAACTTAGGGGAAAAAGCAGCGGAAAAAATCGAGTCTGACGTTCCGGAAATTGACCGTGTATATGTAGTAACAACTGAAAATAATGCATATGTAGCGGCGTCATGGGATAAAGAAACCGATAATGAAAATCCTAATCGAAACAATGAGGAATTAAGTGAAGAAACAAAAGCAAAAGTCACAAAAGCAGTAAAATCTGTTAACGATGATATTGATAATGTCTATGTCTCGACAAATCCGGATTTCTTTGATTTAGCTGGTCAGTATGCCGATGATGTAGAAAATGGCGAACCAGTAGAAGGCTTTTTTAGAAGAATGGGAAATATGATACAAAGAGTATTCCCAAGTGATGAAGAATAATAAAGCAAGAGCAAGTATCTTCGGATGCTTGCTCTTTTATCTTGTAAGGATTTTGTCATCCGAGTGTTTATTTTGAAAGGTAAAATATATGAATCCAGCGCTCCGGCTTACCGTTCCGCTTTCCGGGGGGCGAGCTCCTCAGCTAACTTGCCAAAGAAGCCCGCTTTGAAAAGTGGATCTTCGGATCACGCTGTTCCCCCAGGAGTCGGAACGGTCGGCCTACGCTATTAGAAGATGCGACAATATTTGTCAGAAGTAGCATGTTGACTTTATTATTGATCAAGTGAAAAGCCCGCTATTTACTTAGTATAAAAGCAACCATGTTTCTTCTTACTAGCGTTATAGAGTATGATTAAAGCGTAAACCGCCAACTTCAACTACTGTGGGAATTGTTTGGTCTGAGCGGTTTTTTGCTCGAAAAGTTAGCTGAAGAGCAAACCCCACGGAACTGGGCAGCCGGAGTGATGGTCAAACGGTTGATATATTTCAAAATGGCTACTAATAGCAATCGCCACAGACTTACTTAGCATATAGTTATAAGGTTGGGCGGATTGCCCAGTTTTTCTTAAGTTGCATCTTTGCATATTGTAGGTTTATATGCTATATTAGTGTCAATTCCGATAAAACAGAGTAAAATAGTATGAATTAAACATAGATGGAGGAGTTTACCATGGGGAGAGAGTTTTTGGAAGTGTTTGAAGAGTGGGCTTCGACATATGACGAAGCAGTAACGGGACATGATCCTCAGTATAGAGATGTATTCGAAGGATATGATACAATATTAGGTGAAGTTGCACAGTTGGCTGAAGGCACTGTTATGGAATTCGGCGTTGGCACCGGGAATTTAACGGAAAAACTTTTAGATAAAGGCGTAAAAGTCATTGGGATTGAACCATCAGAACCAATGAGAGAGCAAGCGAAAGAGAAATTACCTGCCTTAGATCTGCATGAAGGTGATTTTTTAGAATTTCCATTACCGGATCAACCAGTAGATACGATTGTTAGTACGTATGCATTTCACCATTTAACAAAAGAGGAAAAGAACAAAGCAATTGCTAAATTTTATTCTTTGTTAGCAGATGGTGATCGAGTAGTGTTTGCGGACACGGTATATGAAAATAAACAAGCAGAACAGCAAATCAAACAAGAAGCAGATGAATTGGGCTATCATGATTTACTTGAGGATTTGAACAGAGAATACTATCCTCTATTAGAGGAAATCCGTCAGCTATTTGAACAAAATGGTTTTAGTTTTGAAGCGAAACAGCGTAATAAATTTGTTTGGTTATTTGTAGCCGAAAAATAAAAAGAGGAGTGAATAGAAAATGCCTAAAAAAATGAATGTTGAAAGCTTTAATTTAGATCATACAAAAGTGAAAGCACCGTATGTACGTCTCGTTGGGGTTACTACAGGAGAAAATGGTGATAAAGTTTATAAATACGATATTCGATTCTGTCAGCCTAATAAAGACCATATGGATATGGCGGGGCTACATTCAATTGAACACTTAATGGCAGAAAACATTCGAAATCACATTGACAATGTTTTGGATATCAGTCCAATGGGATGCCAAACAGGATTTTATCTTGCAATTATAAATAATGACAGCTTTGATGATGTGGTAGAAGCACTAGCAAAGACACTACAGGATGTATTAGAAGCAACAGAAGTACCAGCTTGTAATGAAGTTCAATGTGGATGGGCAGCTAACCATAGCTTAGAAGGTGCAAAAGATATCGCAAGAAATATGCTAACAGGAAAAGACGAATGGCACATCGTGTTTGCTGAATAAAAGAGGGATTAGATTGGCACTTTATAAAAATATACAACAATTGATTGGAGGTACACCGTTAATGGAGTTATCGAATTTCGAGCTTCCAGACGGTGTACGACTTTTTGCGAAATTAGAATTCTTTAATCCTGGTGGCAGTATTAAAGATCGTTTAGGCGTAAATTTGATCGAAACAGCACTAGAATCTGGTGCATTGAAACCAGGTGGAACCATTATCGAACCGACCGCTGGCAACACTGGGATTGGAATTGCGTTAGCGGCTGTAAATAAAGGATTTCGTGTTATTTTTGTTGTTCCTGAACACTTTAGTCAGGAAAAACAATTACTAATCAAAGCGTTAGGAGCAGAAATTGTTCATACACCTAGGGCAGAAGGAATGGTTGGTGCAATTGAAAAGACAAAACAGCTACTTGCAGAAATTCCTAACAGTTATGCTCCACAGCAATTTCAGAATCCAGCAAATCCAGAAACTTATTACAAGACATTAGCACCAGAAATTGAGAAGGATTTAAATGGTGAAGTATCTGTTTTTGTTGCAGGTGCCGGAACGGGTGGGACTTTTATGGGTGCTGCTCGTTATTTCAAGGATCAGAATCCGGAAACGAAAACTGTAATTGTCGAGCCTGAGGGATCAGTCATTGCTGGTGGTGAAGCAGGAGAACATCGTACGGAAGGAATCGGTATGGAATTTTTACCAGATTATATGGATCGCGCATTATTCGATGAAGTCCATACGATCGATGATGATGAAGCCTTTGGTATGGTACAGCAACTAGCAGAAAAAGAAGGACTTCTGGTTGGAAGTTCATCTGGAGCAGCAATGGTAGCAGCTTTAAGAGAAGCGGAAGTTGCAAAACCCGGAAGCAACATCGTTACCATTTTTGCAGATAGTAGTGAAAGATATTTAAGTAAAGATATTTATACGTTTGATTCGTAGGAGGAATAGTTATGAAACGTAAAACTAAAATGGTACATGGCGGTATCACAGGGGATGAAAAAACAGGTGCCGTATCAGTCCCCATTTATCAAGTAAGTACCTACAGACAACCTGAAGCCGGAAAACACACCGGTTACGAATATTCAAGAACGGGTAACCCAACGCGCCATGCGCTAGAAACGGTTACAGCTGAATTAGAGAATGGTAAAGCAGGATTTGCTTTTGCTTCGGGAATGGCGGCAATTACATCGATCATGATGTTACTCAAAGCTGGTGATCACGTAGTCTTAACAGATGATGTATACGGTGGAACCTATCGCTTAACGACAAAAGTGTTAAATCGCATCGATCTAGGACACACGTTTGTTGATACGAGTGATATTGCAGCGGTAGAAGCAGCGATTCAGCCAAATACAAAAATGTTATACATTGAAACACCAACGAATCCACTACTAAAAGTAACCGATTTGAAAAAAATGAAGGAAATTGCTGATAAACATAATCTTTTATTAGTGGTTGATAATACTTTTGCAACGCCATACTTGCAAACGCCATTAGATTTCGGTGCCGACATTGTCTTACACAGTGCAACGAAATATATCGGTGGTCACAGTGACGTAGTATCAGGGCTTGCTGTTGTAAATGATGAAAAATTAGCAGAAGAAATTCACTTCATTCAAAACTCTGTCGGTGCTGTCTTAGGACCACAGGATTCATGGTTATTAATGCGAGGTATCAAGACATTAGGGTTGCGTATGGAAGCAATCGAAAAAAATGCAAACAAAATCGCAGCGTTTCTTGATCAGCATCCAAATGTCGAGAAGGTTTATTACCCTGGCATAGCATCCCATGCAGGACATGACGTTGCTAAACAGCAGGAAGAAGGCTTTGGAGGCATGATCGCGTTTGATGTCGGCAGTGGAGAAAAAGCGGATCAAGTATTGAGCAAAGTCGATTATTTCACCCTAGCGGAAAGCCTAGGCGCAGTGGAAAGTTTAATTTCCATTCCGGCACGTATGACACATGCATCGATTCCAAAAGATCGCCGCGAAGAATTAGGCATTACCGATGGGCTAATTCGTTTATCGATCGGAATTGAAGACGTCGATGACTTAATTGAAGATTTGGCAAAAGGCTTAGATTAAGAGCAATAAAAAACACTTGCCTATTTGGAGTAACGGGTAACTTCAAAGGTGCAAACAATCGAATCTCAAAGAAAACGCACTGGATTTCACAATGAAATTCACGTGCGTTTTTTAGTATTTGTTATAAATTTTTTTATATAAGGTTAACTCACACAGCTTTAAGCCCTTTATTGGTGGAGATAAGTATTTATATCTTTCACATCAAAATGAAAGACAAAAGACAGGAAATCGAATAAAAACGTCCATCATAAGCTCAATGAAGGACAAAAAAGCAGAAGACCAGAAAAAATGTCCATGGATCAGCCAAATTCAAAGCACCATCTTAACATTCAAGAAAAAACAATTCCTAAAACTTTTTGGGTGAATGATTCTCCTATTCCATGTTAAACTATGGAAGGAAAGAATCGAAAGGAACGTGATCACGATGAAAGAAGTTATTGAATATCTTGAAAAATATAAAGATCAACACATCGAAGAGCTTAAAGACTTTTTACATATACCAAGTGTCAGTACAGATTCATCTCATAAAGAAGATGTCAAAAAAGCAGCAGAGTTTGTAGGCGATTATTTAACTGAAGCTGGCTTTGAAACCGTGGAAATCCAGAAAACCAAAGGACATCCGTTAGTATATGCTGAGTGGATGAAAGCCGGTGAAGATGCACCAACCGTTTTATTTTATGGTCATTATGATGTACAGCCTCCAGACCCGCTCGATCAGTGGAAAAGTGATCCTTTTCAACCAGAAGTAAGAGATGGAAGGGTCTATGCTCGTGGTGCTAGTGATGACAAAGGGCAAGTTTTTATGCATCTCGTTGTATTAAAAGCTTTCCTGAAATCGACAGGCTCGTTACCAATCAATGTGAAAGTCTGTGTAGAAGGGGAAGAAGAGATCGGCAGTGCTAATCTTTATGATATCCTTCACGAACAAAAAGAAAAATTCCAAGCTGATTTTGCGGTCATTTCGGATTCGGGAATGGTTGCCAAGGACCAGCCAACTATTCTGTATGGATTAAAAGGCTTTACTGGTTTGGAATTCACCTTGAAGGGACCTGACAATGATCTACATTCCGGCTTGTATGGTGGTGCTGTGAAAAATCCGGCAATGGCAATGGCACAACTTTTAGCAACAATGAAAAATGAAGAAGAAGTGGTGCAGGTAAAAGGATTTTATGACCAAGTAGAACCATTGTCTTCAGAAGAACGTGGCTTAATTAAAGATGCACCAAGTGAAGATTACAAGCAATCTACCGGGGTGAAAGAGACGGTTTCGGAAAAAGGATATACAGCGAAAGAACACACCATGGCAAGACCGACATTAGAAATCAATGGTTTATATAGCGGTTACCAGGGAGAGGGAACAAAAACAATTATCCCTTCAACAGCTACTACCAAATTAACATGTCGTTTAGTACCAGGACAGGATCCGCAAGAAATTCAGGATTTATTAGTAAAGCATTTGGAAGAGCATGTGCCAAAAGGTGTGGAACTAACAATAAAACGTGAACCTTTATCGGCAAAGGCATATAAAGTGGATCCAGATCACCCGTTGATCACTAAAGCAGCAGAGAGTTTTACAGAAACCTTTGGAAAAGAAGCAGTATATGTTCGGATGGGTGGCTCTATCCCAGTTGTGGAATGGTTCGACTCGATCTATCAAATTCCTGTGGTATTGCTTGGATTTGGAACACCGGATGACCGACTGCACTCTCCAAATGAGAGCTTCCCAATTGCTCATTTTGATAAGGGAATGAAGACTATTGTCCACTATTGGGAGAAAGTGAAAAATCTTAAACAATAGACTGTGGTGAAAGCAAAAGGTTGACAATATACTGTAACGGTGTAAGATATTTGTAAGCCATTCATCATAGGTAATGGAGGATAATTTATTATGTCAATCTTTTGGATTGTTTTAGTTTTGATCAGCGTATTTATAAGCCATTTACTATATACACGTTATGTACCGGTTAAAGGGATACCATGTGTGGAAATAGATAAAAATCGAAGTCGGGAAAAATCAACCGTTGATATTCGTGATTATCAAGAAGCAGATAATGATAAAGTAGAAGAAGCAGTTGTGATTCCAATTCCATACCTAAAAAGATATTTTCACGAAATTCCTTCCAAGTCAGTGCATATTGTTGCTTCGAATCATGTGGAAAAAAATTTAGCGATTCGCTTTTTGAAACAAAAAGGGTTTGAAATAACAGGTTACACTCTGACAGAATGTAAATGCAAGAAAAAGATAGAAAAACTGGCATAGACCTACAAAGTGAACCTTACTTATGTACAAAATAAGTAGGGTTTATTTTTTTTGCACTAAATGCCTTAATTGCCACGATGCTAACCGTCCGTAAAGCCTTCCCTCCAAGGTTTGAGTAAATAAACGGGGATCAGATGACCTAACACCCTGATATCTTCCACTGATGGAAGCACTTTATTATGATAAAATAGTCTTACATACATCGTTGGAAAAGAAGGGGGTACAATATTGGATCATGCCAGTATATTAGTCGTTGATGATGATGCTGATATTCGTCACTTGGTTGGAATTTATTTACTAGAAGCAGGAATGCATTATAAAGAAGCAAGCAGTGGAAAAGAAGCTTTAACCTTACTGGAAAGGGAATCTTTCGATTTAATCATCCTAGATTTCATGATGGATGATTCGGATGGATTACATGTATTGAACTTTCTTAATTTAAGGCAAATAGATACTCCTATTATTGTATTAAGTGCTCTTACAGAAATTAATAGACAAATCGAAACATTCGGGCTAACTGCAGATGATTATGTCACTAAGCCATTTATTCCGAGTGAGCTCATAGCTCGCGTTATCGCAAACATTCGTCGTAAGCAAAGTCCTGCAACCATTGTATCGTCGAACCGTATTCAATGTGGGCCTATTGTTTTAAATGACCATTCACTAACCATAGAGAACAAAAGTGTCAAATACAGCTTGTCTCAAACCGAATGTGATTTACTATCTATGTTTATGCGTAATCCTGGACAGATTTTTACGAAAGAAGAAATTTATATTGCTGTCTGGAAGGAAAGCTATATTGATTTAAATAAGCTTGATATTTATATTAATTATTTGCGAGAAAAATTAGAAGAAGATCCAAACTCGCCACAATTTATTAAGACGATTCGTGGGATTGGTTATCGTTTTGAGGGTGAATAGCTATGAAACTATCTTCAAAACTATGGATATATTTTATTGTTAGTAGTATTTTAGCAGTCATATTATTTATAAGTCTTAGTCTTTTTATTGGTAAGATTAGTCAAACAGGATACACCAATCAAACATTAGAGGAACTTGCAAATCAAGTGATTAACGAAATCACACTTTCCGACGAGGTCACTTCATCTTCTCTTATTCAAACAATGAATGAATATCATTCCGATCATCCTTCTGTCCAATTTGAGTGGTTTACCACAGAAGGACATATTCTGTACTCCTCTAGCGGTCGAACACAACCGTATAGTTTCTCGGAGTACAGTGACTTATTCGTTAATGAACCATTTAACCTATGGATTCCAGAACATGATATTAATCTGATTTATCCAGTAGAAATAAATGGCCAATCCTATTATTTGCATTTGCAAGTTGAAAATGAAGCAATGAATGGAACAGCTGTTTATTTTTATGTTCGCGAATGGTCTTCTTTTTTCACCCTTATTGTCCCTTTGCTTGCTTTTATCATTACACCTTACTTTTTTACATATTTTTTCTTTTTTAAATTACGCAAGCGATTAAAAAAATTAAATGATGGGTTATCTAAAACAACTCTTGATCAACAGGTAGAAATTGATGATCAATCACAGGATGAAATTGGACAATTGAGTCAACATTTTAATGTAATGTCCAGGCGTATCCATGAACAAGTCGCTCACATTCAAGAGCAAGAAGACAAACGGAAATCATTAATCTCGAATCTATCTCATGATTTGCGAACACCTTTGACGAATATACTTGGCTATGCCGACTCAATTAAAAATGGACTGTATATCAATGAAAAAGAGCTTAAGGCGCATTCAGAAGTAATTGTTCGTCGCTCGCAATACATGGAGAAGTTGATTAATACCTTATTTGAAGTTTCTCAATCTGATTTGCATGGTATTCAACCTAAGAAAGAACGCTGTAATGTACCAAGTATATTACGAAAAATAATAACTGAATATCTCCCAGTTCTCGAAATTAAACATTTCAATATTGACATTGATATACCAGATGTTTCAAATATTATTATGATAGATCCTCATTTGATTGAAAGGGTAATACGTAATTTGCTAGATAATGCGATGAAATATGGTGATAGTGGTAATTATATTGGAGTAAAGTATAGGGAGGACAATGATCAAGTAACGGTTGCTATCATAGATCGTGGCAAAGGAATTCCAGCTGAGCAACTTCCTTTTTTATTTGATCGTTTCTATCAAGGTAGCCAAAATCGAAACAAAGAAAGCTTTGGACTGGGATTATCAATTGCCAAGGAATTCACCAATGCACATAACGGAGATATTACTGTTCATAGCATTCCAGGTAGTGAAACATGTTTTACATTGAGCCTGCCTAAATGATTTAACACTTCGAAGTATATATTCGTAATCGTGAAAAATTAACCCTAGACATCAGTGATAATCAAGAAGCAGTTGTCATCGAGAAGACATTTTCTTGAAGTACCTTCTCGAACGGTTTATACTGTTGCTTTAAATCAAGAGGAAAAGAATTTAGCGATTCGTTTCTTGACACTAAATCGGTTTGAAATAACAGGTTATACCCTTACAGAAAGTAAATGCAAGAAAAAGATAGGAAAACTTGCATAAGTTTGGGGAATAAACCTTGTCTAAGTATAATAATAGGCAAGGTTTATTTGGTTTTGAGCATAGTAAAATAGTCTGGAATCTATCACTAAAAAGGTATAGAAAAAGTTCATGTTTTCAAATTAATGAAAGTACCTAATATAAAAGAAAAAATGGATGAATTAAAAAACTTTTGCCTAATAAAACTAACACTGTGGAAATTTAAATGGGTATAATTTGACCTCTAATTTCACCGGATGGATTTTGTTCAGTATGAGCATTAACATAAGTTAATTTTTGTTCCATGAATTGTAATAACTCTTCTACAGTTTCTATACCTACCTCATTTTCTACAATATCGTCATCCGTAATAGTTCCGGTAACAACGCCTCTACCTGTCGATATACCATTTTGTTCCTCAAGTGTTTCTAAGTCAGCACCAAAAAGAAATACTATTACAGGTCCATTTTCACCTCGTCTACCAAAGTGGATATGCGCTTGAACAAAGTTTTCAATGTTGTTAACTTCTAGTCTAAACTTTATCTTAGTTCTGTTTTTATTAACTACAAACTTTGCCGTACCAAAAGCATTAGTTGTAACAGGTGGGACTTCATTTTTACCTTTTAATCGAGCGATAAAGAATTTACGCATGTAAACATCACCTCTCTTTCATGCAATAATACAGTTTATGAAGGTAATTGTTATTAGTATAGGTTAGATAACTAAAGAATCATTAGTTAATGTGATTTTTAAAAAAGTTTGATCAAACAATTATAATATTTAACAGGAAATTGTATACTTAATTCTTTTTTAAATCGACTAAGAATGTGTGTCCTATTTTCAAACACTTCTCATATATTATAGTGGAGGTGTTTTGTTTGAAAGCAGAAGATAAAAAGAAATTAGAAAAAGCAATTCACGAAATCACCGAGATCGCAGAAGGATTTGGCTTAGATTTTTATCCGATGCGGTATGAAATTTGTCCACCTGAAATATTGTATACGTTTGGTGCATACGGGATGCCAACAAGATTTTCACACTGGAGCTTCGGAAAACAATTTCACCGGATGAAACTGCAATATGATCTTGGTTTAAGTAGAATATATGAATTGGTGATAAACTCCAATCCATGTTACGCTTTTTTATTACATTCTAATAGTTTGATTCAAAATAAATTGATTGTTGCCCATGTATTGGCACACTGTGACTTTTTTAAAAACAATGTACGGTTTCAAAATACGAAACGCGATATGGTAGAAAGTATGGCTGCTACAGCTGAGCGTGTGGCGAAATATGAGAAACAATATGGAATAAAAGAAGTTGAAAAATTTCTTGATGCGGTACTATCTATTCAAGAGCACATTGATCCGACCTTATTAAAAGCACAATTAGATTGGCAAAAAAATGATGAGGAAGAAGTACAGCAGCGTAAAAGAACTGAATATGATGATTTATGGAACTTAGACCAACCCATTTCTGCACAACAGCCAATCAAAAGAAAGAAATCTTTCCCACCACACCCGGAAAAAGACATTTTATTATTTATTGAAGAACACAGCAGAGAATTAGAGGATTGGCAAAGAGACATCTTAACAATGATGCGGGAAGAAATGCTTTACTTTTGGCCGCAACTAGAAACTAAAATTATGAATGAAGGTTGGGCAACTTACTGGCATCAACGGATTATGAGAGAGTTAGATTTAACAAGCGATGAAACGGTCGAATTTGCATCATTGAATGCCAGTGTTGTTCAACCATCGACAACACAGATTAATCCTTATTACCTTGGGGTAAAAATGTTTGAAGATATTGAAGAGCGTTACAACAATCCTTCTGAAGAAATGAAACGTTTCGGTGCAGAAGCGGGAACAGGAAGAGAAAAGATTTTCGAGGTTCGTGAAATAGAATCTGATATCTCTTTTATGCGCAATTATTTAACAAAAGATCTAGTTGAAAAGGAAGATCTCTACCTTTTTCAAAAACAAGGGCCAGAATATAAAATTGTCGATAAAAATTGGGAAGATGTACGTGATCAGCTAATCTCGAGCAGATTAAACGGAGGATTTCCTTATTTGACGGTTGATAATGGTGATTATTTGCGAAATGGTGAGTTATATATCCGTCATCATTATGAAGGTGTTGAACTCGATGTACGTTACTTGGAAAAAACATTGCCATATATTTATCAATTATGGGGGAGAGACGTCCATATTGAAACCGTAATGGAAGATAAAGAATGTTTGTTTTCTTGTAATGGTACAAAAGTGATGAAAAAATATATTTCATAAAGCAGGAATTATTAAGTATAAAATAGAATGTAGAATCAGTATATAATACTGGTTCTTTTTTTATCGGACAAAAAGTATGCTTGTAGCTATAAATAAAAGTAACTTTCCTATTGATATGCTTTCTTGGAGTGATTAGTAGTCAAGAAAACGAGTCATCCTGTGGTAATGAAAGTCTTACCTATTTTAATACTAAAGAGGTGGAAAAATTGAATGTCGTTGAAAAATCTGAAATGACGGTTACAGGTATTAAAGTAACAAAAGACTGGAAAGGATTAATTCGTGATATGCCGGTAAAGTGGGAAGAATTTAAAAGCAGAATAGATGAAGTAAAACAGAGGAAATCAGATACAATGATTGATATAAGCTTAGAACAAGAGGACACAATTTATACTCAATGTATTTGTGTAGAAGTGGAAAAAAATGCCGAAGCTCCTGCAGGTATGGAAACGATCGTTATTCCTTCCGCTAAATATTTATATCACAAACACGAAGGAAGCTTGGTCTCAATTGCGGAAACCATTGGAGAGATGTATCAGTATGGGAAAGAACATGAATTGAATTTAGAAACAATGAAAATAGATATAGGTTATACCATTCAAGGTGATGAAACAACACATGATTTATATATAAAAGTAAAAGAACTGTAGGCGCCTATTTCTATATGGACAAATTACCTAACTCCATGTCTAACATATAGTGTTAGAGACAGGAGGTAATCATTATGGAACAATATTATCCATCTCAACAATATATGTATGATCAATATGGAAATGTGTATCCAGACGATGGTCAATCTATGCCATTACCACAACGAGGTTATCCAGGTCCAGGACAAGGAGGAGGTCCGCCATCTCCACCACCGTTTGGACCACCAGGTGCAGGGCAGGGACCACAAGGAATGCCGCCAACAGGACCACCACCGGCACAAATTCCACAGCAAGCTCAACCGCTTGGTGATGGACCACAATTATATGCAGTAGATCCCGGTTCGATGAGAGCGTGCTTATACCGTTTTACTTATGTCTGGCTTAGTCGATATAATTCATTCTGGTTTTACCCAACTTATATTGGCAGACGCTCCGTAGCTGGCTACCGATGGACTGGATTTAACTGGATATACTTCGGCATAGATACAGAAAGAATTCAATCCTTTACATGTGTGTAAAACAAACCTGAGCACATTCAAAAACACATGCGCTTTGCTTATTAGTGAAACGCATGTGTTTTCTATTTTACAATCAGTAGTCGCGAGGGTAAGAGGTGATTTTCTAATGATGTGTCGCATGGTCAATCGATTGCTGTAATATTTTCATCACGTGCTCATCATCCTGAGAATAATAAATGGTCTTACCATCACGTCTGTATTTCACAAGGCGTAAATTTTTCAAAAAACGTAATTGATGAGAGACATTTGATTGATTGAGATCCAGTTGTTCTGCAATATTGGAGACCGATAATTCACCATTAAATAATAAATGTAAGATACGAACTCTAGTCGGATCAGCCAACGCTTTAAAGGTCTGGGATACTAAAAAAAGTGTTTCTTCATCCAGTGGTTGATAATTTTCATCTGACATTTCTTCATCCTCCTATGATCAATTACAATTGTTTTCATCATCTTCCATATCTGCATGAACACCTTCCAATTGAATCGTCGTATGATAAATCTTAAAAGCATCATGTATTACACTGGATGCCATTTTTAGTAGCTGATCTCTATTAACATCTTCTTCGACAACTAAATGACAGCTTAATGCAGGAAAGTCTGAAGTGATCGTCCAGACGTGCAAATCATGAACATTGATGACGCCGTCTAACTGGACCAATTTATTTTCAATTTCCTCATACGATATATGACTAGGGGTTCCTTCCATTAAAATATGAAAGGAGTCACGAGTGACCCGGTAACCACTAACTAAAATCAGAACAGCAACAATAATGCTTGCAATTGGATCTGCCAAATTCCAATCAAAAAACATAATCAAGAGTCCGGCTATAATAGCCCCAACTGAACCTAATAAATCACCTAATACATGCAACAAGGCACTGCGCATATTTAAATTGTTTTCGGTATCACCACCACCGTACATTAAAATAAAAGCTACGATAATGTTAATAATAAGTCCTGTAACAGCAATCCAAAGCATCATAGGACTTACATTAGGAGGTTCTAAAAATCGGTGATACGCTTCATAAAAGATATAGATAGAAATGGCTAGCAGTGTAACACCGTTGATAAACGCTGCTAAAATTTCAAACCGCTTATAACCATAAGTTTTCTGGCTATTAGATGCTTTTTCGCTTAACTTAAATGCAAATAAACTCAATGCTAAAGCAAATGCATCGCTCAACATGTGACCAGCGTCAGATAATAACGCCAAACTATTGGTCAGAATTCCACCAATAACTTCGATCACCATAAATGTCGTAATAAATATAAAGCTGATCAGCAATGCTTTTTTATTACTAGTATGATGATGATCATGGCTATGACCATGTCCGTGATCATGTCCCATAAATACCCTCCTCAAAACAATATATGAACATATATTCATATTATAAAGTGAGTGACGGAAATATGCAAGAAGAATGGGGAAGTCCAGAAATCTGTCCTGTTAATTATACAAATCATCCAGATAATCAGTAAAAGTGTCCAGAAAAAAGTGACCGGCAAAAATCCGATCACTAAAAAGGTAAATATGGTAATAAGATGCCACCGATTAATCCAATAATTACAATAATCCATGATGGCAATTTCCAAAATGCTAATAAACTAAAAAGAATCACAGCTAAGATAAAATCTTTCGTTTCTACTATTGTGCTTGTCCAGATTGGTTGATAAAATGCAGCGATTAATAGCCCAACAACAGCAGCATTGACACTAGTTAAGGCACCACGAACAGCCGATATGTGGCGCAGTGCATGCCAGAAAGGTAAAGTGCCAATAATCAGTAAAAATGCCGGCAAAAAGATAGCAGCGGTAGCCAATAAGCCACCGGGAATACCGCCGATTACTGTCCCAAGATATGCTGCAAAGGTAAAGAGTGGACCTGGTACTGCTTGTGCCGCTCCATAACCTGCTAAAAATTCTTGTTCTGTCACAAGGCCGGTTGGTACAAATTCTTGCTCAAGTAATGGTAACACGACATGTCCACCACCAAATACAAGTGCACCTGAACGGTAAAAACTGTCAAACATTGCGAGCCATTGCCAATCTGTCATTTGACTAGCAATAGGAAGAATGGCTAATAACATACATAATAAAGTAAGACTAATAATGGCTGTTTTCTTGGATAAGTTTAAATGAAGTTGTGCAGGTTGTTCTTGTTTTAGTTGTTTTGGGAAAAAGAAAATACCAATTGCCGCTGCTATCAGGATGATTACTACCTGTGTAATGGTTGTTTGTAACAAGAGCATGACAGCTAATGAGATTATGGCTATCGCTTTTCTTGGTAAATCAGGTGTTAATTTAGCACCCATTCCCATTATCGCATGGGCAACAACGGCTACAGCAACTATTTTTAAACCATGAATGAAGCTAGCATCATAAAAGGAAAATTGATGTAGTGCTAATGCAAATAAAATGAGTACAATAACCGATGGCAGGGTGAAGCCAAGAAATGCTAGAATACCACCTAATATACCGCCGCGAATGATTCCAACTCCAATGCCAACTTGACTGCTTGCGGGTCCAGGAAGAAATTGACATAATGCTACTAAGTCAGCATAAGCTTTTTCATCGAGCCACTTTTTTCGGCGTACGTATTCCTCATGGAAATAGCCGAGGTGTGCTACAGGACCACCAAACGAGGTGAAACCTAATCGAGTAGCAATCCACAAAATGATCAAATAGTCGCGAACTGTGTTTTTTTCTGTAGTCATAAAAGCCTCCTAGTATTCAAAATTTCTCTGTAAAAGTATAGCAATCCCAGTACATCTCGGCAAGAATTACATTGTAAAGTTTTTGTTACAAATAAAGAAAGCAGATAATTATGTACACTTGAATAAACTTCTTTGCTCCCTTGCACTGAGGAAGCCTACAACGAAGCGTTACTAGAAGACGCAGGTGCATCACGGGGTCTTCGGACACGTGCTACGTCGTGAGGAGTCTGCATATCTTGCCACCGCTCTGTGTAGTGTTCTGATTTTTGAAAGAGATAATAAACGGGAATGTTTTCGAGTATTTCCACTTAAAAAGTTAGAATAATGTTATTAGCGTGGGCAGAATACGGAGACTCCTGTGGGACAGCGAGAGCTGAAGATCCACTTTGCAAAGTGGTTTTCTTTGCAAAGTTAGCTGAAGCCGAGCCCACGGTATAGGATACACTGCGAAAGCTTGCTTGAGCAGATGTTGACTTATGCCCTTTGGGTAAAAGCGGAGTATTCTGCCGGAGCGGTATTTCAGTACTCCTTATGGATAGAATGGAACAAAGCAAATCTGATTTTTCACTATTTTATAGTTTGTATCGAGTGCGAAGAAGGGATGGGGGGATTGATGATCATTATTTCTTAAAATTGAATGATAATGATCATCACAGCTAAGATTAAAATTACGCTACTGACGAATATGAGAGCATAGGTTTTCGACGTATGGGCAACCTGAATTTCGCTCCATTTGATTGGCTCAATACCACTTATCCAGAAGACAATTATTGCCGAGAATAATATGGCACTAATATTGACCATTAAGAGAATCAAAGGTGTTAAAGCTTGTTCAAATTCCAATGCTCCCAACATCATTCCCAATACAATAGCGGGTGGTAATAATGCAACGGACACCATTACCCCAACGAGTGCTTCGGACACACGTTTAGCAAATGACATCGCACCTGCTGTACCAGCGGCAAGAGCTACGACAATATCCATCAATCCGATGTGCGTTCTTGCCAAAAATTCATCACTATTAATCGGTAAATTAAAGAATAATCCGAAAATAATCGCAGTTGCAATCGGTATTGCTAACCCATATAAAGCTGTTAGTACTGACCTTTTCATTAAATTATAATCCCCTAATGTTGCAGCAAAAGCAAGGGCAGTAAAAGGACCGATCAATGGTGCAATTACCATCGCTCCGATTACAATAGCAGCACTATCCTTGACAATTCCAGCTGTAGCAACGACAGAAGATAACAGCAGCATCCAAATATAATTCAAACTTGAAGTACTAGATGACTGCACGACATTATATAATTCATGACGGCTAGCGCGGGTAATTTCTTTTTGTTTTTCTTCAGGATCTTCTTCCTGTTCTTCTTCCTCCTCAACCTCTATCCGTGGTACATACGTCGAAATATTATAGAGCAGTGCTCGTATATCTTTCTGGCCACGGTCATTTACTTCAAGAAAATCTAAAATCTCTTCTGCGTATTTTTTTTCGATTAATATTTTGACTAATTGTTCTTCATCCGAGATTTGCGTATACCATTTTTCGATTACATGATATTCTTGAACTTCTTTTAGAAAGCGTTCAAATCGATGGACAGGGATATAGACTTCGATTAATTGCAATTCCATTAGGATCGTCCTTTCCTCAATGTTCGTAGATCATTTTTCTAGTCATCCCACCATCTATAATCAGGTTCTCACCATTGATAAAATTGTTGGCAGAATCGGTTAAAAATAAACAAGCTCTTGCGATATCTTCCGGTTTACCGACTTTTTTAGATGGATGTTGTTTATGATCAATCGCACGCAATTGGTCGTACTCAGCCGTCTCGATCCAACCAGGACTTATCGCATTACTCGTAATATGATCGTCTTGTAATGACATAGCTAAAGCGTGAGTTAAGGCAAAGATTCCACCCTTGCTTGCCGCATAACTTTCGGTATTCGCTTCTGACATAAAAGCACGAGTGGAAGCAATATGGACAAGACTTCCTCCGATAGATTGCTTTCGCATAATACGTGCAGCTTGCTGCGAGCATAAAAAGACACTTCTTAAATTTGTATTGATGACATGATCCCAATCATCAACTGTGATTTCGTAAAAATTACCGAAAGTAGAGACACCTGCATTATTAATTAGGATATCCAATCTGGAAAATGAATCCTTAATAAATCGAAAAAGTTGTTCAATATCTTCTAGTTTGCTGACATCTGTTTGAACAAAATGAATGTCTGCATTTAATGGCTTCATAATGTCTGCTACAACAACAGTTGCACCTTCCACTAAATAGTTTTCAGCAATTGCTTTACCGATTCCATTTGCTCCACCTGTTACGACGACAACTTTATCTTGATATCGCATGCTGAGTCTCCTCCTCTTTCGGAAAGCGTAATGTAATCGTAGTTCCTTTATTTAATTCACTATCAACGTCAATGTCTCCATCATGCATTTCAACTAAATTTTTTACGATGGCTAAACCTAATCCAGTTCCTCCATTTGCACGGGAACGGGATTTATCAACACGGTAAAAACGCTCAAAAAGATAAGGAATATCTTCTTCTTTAATCCCAATACCAGTATCTTTTACTCGAATCATAACCAGATCACGATCTTCTTTTACTTTCAAAGTAATACTACCTGTTTCAGTGTATCGGACGGCATTTTCGACTAGATTGGTTAATACTTGATCAAGTCTGTTTTTATCTGCGTATAAAAAGATAGTACTATCTGGTACTTCTAGATTCATTGTTAATCCTTTTTCAGAAGCTCTGAATTGTGATCGTTTTATCATTTCTTCTGCTAATTTATTTACATTAATATCTTCTTTATTTAAATCGATCTTTCCTTCTTCGATTTTGGATAGGTCCGTAAGATCATCCATTAAATTACTAATATGATCGGTTTCATTTTCGATAATTTCGAGGAACTCATCTCGTTCCTCTTTGCTTTGATACATCTCATGACGAACAGCGTTGGCATACCCTTTTACATAAGTTAAAGGGGTTTTCAGTTCGTGTGTGATATTGGAAAAAAACTCATTCCGGTTTGTCTGATAACGTTCCAATGTCTCGGAAAGATGATTGATTGCATGGGCCAGGGAGCCAATCTCATCATTCGCTTTATAATCGACACGTAAGGAGAAGTTCTTTTTTTCGGCTATTTGTTTGGCAGCTTTCTCCATCACGATTAATGGTGCACCTAATTTTTTTGATATGAAAAAGGTGAATCCAATTGCTAAGGCAACTGCTCCTAAGCTTGCTAAAATTACTAAAAAGATAATATTATGAATCGAATTACTGATGAGTCCGAATGAAGAGAATAAAACGACACTTCCTTGTATACCATTTTGATTTGTGATTGGCTGGGCTACTTTTAAATAAGTAGTGCTGTTAAAGGTATACTCTTCCACAATCGTTTCTCCTTCTTCTAATTGCTTGATTTGCGGATTGGCGAGTACTTCATTGGTGATATCTTCATGCCAGTTTGTTTGTAAAACTATTTCTCCATTTTGGTCCAGAATAACCGCACTTGTATCAGTCATATCTGTTAGATGTTCCAGCAGTTGGAGATTATCTGGATCTTCTACATTGTTTACTTGTGTGGCGTATTTTTCAGACAATTGTACGAGCTGTTGCTCGGTCTGATTTACCGAGTAGTTTAAAATGAGTTGTAAAATAATATACCCAAGTGGAATTAATATAATGAGTTGTAGAAATAAGATGGTTGCTCCAAGCTTAAAAACAACACTATTTAGTTTCATTGTTATCCTCCTGGTCAAATTTGTAACCAACACCCCATACAGTTTCAATCGGTTGGTGGGAGATGCCAGCTTTCTTCAATTTATCTCTAACGTATCGTACATGTGAATCCACTGTTCTAATATCGACAATATCATCTAATCCCCATATCAAATCCAACAGTTGTTCCCTCGTATACACCCGATTTGGATGGGATGCCATCAGATAGAGTAAATCAAATTCTTTGGGACTATATTTGATTTCCTTTCCTTTAACGGTAACGGTATGGGAAAGGGGATCAATTTTTAATTCTTTGAACTGTATGGTTTTTGCCTGTTCACCTTTTTGATAATGCCGGAGCTGTACTTGAATGCGTGCTAACAATTCCTCCGGTTCAAATGGTTTTACCACGTAGTCGTCTGCACCAATTGTTAAACCTTCCACTTTTTGAGAGGTCTCGTTTAATGCGGTAAGTAAGATGATTGGTATGTCCGGTTTGATTGTTTTCATTTGCTTACATGCTTCTATTCCGTCTAAGGCGGGCATCATAATATCTAACAATACGAGGTCTATCTCATTCTGTTTTAATGTATGAATTGCTTCGTTACCATTCTCAGCTTCTATTAATTTGAATTCATTTCGTAAATATAAGGTTAACATCGTTCTCATTTGTTTTTCGTCATCGACAATTAATATCGTCTTCATCGCTATCCCTCTCAAACTTCAATTTTGTCTCTACTCAAATAGTATAGAAAAATGCACTATTAGTAAAATGGATGGCATTATTCCGGTGCTAATCATCTGGTAAGACCCCCACTTCAGGTTTCAAGTAACCTAAGTAAGAGCCAACATGCAAGTTTCACTCAGTGATGGGGCAAAACCCTACTGATCATAGTCTCATTTTATTTTGAACAAATTATGACATTTGTTGCTTCATCATACTTTCATCACATTTACCTGTCACAATGAAAAACAGATGTAATCTTACTTATTTAAACAAAAGGGTATGTAAAGTAATAGAATGTTTTTTGACGAAAGGAGTAACACCATGAATGCAATGAAGAAGCTTATGTACGCACTCACTTTATTGTTAATTCCTGTTTTGCTTGCAGGCTGTGAATCAAAATTGCTCGTCTTTGATCCTAAAGGTCCTATTGCAAGAAGTTTAACAGATTTAATTGTTTATTCGATTATTTTTATGTTAGTCATTGTAGTCGTTGTTTTTGTGTTATTTGGCTACATTGTTTGGAAATACCGAGCTCGAAAGAATGACGGTGATTTTGAACCGAAAGAGGAAAAAGGAAATCATCTTCTTGAAATAACCTGGTTTACAATCCCAGTCCTTATCGTTATTGCCTTAATGATTCCAACGATGAAGACGATCTATGAGGTCGAAGATGTTCCCAAAGGTTATGAAGATGAAAAGCCACTAGTTATCCATGTAACATCTGCAGATTGGAAATGGATTTTTAGTTATCCGGAACAGGATATTGAAACAGTGAATTATATTAATATTCCAGCAGGTCATCCAGTTCAATTCAAAATGACTTCTGCAGGAACGATGCAATCATTTTGGGTACCTGAACTAGGTGGACAGAAATATACGATGGCCAATATGCAAACCAACCTGTACTTAGTAGCAGATAAACCAGGTTCTTTTTATGGAAGAAACACAAGCTTTAATGGCCGAGGATATGCCCACATGGAGTTTGAAGTTCAAGCACAAACAGAGGAAGATTTTAATGAATGGGTACATGAAGTGCATAACACGGCAATGGATTTATCCGAAGAAAAATATAGTGAAATCCTTGAACCAGGTGTGTTAGGACGTATGACATTTAACGGAACCCATTTACAATGGATTGATCATTCTAAAGGTGGTTCGGAAAAATATATCAATCCAGAACTATATAGAATTGACCATGGAGAGGGCGAAGAAGGTCAGGAAAATGACCAGGAAGAAAGCGAAACTCAAGATACGGAAGAAACAAGTGAATCTGCAACGACAGATCACTCACATCATTAAAAGAGGTGGTGAACAACATGTCATTAGATGAATTTTTTGTTACTGGTGATCCTTTAATTTTGGCATCACAGATTGCAATTGGTCTAACAATGGTTGGTCTAGTTGCTTTAATTACGTATTTAAAAAGATGGAAATGGTTGTGGAGCGAATGGTTTACAACTGTTGATCATAAAAAAATCGGTATAATGTATATTTTAGCTGGAGTGCTCATGTTCTTCAGAGGTGGTGTGGATGGACTATTAATGAAGGCTCAAACATCCAGACCTGAATTGGATTTATTAGATGCACAACACTATGATGAAATATTTACAACGCATGGCGTTATCATGATCCTGTTCATGGCGATGCCTATGTTGATAGGTATTATGAACGTCGTTGTTCCATTGCAAATAGGAGCACGAGATGTGGCATTTCCGAAGCTGAATGCCTTCAGTTTTTGGATATTCTTTGCAGGGGCTATGTTATTTAACCTTTCATTTGTTATCGGTGGTTCACCTGACGCAGGATGGACATCATATTTTCCATTAGCAGGTAAGGAATTCACTCCTGGAGTCGGAAATAACTATTATGCCGTTTCTCTGCAAATAGCTGGGATTGGTACGTTAGCAACAGGAATTAACTTTGTCGTAACGATTATTAAAATGCGAGCACCAGGTATGTCTTGGTTGAAACTACCGATTTTTACTTGGTCAACGTTTATTACATCGATTATTATCGTAGCTGCATTTCCGATTCTTACGATTGCATTACTATTCATGACATTAGATCGATTATTCGGTACACACTTTTTCACAGTAGCAGCTGGCGGCGATCCAATGTTATGGCTGAACTTGTTCTGGTTATGGGGGCACCCGGAAGTATATATTGTGGTATTACCGGCATTCGGTATGTTCTCAGAAGTCATTGCAACATTTTCAAGAAAGAATTTGTATGGATATAAATCGATGGTATTTGCGATCGCAGGTATTGCATTCTTAAGTATGTTGGTGTGGGTACACCACTTCTATACAATGGGCAACAGTGCAGCGGTTAACTCGATCTTCTCTCTAACAACGATGATGATCGCGATACCGACTGGTGTAAAAATATTTAACTGGTTATTCACGATGAGGAAAGGCCGGATTGAATTTTCGACAGCTATGTTATGGTCATTAGCATTTATCCCATGTTTCACTATCGGTGGGGTAACAGGTGTTATGCTTGCGATGGCAGCAGCAGACTATCAATACCATAATACGATGTTCTTAGTAGCACACTTCCACTATGTATTAATACCGGGTGTTGTATTTGCGGTATTTGCCGGACTTTACTACTGGTGGCCAAAAATGTTCGGTTTCAAACTGAACGAAAAAATTGGCAAATGGCATTTTTGGTTATTTGTTATTGGCTTCAATATGACATTTATGCCGATGTTCTTCGTTGGACTAGACGGTATGTCACGTCGTATGTTCACGTATGCTGAAAGTACTGGATGGGGTGCATGGCTAGGCTTCTCAGCAGTCGGTTCACTTGTGATGGCAGCAGGATTTGCAGCACTATGTTACAACATTTACTGGAGTTTCCGTTATGCATCTAGAAATGTCGATAATGATCCGTGGAACGCTCGTACGCTAGAGTGGGCAACTGCTTCACCAGCACCACATTATAATTTTGCGATTGTTCCAGAGGTGGAGAATTTAGATGATTTCTGGTACAAGAAGAAAAAAGATAAAACAGGTATAAAGAAAAAAGACTTAAAACCTGTTCATATGCCAAGTAATTCGTGGACACCGATTGTATTAGCAGCAGCATTTGGCTTAGTTGGATTTTTCTTAGTCTTTGAATGGTTCACACTAGCTATTATTTCAGCGATTGGTATAGTTGTTGGCTTAGTTGCCAATTCCTTTGATTATGATGATGGTTATCATATTCCAGTTGAAGAATTAGAAGAAGAAGAAAGAGAGTGGAGAGGTGATTTACAATGACATCCCATACAACACCATTAGAGTATCAATCAGAACAAACTCAAATGAATATTTTAGGCTTTTGGGTCTTCCTTGGTGCTGAAATTGTCCTTTTCTCCACATTGTTTGCTTCTTATTTCGTTCTAGAGCATAACACAGCTGGTGGACCAACAGGTGAAGAGATCTTTGTTCTAAAGGATGTCTTGATTGAAACATTTCTATTGTTAACAAGTAGTTTTACAAGTGGATTAGCCATTCATTCCATGCGTAATCACGATAAAAAAGGATTACTCATTTGGATGATTGTAACATTGCTACTTGGAGCAGGATTCCTATACATGGAAATAAATGAGTTTATCCATTATGTTCATGAAGGTGCAACAATTCAAACAAGTGGTTTTACAGCTGCCTTTTTCACATTATTAGGAACACACGGGGCACACGTGACATTCGGGATTATTTGGATTAGCTTATTGCTTGTACAACTTGTTCGCCGCGGTATTACGGTGAAAACATCCAGTAAGTTATTTATTGCAAGTTTATATTGGCACTTTTTAGACGTTGTGTGGATCTTTATTTTCACGTTCGTCTACTTGAAAGGAATGGTGATGTAAATGAGTGCAAAAACTCATGGTTTTCCTTGGAATCTGTTAGTTGGTTTTATCCTGTCAATTGCACTAACATTACTAGCCGTTTTTGTAGCATTTTACACCGATTTTTCCAGTAGCATTATTTTATGGGTGATCGGAATATTGGCAATTTTTCAAGCTATAATTCAACTGTTTATGTTTATGCACGTGACAGAAGGAAAAGAAGGGATTATTAATGTGATCAATATGGTCAACAGTATTATCCTAGCATTAATAATTGTCTTCGGTTCGATTTGGGTATTAACCTCAGGACACGCATCCATGCATTAGGCAAGATAAAAAGGGGCTGCAGTAACCTTAATGGTTCGTGCAGCCTAAAGTTGATAGAGAACTACCCGAAGTTGATAGAGCATCATCGAAAGTTGATAGAGAATCATTAAAAATTGATAGAGAATTACTCGAAGTTGATAGAGCATCATTAAAAGTTGATAGAGAATTACCCGCGAAGTTGACTGATATCGTAAATATTTCGGTTCCATCTGTATCCAAGCATTAATGATTTCTCCTAAGCAGGATTCTGTTCACTTTTGAGATCCATTCATTATTTGGATCTGCATGAATGGTTTGCCATCCAAGTTCAACAGCAGGTATCAAATTTTCCTTTTTATTATCAACAAATAAACTGGGACGATGAGGATCTAATTGTTTATTGCAAATCTCATATATACCCAGGTCTGGCTTAGCTACACCAACTTCTGCAGATACAGTGATACTTGTTAAATAAGGACGAAGCTGGTTAATAACTGGTTGAAGCCATTCAGTGCGGTGGTTACTCAAAATATGTATATCGCTGACAGTACTCCATTTTTCTACGTGATGGATGCCTTCGAGTTCCACTAAACTTTTCTGCATAACAGATTGTAAATATTCTAAGTTGATTCCGGGAAAAGTTCTGTCAAGCCATTGCCAGAATTCACGTTCTGAAATGTTACCTTCCCATAGCTGTTCGCGAATTTCTTTTTTATAAATTGCCCGAATTTTATTATAAGGAAGATTTGCCTTATTGATTAGTTCCTCCCAAAAGAGGTCTAAATCAGTCGCAAGTACGCCACCTACATCCAAAACAAGTTGGAATTTCATTACATCTAATCCTTTCTTCGATAAGGTATGATGAGCATCAAATAAAGGGCAGAAGAGGATATTCTGAAATATGGTACAGTACTTTCTGTGATTATTCAACTGATATGAGGGGCGATGTATACCATAGGTTTGAAAAACTGATTTCTGGCAAAAAATAATAATAGGTGATACACATCGTCTTGATCATAGGGCAAAAGTTGATCAATTGGACTTTGTAAACCTAAACTTTATTGTTGTGTTCGCTACTGTAATAGAATTATTACTGTTTTGCGTAATTTGTCGATTTACTTGACTACCTATATCAAGTAGAATAGAAGCTAATTACTTATCGCACACACTGGTGTGCAAGAAATGGGGCGAGTATCTTGAAGAGAATAGCATGGATTACCGACAGCTCATGTGGTTTAGATAAAGAATATGCGGAACAACATGATATTTTTATTATTCCTTTAAATGTAATTATCAATGGTAAAACGTATAAAGAAGAAGTGGATTTAACGAAAGAAGAGTTTTATCAAATATTAAAAGAACATGGTGATGACGCAAAAACAAGTCAACCTGCTTATGGTGACTTTATTTCGTTATATGAGCGATTAAAGGAAGAGTATGATTGCGGTATCGCAATTCATGCTTCTAGCCAACTAACTGGAACTTATCAAAGTTCGATTTCCGCATCAGAAATGGTCGGTTTTGATGTAGAGGTGATTGATTCAAAAATAGGGGATTTTGCGTTAGGTAAAATGATTCGAAATGGTGTACAAATGATGAAAGAAGGGCGTAGCATGGCTGATATTGTGCATAAACTGAGGTCTTATCCAGATTTTGCTCAGATGTATTTAATGCCTCAAAGTTTTGAACAACTTAGAAAAAGCGGAAGAGTAAGTGCGGCACAATCTATTTTTGCGTCATTATTAAATATTCACTTAATACTTGGTTTTGATGACGGAAAGGTTATCATCAAGGACAAAGTACGAATTAAAAAGAGAGCGAAACGAAAAATGTTTCAATTATTAGATGATGCAATGGACAAATATCATTTGAAAGAAATTTGCATATTACATGCAGGTGTCAAAGATCAAGCACATAAATGGAAAGATGAAATTGAAAAGATGCATACGGAATTAAAAGTTAACATTCAAACTCTAGTACCAGTTGCTGGTGTGCACACTGGTTACGGTACAATGTGTTTAGCCTGGTTAAGAGACTAAAATTTTAACGTATAATAGATGTGCAAAAATAAGCAAGATAAAAGGTCGAGTTTTTCTTATTGGAAAAACTTGATTTTTACGTTAAAGTAAAGAAGTCAGAATGTTTAGATAGAGAGGACGAGCAACAAATGGGACAAGGATTTGATACGAAATCTGTGCACGTTACAATGAAAAGAGAAGAAGGTGTACCGACAAAAGTTACACCTATTCATCAAACCTCAGCTTTTACTTTTAAAAACTTAGAAGATATCGAGAAATTCTATAATGGTGATCGCGAATATCTCTATACAAGAGTAGGAAACCCCAATACAGATGAACTAGGTCAAGCTGTAGCAAACCTAGAAGCAGCTCCTGCAGGAATTGCAACTTCATCCGGACTTTCAGCAATTATGGTTGGGATTCTTTCGGTAGCTAAAGCAGGAGACCATGTGATAGCATCAGAAGATCTATATGGTGGTACCTATGAATTGTTAGCAAATGAACTAACTTCATTTGGCATAGAGGTAAGTTTTGTCTCCTTCGAGAACGATTTGGAAAACGTAATTCGAGAAAACACGGTACTACTTTATACAGAATCGATTACGAATCCACTTTTACGAGTAGAGAATTTAGAAAAGGTAGTCGCAATTGCGAACAAACATAACCTCAAGACAATGGTGGATAATACATTTGCAACTCCTTATTTAGTACAACCATATTCACTAGGAGTTAACCTTGTAGTACATAGTGCAACGAAATATTTAGGGGGGCACAGTGACATCACGGCAGGTGTTTTAGCCGGAGAGGAAGAATTGATTGCAAAGGCAAAAACAAAAATGGTCAATTTAGGCTCCAATTTAAGTCCGTTTGAGGCATGGTTAACAGTAAGAGGTCTAAAAACACTAAGTGTCCGTATGGAACGTCACGTTAAAAATGCAGCTCAATTAGCAGAAGCACTTGCCGAACACCCTGCAGTAGATAAAGTCTATTATCCGGAATATGTTTCTGATAAAGGAAATGGTGCTATTGTGACGATTGATATTACCAACAATGCTGATATTGCTACGTTTTTTGAATCATTAGATTGGATTAAAATTGTTGCGACATTGGCTGGAGTAGAAACTACGGTATCTTATCCAATCGGAACTTCTCACCGAAATTTGCCAGAGTCGTCCCAACAAGCATTAGGAATTACAAAAGGTTTGGTCAGAATTTCTGTAGGGATAGAAGATGCTGATGATATTATTTCAACAATGAAACATGCATTAGATCAATCAAAAAAATGAGGTGATCACTTGAATTATGCGGTTGTAACAGGAACATCAAAAGGTCTTGGTGCATCGATAGCTAAACTGTTAATGGAAGCATCGGTAAATGTGATTGGCCTTGCTAGAGGGAGAAATCAGGAACTGGAAAATGCTGATTTACCTGGAAGCTATAAGCATTACCAAGTTGATTTAGCAGATATGGAACAAACAGAAAAAACTTTTGAAAATATCATTTCCTTTTTGAAGGAGCAGCCAGTAGAATCACTACAATTAATTCAGAATGCTGCGGTAGTCACACCTATTGAACAAGTGGGCAAACAAGACACGGCAAAGCTAACTACTCATGTACATGTTAATCTGTTATCCCCTATGGTAGTCACTAACTTATGGTTGAATGCGTGGCGGGATTCCGACTTGTCATTGGTTATTGCTAATGTAACGTCAGGTGCAGCCAATCGCTCCGTTTACGGCTGGAATGCTTATGGAAGTACGAAAGCAGGCCTTGATCGGTATACTGATACAGTAGCATTGGAACAAGAAAAATTGGAGACTGGAAACAAAGTATTTCTATTTGATCCAAGTATTATGGATACTGATATGCAAGGTGAAATTCGCTCAGCAGACCCAAGTCAATTTGTTGATGTTGATCAATTTAAAAATTATAAAGCAGAAAATAAACTCCGTGATACAGATGTGGTCGCAAAAGTATTAGTAGATCACCTGTTAGAAGAAGAATCCATCGAGAATGGTGAATATTATAGTGTGAAAGATGTCTTTAAGTAGTAAACTTCAGTATTAAAGGGATTTAGGGGGGCTTTTTTAAAAAGTGCCCCCAGAATTACCCCCAACCTGCTTTAAACTATCGCTAAAAGCGGTGACTGCTTCAACTTCTAATTCCTTAAATGTGTGTCCATAAATTTCATATATCATTTGTGGTGTATTACCCAAACGTTCTGCAATTACTTTGACAGGTATACGCTGACTAATTAATAAAGTAGCGTGTGTATGCCTTAAGCCGTGTATCGTGATGCTTTTTATTTTCGCTTTTTTAATGGCCCTTCTTAACCCGTATAAAACCGCACTAACTGAAATTCCTTCTCCACTTTGGGGTGAAGTAAAAACAAAATCCGATTCTTTTAACTGCTTTCCGTAAGATAATTTAGTTTTTTTGCACCATACTTTATATCTTTCTAATTGCGATAATACATCATCGTCAATTAGAATGGTTCTGTAACTGTTTCTAGTCTTAGGCGCACGAACACCCTTAGTATCCCTCGTGCGCTCCACAGTAATTGTTTTAGCCTCAAAATTAACATTATCCCACTGTAAACCTAAGGCTTCCCCTTTACGTAATCCAGTGTATGCTAATGTATAGATAAGAGAATAAATAGTTTCATTCTCATGTTGATTAGCAGCTGCAATCAATTTATTCAATTCATCAGCAACAAGGAAATTATCATTAGGATCTTCCTGAGGTATAACAATTTTATTAAATCGATTACGAGTTAATATTTCGTCATCTATGGCAGCATTAATCGCAGTTTTGAAAATAGTGTGGTACAACTTCACACTACTCGGATTATATTTCGTAAGCAAAACATTAATGAACTCACGTTTGTAAGTTGTCTTATCTAACTTAGATAACTTAAAGTTACCTAAAAGCGGTTTTATTTGAATCCTTATAGTTTCTTCTTTTTGAACTCTAGTTGTAACTTTCCAATCGTTTTTATGTGTTTCATACCAAATATCACACCATTCTGCTACTGTTAGATTAGAATGCTCTACTTGCTTCACGTCTCCATTTAGCACATTTGTTTTAACATCTAACAAGGATCTGTATGCTTCTTTCTCATTGGTGAAACCTCGTTTTGACTTCTCTTTCCTCTTTCCTAATTCATCATAATAACGATGTCTAAAACAAAATCTCTTTTCGTTGTTCTTGTTAAAGTAATAGAATAATTCTGAATCCAGTTTTGACTTATATAATTTCATATTTATCCTTCCTTTTCTTACGTGGGTAGACGCATTCGGGGGATAAATATTTTTAAAACCACCTCCTTAAAATGAGAATGTTTGTTCTGTTTTAGGCGTAAAATTTTTTAACAAGAAGCTGTTCAGGAACCCCGTACTGTTCTGTAGCTTCGTTAATAGTTATGGAATGACCAACTTCTTGAGAAAACAATAGTTCCACTGCAAACTCATTCGCTTCTAGTTCGATCTTATCATTAGAAAAATAAGTGCTTGATTTTAAAAAAGGTGTATTAACTTCTGGATGCAGAATAGCGTGTCCTATTTCATGACAACAAGTGAATATCTGTTGTTCTGCAGATGCGGATTCGTTGATGTGGATTATAGAGACACGACATTGTCGGGTATGATAGCCTAGTATTTTACCTAAAGGAACATGGCGAACCACTATACCCATTGCTTTTGCTATTTCGTAAGGATCATTTGTCTTATATTTTTTAACTAATTGACCGACTTCCTTTTTAATATCCACAAGCTGCCACTCCTAGTCTCTATATTTTTTAGGGGTGAATTTTTTCTTCGCTATCCTTTTGGCTATTCGGAGTGATTGTTCTAAAGATGTTAGTAGCAATTCTCTATCTTCTTCATCTAATTCGTCTATGCTACTTCCATCAGCTGCTGCAAAACCACTGTCACTAAAATTATTTATTATCTTTTCTAATTCTTTTTGAATGTCTTGTTCGTCTTTTTCTGTTAGATCATAGTATCTTTTTTTGTCAGTGCGTCCAAGTAGATAATCTACACTTACATCAAAATAGTCTGCCACTCGCTCCAATTTTTCAGCAGAAGGCTTATTTTTCTTCCATGAATACATTGAATTTCTTCCAAATCCAACCTTCTCCTCTAATTCAACAATAGATATTTTTTGTTCCTCACATAATTTTTTCACTCTATCAAACGTAGTCATATCAACCATCCTAGCTAATTACCTTTAGTTAATTAAAGATATTTATAGAATTTTTGTTGACATCTATAAAGTTCTTTAATATACTCTAGGTAAGTTAAATTGTTAGCGAAAAAGACAATAAAAAATACGACCTATTAAAATACACTTTTCGACGCTGGGGAGCAGGTAAAAGGTATATTTACAGGCTTTTAGTAGTCTTATTTAGCTATGTCTGTATTCTATAATTTTCTTTAACTTTTGTCAATGAAAATTATAAAATTCGCTAACTTTTTAACTTTAATTCAAAAAAGAAAGGAGAAAGATAATGTCAGATTTGATTCCAACCATTAATGAAAGTGATCGCATTTTGGTTAGTGGTCGTGATCTGCACGAGTTTTTAGAAATTGGTACCCAATACACAAAATGGTTTGATCGAATGAAAGATTATGCATTTGTTGAAAATACTGATTTTGTTGAAGTTAGTCAAAAAAAACTAACATCACATGGACGAGAACACGTGATGATTAATCACCACTTAACTATTGACATGGCAAAAGAAATTTCCATGCTGCAACGTAATGAAAGAGGTAAACAAGCTCGTCAACATTTCTTGGAGATCGAACGGAAATGGAATAGTCCTGAAATGGTCATGAAGAGGGCGATGGATTATCTTAACGAGCGAGTTGAAAAATTACAAACAGAAAATTTAGTTCTTGTTCAGCAAAACAATGAATTACAACCGAAAGCTTCTTATTATGACATGGTACTTCAAAATAAGTCGCTTTTATCGGTCTCAAAGATAGCTAAGGATTACGGCATGAGCGCTATCAAATTGAATAAAAAGTTACATGAATTAGGTGTTCAATACAAACAAGGTGATATCTGGTTACTTTATGCGAAATACCAGGATAAAGGCTATACACAGACCACAACACATGTGATAGATGCTGATAAGTCCAGAGTGCAAACTAAATGGACTCAAAAAGGAAGACTATTTATTTACTCATTGTTAAGAGAACAAGGGATATTGCCTTTGATTGAAAGAGAAGAAATGAAGGAGGGACGGGAATGTCAAACGATTTAGGAGCTTTAGTCAGATCAGAATTATTTAAAAGAAAAATGAAACAAAAAGAATTGGCTGAAATGCTAGGGATTTCTAGTGTTTATCTTTCTGACATCATTAATGGTCGGAAAGATGGTCCGAAGGCTCAAGAGCATATAAAACATATTCGTAAGATTTTAAATGTCTAAGGAGGTCTTTAAATGCTTCCTTCAGGAAAAGTGTCGATAGACATTGACGAAAAAGCAATGAAAGAATGCATTGAACAAGAAATAAGCAAGCAAGTACATCAACAACTTTTGTTAGTAGATATCAAAAAAATTTCCGAATTAACTTGTATGTCACAAAGGTTTTTAGAAGAGGAAATTTTACATGATCTTCGGATTAGAATTCATGAACGCAGGAAAAATCGTAAACGCTGGTGGGTTGCACAACCAACTTTTCAAGCGATAGAAGAAATTGTATCAGAGTGGTAAATAAAAAAGCGTGGGTAGACGCTGGGAGGGGAGAAAAATATGTCAAGTAAAGATTGGAAAAAGCTGGCTAACCAGACTAGAGAATCACTCAAACGATCAGATGAGTGGGTGATTAAAAACTATTCCGATTTACCTGATGAAGTGAAAGACGTACTTGCTGCAGGAAAGAATGCACTGATGGATGAGATAGATTTGTGTGAAAGATATGCCAAATGGGACGCTGAAAAAGCCAAATAGGCTTTCTCTTTTTACCAATTGTGCAAAATTTGATGAACGACTTTAGTCATAAAACAGGAAGGGGTGAATAGCAGAATGGCAGCTATCGGAAGAATGGTTGATGTTATTGGTCGATTCAATCGCATTAAGTATTACAGTATCGATAATCAAGAGAAGGTTGAAAGCTTAGAAAGAATGATAACGGACCTTGAAGAAGCTTTCGAAATACCTGTTAACGATTCATACGCTCTGAAGGAATTTAAGAAGAATAATGATTTTCTTTACAACATTTATATGGAAATCAAGGAAGAAAGAGAGATGACTCTAGATGCAATGGTTACTTATTAGTTTTGTAGTAATTGCTTTAATAACAGGATTAATTAATTTGTGGTTTGGGGTAAATGCTGGTCGGGTTGCAGAAATACAAAAACAGGATTGGGGTGAGTGATTTGCCATTCACTGATCATTTCAAAAAAGAGGACAAGCAGAAGGCTTTAGTTTATGTCAAAGAAATGGAGCAGAATGAAGAACTATACAAACATTACAGAAACAAAGGTGAATTCGATAAAGCAGAAATGCACCAGGCACATGTGATGCGGTTATTGGGTGAATTACGAATCATGAACCTGCAGCACAAGTCCAATGAACAAATGCTAAGTGATCATGCAATGCAGACTAGGTACAACTGGTACTGAAAGGAGGTGAGTTAATTGGAATTAGGTTTAGCTGCAGTAATTAGAACCAAACAAATATCAGGTGAATTCATTGAGGGAAAGGTAAACACTTGGTTAGAAGAAAATCCGGATATCGAAGTGATTGACATTAAATTTTCAGCGAGTGCTACTCACGAAGATTGGGCAACAGATGTATTAATTATCTATAGAAAGGAGAATTAAATTGCAAATCAAATTCAAAGAACTAACACTGCAGAATTTTAAAAGCCACCAGGATCTCAAGGTTAACTTTGGCGAGGTAACTAAGATCACTGGTGACAACGCTCAAGGAAAAACATCAATCCTTGAAGCTATTATATGGACATTATACGGCATAGATACATTTGGTAGCAAGTTGGATCCGGCACCAGTAACTTATGAAGCTGATGAAACTCAGGTCCAATTACTTTTAGAAATCGATGGAAAAGAAACATCGCTAGGCCGTGAACTCAAAAAAGGCAAGACAAAATACTTAATTAATGAAGTACCTAGTAAAGCTACTGAATTCAATGAAATTCTTGATCAATTATTTGATAAGGACCTTTTCTTGTCACTGTTCAACCCCAATTACTTTTTCACAATGCACTGGGAAAAGCAACGTGAAATGGTTCTGGATTATGTAACGGCACCGGCTAACAAAGAAGTGTTCAAAGCTTTACCTGAAGCACAAGGAACAAAGTTAGCTGAGCTTGCAAAAAAACATACGATTGAGGATCTGCAAAAGATTCATCGAGATCAAAAAAATAAATTGGACAAGAAATATATTGCAGCTCAAAGTCGTACCAAGACTTTAAAAGAACAATTCGAGGACCAGGCACCAAAAGTACCACAAGAATCATTGCAAGTTGAGTTATCACAATTAGTTAAACAGCGAAATGAAATTGAACAGTCTATTGAACCTATTCAAGAAGCTAATGGTCGTATCAACGTTCTAAATAGTCAGATCAGAGATTTAATGACACAACGAGATCGAATGAAGGACCAGTTTCCTCAGCTGAAGAATGAGCCTATTCAAGATACTTGTCGAGTATGTAAACAACCTTTGAAGGATGAAGCAGTCAAAGAGGTTGAGGAAGAAAAAGAAAATCGTATTACACAATTCAAAGCAGAGTACAACCAAATAGTCGTGAAGAGAAAAGAACTTGAGGAAGAATTAGCAGGATTAGAATACATCGATGTAACTGAACAAATAGAAAAGGCAAGGGCGCTTCAAGAAAAGATCAACCCGATTGAAGCTGAACTGAATAAGTACAAGCAGTTAGAAATGTTCCAGCAACAAATCGAACAAGCTGAGAAAGATGAAAAGGCAACACTCGAATCACTAAACGAATCCATTTTTATCATTGATAGCATTAAAGAATTTCACTCTAAAGAAGCTGAATTGCAAGCCGAAAAGGTGCAGTCGTTCTTTGAAAATCTATCAATCAAGTTATTCAAGAAACAGAAAAACGGTGATATCAAACCAACATTTGAAATCCAAATGGACGGAAAGGATTATAGCAAGCTATCACTCTCAGAATCTATAAGAGCTGGTCTTGAATTGCGTGAAGTGCTGTCAGATCAGAGCGACATTGCAGCGCCAGTATTTGTTGATAATGCCGAATCGATCACCAAGTTTAAAGAACCAAGCGGTCAGTTGATTATGGCCAAAGTAGTTGCTGGTGAAGAACTAAAAATAGAGGGGGATAAATAATGAATCAACGAAAAGTTTTAGAAGAAGTTGCCAAGTTAGTTAAAGCAAAAGAAAAAGTGCAAGAAAACATAAACCGGATTGAGAATGGCACCGCTAAAGATATTTGTAGTATCTCAACAACGGATTCTAGGTTCCGAGATGATTATCGCTTTTTTGGTCCAAATGATCACTGGGCAAATAATGAACGTTTCTACAACAAGATAAAGTACCTGATCTTAGCTGAAATGAAAGAAACTCTGGATGAAATCAATGCTGAAATTGATAAAAGGGTTGCTTTTAAGGATAGTCCTGAATCATGAAGCATGGTCGTCGTCCAACACGCAGACACAAAGAAATCTTAGCAGCTAAAAACCTAAATCCAAAGAACTGGCTAATCGTGAAAAACCTTGATGATCGGTTAGAGGTTGTTCACAAGGAAACTGGTAACACCAAAACTATTAATCTAGGAGGTAACTAAATTGATCAAAGAAAAAATTGAAGCTAATAAAGCTGAAAAATTAAAGAAAAAGGCAGCGTTTTTCCGAGCACAACAGGCAGGTGTAGCTCGTGAAATTGCACTTAATAATGGTGGAACAGGTGAACTAAGAATGCCACTTTCACAAAAGGAATACAACCTCAAAAAGGCACGTCGTAAGCAAGCCAAATTAAGCCGTAGAGCAAATAGAAAATAGGAGGAATGTAATCATGGCAAACAATCAATTACCAACATTAACACCAGAAATTTCAGAAGCATTTAAACCAGAAGTACTAAAAGTAATTAGAAATTCTATTGCACCAACTGCGAATGATCAGGAGTTTCTACTGTTTGCACATAAAGCAGCATCATATGGGTTGGATCCATTTAAAAATGAAATATTTTTTATCAAATATGGAAACACGGCACGTATTCAATTTGCTGCTGAAGCTTATTTATCAAAAGCACGCGAAAAAGAAGGTTTCCAACCACCAGACACGCAAATGGTTCATGAAAATGATGAATTTAAGATTGCTATGAATAAAGAAACAAAGGAAATGGAAGTTGTTCAACATGAGGTTGGATTCCCTCGAGGGAAAATAATAGGCGCCTACTCAATTGCATACCGTGATGGACATCGACCAGTAACAGTCATCATGGACATTGATGAAGTTTCTCATATGTTTACTGGACAAAATAAGGACAACTGGAAGAAATGGACTGCAGATATGTTTGGTAAGCATGTACAACAACGTGCTTTGAAAAAACAATATGGTCTTGAGTTTGATGATGAAACTATCACTAATGATGATGGAGTTCCTGAATATGAACCAAAACAACGAAAAGACATCACACCAAATCAAGAGGTTATCGATCAATCAGATCAGCAACCAGAAGAACCAAAACAAGAAGATAAGGTTACTGCTCTTAGAAAAGAAATGACAAAGAAATTCAAGGAGTTAGGATTTACAACTAAAGCAGCTATTAACAAATATATTAAAGACAACAACGTGACATTGAGCAACCCTCCAACTGAATCTGAATTAATCGGATTGATCGAATTGTTGGATATGAACCTTGATATGAAAGAAGCAGAAGAGGCTTCTGATGATGAGTTACCTGAATAAGCAGCTTCCAAAAGTTATTGTTTATGCACGACAGGATGATTGCAAACTGTGTGGGGACGAGTTAAATACCCACACAGATCATTATTACAAGGATTTGAGAATTTGTATTAAGTGCAAGGAGGGGTTGGATGAACAGAGAAATTAAGTTTAGGGCCTGGGATAACGTTAGAAAGGAATGGATTACAGATTGCGATGTAATCATGACTGGTCAAGGGTGTTTCTTTGCAGGAGATGTAGACAATCCACCACTTATTCCATTATCAAGAAAAGAAGTGGTATTTTACACAGGCTTAAAAGACAAGAACGGAACAGAGATTTATGAAGGGGATATTGTTAAGCAAACATACGAGAAAACCATTTCAGCAGACTATGATCCTGTTTCATACGGATACATTGATTCAGAAGAAATATCTGGTCATCACATCGGAGAAGTTGTAATAACAGCTACTAAAGGCGCTTGTATTAAAAATGCTATACACCATTCTGATGATGAAGATAAAACAGAAAAAACAAAATTATACAAACAGATAGCAGGTTATCGAAGTGAAATCATTGGATCAGTTTACGAAAATCCCGATTTACTGGAGGAACCATTATGAAAGTAGATATTTTAGCTTCTGGATCCAAAGGGAATTGTATCGCTCTTACTGCAGGTGAATCTACTATTCTAGTTGATGCTGGCATAGCAAAGACTAAGATTGAAAAAGCATTGTTGAATGTTGGTATTACACCAAATAAAATCCAATCCATATTTATCACACATGCTCATAAAGACCATACAAAAGGCTTACCTTTAGCAAATAAATTCAAGATACCTGTTTATGCCGGTGATGATGAATGGAAGTCAATTAAGGATATTGATGAAGAAATTCAATATAAATTAAGGCCTAACAATGATGTTTATATTCATGACTATCAAGTTAAAGTTTTTTCTACTCATCATGATGCGTTTTGTCCAGTAGGTTATTCCTTTCACTTTGAAGGTTTTAAGGTATCTATTTGCTTAGACACTGGCAAAGTTGATCATGAAATGTTAGAAGCTATGAAAGACTCAGATATTTACATCATTGAATCAAATCACTCTATACCTATGGTAGAAGCTTCAGACTATCCAAATAGTGTAAAGGCGAGGATCTTATCAGATGTTGGCCATTTATGTAATACGCAAACTGCATTCGCTTTATCAAAATTAATCCAAGGCAAAGGTGAAAGGATTTATTTAACACACCTTAGTAGTAATAACAATATCCCTGCATTAGCAAAGATGGCAACTAAGAGAGCATTAAAAAAACGCGGTTTTAAAGAAAACAAACATTATCGATTAGAGGTGATCGAATGAACCCAGTCAAAGTACCAAAAGAAGTCGCTGAAGCATTTTCATATCACGAACAACAATTTAGAAACATGCCAAAAGCAACATTACATTTCGTTTTAATGGGAATTCCATTTTCCGTTGTTCATGGACAAGCTCTGGTCTTAAAGCAATACGCAAATTCGCATCCTACTCAGTATTTACAAGCGGTATTACATGGATATGTTTATAAGCTTGATACCAAACAAGAGCTAGCAAATATGATTGAGGAATGGCTAAATACACCATATGAAGGAACTAGCAGGGAAGAAGTACAAATGCTTGCAGATAAAATAGTGAATCACTTTCAAAAACAAACGTGAACGGATGATTGATCATGGCAAGTCCACAACTTAAAAAAGGATATACAAGGATTGCCAATGAGTTATTGGATCAAATCGTAAAGATTAGCTTAAATGGGACTCAATTCCGATTGGTTATCACTATATGGAGGCTAACATATGGGATCAAAGGTAAGAAGGCCAATGAAATATCTACAAGCTATTTTTCCGAAAAAACTGGTGCAAGCAGAAGTCAGGTTGAAAGGGAATTAAAAACATTGATTGATAGAAATATAGTTAAAGTATTATCAATCGGCAAGAAAGGAGCGAGAGTCTTGCAGGTCAACAAAAATTATGAGCAATGGGACAAACAGGATCCGGCAAAAGAGCCGGTTCCTGAATCTAGAAAGAAAGCATCTAATGTTAAGCCAAAGTACGACGAAGAAAACACCTATTACAAGATGGCCACCTACTTTTATAAACGAGTCCAGAAAGTTGCTGAAGAGGCAGGTATTGCTCATTTAACTAAAAAGGCTAACATGCAAACCTGGGCAGATGACATGCGCAAGTTAGTTGAGATAGATGAAGTGGACAAAAGAAAAGCTAAAGAGGTTATGGATTGGGTTTCAGAAGATCCTTTTTGGCGAACCAACATTTTATCTGCTAAAAAGCTACGGCAAAAGTTTATTGATTTAGCTATAAGGATGAATGCCGAAACAAATCCAAAAACTAAGCAGAAACCACAGCCGAAAGATAGCCGTGATAAAGAAATAGCTTTCCAAAAATTTATTCAAGAAGGCGGTGATCCAAATGACTTCAACTGGAACGATTGAAAACTTATCTGCAGAACAATCTGTATTAGGAGCAGTGTTCTTGGATCCGAATGTATTAGATGACATTTCATTCTTAGAAGAACGAGACTTTGTGGATCCGAAGCACCAGGAAATCTACAAAGTTATGAAATACCTAGATAAACATAATAAGCCAATTGATATTGTCACTGTTACAGATCTATACCTACAGCATCAAAAACAAGAACAGTTAAGCATTTCATACCTGACAAAATTAGCTGAATCCTGTCCAACGACTGCCAATGTGGAACATCATGCTGATATTGTTCGTTCAAAAGCAGTAAGAAGACGCGGTGCAAATCTTGGTCATGAAATATCTGAATTGTCTCGAGAAGACTTTGAAACGGATGAAGATTATTATGCTGCAGTAGAAGCCAAGATTGCTGATCTAAGACCGAAAGAAAATGGCAGAATGAGAAGTTTGAAGGAAACCCGATATGAGTATTTCAACCATCTTGTCACGAAAAAGGTTGAGTATATTCCGACTCATTTTCCTAAGTTTGATTCTTGGTGTCACGGTCTTTGGAGAGGTTGGTTATTTGTATCTGCAGGAAGACCTTCAGTTGGTAAAACAGCCAAGCTATTACAACGAGTAATGGGAGTAGCAATGACAGGTCCGGTATTGATTTTTTCGCAAGAAATGGACAATGATCAACTGAAGGATAGGATGATATCTAATTATACAGGTATCCCATATAACCGCATCAAAAATAAAGAAATGAATGCACATCAATATGCTGAAGTGGAGAATGCTTATAACGCATTACAAGACTTGCCTATTTTTATTCAAGATAGCGCAGGTGTCACTATTGAAGAGGTAAGAGCAACTGCTAAACGATATCAAAGGAAATATGGCGATTTAGCGATGGTAGCCGTTGATTACCTGCAGATCATGAATATTCCTCAGAAGAAAAGCGAAACAAGATCTCAAGCTATAGGAAATGTTACGAAAGCAGCTAAGCAGATTGCTCGTGAAATGAATTGTTGCTTTATGATGCTTAGTCAAATGACACGTGACAGTGAGAATTTTAAAAAACCTCAGCTTTCTCACTTAAAAGAATCAGGGGCAATTGAGCAAGATGCTGACGTTGTAGAATTCCTTTGGCACGATCCTAACGACAGGGAGCAACAAGGAAAGGTTATTCAACAATTTATAGCTAAAGGTCGTGATATTGGGATTAATGAATTTCGATTGCTTTTCAGAGGATGGAAACAGCACTTTGAAGAGTTGAATTAATAGGATTGCTAAAAGCAATCCCAATGTAAAATCATTACTGAGATTTAATATAAGGTGCATAATTACTTAATCTACTAGCCCAGTGACCAATAAAATAAAGAAGAAAATAAATTGGAAAAGAATAATATTCCGACCAATGTATATTGGTATAAAAATCAAAGTACTTAAAAATGTTACCACCTACGAAAGCAGATAGAAAAGAAAAAACAAAAGCTTTTATTGTTGGTGAAAAATGAGGTTTATACTGAATGAGTCCCATGATTATTACTGGAATAAGTGTAAAATCCCATGGTGCAAATGCTGGTATCCATGGAAAAAGTTCATAATTATAAAGCCATAGTCCGAATTGAACACCGATAAAATCTAAAAATGATGAAATTAACATCATAATAAAACCAACAAAAAGTGATCTGTTACGACTTTCTTTTTTACTGAAAACAAACCAAAGTATCCATGGTAAAAACGTAAGAATAATTAAAATCCACCAATGAGGTGTGAATAATACCTCTTCAATCCAAATTGACATTTTACTTTTTTGCAGTTCTTCAAGCTGCTCGTGTATATGAAAATTGCTTTCTAAATAGTTGTTTTTCATATTGTGATAACTCCGATTTTTTTATTAATATTTTAAATAATTTTATCATTAGCATTTTATTACAATTAGCATTATCCATACAAAGGAATTATATTACGAATAAATCTGAAATTTATCGGATATTGCTGATATTCTTAATTATTGGAAGGTGATTCAAAATTAGATATGTAGGAATTGATCCAGCATCCAAAACAGGATTTGTCGCACTTGATGAACAAGGACAAGTTCTAAGAGCGAAAGAATTAACTGGCATTGGTGATATAGATCCTAAAAGAATGACAAGCCTCATCTACGATTTAATGTTGCATATTCAAAAGGATGACGTTATCTGTATTGAAGGATTCCCTTTTGCTACTCAAAAAGCTATGTTTGCCGGTGGTATACATCATGGAATTAGAAATGAATTATTCAAGCGTGGTTTTAAATATTACGAAGTCGCACCAAGTGCAGTTAAGAAATTTGTCAATGAAACTGGATGGACAGGTGAACCAGGTAATAAGAGAAGGTTAAAAGGCAAGGAAAAGAAATTAGCAGTTATGGCAGCAGTTAAAGAGCACTTTGGTTTTGAACATCCAAGCGATAACGTGGTAGATGCTTACATTATGGCTAGAATAGCATTAGCAGCTAAAAAGGGAACAGTGCAACATGCTTATCAAGCAGACGTTTTAACTAAAGTAAAACTAGCATAGCTGAAATATTTAAAATAAGACGTTCTGAGAGGTTTTTAGATTGATAGCTATAAAGGACACCAAATAGACCTTTGGAACGCCACGGTGATTAAAATAAACAATAAATATTAGGAGGTTTGACTACTATGTCAAATAAAGTAGAATTAAACATTTTGTTCAAAAAGATTCAAAAAGACGATAAAAAAGAAGTTTTAGAATTTCATGTACAAGGTGATGAATTACCACATTCTCAAGAGTTAGTGAATATGGCCGGAGGAATTGCCGTACTTAAGGTGGATAACAGTGAAGTGGAAGAGTTTCCTGCAGAGTTCAAATCCATCCAACGTGATAGCAAGAAAACAACTTTAAAGTTCAACATCAAAGGTGACACAGAAGAGAAGATCATTAAGCTTTATCCTTTTGCTGGTAGAAGCGTATCATTATTCTTAGAACCATCACAAATGAGCATAGAGGAATTTGAAGAAGGTGAACCGCATGAGGGTATTGGATATTCAGTAAATCAAGATGGTACTGCAGAAGTTCCAGAAGGACAATTAAGTGCTGATGATATCCCAACTGGTGAACCTGATGATGTGAACTTTGATTATCCTGATTTGTTAGATCAATAGAATTAAAGCCCTGCCTTATGTAGGGCTCTTTTATAGCATAACTAAGGCAGGTGAACATAAATGTTCGAGTGGCTGAAAGATTACCAGAAGATAGAAGAAGAAATTATATACTTAGAGTTTGAATTAAAACGAAATAAGAAAGAGCTTGGAAGGTGGATAAATGGAGATCTTAGTGATGTGAAGCTTACCGAAAAATCTAAAGCAGCTAAATTAGAAGAAATCATTGCTGGTATTGAATACGAACTAGCGCATAAGATGAATGATTTGTATGATGCTAAACAACTAATAGGTAAATTTAAAGGGCTTGAAAATCAGATTCTGTACGGGAAATATGTTGAAGGAAAAACATTGACGGTGATTGCTTACGATTTAGGATATACTCCTGGACACATTTATAACATACATGCTCAAATAATGAAAAAGATCGATTTCGCACTTCATGTAAACTTAACTTAACATTATGCGATAGAAACTATTGAAAAAAACATTTATAGTAATAGTATAGAATTTTGACAAAGTCGATTGAGCTCATTGCTTGGTCGGCTTTTTATTATGAAATTATATAAGAATGTTTGTTTGTACCCTAATCCGAGTACACCTTTGCTATACCCTAATTAGAGTACAGTGCTGTACTCTACGTAGAGTACAGTGCTATACCCTAGTTAGAGTACAGCTGAACGAGTTTCTTCATATAATGCAAAAAAGCGAAAGATAACTATAAAGAAAACATTAAAGATAACTACTAGCAAAAAGTAATTTGCTAGGTAAGTAAATGATCTTATTTATTAAATAAAAGAAGGTGATGATATGAGATGAAAATAGCAAATCGTTCAAAGGATGATCAAAAGAAGCAGCTGAAGAAAATGGACAAGATTAGTGAAAGAGATCTAAAAGAATTGATGGGTATCAATCGTGATACTTATAAAAAAGTAAATGGAGGAGAAGATAATGATAGTTAAAACACGTAAAAGTGCACAAGGTACTGAGTATTGGGATACGGAAGAGAAACGTACTAGATTTGTACCAAAAGGGAAGAAGCCGAACTTTGAAGTGACGGAGGAAACAAAAGCAATGTTATCTGAGAAAAAGTATTTAGGTGAATTTGTAAAATCAAATGCAGAAATCAATCTTGATGAAATGAATAAAGAACATCTGCTTTCATTTGCTGAAAAAAATAACATTGATATTCCTGGTAATGTGTCAAAAGAAGAAACTATCCGTAAGCATATTGAGGAATCATTAACTGCAGATGATGAGTAATGCGCTATTGTGGGGAACAAGGTTGTAAGAAGTTAATATCTTCAGGTAGATACTGTGAGGATCACAAGCGTAAGAAAAAGCGATCGAACAATTACAAACACAGTAACAAATCATTGTATAATTCTTCAGCTTGGAAACAAGTAGCTGATTATGTTTATGAACGTGATCGAGGTTGTTGCCAGAGATGTGATAAGTTCGTGTTTGGTAAACAAGCACATAAACATCATATCATTCCAGTTAAGATAAGACCTGATTTAAAGTTAGATCCAGATAATATTAAATTGTTATGCAACAAATGTCATCCGATTGAGGAAGAGGAAACGATGCAAAAGTATGAGAACAAAGATACCTTTGATTGGAAGCTATAGCCCCCCCTGTCAAAATAAATGATGTGACCAATCGGGGAGATAGGTAGGGGGGATGCAAACGCGCACCTCAAATTAAATTTTGGAATTTTTGCAGTACTACAAACAAGGAGGTGAATAGGTTGCCAAGGAAAAGAAATCCAAAACGAGATCAAGCATTTGAAATCTATAAAAATCATAGCGGAGCTATTACCAATCGTGAAATTGCTAATGAATTAGATATTCCAGAAAAAACTATTTCAGCTTGGAAAAGTCGCGATAAATGGTTAGATAAAATTGGTGGTAAAGTTTGTAGTACTACAAAAAAGAAACGTAGTACTGCAAAAAGAACTAAAAGTGTAAGAACTACTAAAAAGGAACAAGTTATAGATGCATTGGTTGAAGCTGGTACCTATTCACCGGCTCTTGATTTATTAATAGAGATTTACTTAGATTGCTATGAAGAGTACTTGGAAGATAGATCAGAGAAATTGCGTAAAGAGTTAGCGAAGTATCTTGGCCAACTTGGTCTTGATGGAAAGAACAAAGAACTTATCAAGAAAAATGGTAAGCTGTTGGCCAAGGGTGATGAAGAGAAAAAAGAAGAAAAGGATCCAGAACCTGCCCAAAATAATAAACTATTGCAATTCAGGCAGAGGATGCAAAGATGATTGATTTTGAAACAAACTATGCAGACATATTTGCTGAACAAGTAGAAGCCAATCCGAAACTTTATCCTGATACAGTTAAACTAGCTATTAAACGTTATCGAAAATGGCAAAAACGAAAGGATATTTGGTTTGATATTGAAAAAGCGAATGCAATGCTTTATTTTACAGAAACATTTATTAAGCATGCCAAAGGTAAATGGGCAGGGCAACCTTTAATATTGGAACCTTGGCAACGATTCTTTTTCGCTAATATCTATGGTTGGCAAAAATATAATGCAGATGGCAAAGCGGTCCGCGTAATACGAACTGCCTATATGCAGGTACCTAAGAAAAATGGAAAAACAATAATGGGTGGATCCCCGGTTATTTATGGGATGTATGGTGAAGGTGTTAAAGGTGCTGAATGTTACATATCAGCAAACACTTTCGAACAAGCACAGAACGCAGCTGGTCCACTTGCATTAACCATTGAAAATAGTCCAGATCTTAGACCAGGCACACGGATCTACAGGGGGAAAGAAGATACAGTTCGATCTGTGAAATATACTTTTGTTGAAGATGCTATTAAGTTTGCCAATACACTAAATGTGTTAACAAGAGATAATGCAGGTAATGAAGGGAAAAACCCTTATATAAACTATTTCGATGAAGTCCATGCTCAAATGGACCGAGAGCAGTTTGATAACTTGCGGTCAGCGCAGATTGCTCAAGATGAGCCATTAAATATTGTTACTTCTACTGCAGGTAAACAGAGTGGATCCTTGGGTGCACAGATATATGCTTATGCAAAAGAAGTTATTAAGAATGACAATGATGATGCTTGGTTTGGTATGATCTATGAACCTAATAAAAAGTTTGATTGGGAAGATCGTAAAGTTTGGATGATGGTTAACCCTAACATGGGTGTTTCCGTTAACATGGATTTTCTAGAGACTGCTTTTAAAGAGGCAAATCAAAATAGTTTCAATAAGGCAGAGTTCATGTCCAAACATTTAGATGTTTTCGTGAACTATGCTGAAACCTATTTTGAAAAAGATCAATTAGATAAAATGCTTGTTGATGATCTTGGTGACATAATAGGGGAGACAGCGGTTATTGGAGTAGACTTATCCAGGAGAACAGATTTAACATGTATCTCGATTAACATTCCCACTTTTAATGAAGAAGGAGAACCGATTTTAAAAGTAAAACAAAAATACTTCATACCGGAGTTTGGAATCGAGGAAAAAGAGCAACAGCGGAATGTACCATATCGGGCATTAGCTGAAGCAGGATTTGTAACACTTTGTCCTGGTAAGACAGTTGATGAAGACCTGGTTAGTGAATATGTGGAATGGGCATTTGAAAACTTTAACCTGGTTCAAATAAATTATGATCCAGCTCTCGCTGAAAAGTTAGTGGAACGTTGGGAAATGCTAGGTATTCAATGTGTGGAAGTACCACAATACCCAACACACATGAATGAGATGAGCCATTTGATGATTTTGAGGTTTTATTATTATCAGGAAGAGTAGTGACGGATAACCCACTACTCATTTTTTGTGCTTCAAATGCGAAGGTGATAACCAATATTAATAATCTAAAAACACCTAGTAAGCGAAAGTCACCAGAACACATTGATGGATTTGTAGCATGTTTGATTGGTCATAAAGAAACATTGAATATGATGGGTGAGAGTACAGAGGGAATGGATGAATTGATTAGTGATATTTATAGGTGAAAAACTCCCCATCAATAAGACAGGGAGTTATTGTTACCGTTGGATATTTCTGAATCCATCTCTGATTCTAACAATGGTATCATAATAAAGTTGGCTAAGCTCCTCTGGAGTTTTACCAGATAAATCTTGATTTTTTAGATAAAGCATTGCTAAAGCTTCACTTCTATTGCTTGGAAAAGTATCTAGAGTTACATCATTTGACACATTAACACCTCCCTCCAATAGGGATATTATACCAGAAATTATTCGAAAGGTGGTGATCAATTGGGATTACGTGATCGGTTTTCAAATTTTGTATACAGACAAATAGAAAAACGTGGATGGGTAGAGGACATTTATTCAAGTTCGATTAGATACGGTGGTAGATATGTAACAAATGAAAACATCTTAGAATCTAGTGATGTATATCAGCTATTGCAGGATATATCCAATCAAATGATGTTGGCTGATATCGTTGTGGAGGATAAGGATGGAAATGATATAAGAGAGTCACCGGCTCTGGACATACTTAAAAACCCAAATAGCTATCTAACACAATCTGAATTTATAAAGCTCTTGACAAACACCTACTTGCTCCAGGGGGAAGTATTTCCGTTTTTGAATAACCAAGAAATGCATATATTGAGCAACGTGTATTATGAACTGGATTCTAAACTCGTCGAGCATTTTAAAGTAAATGGCACCACTATACCAGGATCTATGGTAAGACATATTAAAAATATCGGAACTAACCATTTGAAAGGTGTAGGATTATTAGAACTTGGAAGAAATACATTAGAAGGTGTCATGAACGCTGAAAAAGTGTTAACAGACAAATACGTCAAAGGTGGATTCTTGGCATTTCTCTTAAAGTTAGATGCACATATCAACCCACAGAACGGTGCTCAATCAAAATTAATAAACGCAATATTGAACCAATTAGAATCAATTGACGAGTCCAGGACTGTTAAACTCATTCCACTTGGAAAAGGTTACTCGATAGACACTATGAAAAGTCCAATCGAGGATGAAAAGATACTAAACTTCCTAAATGTATACAAAAAAGATTTAGGAAAGTTTTTAAATATTAACATCGATACTTATATGGCTTTAGTTAAAACAGATTTAGAAAAAGCCATGATGTATTTGCACAATAAAGCAACTAAACCAATAATGAAAAACTTCGAAGACCATTTGAGTCTTCTTTTTTTCGGCAAAAATTCGGACAAGAGAATTAAATTCAAGATTAATATTCTTGATTTTGTTTCATATAGCACAAAAACAAATATTGCTTATAACCTTGTACGAACTATGGTATTTGCTCCTGATGATGCAAGGGATATGTTGGGCAAAGACCGCTTAGGAACTCCTGAAGCTACTAAACTTTATATCTCTAAAGATTTGATAGCCGGTGAAGATTTAACTAAAGCAACTGACGATAGCTTGAAGGGAGGTGATGGAAATGAAGAACAAAAGGGAGACGCGGATAGTTGACATCGCCAAACTTAAAACTAGAGCAGAAGAGGGGGAGTCACCTAAAATCACAGGTTATGCAGCTGTGTTTAATTCGAAAACTACCATTGGTGACTTTTTCGAAGAAATCATTGAACCAGGTGCTTTCTCACAAGCATTATCTGAAAACAATGATGTTAGAGCTTTGTTTAATCACAATTGGGATAATGTCTTAGGCAGGTCCAAGAGTGGAACTTTAAGTTTGGAAGAGGATGATCGAGGTTTAAAGTTTGAAATTGAATTGCCTAATACATCTCTTGGTAGAGACTTAGCTGAAAGTATGGAACGTGGTGATATAAACCAATGTTCCTTTGGTTTCTTCGCAACTGAAGAAACATGGGATTATTCGGTTGAGCCTGCTTTAAGAACTATCCATGAAGTTGAATTGTTCGAAATAAGTATTGTAAGTATTCCAGCTTATGATGATACTGAAGCAGCTTTGGTAAGAAGTAAAGAAATAGATGAAAAAGTAGAAAAAAGAATCAAGTTAATAAATAAAATTAAGGGAGTGCTTGAAGAATGAATAAAAAAATGTTACTTGCTATGCAAAAACGAAATAAAAAACGTTTAAAGGAATTACGTTCTAAAATCGAAAAAGGTGAAGTGCGTGAGGAAGAATTAGAAGCGGTTGAAACCGAGGTTGATGAACTAACTGAAGAAGCGCAAGAAATTGCAGATGCTTTAGAAAATGTGGAAGATGATGGTGAAGGTGACGAAGCTGGCGATGATGATGGTGAAGAAGACAACGATAATGAAGAAGATGATGAGGGAGAAGAAGACGAAGGTGACGAGGAAGAAGAGGACGGTGATGATGGAGAAGGTGAAGGAGAAAAACGTTCCGGAATTAAGCCAGAACAACGTGATAAAGTCATGACTGCTATTGGAAAAGGTCTTTCCACTCGTGGTCATAAATCCTCCAAAACAAAAGAGAAAGAGATCCGTTCTGCATTTGCTAAATTCGTTGTTGGTCAAATAGATGAAACAGAAGCTCGTTCATTAGGTATTATCACCGGTAATGGTTCTGTAACTGTTCCAGAGGTTATTGCTTCTGAAATTATCACTTATGCACAAGAGGAGAACTTACTACGTAAATATGGTTCTCGTCATAAAACTAAAGGTGATGTAAAGTATCCAGTATTAGTTAAGAAAGCTGATGCTAACGTTAATAAGGATGAACGTACTACTGAGATTGTGGAAACTGGCATAGAGTTTGATGAAATTCTATTGGATCCGGCTGAATTCGATGCACTTGCAACTGTTACTAAAAAGTTGCTTAAAATGTCTGGTGCTCCAATTGAACAAATCGTTATCGATGAGCTGAAAAAAGCTTATGTACGTAAAGAAACAAATTACATGTTCAAGGGTAACGATGTAGGGAATGAAAACCCTGGTGCATTAGAGAAAAAAGCTGTTGCTTACTATGAATCAACAACTATAGATCCAGCTGCAGTCGATTCACAAAAACTTTATCAAGAACTTGTTAAATTGAAAGGGCAACCTGTAACCGAAGTACTTAAAAAATCAATGTGGATTATCAACCGTGCTGCTTTGACTACCTTGGAAGGAATGACTGATACTACTGGTAAGCCTTTATTGCATGAAGTGTCCGACGGTGTAGGATATAAGTTACTAGGCCATAAAGTAGACTTTACGGATGCAGCAGATGCAGCTGATCCAACAGTACCTGTTTTCTACTTTGGTGATATTAAAACATTCCACATTCAAGATGTAATTGGTGCAATGGAGATCCAAAAGCTTATTGAAAAATATGCAGGTACAAATAAAGTAGGCTTCCAGATTTACAACTTACTAGATGGTCAATTAGTCTACAGTCCATTTGAACCTTCTGTTTATCGTTACCAAGTAGGACAAGCGGATCCTACACCCTGATAACCCCGTAACGGTAACTGTAACGCCTGAATCGGCTTCGGTTGCAGCAGGGGCAACTCAACAATTAACAGCTAGTGTGACAAATGCGACTGATACAAGCGTAACCTGGTCATCAAGTGATGAAACTGTAGCAACAGTGGACAGTACTGGTTTAGTAACTGTATTGGCAGGTGCTACTTCTGGTCAAACAGCTACAATTACCGCAACTTCTGTAGAGGATAATACTAAGTCTGATACGTCTGTCATTACAGTAGCTTAGGAGTGATTGACAATGGCGTTAACTGATGCTGAGTATCTAGAAAAATTAAAGGGTCATATTCATTGGGAGGAGGGCATGGATACAACCATGCTCCCTTTTTATATTACAAGAGCTAAAAAATACGTACAAAATGCTTTAGGAAAAGAAGATGAATGGCTTGTAATAATGGTTGCAGGTATTTTTTATGATTATCGTGTATCTGAAAAAGAGTTAGAACAAGCTTTAGATGCACTTACTCCATTCTTTGTCCAGGAGGGGTATTCGGAAATTGAAACGACAGACGAATCAACTTAAATGGAATGCTGAATTAATGAAGATTGGTGAAACCATTGATCCGGAAACGGACAGAGTAATTACAGATTATTTATTCCACCGAAAAATTAAATACAAAAATATCGGTATAACTGCAGCTGATAAATTTACTTTTAAAGATGCACAAGAAATCATGAAAAAGATTGAAGTTCGTATTGATCGAGTAGTAGAGAACAACCAGGACGATTACCGAGTGAAAATTGGTGGGCGGATCTATGACATTGAGCGTATATATGTCCGGGAAGAAGACCGGGTTATGGAGGTGTCATTATCTTATGCAGATTAGCTTTCAACAATTAAGATCCATCATGAAAGAATCTGGAATTATTGCTTATCGTGATAGTGAGCCTAGTGATGTTGACTACCCCTATATTGTCTATGAATTTGTGAATGAGACGCATAAACGATCCTCATCTCAGGTAATTAAATCTATGCCTTTATATCAGATAGCTGTCATTACAAATGGAACTGAAACCGCTTATGAACCATTAAAGGATGTGTTCAATAAATATGGTGTTTCTTATAGCCAATTTGAAGGTTTTCCTTATGACGAGAACGATGCCACCATAACACAATTTATCACCAATGTGAGGTGTGTGAATGGCTAAAAATAATAACGGATTTGCGGATGCCTTAAAAGAAGTTAATACACTTTTGAAAGTTAATAAAGAAGTAGAATTAGATATTTTGGAAGAAGCTGCAGAGTATTTTGCAGAGAAATTAAAGCCGAGGATTCCAAAAACAGATGCAAGAGGAAAACACCTTCGAGATGCGTTAAAAGTTGTCGTGAAAAAAGACCGTGTCTCCGTTGAATTTGAAGAGTGGGCTTTCTATTGGCACATGGTAGATAAGGGTCATAAAAAAGCAAATGGAAAAGGACGAGTAAAAGGTAAACACTTTGTTCAAAACACTTTTGATGGTGAAGGTGACAAAATCAATGACATTATGGCCAACAAAATTATAAAGAAAATGGGAGGATGATTTGAATGACAAAAGCACAAGAATTGCTATATTTAGTAACGATTGAGTCGTTGTATTTATGTTTTATGACTGGTGGTAAAGACACCAAAGACGCTATTCCAACATATGACACACAAGTTTATAACTTTGACAATATTGTGGAATTAGGAATAGCGGGTAACCCAACGAATGTGGTTAAGTGGGCATCCGGCAAAATGTTTGTCAATGCTTCCAAAAACACACAATTCACTCTAAGTTTGACACATGTTGCATTGCCACAGGAAGTTAAAGACAAAATTGACGGTGTAACGCCGAATAAAGGTATTGCTTTTGAAACATCTGAGGTAAAAGAGTATCCAATGTTTGCTATGGGCTTCACTGCTAGACTTTCTGATGGTTCACGTATTGCTCGTTGGTATCCACGTGTTCAAAAATCACCTGCAGAAGAAACCTTTGCAACTTCGACAGATGAACAAGAAGTACGAGATGTATCAGCATCATTTCTGGCTACACCACTATTGTTTAATAGTGTTACAGAAGCCAATTTTTCAGAAGTACGTGATAGTGCAACAGGAGTTACAGCTGATGACTTTATGAAACAGGTTGTTGCTGATGAGTCACAAATAGCAACGCTTTTTCCAGGTAGCGGAGTAGCTGTAACTGTAGATCCAACAACTGCGAGTGTCGCAGCAGGAGGCACGCAACAATTAACTGCAACAGTAACAGGAGCAACGGACACAAGTGTTACTTGGTCATCAAGTGATGAATTAATAGCTACAGTAGATGCAAATGGTCTAGTAACAGTGGATGCTTCAGCAACAACAGGTGAAACTGTTACGATTACAGCTACAAGTGTGGAAGATGGAACAAAAACAGCTACAGCAACAATTACAGTAGCCTAAGGAGGAAACATGAATGGCTAAACTTAGTGATTTAGTAAATGTGAATATAAGCAGGAATACCATTAGGATACAAGGAGTGGATATTCCTGTTATTTTTACGTTTGAAAGCTTTCCATATGTGGAGGAAGCATATGGGAAACCATATCATATTTTTGAAAAAGATTTAAATATGATGCTAAAAAAAGGAAAAGTAACAATAGGAAAAAAAGAAATTAAATTAATGAATGCTCTTATTTACGCAATGGTGAAATCGGGTGGTACGGATTGCACCCCATATGAAATTAAGTCATCAATTCCTCTTTCTGATTTACCAGGTGTATTTGAAGTAGCATTTAATATATTTGGTAATCAAAATTTCCAAATATCAGATCAAGAAAAACTAAAAACCGAAAAAAAAAATTAGGTAAAGCAAATGTTGAGTCTCAATCCCCCGAACTGGATTGGGACTTTTATTTTTATGTTGGAAACACGCTATTAGGTTGGAGCATGGAAACATTTTGGAATGTAACTCCTAATCATTTTTTGAAACAGTATATTATGCATCTGAAATATAACAATCCAGATGCATTAAAAGATGGAGGAACAGAAAAGCAAGTATATACATTAGACGAAACACCTTTCTTATAGAAAGAGGTGAGGTTATGCCTGATAAGGAAAAGAATGTTGTCCTCAATTTTAAAATGGATGGACAAGTACAATATGCGGATACACTAAAAGACATCAATAGAGTAATGAATGTCGCGGCTAAAGAGTATAAAAATCATATTGCAGCTATGGGTAAGGATGCAAAAGCAACTGATAAGTTAGCAGCTGAAAAGAAAAAGCTAGATATTCAGATGGAAGGCGCCCAAAAGCGAACAAAAATGTTACGTGATGAGTACGAGGCTATGGCGAAAGATACCAATACTTCTACAGCAGAATTGGAAAAGATGTATGGGAAATTATTAGATTCAGAGCGTGCAGAAATCGCATTGCAAAAATCATTAGATCGAGTAAATGATGGTCTATCTGATCAAGCACAAGAAGCACGTGAAGCACAAGATAATTTGGATAAATTGAAACAAGAAAGCAAAGTCTTAGAATCAGAACAAAAGAATTTAACTTCATCTTTTAAATTACAAAATGCTGAATTAGATAAAAATGCAAGTGAATCAGAAAGAACGGAACTTGCGCAGAAACAATTACAATCACAAATGAAAATGACTGAACGTACCGTTAAAAATTTGGAGCAACAACTTGAACAAACAAAGAAAGTTTACGGTAAAAATTCAGTAGAAGTAAATAAATTAGAAACAAAAATAAATGATGCCAGGACAACTATTTCTAAGTTTGCCAAATCATTAGATGGTATTGAGGATAGTAGTGATATTGCAGGAGATGGTTTAGAGGAATTAGGTAACAAAATGGATCTAAACAACTTAATTGAAGCTACTGAATTGCTACAAGGTATTTCTGATAAGTTACTTGAACTTGGCCAGGCATCTTTTGATAGTGCAATGGAAATCGGAAATTCACAAACAAACTTACAAGCAAATTTAGGTTTAACGGCAGATGAAGCTGAAAACTTAAATGATGTAGTAGATCAAGTGTTTAGAAACGGTGTAGTTGGATCCATCGAGGAAGCTACTGGAGCGATAATTATTGCTAAACAAACATTTGAAGATTTGAATAATGTTGATTTAGAAAATATTACTAACAAATTGATCGCAATCGCAAAACGTACTGAAACAGAAGTACAGGAAAACATACGTGGTGCTGAACAATTAATGAATGGTTTTGGGTTAACTGCAGAAGAAGCTCTCGATTTTATTGCATCCAGTTATCAGAATGGACTTAATCGGAGCGATGATTTCATGGATACATTAGTAGAATATGCACCTTTGTTTGAACAAGCTGGATTTAGTGCAGATCAAATGCTTCAAGTTATGCAAAATGGTCTAGAAAACGGAGCAAGGAATACTGACTTGGTTGCGGATGCTGTTAAAGAATTACAAATTCGAATGGGCGATGGAACATTTGAAGATTCGCTTGAAAACTTTTCAGATGGAACAGAAAAAGCATTTAATAAGTGGAAAGATGGAGAAGCAACGGTTGCAGATGTAGCAATATCCGTACAAAAAGATTTAGAAAAAATGTCACCATCCGACCAACAAGAAGCTCTATCTTCTATATCCACACAATTTGAAGATTTAGGTATTAATGCGAGTGCTAGTTTATTTAAAGTAGGAGCTGCGTTTGATGATACTAATGGAAAAGCTGACGAAATGGCTCAAAAATCACCAGGAGAAAAATGGGAATCATCAATTCGAGAATTACAAACAACATTACTTCCACTTGGCGAGCAGTTAACTGAAATTGCTCAGGATGTTTTGCCACCAATAGTGAGTGGACTGGGGAAGATGAATGATTGGTTTTCAAAATTACCTGGTCCTTTACAAACATTTGTTACAGTGTTTGGAGCATTAATTGCTATTGCAACGATAGCTATTCCAGTAATTTTAGGTGTTGCAGCTGCCGTTACAGCATTACAAATACCATTATTACCAATTATTGCGATTGTGTTAGCAATAGCAGCAGCGATAGCAGGATTAGTTGTTATCATAAAAAATTGGGGTGCTATAACGGATTGGCTCGGTGAAAAGTGGGAACAATTTGTCACCTGGATCATTGAAATTATGGAAAATATAAAAAATGTATTTTCAGCAGCGTTGAATTGGATAGATGAAAAAACAGGTGGAAAATTCAAGTCTATCACTGATGGAATACGAAAATATATGGATATGACATTAAAAAACATTAAACGAATTTTGCGATTTGTGAAGGATACCTTCAAAAATGGACTAGCTTTCTTAAAGGCACTGGTTACTGGTGACTTTGAGGGGATGTGGAAAGCAGTCAAAGATCAGATGGGTAATATAGAAGATACGGTTGGTGACATATTGGGAAATGTGATCGACTTTTTCAAAGGTATTGATCTTTGGGAGATGGGCAAAGACATCATTGCTGGCTTTATTCGTGGCTTTAAATCACTAGATATTCCTACTCCACATTTTAATATAACAGGTGACTTAGACTTAAATCCAGTTGGTGGTGTGAGTGTACCAAAGGTAAACGTTGATTGGAGAGCAAAGGGTGCTATATTTACTCAACCTACTATTTTTGGACAATATGGAGGTAGATTGCAAGGTGCAGGAGATGCGGGGCCAGAAGCTGCCTTGCCGTTAAATGATGACACATTAGGGGCAATTGGAAAAGGAATAGCAGCTACTATGGGTAGATTTAAAACACAAATCATTCAACTAGTTACACCGGATAGCCGAGTACTCGCTGAGATGGTGGTGGACGATGTGACAGAAATGCAAGATTTTAAGATTGAAAGAGATAGCTCATTTGAGTAGGGGGTGCAAATGTGAATTATTCTTTTAGTTTTAATGGAATTCGCAAAAATTTCGTTTTTTGTGATGATGAGGAGAAAAGGTATTCAGTATTTGCTCCTGTTACTAGAAATTTGTTAACTGTTGCAGGTAAAATTGGTGCTTATTTAGAAAGTACTGAAACGCAAGTAAGAATTATTGAACAACCTGTTTTTTTTCAAGGAATAGATGATGAAGAATTAAAAAGATTAGAGGAAGATATCGCTGGCTGGCTATTAACGGATAAACCAGTACCATTAGTATTTGACGATGAACCAAATAGAACTTATTTTGCAGTTGTTGATGGAAGTTTAGATGTAGAGGAATTATTACATGTTGGTCAAGGTACCATTACATTCATCTGTCCGGATCCATACAAATATGGACCTGAAAAACCATACACATTTCCGTCTGATTATGTAAGTTTAACAAACAAGGGGACTGCAAAATCACAACCTATCTTTGAGTTAGAAGTACTTGCACCTATTACATTTGCTATGCTTCAAAATCAAAATAATGAATACATGATGATCGGAAAACCTGTTGATGTAGATTCTATAGTCTTTCAAGAAAAAGAATTAATCTTACATGATCCAATGGATTCTTTAGTAGGCTGGACAGAGGGAACACAATTAGACAATGGTACTGTTTCCGGAACATTGAGTCCAAGTGGATCTGGATTTATAGTAACTGATTGGGGAGTAGAGGCTGGTACCGCTAAATGGTATGGCCCTGCTTTAAAGAAAAGTTTATCGGAGCAATTGCAAGATTTCCAAATAGATATTCGAGTACAAAACATTGATGCTGCTGAACAAGTGGGTCGAGTAGAAATGTACTTGTTAGATGTAAATGGTAATATCATTGGTCGTATTACATTAAAGGATGCTTGGGTAGGATTAAATCAAAATCGTGGTGAGGCTAGAGCTGGTAATGCAACGAATGGACATTATCTCCTTGATGATTCTTATGCAGGTTCTTGGCATGATTTTAGAGGTGTGTTAAGACTAGAACGAAAAGGCAATGAATGGACATCGTATGTCGCGAAAATAGACGATGAAGGAACGCATAGAGCGAGAGAAACCAGAAGGTTTACAGATACGGAAAATCTCTATCTGAATCAAGTAGCCCAAATACAAATATCTATTGCAAAGTTCGGGGATCACAATCCAACACAAGCATCTATTTATGATTTAAAAGTCTGGAAATTAAATGATCCAGCAGAAAATGAGATACCTTATATTGCTGATGTAGGCGACATCATTACATTTGATCATATAAATAAGTTAATTTTAATAAACGGTGAGCCTCGAAAAGATTTGAAACAATTTGGTGCTAGTTATTTTTATTTGGAGCCTGAGGAAAACAGGTTAATTCAAATGCCAAGTAATTCATTTAACACAAATGCACGATATCGAGAGCCGTATAGGTAGGGGGTGATTAGATGATACACATTACTGACCATCAAACGGATGTAATTTTGGATGATATTCCGGAAGATGCTTTTTGGCAAGATAAACATAAAAAGTCACTTAAAAGTAAACTTGAAACTTTTGATTTTATAACTTTTGCTGATAAGGTTTTTTCTGAATATCTGACTAAACAAAATCGTATCATTATCCCTGATGAAGATAACCAACTAATTGAGTTTTATATTATAAATACAAAAAAGTATAGAGACATAAAAGGTTTGCTAAAATGTGATGTTTACACTTCAGCATCTTATTTAACTTTGAAAACTGCAAAAGTAATAGACCCACATACCACGGATGCGCTAAGTGCCGAGTCACACGCTCAAATTGCTTTATCGGGTACAGAAGTGGAAGTTGGACGAGTAGATTTCAATGGTGTCAGAACGTTAACTTTCGATGAGCATACAAATCCATATGCATATTTGAAACGTATAGCATCCAAATTTGAACTTGAATTGCATTTTCGAGTTGAATCCAATGGAAACAAAATTGTTAGAAGATATGCTGATTTACTTGAACGTGTGGGGTCCTGGCAAGGAAGAGAAGCTGAATTTGGAAAAGATTTAGATTGTATCGAACGAAAAGAAAATTTTAAAAATATCGTAACTGCTTTGAAAGGTATTGGACCAATACGTGAAGATGAAACAAGGCTAGAAGTAATTGTTGAAGACAAAGAAGCTTTACAACGATGGAGTAGAAAAGGTCAACATATTATTAAAACCTACGAGCCACAGTCAACTGATCAAAACATGACTTTAGAGCGGTTAACCACTTTGACGGAAAACGAGTTAGAAAAACGTGTAAACAGTGTTATAGAGTATAAAGCGAATATTGTGGATCTAGAAAAGGTTATAGGTCTAGAGCATGAAAAAATCCGTTTTGGCGATACCATTAAAGTTAAAGATACCACGTTCAATCCACCTTTATATCTTGAAGCTAGGATTCATACTCAAGAAAGGTCGATTAAACGAAGTGGTAAGAAAACAGTACGGCTTGGTGATTACACAGAATACACGGAAGATGAAGTCAATGCCATCTGGAAAAGCCTGCAGAAACAAATTCAACAAAAAATCAGCATGACGGAACTTGAACAAGCAACTTATACACAAGAACAAATTGATACTAAAGACTCCACAGTACAAAGTAATGCTGAAGCTGATGCAACGCAAAAAGCGAATCAAGCGGAAACCAACGCTGAAACACATGCGGATACGGTAGCAAGTCAAGCTGAAAGCAATGCGAATAGTTACACAAATACGGTCAAATCACAAATCGATCAGGAATTATTGGACAAGGCAGATGTAAAGTATGTGGATGGTCAACTTACTTTGAAAGCGGACAGTAGTACGGTTAACACCCTAAACACAACTGTTAGTGATCTACAGACTGCGGTAGATGCTAATGATACTGAATTAGTAAATCAAGGTGGGAGAATAACCACTGTAGAAACTGATTTAGATACGGTAGAAGGCGACTTATCTATTGTAATAACAGATTTAAGTAACCTTGACGGAACAGTGCAACAGAATCAAACTGACATTAGTGCAAACACATCTGCTATTACATTAAAGGCAAGCCAAAGTGAAGTAGATGGTTTACAAAGCGATGTCACAAGCATAAGTAACCAGGTAAGTACATTGCAGGTTGATGTGAATGGTATCAGTGCAGATGTGAGTAGCGTTCAATCTACTGTAGACGGTCACACAACAGATATTAGTAGTCTCAATTCCAGTATGACTATACTTGAGGATGAAATAAGCACAAAAGTTGGTGCCACTTATGTAGATAATGCTGTTACAGACCTAAACACTATGACCAAGTTAAATGGGATCCAGTTAATTGATGATAGATACCAAGGTGATTTAGAAGCAGATCCATTCAAGACAGGTTCATACTCAATAATAGCCCCTCTATCGGGAAGCGGTACTAACTGGATTGAAACTATAGATTCTCAGGGGTTGAGGTCAGATTTTATCCCAATTAATATTTATAATCCGTATTACATTGAGTTAGAAGTTTATAATGAAGAAACCTCTAACGGCATTTTATATGTAGGGGTGGAGTTTTTTGACGAAAATAAGCAAAGTATGGGTCCGAATGAGCTCACCATGTATGCATTCTCAGATGGTTCATTACCTGTAAACACATGGGTTAAAAAAAGCGGTTTTGTTAATATTGGTAGTGGTACAAGGTCAGAGTCATCATTCGTAAGATTAAGGATATTAACTAGATGGAGTGGTAACACAGGTGTCACCTACTTACGTAATATCCAATTTAAGCAATTAGGTATTGGCAATGTTCTTGATCCACGTTTATCAACTGCGGAATCCGAAATCACACAATTAGCTGGAGAAATAGAATTAAAAGCTGAGGAATCAACTGTAACGAACCTTGAAACTAGAACCACAACTGCTGAACAAAACATTAGTGCGTTGGAAGGTGCGATTACATCTAAAGTTGAAGAATCGGTATTTAACAGCTTAGAAGGTCGTGTAGATACTGCGGAGTCCACTATCACACAGCATAGTAATCAAATTGCTTTAAAAGTAGATGAAGATGGTGTTATTGGAGCAATTAATCTATCCAGTGAAACTGCTAAAATACAAGCAGCCAATATAGAACTACAAGGCGCCGTAACAGTACTATCTAATATTACAGGTGATCTTGGTACCATCAATGCCGGTACTATTAACGGCGTCAATATAAACGGTTCTGCCTTTACTCAATCAGGTACCAACGGAACCATAACGCTAGATAATGATGGTTTTATTTTCGAAGGTACAAATAGTAGCATTGAAATGAACGTACACACAACTAGTGGCTATCATGGAGATATTGCCTCTTTGGTGTTCAAGGATGATATGGGCGCAAGGGCAATGGAAATATATCAATACTACACTGATGCAACAATAAGAGCGATTGGAGGTCTTGTTCTTGAAGGTGGAGAATTTGGTGTTCTAGTGGATGGTTCTAACGTGCAGGGTTCCACCTATGGTGTATTTTTGCGAGGTGGTGTAGATATTGATGGCACTACAGTTGTTAATTCATCTGGTAGATCATTGATAATGAAATCAGCAGCTACCGGTAATTTTGCCTCAACTTATGTTGATTTTCAAAATGCTGATGGAAATCGATTAGGTTATTTTGGTTTTGGTAGTGCTAACAACAATACATTTTATATCAACAATGCTACTGCTGGAGGCGTAGTGGTAACCAGTGATTTTAGTGTAACAGGATCAAAGTCCGCAATAGTAGACACAGACAATTATGGTGCTAGAAAGATGTATGCTTTAGAAACACCAGACAACCGATTTGTGGCATATACGGAACATGTTCTCGAAGAAGGAGAGCATGTTATTTTAATTGAGCCAATGTTTAGAGAAACCATATCAAATTATTTTGTAGTACCACACATACAAAATAGTGCTGAAGTTACGATCTTAGAGCGTCTGGAAAATAGCTTTAAGGTATTGGTAAGTGAACGAACAGCAGAAGTTGTATTTGAAGTCAATGGATTACGAAAAGGCTTTGAAGGTGTTTATATGGAGCAAGTAGAAAAAGAGGAGGAAGTAGCATGATTAAACTAAAAAATAAAGATTTACGTATTGTGAGTGACTTTTTGTTAAATTCGATCTCAGCAAAAGGCAAGAAGAATATTCACCGAATGAGGATTGTAGAAGCAATTAATGAACAAAGAAAAAAGTATGCACAGGAAGAAGAGTTGCTCTTAAAGGATTATTGTAAGCTTGATGAGCAAGGGGAATTAAAGCGAAACAATCAAGGCACGTTTGATGTAGTGGATAAGGGTAAAATGAAAGAATTAGCCGACCAGCGTGAATATTTACAAAATGAAGTACTTATCATTGATGATAAGAATTTAATAACTGCGTTTAAAACAGTAGAAAAGCTTGTAAATGAATATGATAAAGAATTAGTGGGGGAGCAGGCGCTCGCTCATTTTATTTTGTCTGAAGCATTTGAAAATAAGGAAGAAAAGGAACTTAAAGGAGGTGAAAACTAATGATTGTGTCAATTACAAATGTAAGCATGAATTATGAGCAAAATGAAGTTAAATCAGTAACCATTCAGTTTAAAGGGCAAACGGAAGACCGGACTATTCATGTGAATGGTCGCTTTTCCATTACATCTGAACAATACAACGAGAATTCTAACTTAGATGCATTGCAAGGAATCGTAAGACAGCATGTCGCTGATAAGATTATGGAAGGGTCTAACTAGTAGTTAGGCTCTTTTAATTTATTGCAGGAATTTCCTCCTTTTTGTCGAATTATGATAATTGGGAGGGAGATAAATGAATGAAATGGAAACAGAGTATGTACAAGCTCAATTAATTAAGTATTCTAATGAAAGAATGGAATTCTTAAGAAAGACAGAACATGAGGAAATATTAATGGTCATATTAAGGGTGCACATGTATGTAGAAAAAGAATTAATAGAAATTACAAATTTCTTCTTTAAATATCATGATAAATTAAATAACTATAGATTTATTAGTAGATTAAATTTACTCTATGCCTTAGGAGTAATAGAAAAAGAGTTATACGATCCCATTTCTCGACTAAACCAATTAAGAAATGATATCAGTCATCAATTAGAGTATAAATTCTCAGAGAAGGAATACCAAAAACTTTATCAAAGCTTAAGTGGTAAAATATTATTTGAGTTCAAGAAAATATTGAAAGAGAAAGACAGGGAATTAGATTATATTTCTAAAACTAAGGAATTATTGTCTACTATTTGGACAGATGTAAAAGCTTCTGCTTTGACTTCTTGTTTCACAATGGAGAGACTTGGTTCAGATTATATCGTAAAAGCAAGTGAAGAAATAGAGAAGTTTTTAAAATGAACAAGTAAATATTTATTAAATAGCTATATAGCATCTCAACAAGAGGTGCTTTTTAAATACCCAAAAATAGATAGAAGGGGGTCACACTTATTATGAATAAGGAGATGAACAGAAGATGGGAGATGTTAATATCGAACACTTAGAAGCTGCAAGAATGTATCTTTTCGGAGATGTGAAGTTCTTGCATTTATTATTGTTGTTGATGGCATTGGATGTAGTAACTGGAATCTTTAAAGCAATTAGAAATGGAAAGCTGTGGTCACGTAAATCACTGTTTGGATATGCTCGCAAATTGCTTATCCTGGTAGTAATCATTTTGGCAAACGTGGTAGATCAAATACTTGGACTTAATGGTGCAGTCACTTATGCGACTGTGCTTTTTTATATTGCGAACGAAGGTCTAAGTATTGTGGAAAATCTAGCTGAGGTTGGTGTACTCGTGCCATCTGGATTAGCTGAAAAATTAAGAGCAATTGACAAAGACAATAGTACAGGCATCACCCAAGAAATTAGAACTGAGTTTAATGATAAAGAGGAGGAAAAATAATATGGCAACATTCAAATGGCCAACAGACACAAAGCGTATTACCAGTAAATTCAGAACATCATCAAGACCAGATCATAGCGGTGTGGATATTGCAGAGGGTGGTTATCAGCCAATCTACGCTATTGCAGAGGGCACCGTCACAAAGTCGTATACCTCAGATAGCTATGGAGAAGTCATTTTCATTAAGCACATTGTTCATGGCGACACATATGAAAGTGTTTGTGCTCACATGAAAAGAGGTTCTAGAACAGTCTTTCCGGGTGATCGAGTAAGGAAAGGTCAACAGATCGGTATTATGGGGAATACTGGACATTCAACTGGTAAGCATTTGCACTTTGAATTACACAAGGGTAGATGGAATTACGCTAAGTCTAACGCTGTTGATCCACTTAATTATTTAGAAAAGAATTTATATGAAGCTAGTCTCACGGTAGATGGTAAGTGGGGTAATGCAACTACTACCGCATTGCAAAAATATCTAGCTACTACAGTAGATGGTATTATAAGTGATCAAGTACACAACAGCGTAACAAACGCTTTTTATGGCACGACTATTGATTTTGGTAGTGGCAAAAAAGGAAGCATGGTAATTAAAGCCTTGCAACGTCTTATAGGTGTTAATGATGATGGATTACTTGGACCAATTACAATTGGAGCTTTACAAAAGTATCTTGGTACTGTTTATGATAAAAAGTTAAGCAGGCCATCACTAGTAGTAAAAGAACTACAACGCAGACTTAATAAAGGTACACTTTAATACTAAAATTAATTAAAAATCTATTTATGTAAAACGATAGTAAAATTAAATCAATAAAGCACCGGCGGGAAAACCGGTGCTTTTTTAAAAGTATCCTTCAGCAATTTCCGAAATGGTGTTAAGTATAAAGTGACAATCGCTTTTAACTATCTTCCCTGGACTAGTGTGAGATGCTAAATTTCTAACTTTATAGCAAACATCTATTCTTCCTTTTAATTTGTAATTAATTATCCCATTAGCTTTTAACCTTTCTCCCAATCCATCCAACATTGTTGAGTCACTATCTTTAATTTTCACACCATTTCTTTGTAATAACAATTTGCAGACTGTTTCTAAGCATACACCAAGTGTTGCACATGCCGGTAAATACAAAGAAAAATCATAAGCTGCAATAGCTTGATCTAACTGATATGAGAAATCTTCATCATTAATACGATTAATAATTGGATTAAGATCAAGTTCTGAATAGGCATACCTAGCAGCATTTTTTGCGTAAAAAGATTGCGGCTTATTATTGTGAGATTGAAATTCGACTGTTTCTTTGGTTAATAGCGATTCTGCGTTTCTTTTGTACAACTCCTTAGCAAAATCGTCTACTTCTTCTAGGTTTGTAGGGATATATATATCACAAATAATATCACCTTTTGAAACATCCTCTAAATATTCTAATAATATATCTCTTTGGGTCTTCTCAAAAAATGGAGTATCAAAATGATAATATTTTAAGTCAGTTAAATCTAATTCTAAAATGCTAAAATTAGAGTTTCTACTAAAGACAAAATATAAATGATCGTTATGCTCAAAAAATTCTTTGTTAGTTGTCATCCTATACGCAGCTACATTAGCTTTATCGTAAAGCCTAAATACATCAGGATTTATTTCTAATAAATTTTTATATTTTAAATGAACCGTATTTTGATAGAGGTCAATGAAAGTATTAGCTAATTGTTCAGTAAATTTTGATGTAGGTAATAGCAATTTAATTCCTCCTTTGTTATAAAAAAGCACTTTAATCTAACTATTTCTACACCACTCAACAAAATTCCTGCAAAAATTACATATAAAATTTTCTTGTTGCATAATCTGCAAATAATGTGCTAAATACGCACACTGTATTGTCAAACCATAATTCTTCACTTACAATCTATGTAGACATAAAAAGAGACAGCATTCGTTAACAAAACTACTCTTGCCGGAGGTATTGTTAATAGCTGTCTAGGTTAAATATTATAATGTTATTTAATACAATCATACATTAAAAGTTGTGAAGTTCGCAACCTTATTATATCTTCTCTTTTTATGTCTAATAAATGGAGAAAGGCGGGGGAGCATGATCTTAGAAACGGAATATTTTAGATTAAAAATAAATGCAGGGTTTCTTACGATATTGTTTTTATGGGTAATTTCAATTGGTTTTATTTAAGTTAAAACGGACAAAAAAGCAGTGCCAAGATGAACACTGCATTCTCCATTATCCAACGCCCATCACTAATAAGTGGTGGGTTTTCTTTAAAATGAAAATGGACCGGTGTGGAACAACCGGTGCTAAAATTTTTAATTTATACTGTATGTACTACAAAAGCCCCTATCAGCTCAATAGTAATATTAATAAATTTTAATAGTTAGGGAAATATTAGAAAGAGGTGATTATATGGATAAAGAAGAATTAAAATTAACATCTGCTGAAATAGGGACATTATGGGGCGAATATGTAAATGGCACAGCCGTTGATATGGTAAATAAATATATGCTATCCATTATAGAAGATGAGAAGATAAAACTGCTGTTCGAAGACGCAATAAAGATATTTGATAAACAAATAAGCCAAATAAGACGATTCATTGAAAATGAAGATTTCCCAGTACCAGTTGGCTTTAATGAATCAGACCTTAACAAAGGAGCCAAAAGGTTATTTTCTGATATCTTCTGTTTGCACTATTTACATATTATGACACTACATGGTATACTAGGGCACTCAACATCACTTACTTCTTCTGTCAGGAAGGACTTGAGGCACTTTTATGATTCTTGTAGTAATGACGGGATGAGTATGTATCATCGAACAACTGAATTACTACTCGAAAAAGGGCATTTTCAAAGAGACCCGTACTTTTACCCAGAAGAGAATCCTGAATTTGTTTCAGGTCAGCAATTTATAGATGGTTTTTTTGGAGATAAGCGCCCTTTAGCGTCAACAGAAATTATTGCCCTATCACTTAATTTGAAAAAGAAAATAATGGAGAAATCTCTTTCCATTGGATTTAGTCAAGTTACACAATCAAAAGAGGTTAGAAAATTTTTAAAGAGCACGCAGAACGCTTCCGACCAGCAAATTCAATCACTAAGTAAAATACTAAAAGGAGATAACTTGCCTGTTCCCATGTCTTGGGAATCCGAGGTTACAATTTCCCAAGATTCTCCTTTTTCAGATAAGCTAATGTTGTATCACATTGGATTCTTGTTACAATCAGCCCAATCATATCACGGTGCAGGTCTAGCATCTGCCATGAGAATAGACCTAGTGACGAATTATGAAAAAATAATACTAAAAAATCTAATGATTACAAAAGAGTGGTTCAATTTAATGAGCAAAAATAAATGGTTAGAACAACCACCACTTGCTCCAAACAGAAAAGACCTTGCAAAAGATAAATAGCAAAGGTATTTTTCTTAAAATCCGCAGTGCCCTAAACGAGAACCACCGCCATTGCTCCAAGCCCATCACAATTAAGTGGTGGGTTTCATTTTCTATTTTGATTATGCTATAATTCCAAAGAAGGGAAACATATTCCCTTCTCATTGTGTTCAGTCCTTACCATTTACTACATACATGATACCCCTTGTTTGCTTTTGGTAAGGACTACTACACCGTCTCTCCTATATCAGCTTTTTCAAAAAACTCTTCAATAATCACCAGAACTTTCTTCCTTATAGCCGGATTAAAATAATTCCGTTTCTCCTCTTTACGTTTAGCGTAGAATGTATATTCCGTAAATTGATCTGTTTTATCCGTCTGCAGTACCTTTAAATTCTTCCTATGCATTTCCTGTTTCAACTCTCTTCTTTCCTCAACAGCTTTTCTTAGAACTGATTCCAGCAATGCGATATACGGTTCACTTATCTTAAATATATTATTGTTTCGTAATGTATTTAGATCTTTCTGGATTACTTCAATGGTCATAGACAAGAACAAATAACGGCTCGCTATATTAAATTCTTCTTCGGTTATATTTCGCATAAAGACAACTCCACAATATTATTAATTTCTAATTGATCAATTCCATCTGAAGTATTTATATAAAGAGAAGTACCTCTAATTTTATCGATGTAACCTTCTGCAGTATGCAGTCTAAAATTGCTCCAATAGACTATATCGATCTTTTGGTTATATTCCATTGCTTTATTTATTGTAATCTGCATACCCTCATACTGATCTTCACTAAGGATAGGCTTTTCTACTTTCAGTTCTTCTTCAAAAATATTGTGTAGCATCTCCATATGTTCTGGCATCATCATTGCTGTCCACTTTTTATTACCTCTTTCGATCATATAAAAATCACCTCATTAACAGGAACGTTTGTTCTTATTATACTCCCGAATATTAAGTTTATGCAAATTGTATTTCTTGGAAGGAATTTTACAATTTGTGTCGAAAGTAATAGTTAATAAGACACAGGAAGAGAGGAGGGAAGATACATGGAAAGCACACAAGATCGATATGAATTAAAAACATCTGTAGACGTCAATGATCATTCAATATTAATAAAGGTCTATGATCGTCGCTTGAAGAATAATTTCTTTTGCTTTGAGGAAGATGTAGAATACTTACAGGATGATGCACTACGTACTTACATACTTGAAAATATGTACGACATCAAAGCTGGAAAATATCATGTAGAACAATTTGAAGAATCAGCTCAAAAAGATTTTCCAAATATATTTAGAAGATAGAAATAAGGCACCTACATAAAAGTAGGTGTTTTTTCTCATGGAAATGTTGTAGAATAATGGAAGAAAGGGGAGAGGTTAGTTTGAAGAAATTATTAGTATTTTTATTATTAATTTTTGTTGTGGCTTGTTCTAGTGAGGACACTACTGGTGAGCAAACAGAAGCAGATAACAAAGATACGGAAGAGGCTGAAACAGAGGAAGTAGCGACTGGAGAAGAAGAAAAAGAAAACCTTTCTTGGCAGGAAAAAGTTAAGGAAGTAGCAAATAGTGATGGAACGGAAACGGAAAAACATGATGAAATTATGGGATATGCACGGGACTATGAAGCACAAGAAGAAGAAGTTCAGGAATTTACAGATTATATCATTAAAGAATTTAGAGAAGAAAAATACTTGATGGATATATCAAATCATGAGTACATGCTTGAAAATATATTTAAATCAGCTGTTATAGATTATTATTATGAGGAAGATGTACCGGAAAAATCTTTTGCTTTTGATTTTCTTCAGAACTCAAAATATAATTATCGTGGAGTAGAAACAATGGTAAGTGATGCAACAATAGAAAACGAAGAACAAATGCAAGCAACACTAGCAGAAATGGAATAAAAAAAGGCATCTACTTATTAAGTAGATGCCTTGTATATCCCTATCATATATCTACCCACGTATTAATTCTATCCCTCAAATATTCCCCCAAAAACTCCCCCAGTTACCTTCGTATTTATGCTGTATTATGCAATTGTGTTTTTTTGCAATATAGTAACAATGTGTTGTTTTAATAGGCTTTTGAAGGAATTAATGACGTATTTTGCTTTTTACTATTATTATAGTGTGAAAGATGTCTTTAAATAGTAATTCTCATATAGGGGGCTTTTTTAAAAAGTACCCCCAGAATTACCCCCACTCTACTTTAAACTGTCGATAAAAGCAGTCACCGCTTCAACTTCTAATTCTTGAAATGTGTGACCATAAATTTCATATATCATTTGTATTACCCAAGTTTTTTGAGGGGATACGCTGTAAATAGCCCAAAATGTTAATTGAATATATTTTGATTTTGAGGTACCTTGTGCATAATGTATTGTTGAAAGTTTACAGTATTTGCAACAAATGGAGAAGATGATCTATTAAGTAACAAGAAACAAGCGTCTAAGTAGGCGTATTTTTTTTGACAAAATCAGATGAAGAGGGAGTATAATCTCCCTCGAGCACTCTATAATATAGGGGGTTTTAAGTGCTTCTTATATTATACGATTAAAGTCAGATTTTGAAGGGGGTTGAGCAAGTCACAAACACAGAAAGAAGTTGAGGATATGGGGAAATGTATGAAAATGCTCCATTTGTTGATCTTGATTTGATTCTAAGATGGCTTTTCAGGTTTTGCAGTACAGGATAAATAATGATGTACAATATTGAAAAGTTATCACACGACATTTTAAATAATTGGAATATCATTTCTCTGTTCAACCAGCTGTATTTATTATTTCACTAATTATCATAATTACTTTAATAATGTTTCAGCTAATTAAAAGCATTAAAAATAAAAAAGACTGATTTGTTTATTTGATTTATAGTTTTGTGGAGACCATCCAAGTTAGGTGTGGATAGGAATAGGGAAAAGAAAAGTTCTCCCTATTCCTTATGTCTATTTTCTTGACATAATATCAGTGTGAAAGATGTCTTTAAATAGGTAATCACCCATTTTAGAAAATAACACTGACCATTTCCTTTCCTTTTACATAGTTTATAAGTGTAAGTATTATAAGGAGGGATATAGATGGGTGCACAACAATATGGATACGGTTCAGGTTTTGCGCTAATCGTCGTGTTGTTTATTCTCTTAATCATCATTGGTGCTTCTTGGGGATACGGCGGATATTAATCCAAAAATTGGGCTGTCTTAAAAGATGGCCTGACCAAAAACAAACCCGTTTCATTATAAATGAAACGGGTTATTTGTTTTTTTAAAACGGACAGTCATGGGAAGAATCATAAGTTCAATTACTTATATTAGAGAGCATTTTCTTACACATCTTTTTAGGAAAATATGATAAACTTTATAGAGATGAATTTTGGTAAAGGATTTTAGAAAGGAAGTTTTAAATGATCACTAGAAAAAGCAAACGTGAAATAGAAATGATGCATGAAGCTGGTAAATTACTGGCGCGCTGTCATAAAGAAATTGCAAAGAGAATTAAACCTGGGGTGACAACTAAAGAAATTGACGCATTTGTTGAATCCTTTTTAGCAGAACATGGAGCAACTCCAGAACAAAAAGGATACAATGACTACCCATATGCGACTTGTGCATCTGTAAACGATGAAATCTGCCATGGTTTTCCACGTGATGAAAAGCTAACGAATGGTGATATCGTCACAGTTGATATGGTTGTCAATCTTAATGGTGGACTGGCAGATTCTGCATGGACATATGTAGTCGGTGAACCGGATGAAAAGACCGAAAAATTATTAGAAGTGACAAAAACTTCTCTTTATAAAGGAATTGAACAAGCAATGCCAGGAAATCGAATCGGTGACATTGGCCATGCTATTCAACAATATGCAGAAGAGGAAGGCTTTTCCGTTGTCCGCGAGTTTACAGGACATGGCATTGGTCCAACGATTCATGAAGATCCGCAAATCCCGCATTTTGGTTTAGCAGGAAAAGGTCCACGTCTTAAAGAAGGCATGGTCATCACAATTGAGCCAATGATTAATGAAGGTGCATGGCAAAGTAAAATGGATGATAACAATTGGACTGCACGGACAGTCGATGGGGAACGTTCTGCACAGTTCGAACATACATTAGTGATTGCTAAAGAAGGTCCGATTATCTTAACAGACCAAGACAATCTCGAAGATTAAGATAAAGGAGCAACTATTGTAATGGGCCTAGAGGAGAAACAATGGATAAAGATGCAAATAAGAGATGGGTTCATTGCTGGTTCACCAATTGTTGTAGGCTATTTACCGATAGCAATTGCTTATGGAGTTCTAGCAAAGCAAGCAGGCATGACATTACTGGAGCTTACTGGCATGAGTCTACTTGTCTATGCTGGTGCAGCACAATTTATGGGCGCTGGAATGATTGGGCTTGGAGTCAGCGCTCTGGAAATTATCATTGCCACGTTCGTATTAAATTTCCGCCATTTTGTGATGAGCTTATCTTTTATTAATCAAATAAAGCATTATGCACTGAATTGGAAATTTGGGTTGTCATTAGGTTTAACTGATGAAACCTTTTCCGTTTCATCGATTTATAAAAAACAGGGTGATCAGGCGTATGGCTACTTTTTCTATGGAACGATTATGCTTACTTCCTATCTGTCATGGGTATTTGGCTCGTTCCTTGGTGGAGTGCTTGGGGATATTATTCCTCAAAACTTAAGTCAGAGCATGGGTGTGGCGTTATATGCCATGTTTATTGGATTATTGATTCCTCCTATACGAAAATATAAACGGATCGCTGTAATTAGTATTGCTGCAATGCTGATCAATTATCTAGTGAGCCCCTACATAGGAGATGGCTGGGGAATTGTTGTAGGAACCGTTCTAGGGGCCTTTATCGGTATTTTCGTTTTAGAGGAGGAGAGATTATGATTTGGGTCATTATTATTGGAATGGCACTTGTTACAGTTATTCCTCGAATAATTCCGGCCTTTATCGTTGATTTAATTCAATTTCCGGATTGGGTGAATAAGTGGTTGCAAGCGATTCCATATGCGGCGTTAGGTGCGCTTATTTTCCCGGGGATTATGACAGTGGTACCAGAAAAACCATATATTGGAGTGATAGCAGGTGTTGTGGCAATTGGACTTGCTTGGCTCCGGATCCATGTTATTTTAGTTGTATTAAGTGCGATTTTAACAGTATTTCTTTTAACAATCTAAATGTTAGGGTGTTAGCCATGTATCATATTAGAAAGGCACATATCGAAGACGCACAAGCTATTGCAGAGGTTCATGTACATAGTTGGAAAGCAACCTACCAGAATTTAATTAATGAACTCGATTTATCCAATACTACAGTAGAACATCGGCAAATATATTGGGAAACGATACTGAAGTTGCCACGACAGCAACAGCCAGTAACAGTGATCGAAGAAGAAGGGGAAATCGTTGGGTTTATTTCCGGTGGTAAAGAAAGAACCGATCGTTTTGGTTATGACGGTGAAATTTTTGCCATTTATTTACTGCCGTCCCATCAAAGAAAAGGATTAGGAAAACGTTTGTTAAAAGCTTTTGCAGAAGAAATGAAAGAATTAGGCTACCGATCGTTGCTAATTTGGGTGTTAACAAACAATCCAACTCATCAGTTTTACCTGAATTTTGGGGCAGAAAAAATCGAGCAAGAGCAAACAACAATTGGTCACGGAACTTATCAAGAGACAGCATATGGTTTTGTAAATATTGAATTACTATTAGATAAATTAATTGCGAAAGGACTGTAACCTTATTGGCTACAGTCCTTTTTCATAAGTCGTATTGTCCACGGAAGTGCCAAGAAACTAGGCGGCTTCACGAATCATCCTACGATAAAGAAGAAACGCTAACCCCCACTGATCATAGGTTCACTTTATTTCAGTTGATTAGCTCCAGTCGCTACGTTTCTATACGTGCGCTCTGTGTTTTTATTGTTCTTCTTCATATGGTTCAATATGAATATGAGCATGTGGTACATCGTGCTTTACTTTTAATTTCTCCTCAATATGATCGGTAATTTCATGACTTTCTTCCACAGTCATTAATGGATCTACATAAATAGTCGCTTCGATCAGGGATTGATTACCATGCAATCGCCCTTTTACATCTTTAATGTCTAATACATCAGGATGGGTATTGATACTTTTTTTGATTTGATCCAACTCTTTCGGATGAAATCCATCTGTGAGTGTATGTGTAGCTTCTCTAAAAATATCCCACGCTGTTTTGCAAATAATCAGTCCTACAACTGCTCCTGCTAAAGGATCCAACCAGTATATTTGAAATTGAGCCCCTATAATTCCGATAAACGCTCCGATACTTACAAGTGCATCGGATTTGTTATCTTGAGCGGCAGCCTGTAAGGCAGTACTGTTTATTCTTTTCCCTAATCGTAAATTATAAAGATATACGATAAACATAATAACTGCAGCACCTAATGCTGTCCATGCTGTCAACATATCTGGTTGCGAAAAGTCGCCTGTAATAATGGTTTGGACTGTATCAAATAGCACTTGGATACCAACGGTCATCATAATAAAGGCGGCAAGTAGTGAAGCGATCATTTCGGCGCGGAAGTGGCCATAATGGTGGTCTTCATCTGGTGGCTTTCGAGATATTTTTAAACCGATTAAAACAGCTATTGATGCAATAACATCAGTGGCATTATTTAAACCATCGGCTCGTAAAGCGGAGGAGTTACCAATGCTTGCAATGGCTAATTTAACTGTAGCAAGTAGAATATATGTAAAGATACTTAGCCAGGCACCTTTTTCTCCCTCTTTATATTTGTGATATTGATCCATAAGCGTCCCCCGATGTTTCTTATAGTAAGATAAGCTTATCAAATGAATGTGTTTTACGTCTACTTATAGTGTTTCCTAATGGCTGAAAAAATTGCTAAAAACATAGCACAATACGTTTAATATATCCAATTTAAGGGAATATGTTTAATAACCTATTAACAAAAATCATTTTTCATCATAAAATAGTATTTAAGTAGAGCATAGAAAGGGAGGCGTGCTTCGTGAAAAAACATAAGGTGAGTTATCAATTGAAAGTGTTCAATATGAATCCAAAACCGGTACTTAAAGCTAGAAGAGAAATTCCTTATGAAATTCGATTAGCGTCACAGCTTGTATTGGACGATCTTTGTTTTACTTGGAATAAGGCACGCTTAGAAGAAGAAATTAACCAATCAATAGATGAAGACAACAAAGAAGCATTTAAAGCTTTGAGCAAAACTTATAACAGTTATATATGGGAGTCATAAGCATAGACCTCGTCCAATTTAGTGACGAGGTTTTTTATTTTCCATCGATAGAGCAGTTAACAATAATCAGACTTATCTATTTTGATTAAATATAACAAAATTGGATGTTTTTTTATTTTGTAGAAGCTGTTTTTAGTTCTCCCCATCTATATGGATCAAGCATAGAATATGTTATAATAGCAAAAGTGCAAATTTTTAGTTGTAATGAGGGAAGGGTTTAAAAATGAAAAAAACAGTAATTTTTATCCTGTTGACAGCTTTTTTACTTGGATGTCAGCAAGAAAATAATTCGGCGCAACCATCAGAAAAAAGAGATTTTCAAAATGAATATAAGAAGAAAGAACCAGAATCTTTTGTTCCATCGGAGGAACCAGAAGAAAACAATAACAAAAACAAAAACAATAACGAAAAAGAAAATGAACAAAGTGACGAAAAGTCAGGTGATTCGCTGACAGTTATTGATAACCCTAACAGTGTATCACTTGTTGTTAATAAACAGCGTAAATTACCAGACGGGTTCGAACCAGATAACTTAGTAGAGGCAAATGTTTCTTACCTTGCGGGAGAGGGTAATCCCAAACGCTTATTGCGAAAAGTAGCAGCAGATGCCTTGGAGGATCTTTTTGCAGATGCTAAGGGAGCTGGATTAGAACTAGTAGCTGTTTCCGGTTATCGCTCCTATGATCGCCAGAAACAATTATATGAAAGCAATGTTGCCGCGAACGGTCAAGAGCATGCAGATAAATTTTCAGCAAAACCTGGTACAAGTGAGCATCAGACAGGATTAGCAATGGATGTTGCCTCAGCAGCACTAGTGTCAGTTTTGGAACAAAGCTTTATCGAAACAAATGAAGGGCAATGGTTGAAGGACCATGCACATGAGCATGGATTTATTATTCGGTATCCAGAAGGAAAAGAAGATATTACTGGATACAGTTATGAACCATGGCACTTACGTTATGTTGGGAAGGAAATAGCAACAGAAATTTATCAATCGAAAATAACCCTAGAAGAATATTTTGGACTGTATCCATAAACCAAGAAGCATTTGTTTCTTGGTTTTTTAATTAAGTAGAAAAATGTGCGCAAAATATATAAACTGCGAAGTAATTTCCCCTTAGATTTGCCTCCTTCCCTCTTCGTTAGAAATGAGTACTAGTGATACGCTACGGTAACATACCCGCTTTCCGCAGCGTCGGTTTCCCACTCATCGATGAAAGATTGGAAGGAAGCAACACCAAAGAGAAGAGAATTTTCATTGGTTCGCAGTTTATATCTATTTTGAACAGAACTAAGTGTGTTATACGGGACTTTGCTCTCCTTCTTTATCACGGTGCTAATCGTCCGTAAAACCCCCACTGATGGAAGTCTCTCTTTATTATCTCACTAATGTTTGTTGTGATTCACCAAAATCGATAGCTGTACATAGCCTATAGTAGCAAGCTCATTATGGGGTGATTTGGTGAAGCTGATGACAGGAATGCTTGTGACAAGATATTCTTACAAACATGATATCGTTTTTCGAGTCAAAAATATAAATGGCGATAAAGTATTATTGCACGGCGAAGATTTGCGGTTGGAAGCAGACGCTTCTATAGATGATGTTCGAATTTTACCGGAAGATGATATCAGAAAAAGACAAGATGAAATAAAAGAAAAAGAGGAGTATTCATATCGTCTTTTTCGTCAAGATTATCAATTAATGAAAGAAAAAAAAGACTATGAGCATAAAAAAATAGAGCCACGTAATATTCAACGATTTCAATTACCCGTAAAAGTATTGCACATTGATGGTGATCGACTTTATTTAAAAAAATGCATCGAATTATATCAGCGACTCGGGTTGCAAGTGCATGGTGTCTATGTTCCAGAAAAAGAATTGCCTATTGAAATGGAAGACTTAGTAAAAAAAGTTCAGCCTGAAATCATTGTGATTACTGGTCATGATGCCTATTCAGAGTCAAAAGGGAGCAAAAAAGAATTATCAGCATATCGTAATACTCGTTTTTTTGTTGAAGCGGTACGTCAAGTGAGAGAATGGGCACCTAATCTCGATCAATTGATTATTTTTGCAGGGGCTTGTCAATCACACTTCGAATCACTGATTCGCGCAGGGGCTAATTTTGCAAGCTCACCAGATCGCGTCAATATTCATGCGTTAGATCCCGTCTATGTTGTAGCAAAGGTAGCCTACACACCTTTTATGGATAAAGTGAATGTTTATGATGTGCTTAAAAACACACTTACTGGTGAAAGAGGGCTTGGTGGAATGGAAACAAGGGGGCTTTACCGTACTGGTATACCATATGTAGAGACAAAATAGCTTTTGTCTCTATTTTTTTTTTGTTTTTTGATACAATAAAGAAGAAGATTACATAAGGGGGAGAAGTTTATAATGGATTATCGTATTGAACGTGATACAATCGGCGAAATCAAGGTTGCGAGTGATAAGCACTGGGGTGCTCAAACACAACGAAGTAAAGAAAACTTTCCGATAGGCAACGAAACAATGCCAAAAGAAATTATAGAAGGTTTTGCCATTTTAAAGAGAAGTGCTGCTATTGTAAATAGTGAATTAGGTTTAATGGAACAGTTGAAAGCGGATGCGATTAAACATGCTGCTGACCGCATATTAGCTGGTGAATTATTTGAACATTTCCCGTTAGTAGTATGGCAAACAGGTAGTGGTACACAATCTAATATGAACGTTAATGAAGTGATTGCTTATGTAGGAAATCAATGGTTGAAGGAACAAAATAGTGATGTAACCTTGCATCCAAATGATGATGTTAATAAATCACAAAGTTCCAATGATACCTATCCAACCGCATTACATATTGCTGCAGTCCGCAAATTAGAGGATGTTGTCTTACCAGCTTTGGCCAAATTAGAAGGAACACTCAAAGAAAAGATGGAAGCGTTTGATGATGTCGTGAAAATCGGCCGTACTCATCTGCAAGATGCCACTCCATTAACATTTGGACAAGAGATCAGTGGTTGGCACCGCATGTTAGAAAAAACGGAGTCCATGATCAAAGACAGTATTCCATATGTGAAAGAATTGGCTATTGGTGGTACTGCAGTTGGTACAGGGTTGAATGCACACCCGGAATTTTCTGAGCGTGTGACGGCGGAAATTAGTGAATATACAGGAAAAGATTTTGTTTCTGCCCCGAATAAGTTCCATGCTCTTACAAGCCACGATGAATTAGTATATGCACATGGAGCATTAAAAGGGCTAGCTGCAGACTTAATGAAAATCGGGAACGATGTACGTTGGTTAGCAAGTGGACCTCGTTGTGGAATCGGTGAAATTACGATTCCTGCTAATGAACCAGGAAGCTCCATTATGCCTGGTAAAGTTAACCCGACACAAAGTGAAGCAATTACAATGGTGGCGACTCAAGTGATGGGGAACGATGCAACCATCGGTATTGCGGCAAGCCAAGGAAATTTTGAATTAAATGTGTTCAAACCAGTTATTGCGTATAATTTCTTGCAATCGGCACAACTTTTAGCAGATAGTATGTTATCGTTTAATGACCGTTGTGTTGTTGGTATAGAGCCAAATTATGAGCAAATTGAGAAAAACTTAAATGACTCACTCATGTTAGTTACAGCACTTAACCCGCATATCGGCTATGAAAATGCAGCGAATATTGCCAAACAAGCCTTTGCAAATAATACTACATTAAAAGAAGCAGCAGTCGAATCTGGCTTATTAACAGCAGAACAATTTGACGAATGGATCAAACCGGAAGAAATGACTTACCCAAAATAATATGATTGGAATTGTTGCTAGAAATTGCTAACAAAATAAAAGCATATTGATCTCCTTTTTGTTCACAATATGGGGTACAGGAGGTGATCAAAGATGGCAACTAACAATTCAAATCAATTAGTTGTTCCTGGAGTAGAGCAAGCACTAGATCAAATGAAATATGAGATTGCACAAGAATTTGGTGTAAACTTAGGTGCAGATTCTACTTCTCGTGCTAACGGTTCTGTTGGTGGAGAAATCACAAAACGCTTAGTAACTATGGCTGAACAACAATTTGGTGGAAACCAACAACAATAATTGAATAAATGAGAAGAAGGAGACGCTTTTTTAAGTGTCTCCTTTTTATAACATTAAGTATGAGAAAAGTTTTTCGTATGATTAAAGAAAGATAAACTAGCTACAGTATAAAAAAGACTTACCGATTAGTGATAACCAGAGTCTTAGCAGCCTTAAACCCAACATCGTGATTCCTTATCTTAGTGATAACACACTGGGATCAGTTGGGTGATCATACTCTCACTTTATCTAATTTGAAAAAGAGAGTCTGTTTTATCCGGGTTTTTTATGAATCATTGCGGAGGGATATGTATGTATATTTGTTATCTATGTAATGGGTTGGAAAAAATGGAGCATAAATGTCCGGTGTGTGATGCACATATGTTGGATGGAGGTAAGGTTGTTGATTACTATGATGATTACGCACCATATATTGAAGCCGAAGATGCGCAACTGATTGATGGTTTTCCAGATTCCAGCAGATCACATCAATGTGCACATGTTGGGGTTTGTTCAGTTTGTAATTATACCGAAGAGCTTATTGTTAATGAACAAGAATTGTCCTGATAATATCATTAAAGAGGTACAAAAACTTCCTATACCATTCCATATATAGCAAAAAACCCGTTCCAAGTATCGAAACGGGTTTTTAATACCAATATTATTTAATTCGTGCTTCAGAATCTTTATCGAAGAAGTGGCATTTGTGCATATCGAATGCAAGATCAATTTTTTCTCCGCCGTGAATATCAGTACGAGAATCAACTCGTGCAACAAATTCTTGACCATTTACTTCAGAGTATAGGTAAGACTCAGAACCCATTAACTCAGATACGTCGATAGTCGCTTTAATTTTCTTACCTGGGTTTGCATCTAAGAAGACAGGCTCATCATGGATATCTTCTGGACGTACACCTAGTACTACTTCTTTACCAATATAACCTTGCTCACGAAGGAGTTTCATTTTTCCTTCTGGTACTTCAACTTTTGTATCACCAAGTTTAATTTGACCTTCTTCTAATGTACCGTTAAAGAAGTTCATAGCTGGTGAACCAATGAAACCACCAACGAAGATGTTATTTGGTTTGTCATACACTTCCTTAGGAGCACCAACTTGTTGAATAACTCCATCTTTTAATACAACAAGACGAGTTGCCATTGTCATTGCTTCTGTCTGGTCGTGTGTAACGTAAATAGTAGTTGTTTGTAGACGGTGGTGAAGTTTTTGGATTTCCGCACGCATTTGTACACGAAGTTTCGCATCCAAGTTTGATAAAGGCTCATCCATCAAGAATACTTTTGCATCACGTACGATCGCACGACCTAATGCAACACGTTGACGCTGACCACCGGAAAGTGCTTTTGGTTTACGATCTAAGTAAGCTTCAAGACCAAGAATACGAGCTGCTTCTTTTACACGACGCTCAATTTCGTCTTTTTTGAATTTACGAAGTTTTAGACCAAATGCCATATTATCATATACATTCATGTGTGGATATAATGCATAGTTTTGGAATACCATCGCAATATCACGGTCTTTAGGAGCAACTTCATTCATCAATTTATCATCGATGTAGAACTCTCCACTAGAAATTTCTTCAAGACCTGCAATCATACGAAGTGTAGTTGATTTACCACAACCAGATGGACCTACGAATACGATAAATTCTTTGTCTTTAATTTCAAGGTTGAAGTTGTCAACTGCTTTCTCTTCACCTTTTGTATAAATTTTGTCAATGTTTCTTAATGTTAATTCTGCCATTGTATTCCCCTCCTAATTTGTTGAAAGCGTTTCATCTATGTCTATTAGTTTACTAGTAAAAAACTCAAACGTAAATAGAAAGCGTGCACAAAAAAAGCTGGCCCATTTGTGCACGGTTACAAAAGCCTGTCTAAAAAAGAAAGGGGGAATCTCCAAGTTTACCATTTTGTGCGCATCAGCAGGCATAAATAAACAGCAATAGCTCCATCGAATTGTTTTACATCAATACCTGTTTTTTCAATGAATTTGTCCACACGATATTGTAAGCTGTTACGGTGCATGTACATTTTTTTTGCTGCTAATGTTGTATTAGAATTGGATTCCAAAAAGACTTGAACAGTTTTTAATAATTCTTCGTCATTTATTACCTCGTTAAGAATTGAATTAGTAATCATCTGTTGTTCCTTATCAGTAATGTCATGTAAAAACAGGTAAGGAATCGCTTCAATATAATGCAAAACATCGTGATTGTTTTGTCTGGTTAAGTAGTAGCATTTTTTGATCCATCCATAAAAATCAGGTGCCTGTTGAATTTGATGTAATGTTGGACCGACAAACAGTTTAATATTCATATAAAAATCAGTTGTCAGCACCTCAATGATCTCTGAATAAGAGACAAAGTCCTCCATTGTTTGTGCCTCTTCCTGAATGATCACACCTTCATGGTTGTTTTCCCAAAGGATCGAGGTTTTTTGTGGGAATAAACCATGTATGGCTTCCCGAAATGATTCTGGATCAATCGATTCATCCGATAGTGAAAAATAAACAAAACGAAAGGCAGATAAATCATCTTCCATCATTTTTTTAGGAATTTCTTGTTGAAATAAAATATCCATCCACAATTTCTCGCGTTCGGTTGTAGGTGGTTGACTAGCTTTGTACGGAGTAAGTAGTATTTCTAAAATTTTAGTTTCTCTTTCCGTTAATTCATCCTTTGGTACACCGATAATGTCATTTTCGTTTGTGACGTACCATTTATACGTAATCGTATCCATTGTTGTCTCATTTGTATTCGTAACTAAATTAGGAAACATTTGTTGGAGTTGTGCTAACATCTTAAGGCCTCTTTCATTAAAAAATCTTTTACATCTAGTATAACAAAGAATGAGTGTTATGACCTTTATCTTCATAAAAATACACACACTTTTCAAAGAGTGTGTGTCATCTTTTAGTCTTCATCTGTTTCTGCAGGAAAGACTTCCTTTTCTTTTGGCAATTTTCTTGCTTGTTCAATTTGCATCCGACCATGTATCGAGTATGTCGTACCACCAGCCATACCTTCATTTATCATGCGATCAACATCCACTTCATATTTTTCACGAGAGTCTTTCTCCTTTTTTGACGAAGGTTTTGCCATGATCATCCCTCCTTGTATCATAGCTTAAACCAAAAGGTGAAAATCATTCAGAATGGATAACAGAAGCTAATGAGAACTCAAACAAAGAAGTAAAATAATCTTGAGTTTTAGCTGCAAAGGATGGATGCTGGAAAACTTGCCAGCTCGGCTTTGCATGGACTGCTAATAACCAGAGTCTTTGCTCTTGATCGATACCGATATCAAAGCCAGCCTCCCCAATCGTACCAAGTTGATTATTTTCTAACACATTGCTCAAAGTTAAAGCTACATTTTCAACTTTCTTTATTATATTTCTCTTTTCATTCCATTCGAAAATTCCATCCCTATTGAATTTTTCATTACCTATATCTTTTTTCGCATATAAAAAGGAGACATGCCAATGCTTTGATTTGTTCGTATGCACTCTTAAGTAAAAAGGATCCCCTCGATGTTTCAATAAATCTACAGCATCCTGTAAAACATACTGTTGGAATCCATTCGGGAAGAATTCCTGTTTAAACTGCTCTAGATTTTGGTAGTATGCACGCTTGTTATCGTTGTAAGTGACGAAAATAAGATCATCTACTTGTTCTAAATAGAAATGATTGGTATCATCATTTTTCAGTGGCATAAGATAAACCGGGTGTTGGGAGAGTTTATGCTGAATCGTCTGTATAGAAGGATGAAAAGTGGTATCAGGTAAAAGATAACTGACTCTGTCATGGTTCATGATCTCATCATATACTTGCCATTTGTTAAAAAAATCATAATTAAATATAATAGAATTTGTGGTCAAAAATTGCTTCATATTTTGTATCTTTTTATGTGACTCGATTTTTCGATTAGGAATTCGGTTATAGATAACAGGCGGTATATCTGTTTCAATCGTCTGCCACTGTTGATTTCGCCAAACAGATCCTGTTAAACTGCTAGTTTGCGGATTGACTTGCTGATAGCAGAAAAAAATCGTTTCAAATCCAAGAGTAGCACCAACTCTAGCCATTTCCTGATATAATCGTTCATATGATATTTGATTTGGTGGACGTTGGATGAGAACACCAAAGGGATAGTTTATATGACAGGCGTGTGAAGCAATCTCCAAAATGATTGGTGTGTGATTTTTTAAATGAAGTTGATTTATAATAGAAGAAGAAAGGTAAATAGTGTCTGTATTTTTGTGATGACTTAGAATATCACAGGAAATACTTTGCAAGCCATGCTGAATCATAGATATATGTTTTATATGATGGTATGCCTTCGTTGGTACAATCATTCTGTTCTTATTATTAGGATAGGCAATAATTCGGAATGTTTGTCGCATGTGGACACCTACTTTCTTCATGTAAGCTAATTCATTATATGCAACCAAAAGGGGTACTATACTTTTGCAAAGCGGAAAGGTGGAAAGAAAGGGTGGAAATCCTTATTAAAATACTTTTCATGGTGGTGGTTGGCAGTTTTATTGGTGGTTTAACGAATTCAATTGCCATTAAGATGTTGTTCCGACCTTATGAGGCAAAATATATAGGCAAATGGAAGGTGCCATTTACGCCGGGGGTAATTCCAAAAAGGCGTGATCAACTAGCCAAACAACTTGGACAATTGGTTGTTAATCATTTATTAACAATAGAAAGTATTCAATTAAAACTGCAGGATCGAGAGTTAAAGCAACAGGTGCATAAAAGGGTTAATCAAGAATGGGAGAATGTTCTTACTCAATCAATAACCATTAACCAACTATCTGAGAAGTTTCAATTAGACCTTAATGTAGACGATATGAAAGGGATGATTGCAGACAAAGTCATCGAGCAAATTCGTAATTTTCTGCAACAAAATCAACAAACATTACTTAAGGATTGGCTAGATCAGGCAATTACAGAGGTAGAATTGGAAAAAGTATCGAAACTTTTGCGAGATAAAGGTATTGATTTATTAAATAATGAAGAAACTAGTCAAAAAATAGAAGTCGTGATTAAACAATATGCTGAATCCAAAGGCTTTTTGGGCAATATGGTGTTATCCATGTTCTCTAGCGATGAATTGGCACACAAAGTCCAACAATTAGTCATCGAATATTTACGGTCAGAAGATGGCACCAGATGGATCGAGCAAGCTGTCAAAAAGGAATGGACGAATCTTCTGCAACAAGAGATACAAATTATCGAACCATTGTTTGAAAAAGAACAAACACAACAGTTATTACGCTCGTTGATTTATCGGAATATTCCAGTGGAAGAATGGTTAGAGAAACCGATTCAGGAAATGATGACTCCTTTTGCTGAGCCGATAAGGGAAAAGGTACTTCCATTATTAGTTGATCAGCTATTTGCTAAATTGTCAGAGAGTGTACCGAATATGCTGCAACAATTAGAAGTGGAGAAAATGGTCGAAAAGCAGGTAGCATCCTTCCCGACTTCACGAATAGAGGAGATTATTTTATCGATTTCCCGTAAAGAATTTAAGTTGATCACCTATTTAGGTGCTTTATTAGGTGGATTTATTGGGTTAATTCAGGCGATACCCTTTATCGTCGTTTAAATCTTTGTTATAGTGGTAAAGTACATGTAGGAACAGATATACTTGTATGAAAAGCAACTTTGAACGACGCAACTATTTAGGAGGATATTATTTTATGTCAAACGTTTATGACAGTGCAAATGAGCTTGAAAAAGCTATTCAGGAAAGCGAAGAATTTAAGGATTTAAAAGCAGCTTACGATAAAGTAATGGATGATCCGAATTCCAAGCAAATGTTCGATAATTTCCGTAACACCCAGTTAGAATTGCAACAAAAACAAATGCAAGGTATGGAAATTACGGAAGAGGAAGTAGAAAAAGCGAAACAAGTTGTTGAGCTTGTACAACAACATGAAGACATTTCTAAACTAATGGAACAAGAACAACGTGTTAATGTCTTAATTAATGATGTTAGCCGTATTATTACAAAACCATTAGAAGAATTATATGGAGCACAAGAACAATAAATTTATACATCATGAGTTACAGTTTTTGCTGTAGCTCATTTTTATTTGAAACTTTTTATTTTTAGAAACCGTAAATATAATTGAAAGGAGTGAAGAATGTGACGTTAAAATTAGAAAATGTTACGAAGAAATTTGGGTCATTTACAGCTGTTGATGGTTTGTCAATAGAGATTCCGGAACAGAATATATTTGGATTTCTAGGTGCAAACGGTGCAGGTAAAACAACAACATTTCGGATGATCCTCAATTTATTAGACCAATCATCTGGAACTATTACTTGGAATGGTGAAAAAATTGACTATAGTAAAAGTGATGAAATTGGCTATTTACCTGAAGAAAGAGGTTTATATCCTAAATTAAAGGTTCGCGATCAATTAGTTTATTTAGGAAAGTTACGAGGTATGCAGAAGAAAGAAGTATTGGATGAGTTGACAAACTGGCTAGATTATTTAAAAGTTCCACAATATATGGATAAGAAGGTAGAAGAGTTGTCAAAAGGGAACCAGCAAAAAATACAATTTATATCTGCTGTAATACATAAACCAAAACTGTTAATTTTGGATGAACCTTTTTCAGGATTGGATCCCGTTAATGTTGAATTGCTAAAAAAAGCAGTAATCGAATTAAAAAATGCAGGAACGTCGATCGTTTTTTCTTCCCATCGTATGGAACATGTAGAAGAATTATGTCAGCATTTATGTATGATGCAACATGGAAAACCGATTTTACATGGTGATCTTCGAGAAATTAAGCGATCATTTGGTAAGAAAAATCTATCCATACAAGCAGATTTCGATTTATCTTTCTTAGAAAGTGTTCAGGGCGTTGTTAAAGTGAAATATTATGGGGATGGAGTCCTTTGTCAAATCGAAAATGAAGATGTCTCACAAAGGGTGTTGGAAGAAATATCAGGAAAAGGTTTTATCCGTAAATTCGAATTGGATGAACCTAGCTTGAACGATATTTTTATTGAGAAGGCGGGTGAGTCTTATGAATAAATTTTGGATCGTATTTTCTCATACCTATTTATCAAAGGTGAAATCAAAGTCGTTTATAATCACCACTGCTATCATACTAGCGTTCATTGTTTTAATGTCTAACATTCAATCTGTTATAGAAATGTTTGACTCGGGTGAGACAGACCAGGTTGCGGTTGTAACAGAACAAGACGAAATTTATTCGCAACTACAATCAAGGCTGGAAGCAGATTTTGAATTGGAGCATTTTGACGGGACGTTAGAAGAAGCACAGGATGCCGTTCAGGATGAGGAATTTATTGCCGTACTAGATATTAGGGAATCGACAGAAGGATTACCTGAAGCTACTTACTATAGTACAGATTATACAAACAAAGCTACACAAAATACATTGCAAAACCAATTACAACAAATAAAAGTGGAGATGGCAACCAATCAATCAGGTATCGATCCGGCTGTGATTGCCTCTATTTATGAACCTATCTCTTTCGAAAATGAAATAATTGCAACAGCTGATGGAGAGGCAAGTGATATAAAAACAGAAGAGGAGTTAAACGGAGCCCGTGGCCTTGTATATGTGATTTTGTTTTTACTTTATATGGCGGTCATTATGTATGGAAATATGATTGCTTCGGATATTGCCAATGAAAAAACATCAAGAGTCATGGAAATTTTAATTTCAAGTTCCTCACCAGTCAGTCAAATGTTTGCAAAAATTTTAGGAATAGGTTTGGTAGGCTTAACGCAAATGGTTCTTCTGTTAGGAACAGCTTATTTCGTTATTCAACAAAAGCAAAATGAATTAGTTGGTGGGTTTTTTGAATTCTTTGGACTATCCGATATCAGTATCTCCACCTTCGTATATGCGGTTGTCTTTTTCCTTCTAGGCTATTTCTTATATGCAACCTTATCAGCAATGTTAGGTTCATTAGTAAGTAGAACAGAAGATGTGCAGCAATTGATGACACCGGTTATATTTTTAATCATAGCGGCTTTTATGATCTCAATGGTCGGTTTAAGTATGCCGGAATCACCATTAGTCGTTATCTCATCTTATATCCCATTCTTTTCTCCAATGGCAATGTTCTTGCGAGTTGGATTATTGGATATCCCAGTTTGGGAAGTGGGATTAAGTATTCTTATTTTAATCGCTACGATTGTTGTATTCGCCATTATTGGAGCTAAAATTTATCGAGGCGGCGTACTTATGTACGGCACATCCACCTCACTAAAAGACTTCAAAAAAGCATTACAACTATCGAAAAAAGAATAATATCGAAGAAGAAGCTATTTCGCATTGGGCGAAATAGCTTCTTCATTTGTTTGGCGAACTACTCGAGGTTGATAGAGAAACACACGAGGTTGATAGAGAAACACACGAGGTTGATAGAGAAGCACACGAAGTTGATAGAGAAACACACGAAGTTGATAGAGAAACACACGAAGTTGATAGAGAAGCACACGAAGTTGATAGAGAAACACACGAAGTTGATAGAGAAACACACGAAGTTGATAGAGAAGCACACGAAGTTGATAGAGAAGCACACGAAGTTGATAGAGAAGCACACGAAGTTGATAGAGAAACTCAAAAGTTGATAGAAATGCCCCTGAAGTTGAAAGTAAATATCGATACAATTACGGATCAAATAGATCTAATAAGTCTGAAAGATCATATTTCCGATCACTATAGGTACCAACAGAGGGACAATTCATTTGCTGTAGAATTCTTTTGATCAAATCTTTAGAAGGTAAATCTAAAAAATATCGTGCTTGCCTATTCGTAATTATTGGACCAAAAATGAGAGTCCAGTCTCGTAATGCATAAATGTGCATTTTTTTATCTTTTAACCCGCATTTTATACATTCCCAAGTCCCATATATCCGTATTGCTTTACTATTACATTGCGGACAGAATAGACCGCATTTAACTTTACGAGGTTGAATGGGGAATCTAGTTAGTATATCTACTCTTCGGTCTTGATGGTGACGTGACAAAAAATGAGAAATGTTCTTTAAATGAGAGAAGGAAAAGGTTTGAGTGTGACTCTCGCGAAGTATTTCGGATAGACGCAAAGGTAATTGCTGAACTGGGATCATATCTGGATGTTGAAAATTAAGGTTTGCATTCGGATGAGTAAAAACTACAATTGGATGAATCGGGGGAAAGGAAAAGCTTTGCAATCTAAGCAATGCCTCTAATTTCTCTTTTTGGAATTGTGCTTGTACCAGTGGATTATCATAAATCTCTAATTTTCCATCATCATGTTCTTGTACTAATTGGTTAGCTTCATTTATAAATAATTTACCTTTCAGATTTTTGACTTCACAGATGAAGATTTTCTTCAGAAAAATGGATAAGTTATCGATCTGGAAAAAATGATTTTGCCAAGGCAATCGGACCCCATACAACATAAGTTTCTCATTTTGTATCATATGTAAATAATAGGGTAATTTCTTTTCGCCAACATAACCAGATAGTTCTCTGCCATAAGTTTTTTCCAATTCTTCTGTTATGTCATGTGGTGAGAGTCTATTAATAAGTGCCTCCAACTGTCTCAAATAAAGAGATTTTCTTACATGTTGGTTCTCCAAATAGGAATCCTCCTTTACTATTTTTTACCATAATAACATATTGGATCAAGATTGAAAATGTTCTCGATCCAGTATGCTCATCATTACATCTGTTTCGTATTTTCCTTCGATAAAAGCAGCTTCACGCTCCACGCCTTCTTTTGTAAACCCACATTTTTCATAACATTTAATGGCCCGTTTATTATACTCCAACACACGCAAGTCTACTCGATGTAATGATAGTTTATAAAATGCAAAATCTAACACTAGTTTCGTTACTTCCTGACCTATTCCTTTCCCCCACGTTGAAGGATCGAACAGCCCAACGGCATAACGAGCACGATTATCATGTTTGTGTACAGTTAGGCGAGCTTGCCCGATACATCTACCTTGAAATTCGATACACCATTCTAGTGGATTTGAACGAATTTTCTTAATAAATTCTTCAGCGTCTGATCTAGTTTTTGTCTTGATTTTAGTTCGATTCCCACCGTACATTCTAATTAATTCAAGGTTATGATCGATGTTTAAATAGTCTTCTATATCACTTTCTATCGGTTGTCGGAGAATTACTTTATTACCTGAAATCGTTGGTGCATTATTCATTACAATCTCCCCCCTAATAACTCAATCCAAAATCGTTTAACAACATTTCCATCATCCTCTACAAATTCCTCATCTTCTTTGCCTCCGTTGTTTAAAATAGCTTTCAGCGAACCGATATTATTAGCATCACAAGTAACAAGTGCATTGTTGATACCTAACTTTTTTGCTTCAAGCACTGCCAGTTCAAGAATTTTAGTCGCATAGCCTTTCGTTAGAGTTGTTTGATCCGTGAACCAAAACCTCTTTATGATTAATTAAATATTGTAAAAATAGATGTTTCGGATAATCTAAATCATACTCAATCCATAAGCCATCACCGTTTTAAATATATTGCTCATAGATAGTCTCTAACTGCTCTATAACATCTGGTTCAAGTGGTTTATCACTAGATTTCAAAAAATGTAATCGGTTAAATAAGAAAATTTTCAATCTATTGATCAAGTGTCCATCTCCTTTATCCACAACACTCACCTCCACACAAATATTTTAACATATAATTCCAAAAAAGTGGTTAATCGAACGTGCATTCTGTTATATGCTCTGCTACAATAGAGATAGAAAGAAGGTGACGATAATGAGAAAAAAGATTTCCTTTATACATTGTGCGGATTTACATTTAGACAGTCCTTTTAAAGGCTTAAAAGACATTCCGAAGCAGCTATTAACAGACATCAGAAAAAGTACTTTTCAAGCACTAGAAAATCTCACCGAACAAGCAATAAAGCATCAAGTAGATTTTGTATTATTGGTAGGGGATATTTTTGATCAGGAAGAACAAAGTATGCAAGCACACATGGCATTACGAAAAGCTTTTCAAAGATTACAAGAACATCAGATAAAGGTATACCTATCTTTCGGTAATCATGATTACTTGAACAGCCAGTCATTCCCACACAACTATCCTGACAATGTTTATATCTTTGATCAAGAAGCAGTCACTTCCTACCCGTATATTCAAGATGGTCAAACACAGGCAAGAATTTATGGATTCAGTTATCAAAATCGAGCAGTACTTGAAAATAAAACAAAAGAATACCAGAAAACTGACGATGATTGCTTCCATATCGCGACTTTACACGGAAGTATTGGTAATGAAAACATACAAGAGCATGCAGCCTATGCTCCGTTTCAACTAACAGAACTAAAACGAGCTGGGTTTGATTATTGGGCATTAGGCCATATCCATAAACGTGAAATAATAGCGAAAAATCCACCAGTAGTTTACCCGGGAAACATTCAAGGCCGATCAACCAAAGAAACGGGAGAGAAGGGATGTTATCTTGTCACCTTAGCTGAAAACGAGCCAGAGTTATATTTCCTGTCTTTATCATCAATTATATTTGAAAAAGTGCAAGTAGATGCCAGTGGGTGGACGGATATCACAAGTGTAGCAGGGCAACTGGAAGAACTAACTAACAGATTTACAACAGGTAAAACATTAATTCAGCTCGAATTTTATCAAGTAGCAGCAGATAAGGAAATCTGGTTCACAAACGGGCAATTACCCGAAATAATTGACTATTTGAATCAGGAATCAACGGATAACTATATTATCGCCTATAAATGGGAGAAAGCAGCAAAGCGATCAGAATGGCAACATGGTGGCCGATTTTTAGAAGAGTTGGCTACTGCTTTTCAAGAAACATCTCTAGAAAAGTCCATCAGTCCATTATGGCAACACACAGAAGGTAGAAAATGGCTATCGAAGCTGGAAAAGGATGACCAAATCGATTTACAGCAAGAAGCAGAATATCTATTAGACCAACTACTACATGAAAAGGAGGGATGAGAGGTGCGAATAGAAAGCATACATATATATGGTTTTGGAAAATGGATTGATCAACATTTCTCTTTTCAACTGAATGGTCCTATAGAAATTGCGGGTGATAATGAGTCTGGTAAAACAACGCTACGGCAATTTATTTTATACATGTTGTTTGGCTTGAAGACGAAACAGGCAGAGTGGTTCACACCAAAAAAGGGATCAACTGTTGGGGGAAGGCTAACTATTTCCGGACTTGCAGATCAAACCATCACGATTGAACGAGTACAAGGCAAGCACAAAAATCAGGCGATTATATATGGTGAGCATGGAGAACAAATGGATGAAGAATGGTTACAAGCCGCTTTACAAGGGATTGACCGTAAAGAATTTCAGTCGATCTACACGTTTGATGCCTATGATCTAAAGCAAGTTCAGGATCTTGATAATGAATCCTTACATGAAGTATTATTAGCGGTTGGTATGACAGGAACAGACCGAATCTATCATGCGGAAAAAACGTTAGAAAAAAAGCTGGCAGATTTGTTTAAACCATATGGAAAAAAGCCAGTGATCAATCAGCTTTTTCAAGAACTAACAGATCTAAGGCAACAGTTAACCGAGGCGAAGGAAAAGGAAAGTAAGTATCGACAGCAATTAACAGACATAGAGGAAATAGAAAAGCATTTACTCCAATTAGAACAAGAAAAAATTAGTGCCCAGTCACGGAAGGAACAAATAGAAAAAAGATTAACGCATTATCCTTTAATAGAGAATTATTATTTCACAAATGCCCAATTAAATAGACAAGATCAAAATATTACGTTTCCTGTAGAAGGTTTGAAACGTCTAAATGAATGGAAGGATGCCATTCTGCCTTTAAAAAGCGAAGAACGGGTGCTTCTTAATAATATAGAAGAAGTCGACCAGCGGATAAGCACTTTGGATTTGATGCCTGACGAAAAATTAGAGACCTTTGAGTTTGGTATGCAGCTGCAGAAAGAAATCGAACAAATCGATGTAGAGATCCAACATATTAGAGAACGTATCACTAACATGGAAGAAGAAATCATCACGAAACTGGAAAATATGCAGATTAATATTACTATCGAGCAACTACGGCAGACTGAACTTCCTTTTTATTTAGAAGAAGCATGGGCCGATTTGGCGAATCAGCGTGAGAAATTAATGTTGGAAAAACAGTATGTTGATAACGATAGATCATCAACTGCCAAAATAAAGCAGGAGTTAATCGAGGAAAAAGCCCAACTGCAAAAATCACTGCTAGGGCAGAGACAGTTAAAACAATATCAAGATGAGATAGCACAAGCAAACCAAGCAGAGCAACAAACTAAACAACATACACAATTTCAAAAATGGCTGCAATCCTATCAAAAAAAGCTTAAAACCTCCAATTTTGTTATGGGAATGGGCTTTTTACTAGGTGCTGGGCTTTTCTTTGTAACAGATGTTGTATGGATCATTGTTACCATTGCTCTTGCCATTGGTCAGAACATCGCGATTAGACTATATGGCCAAGCAATCAAACAATGGTTACAACCAGAGGAAAAAGAGTTAACATCACTTAGCCAAGCGGAAATGAATGAACGAGAGCGAATTATTCAAGAACAAGAAGTACTCCATGATGCATTATCAGTAATCGAAAAAGATCTACAGAAATATCAAATTGAACAGCTAAAACAAGAAGAACGCCATACTTTTTTAAAAGAACGTTTGAACCAGCTTGAACAAAAAACCAATGATCAACGAATGCAGTATCCTTTTTTGACAAACGTTGAATTGACTTATTGGCCGAGGCTTTACCAGCAAGTAGTTACTCAAAAAGAAAAGCTGCTTTTGGTAACGCAGTTAGAAACGAAATTAAGTGACTTAAACGAATTAAGAAGAGAAAGAGGACAAGCCTTTGATTTATTGGAATTAGATCCGCTCGATCTGGAACAAACGATCCAAAAGGAACAGGCAAAAAGAATGGAACATACTCAACTAAAAGCGAGAAGAGAAGAACTACAGACACAGCTAAATGACATTGTAGAGAAACAAAAACCGTATCAACAGGAAATCAATCGATTATTACAAAAGGCAGAAGTGGAAACAGAGGAAGCATTTATCGAAAAGGGGGAACGAAAGGAAGAACTTCAGGCGATACAGCAGAAGTGTAATCAACTATACGATAGCTTAGCTGTTATCTTCACAGAAGATGAGATCAGTCAAATTGTTAATGGAGAATTTGATGATGAAAAGTCGTTACAAAATTTACTTGAAGAATGTAATCAAGCAATCAATGAAACTACTGAAAAAATAAAAGAAAGGCAATCTTTACTAAGTGATCAAAAGGCAAGTGTAACTTTACTGGAGGCTAATGAAGATGTCTCCATTCTCAAGCATCAATTGGCAATAAAACAAGAAGAATTACAAGAATTAGCAAAACAATGGGCTGTCTATCAAGTGGCATTAGCCAACTTAACTGAAGCAAAATCAACTTATTCACAAAAATATATGCCGCAAGTGTTTGAACAGGCAAGTCATTATTTTAACAAGCTGACTTTAGGCAGATATCAGCAAATATATATAGAAGATAACCAAAAAATTATTGTTGAAGACAGGGATGGCTTTGCTTTTCATGTGATTGAATTATCACAGGCAACGAAGGATCAATTATACATTGCCATTCGATTTGCGTTAAGTCATGTTATGGCAAACCGGTTAGCACTGCCGTTTCTGATTGATGATGGATTTGTACATTTTGATTCTAGCCGAAAAGAGAAAGTATTAGAGATTGTTGAAGAATTAAGCAAAGAGCACCAGGTACTATATTTCACTGCTAATGCGACAGCCAAAGTAAGTATTACATTATAATGGGAGAGTGTATGAGATGGATAATATGATGTATAAAACTGATATCACAATAACACCGAGAGATTTATCAGAAGTTTTCCGTGCTTCTGGTATTAAAAGACCATACGAAGATTTAGATCGTATGCAACAGATGCTTGATCATGCAAATGTATTAGTAACCGCATGGGAGCAGGAAAAAATAGTTGGAGTGGCAAGAGGATTGACTGATTTTAGTTATTGTTGTTACTTGTCAGATTTAGCTGTTGTCCAGAATTATCAGCACCAAGGCATCGGTAGGCAATTAATTGAACATGTAAAGAAAGAGCTAAATGATCACGTTGCTTTGATTCTGCTATCAGCACCAGCTGCAATGGACTATTACCCAAAAGTGGGATTTGATAAAATAGAAAATGGCTATATTATCAAAAGAAAAAAATAAAGTAATTATGCTGTAGAAAGGACTTTGAAAAAATGGATGCCGTTCGAGAATTCATTTCAAGTACTTGTTATATTAGCTGGTTTCTTTTTGCTGTTAGTCTTTCTTATTATATTGGACGGTGATTATGCCTGCTTGGATTATTATACCGTTCTTAATATCTGTAAGTTTATGGTCGGTTTTACGTTTTTTATCGAAGAAACTGGTACTTAATTAATGCGTAACAAGCCATCTTCTCATCTAATTAAAGAGAGATGGCTTTTATTTATTTTTACGGAATAAACGAATTATAAAGAATATAACACCAAGGCAAATGAGTAGATAGAACATGTCAGAATAAATATCTACAAAATGGACAATATCTTCCCATGATTCCCCAACATAAGCTCCTAATAAAACTAAAACAGTGTTCCAAATGAATGTCCCTAAGGTTGTAAATAATAAAAATAGGGTAACATTCATGTTTGCCATCCCAGCTGGTATCGAAATAAGACTGCGGACTACGGGAATTAACCGGCAAAAGAAAATGGTCCAATAACCATATTTTTCAAACCATATATCAGCTTTATGGATGTCCTCTTTTTTGAGATGGAGAATGTGCCCCCATTTATCAATAATTCTTTCCAACCGTTGAATGTTAAGGAGCATGCCAACCAGGTATAAAACTATCGCACCTAAGACTGAGCCGGCAGTTGACGAAAGAATCACACCAACAATATGTAAGGAGGATACGGTAGTGAAAAAACCACCAAAAGTTAAAACTACTTCAGACGGGATAGGTGGAAAGATATTTTCCAGTGCAATTAAAAACATAATACCTAGATAACCAAATTCATTCATAACTGTGAAGAACCAGTCTTGCATCTTTATTGTTCATCCTTTGTAAGTTTTCGTACCATACATGGTCGTTCTGTAAAGTTAAATGTTTCGTAAAATGGTTGAGCATCTTTTGTAGCTAAAGCAAATTTTGTGTTTTTAAGTAAAGGATGTTCCAGTATGCATTGCATGAGAAAGGAACCAATTCCACGTCCCTGATATTCCGAATCAATCACTACGTCTAATATCCATGAGAATATTGCTTGGTCGGAAACGACGCGAGCAAATCCAATTTGCTTATTTTCAAGGTAAACACCAAAAGAAAATGAATTTTCTATGCTATGCTTTATCGTTTCTTTGTTTCTGTCGTTCGCCCAATAAGTCGGCTTTAACAGATTGTAAATGATTTCTAAATCGAGTAAATCTTTATCATCACTGACCACACAGTTATTGTAATGCCACTCCATAAAAACCCCCCATTTCGTCTATGAATCTCGTATTTCGTTTAACAACTCAATGATTTTCTCATTCTGTTCTATGATTTGGTCATGTTGATCTCGAATTTTTTTCAGATCAAATGTTAGTATAATAAGTATTAGAAAAGCAATAATCAATATCATTGCAAAGCCCTCACTTTATATATGAATATAGTTATAGTACCATAATATTATTTATAAATGTATGATATTGGATAAATAAGAAAAGGTGAAGTCATGTTTTATTTAATGCTTTTTTCCATTATTGGTATTCTATTAATATGTATTATTTCGATCCTGTTTATATTTGATATTCTTTTAACGAAAAAGCACCCGTTCTCTTTATTCTTATTGATCATGTTATTTTTGATTCTGTTTATAACTATCCGTGAATTCGTTTGATTAAAAAGAGACTGGCACAAATCCATTCCAAAGACGAATAATGTAATGTATTAAAATGAACATAAAAAGTTTATCCGCAGTAACACTGTTACCAATTTTGAAATGGTCTGAACTGCTAAACATCCGCTCCGGCTGCCCGCTTCCCTTTCCATGGGGTTTTATCTTCAGCTAACTTTTCCAAGCAAAGACCGCAAGGAAAAGTGGATCTTCAGAGAAAACAGCGTGATCTGAAGATCGACTTTTGTAAAGTGATTTTCTTTACAAAAGTTAGCTGAAGACATGCTCTTCGAAAGCGAAGTGGGCAAGCCGGATCGGTTTTTAAGCATTTGATACATGTCAAAATTTCCACTGTCCCTATTACGTAATTAAAAAATCCGAACGATAACAATTTCTAATTGTAGAAATTCGCATAATCGTTCGGATATTATTTTTATCAAATCACTTTTGTCCCAGTCTCTTTGCAGCAATATTTATCTATATTTATCTTTATTTCTCCTCATCAGCTTCTGTATTCTCATAACGGCTATCTAAATAATCGACTATGTGAATAATATAGCCTTCTAGATTACTAGGCTTACGTACGGCACTGCCCCATTCTGGTAACCCATGGTGACAAAGGATACAGTGAGACATTAAGTGAATATCCTCCATTGTCACAGCAATGTTATAATGCTCTATTACTTTAGACAATAACATCACCCCGTATGGAATATGACCAATGCTTACACCTAGTGGATCCATCGCAATACCAGCTTGTTTACGATTTTGGTCTTTAAATTCTCCAGTAGGAAAGAGAAAGTGAAAAATATCAAATGATTTACCGGCATAATCGTACTCTGCTAGTTTACCAATATCATGGAACAAAATACTAGTTATCAGTGCGTCATAATTAATGTTGTCATATTTATACTCAGCCATTCCTAGTACCATGTGATAGAGATGATCAATACTGTCTTTCCATACGTATGAAGGTCTTGCATTATCATCTTTTAAAGAATTCCAAATTTCCAGTTTATACTCGGTTTCTATTTTGTTGATTAACTGCATCACGGCGCGGAAAGGATTATCTGATTGGATGGTTATGTATCTGCAAAAGCGCATCAGGCCAACTGTATGTTTGAGTAATCCTCCTAAATAATTGTGATGGAATCCTTTAGCGGCAGGACTAATACGAAATCCTTCCCACAGTTGTTCCATTGCTTTGATTGCAATATCTTGGAAAGGCTGTTGTAATTCATAAAGATAGGCAAACAGCTCATCCCTTAATGATTCTATATCCTGTTGTGTATAAGCGAGTAATGTGAAGGGATCAATGTCATCATTGCAAGGTGTCATTTCATATACGGTAACACTTTTAAATCCATTAAATTCATCAACTTGACCACGGATATCAAAAACACCTTTTTGTTCTAAAATAGGCATCATCGTATCCACTTCGCCATTGTTATCCCACATTTTGGCGGAAATGTTTCCAGATTGATCGCTCAATGTAACTTTCAAAAAGGATTTATTTGTTTTTGTTTTTTTTACTTCGAAATCATTTAATAAAACCCGAGCTGAAACTGGAGTACCTTTTGTTAAAGTATTCAAATGTACTCCTTTTATGGCTTCTGGTAATGTAGGAGCGGGGAATTTGGTTGAAAGCTCCTGTTTTTGTTGATCTGTTAGTTGATAATTAATCGTAATAACGTCATAAAAATATTTCATTGAACTCATAATGTATCACTTCCTACTCCAATTTCAAAATCAATCATTGGATTTTTATTTTGAAATTGATTATTTAATCAGTTTGCATCTTCCATACAACCAGTTTAGTACTCATTCTACACAACCATATATTATTAGAATAACATAAAAACCCCCATCTTCTCACATAAGTGGAAGATAGGGGCATGTGTTGTACTATTCAGTTTTTTCTGAAGATTCTCCTTCAGAAGATTCTTCACTATTTGTTGATTTATCAGAAGATCCTTCTTCAGTAGACCCTTCCTCTTGAGTTCCTTCAGTAGCAGGTTGTTCTGCAGATGGTTGTTCAAATTTAAATAGGTCTTTGAATTCCTCAATTTTTACATCGATATTGGAATTTTTCATTAAATCTTGAACTTTTGTTTGTAAAGCTGCTTGATCAATTTTAGTGGATGCAATTTCTCTTTTTAATTTATCTTTTACATCTTCTAACGGTTTTACATCTTTCACTTCTACACGATCTGTTACTTTTATAACGTGGAAGCCATGTGAAGATTGGACAGGCTTACTGATTTCATCAACTTTAAGATTATATGCTGCATCTTCGAATTCGGGAACCATTTCACCTACACCAAATTCTCCTAAGTTACCACCATCAGCTGCACTTTTGGTATCTGTTGAATATTCTTTTGCTAAAGCTGCAAAGTCTTCACCGTTATTTAACTTTTCAATTACTTCATTTGCTTTTTCTTCACTATCTACAAGGATATGACTAGCTTTAAGATTTGTTTGCATTCTTTCGTAACGTTTTTGAATTTCTTCATCAGTTACTTCTACATCTTCTGTTGCTGCTTTTTCTTGAAGCAGTTGGACACGTAAATCCTCGCGAAATGCCTCTTCATCTTTATAGCCACTCTGTTGTAGGACCATGTTCCATTGCTCACCATACTGGTCTTTAAAAGTTTTGATTTCAGCATCTAATTCTTTGTCGGACACGTCATATTTATCTTCAAGAATTGTTTCAAGCACCATTTGCTGGAGAACTTGTCCACCATTGGCTGTTTTCAATTCTTCATAAAATGCATCCTTTGTAATATTACCTGAATCTGTTTCCACAACTGTTTCAGACTCTTCTGAAGAACATGCGGAAAGTGCGATAACGCTTGCTGCGATTGTTGCAGAGATAACTATTTTTTTCATTCTACCTACACTCCTACTATTTAATAAAGCTATTTTCTTACTCTTGCAATAATATAACATACTTTTGATAAAAAAAAACATTTAAAGAACAGATTACATTATTTTTACTAATTTTAATTAAGTATAAATAACTTCAACATATGAAGATATAAGTAAAATCGTAATTAAAATATTTATAGTTCGAAAAACATTTGGTTGTTTTTCCTTTGACATTTCAGTTTGTAAACAAAGTCTCATCGTTAAAGAATTGAATATAAATAATATAAAAAAAGCAAAAATGACAAAAACAAATAGCATCAAGCTTACCTCCTTAATCTCATGTCATTACTTTAACAAAAAATTATAGATTTGAACAGTATGTCTCATCATTAATTGAAAAATATGTATATAATCATTATATCATGCATGTTATGGAACAAAACAGAAAAATACAGAGACACCTCTTCGTTATTTTTTTGTAGGATTTGTTGGGGAAAACGAGGAGAAAAAATTTGAAATATAAAAGAGGCTGGACAAATCAATTCTTCCGGAGGCGTGTCTTTAGTTAACTTTTGTAAAGAAATTCACTTTACAAAAGTGGATATTCAGATCACGCTGATCCCCCAGGAGTCGAAGATGTTTAGCAGATAAAACAATTTAAAAATTGGCACCAGAGTTACGAGGCATTATCTTTCCATTATGCAATTGAAAACTCCGAACGATAACAAATTCTAATCTTGAACTGCCCCCTGTCAAGTAGACAGTGGAAATAATAAAAAGGATTTATGCGGCCTTATTCCTACACTCCATAGGACTGAGGCCGTTTAATCTTTTCTGGTATCGCTCCACATTATAGAAATGGATG